>JAKBBP010000046.1 GCA_021808445.1 Pseudomonadota bacterium
GGATGCTTTCCTTGCTCCTTCTTGTGTCTCAGGCGTTGAACCAGTGTTCGCGGGCCTTGAGAATCAGCGCGCTGGCCTGGGCCTCGTCGCCGCCGATGATCGCCGTGAGCTCGTCGGTTGCCAGGTCGGCCAGGTCGTCGCGGGTATGGACACCCGCGTCGGCCAGGCTGGCGATCTGTTCGGTGTTCAGCCCCTCCAGGTCCTTGAGGTCCTGGGAGACTTCCTCGAGCTTCTGTTCGCGCGCGATTTCCTGGGTCAGCAAGGCATCGCGCGCCCGATTGCGCAGCTCGTGTACGGTGTCTTCGTCGAAGGCGGAGATCTCCAGCATCTCCGCCAGCGGCACGTAGGCCACCTCCTCCAGGCTGGTGAAACCCTCCTGGATCAGGATGTCCGCCACTTCCTGATCGACATCCAGCTTGCTGCGGAACAGCTCGCGCATGGTTTCGATCTCGGCATTCTGCCGATTTTGCGACTCTTCCGCAGACATCAGATTGATCTGCCAGCCGGTCAGCTCCGAGGCCAGGCGCACGTTCTGGCCCGAGCGTCCGATGGCCAGCGCCAGGTTCTCCTCGTCCACCGCGACGTCCATCGCATGCTTTTCCTCGTCGACGACGATGGACTGCACGTTGGCGGGCGCCAGGGCCCCGATGACGAACTGCGCCGGATCCTCCGACCACAGCACGATATCCACGCGCTCGCCACCGAGCTCGTTGCTGACCGCATTGACCCGCGAACCGCGCACGCCGATGCAGGTGCCGATGGGATCGATGCGCCGGTCGTGCGAAAGCACCGCGATCTTCGCGCGCACGCCCGGGTCGCGGGCGCAGGACTTGATTTCCAGCAGGCCCTGTTCCATTTCCGGGACCTCCAGCCGGAACAGCTCCTTCATGTATTCCGGCGAGGTCCGCGAGAGTTCGATCTGCGGACCGCGCGCCGCGCGGTCGATCTTGGCGATCACCGCGCGCACGCGGTCGCCGGCGCGGATGTTCTCCTTCGGGATCATGTCGCCGCGGCGCAGCCGCGCGTCCACCTTGCCCGACTCGACGATGGCATCCCCCTTGTCCATGCGCTTGACCGTACCCACGAAGATCCTGTCGTTGCGCTGCAGGAAGTCGTTGAGGATCTGCTCACGCTCGGCGTCCCGGATCTTCTGCAGGATGACCTGCTTGGCCGCCTGCGCGCCGATGCGCCCGAACTCCAGGCTCTCGACCTGCTCCTCGATGTACTCGCCGATCTCGATGTCCGGAATCTGCTCGACTGCCTCGAAGTGCAGGATCTCGGCATCGGGCTGCTGCAGGCCGGCCTCGTCGGGCACGACCAGCCAGCGCCGGAAGCTTTCGTAATCCCCGGTGTCGCGATCGATGGCCACGCGGATGTCCACCTCGCCGCTGTAGCGCTTCTTGGTCGCCGAGGCCAGCGCGGCCTCGACCGCGCCGAACACGACGTCGCGGTCCACATTCTTCTCGTGCGCCAGCGCATCGACCAGCATCAGCAACTCGCGGTTCATGATTTACGACCCCTGAAGTCAAGCAACGGCACCAGGCGCACCTCGCGCACCTCGGCCATCGAAAAACGCAATTCCTGCGGCTCCTGCGCAAGCTTCGCGCGCCGGCCCGCCGCCGCGGCCTTGTTCGTGTTCGGGCCCGACCGCCCCCGCTGCAATTCCGCCAGCAGGGCTTCGTCCCAGGCAATGGAGTAGGAAGACTCCTGCTCCCCCGCCGCCTCGTCGGAGACGGGCTGCAGGATGCCGCGGTACTTCTTGCGGCCCTGGAACGGCATGCGTAGGGTCACGTCCACCGCCTGGCCCGCAAAGCGCCGCAGATCCTCGGGAGTGCGCAGCAGTCGATCGAGCCCTGGCGACGACACTTCCAGCCTCTTGTAATCCAGCGCCTCGACCTCCAGCGCATACTGCAGCTGTCGGCTGACGCGCTCGCAATCGTCCACGGTCACCGGGGCGCCGTCCGCACGGTCGATGGTCACTCGCAGCAAGCCGGCCGCCGCCCAGCTCGCCTCGACGAACTGGTAGCCCAGACCCTGCACGGTATCCTCGATCGTTTGCGCCTGCTGCATGCCCTGTCTTTGCTTCCCTTGGAATTCCCTTGGATGGCTCTTGCCGCCGTGAGGCCGGATGGCGCGAACACGAATGCAAGGGCAACAAAAAAGGGCGATCGGTATCGCCCTTTGCTTGTCGCCCTTGCTGTTGGCCAACCCGGCTGGATCCGTTTCCGAAGCCGCAACCGCCGGACCGCCCTGCCCACGTCCCGAGGTCCCGAGCTGCTTCGCAAACCCTCATTCTAGAGGCAAAAGCCCCGATCTTCAAGGTGCGGCCGCGCAAATTCCCCAAACCCCTGCAGCACCCGCCTGCGGCCCCGTCCTCAGCCCCCGTCCTCAGCCCCCCCCTCCGCGCGGCACCGCGCGGGAGCGCATGCACGGCGGGCTGGAGGGCCTGGGCGCCCATGCGAGAATGGAGGCCAAGCCGCGGGCGCGCCGCGCCCCATCGTCGTCCACCCTCGTCACTCGCATCTCCAGGAACCACTCATGGGCTTTCTTTCCGGCAAGCGCATTCTGATCACCGGCCTGCTGTCCAACCGCTCCATTGCCTACGGCGTGGCCAAGGCCTGCCATCGCGAGGGGGCTGAACTGGCCTTCACCTACGTCGGGGAACGTTTCGCCGAGCGCATCCAGGGGTTCGCGCAGGAGTTCGACAGCCGCCTGACCTTCCCCTGCGACGTCGGCGACGACGCCCAGCTCGAGGCCCTGGGGCGCGAGCTGGGCCAGCATTGGCCCCGCCTGGACGGCTATGTGCACTCCATCGGCTTCGCGCCTCGCGAGGCCATCGCCGGAGATTTCCTCGAGGGGCTGTCGCGCGAGGGATTCCGGATCGCCCATGACATCTCCGCCTACTCCTTCCCCGCGCTGGCCAAGGCCCTGCTGCCCCTGCTGCAGGCCAGTTGCGATGCCGGCGCGATGCCCTCGCTCCTGACCATGACCTACCTGGGCGCCGAGCGCGTCGTCCCCAACTACAACACCATGGGCGTGGCCAAGGCGGCGCTGGAGGCCAGCGTGCGGTACCTGGCCGAATGCCTCGGCCCGCGCGGGATGCGTGTGAACGGCCTGAGCGCGGGCCCGATCAAGACCCTGGCCGCGTCGGGCATCGCCGATTTCGGCAAGATGCTCAAGTTCAACGAGACCAGCACCCCTCTGCGCCGCAACGTGACCATCGAGCAGGTGGGCGATGCCAGCGCCTTCCTGCTGTCGGACCTGGCCAGTGGCATCACTGCGGAAGTCCTGCACGTGGATGCCGGCATGCACGCGGTGGTCGGAGGGCTTGCCTCGCAAATCGCCGACGGCAGTTGACAAGCCTTCCGGGCAGCCTATAATGTTGCTTTTTCGCGGGAATAGCTCAGTTGGTAGAGCGCAACCTTGCCAAGGTTGAGGTCGCGAGTTCGAGACTCGTTTCCCGCTCCAGTTTCTCGATCCGCGAGGTATCCAGGATAATCGGGCCTCGTGAATTTCCCGGGCATGGAAAAATGCCCGGAAGCCGGATCAGCACGAGGGGAAGCCAGGTCTTCCCCTTTTTGTTGCCGATCGCAGATACCCCATCCGGCTCGCGCCGGAATCCACGCCGGGATAATCTCCTCCGGGTTTGGGTTTGCGGGGTTTGAACGTCGGGACGGCATGCACGGTTCGGCCTCGAACGCGGGAACGCATCTTCCGCTAAGATGCTTTCAAGCTTGAATCACGGCGCGGTAGCAAAGCGGCTATGCAGAGGACTGCAAATCCTTCCAGGTGGGTTCGACTCCCGCCCGCGCCTCCAGATGACCCGGCCCGCACAGGCCACCAGCCACCCGAGGGTGGCTTTTTTGCGCCCCTGCCACCCGACGGGGCGTCGGCGCGCCAAGCCTGCCTCAACCCGGACCCGAGACCTCCGCGCCCTGCGCCGGCTTCCCGCGCTGCCACGCCACCGGCAGCGCCCCGCTGACGGCCAGCTGCACGGTCCGGGTCGGGAAGGCGAACTGCACGCCCATCGCCCCGAAGACCCGCATCAGCTCGAGGTTGATGGCCTGCTGCGTGTCCATGTAGACCGTGTAGTCGGCGGTGGTCATCCAGTACACGACTTCGAAATTCAGCGCGGACTCCCCGAAATCCTTGAAGTGCGCCCGGTCGAAGCGGGTCTGCTCCTGACGCTGCACGGCCTCGCGCACCTGCCCCGGAATCCGCGCCACCACATCCGCGGGAGTGTCGTAGCTGACACCGAAGCCGAACACGATGCGCCGCTCCTGCATGTGCCGGTAATTGCGCAGGCGCGCCTTGGTGAGGTCGGTGTTCGAGAACACCAGCAACTCGCCCCCGATGCTGCGGATGCGGGTGGTCTTCAGCCCGATGTTCTCGACCGTTCCGGAAAACCCGTCGATGACGATGAAATGGCCGATCTGGAAGGGCTTGTCCAGCACGATGGACAGACTGGAGAACAGATCTCCCAGGATGTTCTGCAGCGCCAGACCCACGGCGATACCGCCGACACCCAGTCCGGCCAGCAAGGTGCTGACGTTGAAGCCCAGATTGTCCAGCAGCAACAGCAGCAGCAGGCTCCAGAGCACCAGGCGTGCCAGGAAGCTCATCGCCGCGAGCCCGGTCGCCGTTTCCGGATCGGTGCGCATCGCGCTTTCCCGCGACTGGGTGATGAGCTGGTCGATGAAGCGCCCGGTCCACAATCCGATCTGTACGGCCAGCGCGACACTCGCCGCGCCCTCGAGCCAGCGCCGAGGCTGCTCGGGCAGGTTCAGCGCGTGCACCGCGGGCAACAGCGCCACCAGCGCCAGCAACCAGCCGCGCGTGCCGTCCAGCGCATGCACGAAGGCATCATCCCAGCGCGAGGGGGTGCGCTCGGCAAAGTGTTGAAGGCGTCGCACCAGCGCGGGTTTCAGCGCCGCCACGCCGCCGCCGACCAGCAGCAGCCAGGCCAGCGCCTCCAGCCATGCGGACAGCGGATTGCCCCCGATCATCAAGTGGTACCAGCCGACCATGATTCGCCCATCCCTCCATTGCTCCGCAACCGCGGCAGTTCAGGCGCGGGCATCCCGCGCCCCCTCATCGCGCCGCCCCGCTCATGCGGTCTCGGCGAGTACCGGCTGGGGCCGGGGTGGACGCAGCGCATCGAAGCACCGCAGCACGTGGCGAGTCCAGAAATCGATATCGTAGTGTTGCACGTGCTGCCGCATTCGCAGCATGCGTGCATGCTGTTCCTCGGTGGGCATGTCCAGCGCACGGTCGATGGCAGCGTCCATCTGGGTGATGCTGTACGGATTCACCAGTACGGCTTGCCCCAGCTCCAGGGCCGCTCCCGCGAATTCCGAAAGCACCAGCACGCCGTCGCGCTCGTCGTGCGCCGCCACGAACTCCTTGGCCACCAGGTTGAGCCCGTCGCGCAGCGGGGTGATCCAGCACACATCGGCGGCGCGGAAGTACGCCATGGTCTCCTGAAAGGTCATCGGCGTGGTCGACAGCACCACGGGCTGCCAGGACAAGGTGCCATAGTGCCCGTTGATGCGCCCCACCAGCTGCTCGATGGCCTGTTGGGCGCGTCGATACACCCGCATGCCGTCGGCGGCCGCCACCGCGGTGAGCAGCAGTTGCACCTGTCCCTGCAGCGAGGGGCGACGGCGCAGCAGGCGCTCGTAGGTCAGCAGCAGCTCGCGCGTGCCTTTCGCGTAATCCACCCGCCCGACCGAGACGATCACCTTGCGCCCCGACAGCCCGGCGCGGATGCGCGCGACCTGCTCGCGAGCGTCCCTGGAGGCCATGGTCTGTTCGATCAGGCGCGCATGCGTGCCGATGGGAAAGGCGTCGATATGCACCAACTGCTCCCCGACGCGCTGCGAGGTGGGCATGCGCGGCTCGGCCAGGGCGCTGCCACGGTGCGCCAGGCCCTCGTGGGTCGGCTCCCAGCGCAGATCACGCACCTCGCGCAGGCCCTGGGCCACCGCCGCGAAATTGCAGGCGTAGCGCGGCACGTGAAAACCCACCAGATCGCAGCACAGCAGGTTGTCCAGGATCTCGTCGCGCCAAGGCAGCAGGTTGAATACATCCGGCGCGGGAAACGGCGTGTGGTGGAAGAACGCGATCTTCAGGTCCGGGCGCAGCGCGCGCACGAAGCTCGGCACCAGCCACAGGTTGTAGTCGTGCACCCACACCACCGCGCCCGGCGCCGCCTCCTCGCAGGCCGCCTCGGCGAACAATCGGTTGACCTCGCGAAAGGTCGCCCACTGCGTGTTCTCCGAGGTATACATGGAGGGGAAGCTGTTGAGCACCGGCCACAGCGCCTCCTTCGAGGTGACGTGGTAGAACTGGCTGATCTGCTCGGCCTGCAGCGGCAGGCGCAGCACCTCGTAGCTGCCGTAGCTGTCGCGCACCTGCACCCGGCGCTCGAAACCCGGCGCCTTGCCCGTCGGTGCCTTTTTCCAGGCGATCCAGCTGGCGCTTTCCACTTGGCCGATGAAGCCCTTGAGCACCGGCACGATGCCGTTGGGGCTGCGGTTCTCACGCAGCACCACCTTGCCGTCTTCCACCACCTCCTCGTAGGGCTGGCGGTGGTAGACGATCACGAGTTGCGCAGCCATGCCTGGGCTCCTTGCTGATGGTGGAAGCGACGTACGGCGTCCAGCACGCCGGCAGCGCCTGGCAAGGGACTGAGGTACACGTTCGAGCAGCCTCGCAAGGCGCGCTCCAGCGCCGGCTCGCGGTTGGCCACCGCCACGCCGTTCAGGCCGGTGCGGAACATGGAGAGATCGTTGAGCGTGTCGCCCGCCACCAGGGTGCGATGCGCGGGAAGTCGCAGCGCGCGCAGCATGCGCAGCAGCGTCGGACCTTTCTGCACCCCGCGCGGCAGCACGTCGAAGTAGCGCCCGTCGGACATCAGCACGTCGAATCCCATGGCGCGCAGCTCGCCGGCCGCGCGCAGCGCCGCCGGCTCGTCCTCGTACAGGTAGGACTTGCGCAGGCCGCCCGTGATCTCCTGCGGCCGCAACCGGGGATGCCGCCGCATGAACTCCTCGATGCGCAGCGGCGCGTAGGCCGGCCAGGTGTCGCGCAACCATTGGGTCACCGGAGCGATGAGCGCGTGATCGGCCGGATCGGCAGACTCCACGCTGGTTCCCACGTCGCCGATGCAATGGTCAGGCTGCAAGTCGATCTGCGCCGCAAGTTCGCGCATATGCTCCTGCCCGCGGCCGCTGACGAACATCAGCACCAATTGCTCGCGATGCTCGCGAATCCACGCATAAAGGCTTGCGCGCTGCTGCTCGGACCCACCCACGAAGGTGCCGTCCAGATCGGTCGCCAGAACGGTGCGGGAGCGGATGGGGCGCACATCGACCCTGCCCGCGGCGCCCACGGTGCTCATCGGCGCGCTGCTCATTGCAACGCCCTGTGGTTCCACACCACGCCGGGTACCCGCACGGCGCCGCCGTCATGGGCGGCACCCTGACCGGAGGAGGCGTGAAGGCCCGGACGGATCGGGCCCGCGGGGGCCTCGTCGATCGGCTGCTCCAGCACCCGCTTCAGCGCGCGCCCGGCGCTGCAGCGCCCGGACAGCACGTCACGCACGGCGCGCGGTACCTGCAGCTCCAGTTGCAGGCGCCGCTCCAGCACGGCCAGGGCCTGGCTGGCGGACGCACCCTCGGTCAGTTCCCCTGCATCATCGGCCGGGGCCCCGGCGCGATGCTCGGCGCTCGCCCCCAGGCGCATGCCCAGGCGTGTATTGCGGGAATGGCTGGACGAAGCGGTGAGAAACAGATCCCCGACCCCACTGCTGCGAAACAGCGTCTCGCCGCGCCCGCCCAGGGCCACGGTCAAGCGGCGCATGTCGTCCAGGCCCCGCGCGACGATGGCCGCGCGCGCGTTCTCGCCCAGCCCCTGCGCGCTGGCCATGCCGCAGGCGATGGCCACCGGGTTTTTCAGGGCTCCGGCCACTTGCACCCCGATCTCGTCGTCGCAGAGCTCCAGTTCGATGGAGGCGGCTCGCAGCGCGCCGGCCAGCTGGCGCGCGACCGCGACGGCAGGGGGATGGACCGACATGCCCAGGGTCAGGCGCGTGGGCAGGCCCCGCACCACCTCGTCGGCGAAACTCGGCCCCGCCAGCATGCCCACGGGCTGCCCCTTCGCGCAGACCTCGCGCAACACCTGGGTCATCAGCTTGCCGCTTCCCGGCTCCACGCCCTTGCAGGTCGCCAGGACCAGCGCGTGCCGGGGCAAGGCCGCCGAGGCGACTTCCCCGAGTTCCCGCAACGCGGCACAGGGAACCGCAAACAGCACGACGTCGGCGCCCTGCAGCACCCATTCCAGATCGTCGCTGGCCTGCAGCCCCTCGGGCAGCCCGATGCCCGGCAGGTGCCGGGGATTGGAACCGGTGGTCCGGATGGCGTGTGCCACGTCGGGACGGCGCGACCACAGTCGCGTGGGCAGGCCGGCGCGGCGCGAGGCCGCCGCCAACGCGGTGCCCCAGCTGCCGGCGCCTAGCACGGCCAGTTCCAGAGGCTCGCGCACCGGCGTGCGGGCGGCGTGGGGGACATGGGCGGCGGACTCGCCTCGGTTTCGAGGGTGCATGGCATCTCCGAAGTCGGTGGCGGGCCGAAGCACCGCCGTCTAGGGACGCCCGGCGCGGAGCCGGACGCGGCGACCTGGTCGGGAAGCAGGCACGCGCGGCGCACCCTTTCCCCCGGCGGCGCGCGAGGCGCCGCCCCATGTGCGCGGCTGCCTGCCCGCCGCGCACATGGGGCGGACAGCAGCCTGCGCCGGTGCACGGCCCGAGGGCAACCCGGGGCGCATCCGGCTACGCAGTTGCCGGCCGTTTTTTCCGCAATAGCTGCTGCGGAAACGAGGCTTCTTGGAGCTTTATCCGGCGAAAATTCAACAGAACGAATCTTAGCTCAATTTCACAAAAAAATGAATTGATAAATCTCTTTTTATCGAGGCCATTGCTTAACGATCACCCAAAGATCCGGCGGACGCCCGAGCATGTGGCGGCGCCAAGCTTTGCGGACCCGTTGAAAGCCCGGATCGCGCCAAGACCACCCCTTGCGGCTTCCCCCCCGGCAGCCCGCCGCGCCTGCGCTAGCATGCGCGGCTACCCGCGAAGCGCGCGGCCCGGATGGCGAAATCGGTAGACGCAGCGGACTTAAAATCCGCCGACCCTAATCAGGTCGTGGGGGTTCGATTCCCCCTCCGGGCACCAAAAAACAAAGAGTTAGCGCCATTTCTTGAGAACTTGGTCAAGCATCTATGGCTGCATCGTTTCCGCTTTGTTTCCGCCCAGCCTTTCCGATCATGCGGCACATGGCGAACGCGGCCTTCTTGTGAACTTGTGGTGCCGCCCGCGCCATTGCGGCCCCAGCACCACAGCCGCTTGCGCTGCGAGTATGCTGGCATCCGATCGCTCGGCCCGCGGCCGGGCGTGATCACATCCATGCCACAGACCCCTGCCCACCGCTGCACCCCTGCCTTCCGAGGCGTCGCCCATCCCGGCGGCCGCCCCGACGTACAGGTGCGCGTGGTTGGCACCGCACTCCGAATACCTTGCGCTGGATCGGAAGTCCCAGCGCGACGGTAGCTCAATGGGTCATGAGTGTGCCACCTGAGTCTTCCGTAAGAGTGGTAGTTGACAAGGTATAAAGCGGCCAATCTGCTGACATTGGATGACGAGTCACGCCACCTTCGGCGTCACTGAACTGGACCACGATCACCACGCGCTCGGGCGAAGTCAACTCACGGAAAGTCCATTTGCCCCACATGGCGGCAGTGTCAGGGGCGCCGCTCGGCTTCATTGCGTAGTGAAAGACGCCGCCCTCGCGGGCATCCACCGTGCAATGCAACATTTCCATGCCGGGGGGGCTCATCCATTTCGCCAGATGTGTGGCGTCGGTAAGAGCGGCATAGACCAACTCGCGAGGTGCAGAGAAACGGCGCTCGAGAATGAACGGCGCGGATAGCTTTTGAGTCATGACATCAGTCCTTTTTAGGTCTACGTTGGATGGTGGGTGTTGCGCGAGGTGGGCTTGCAACGCTCTCTTGTCTCTGCAATTCCTGCAGGTAATCATCTAGCCGGTCGAGACGACCTTCCCACAGTGCGCGGTACCGCGTCACCCAATCGGCTGCTTGCTTGAGCGGAAAGGGTTCGATGCGACAAGGTCTGAACTGCCGGTCTCGCCCCTGTGAAATGAGTCCTGCGCGTGTCAGCACTCGCAGGTGTTTGGTTATGGCCGGAGCGCTGATGGCAGGGTCGGCACCTCGGCCAGAACTGTCGCCCAGGGCCGCAGTTCCCTGAGGCAGGTTCCGGGCATGAGCGGGCGTTCGCCTCTCGTCGTCACCCTGCTTGGCGCAAGGTGAACTGAACTGGAGGGCGGGCGTGTGCCACAATGTACATACGATGTAACACAATGGGCCCAGGGGATGAGTGACGCGACCTTTACCTTCAGAGTCGACGACGACTTGAAGAAGCAATTCGCCATGGCAGCCAAGGAACACGATCGCACCGGCGCGCAGCTGCTGCGCGATTTCATGCGCCAGTTCGTCCAGCAGCAACAGCACGCGGCCGAGGAAGACGCGTGGTTTCGCCGCCAGGTTCAAGCTGGCCTCGATTCTGCGAACGCCGGGCGACTGACGCCCAATGATCAAGTCGAAGCGCGGTTTGCCGCGCGTCGAGACGCGACACGGCGACGACTCGAACCCTCCCGCTGATGGAATTGCGATGGACGCCCGAGGCCATCGCTGACCGCGAGTCGATCTACGACCATGTCGAGGCCGACAATCCAGCGGCAGCTCTTGCCCTCGATGAATTGTTCTCCGCATGTGCTGCCAGGTTGCTCGATCATCCTGGGCTCGGTCGCGCCGGACGGGTTCAGGGCACACGCGAACTCGTCGCGCATCGGAACTACATTTTGGTCTATGACGTCGCCGGCGAGCTGCTGCGATTGCTGCGCGTATTGCACGCCGCACGACGCTGGCCTCCTGCTTAAGGGAATCGGTCGCGCCACTGCTTAGAGCCTGATTGCCGTCGCTCACCCTGGCGCCCCTGAACGACAGTTCTGGCCGAACTGCGGGCGCTGGCTGCTAGGCGTTGGCGCCTCGGCCGAAACGGGCTTTCAACGCAACGAATGCCAGCGGCGGCAATGCGTCAGGCGGCGGTCGCTGCGGTCGCTGCGGTCGCTGACAGCCTGGAAAGCTGTGCCCAGCGCGGGCCAGCTCCTGCCCTTGCCCCCCGGCCTACTTACCGGGGCACCTCAATGCGCCGCATGCTGCCGCATGTAACGCCCAGGAGGGACGCCGACAGATCGGGTAAACGCAGCCGTGAAGGTACTCGCGGAGCTGTAGCCAACCCGGCGAGCCACCTCTGCCATGCTGATTCGGTCGCGCCGCATCATGTTCTTGGCCATGGCCATCCTCAAGGCAAGAAGGTACTCGGCAGGAGTCATACCCACGGCGCTGCTGAATCGCTCGAAAAAGGTCGTCCTGGAAAGCGCGGATTCCCTGGCAAGGCTTGCAATCGTCCATGGGTGGGTCGGGTCTTCGTGCATCCGGCGGATCGCTGCGGCCAGACGGCTGTCGGCCAAGCCGCGCAGCAAGCCCGGCGATGCAAGCACTCCAGCCGTGGATCGCAGGGCTTCCATCAGCATCACCTCCAGCAATCGCCGCAGGATGGCTTCTCCGCCCGGTCGTTGCTCGGCTGACTCCCTCGCCACGAGTTGCACCAGAACCCCTAGCTGAGCTTCGCTGCGAATGTGGAGCACCTGCGGCAGGAGCGCCAGGAGCATCTTCGTGTCCGGTGAGCCGAAAGCGCAGTAGCCCACCAGCATGCGTGCATTGTGCGGCCCGACTGGCAGGCCATGTCGGGTCTCGCCATCGAGTTGGGTCACGGTCCACGGGTCGTTTCCATCGGGCCCGCTCGACTCCAGTCCCGACATGGTGAATCCGAAGGCTGAGGGAATCAACACGAAATCGTTCTTCTGGAGATCGATCGGTTCGTCGCCGTCCACGGCAAGCCGAGCGCCTCCGTCGAGCACGATGCAGTAGAACGGTTGCCCCGCTTCAGCCCTGCGCACGCTCCAGGCTCCGGCCCCGCTGACCCGTTTCGAGAACCGAGCACTCGGCTCCAGCAGCAGGGCGATTTCTGTGAGTGGATCCACCATATTCGGACGATTACGCAAAAAATACGCACTCTGGATTGTAGATCGTTCGGTTTGGCGGTCTTAGGCTGTCGACTTCGCAAATCCTTGAGGGAAGACTCATGAAAACCGCACTCATCACAGGATGTTCTTCGGGCTTCGGGCGCGAGATTGCCGAACACTTCCTGGACCGAGACTGGAAGGTCGTTGCCACGATGCGCACACCGCGGGAGGGCGTCATCCGTGCATCGGAGCATCTTCGCCTCGTGGCACTCGACGTGACCGATCCGCAAAGCATTCGCCAGGCCGTCGAGGCAGCAGGGCCGATTGATGCCCTCGTCAACAATGCCGGCATTGGTTTGATGTCGGCCCTGGAAGGGACGCCACTGGCCACGATCCGCGATATCTTCGAGGCGAACACCTTCGGGCCGATGGCGATGATCCAGTGCGTGTTGCCCCAATTTCGCGCGCGCAAGGCGGGAGTCATCGTGAACGTCTCGTCGGCCACGACGCTGAAGTCCCTGCCGCTGTTGTCGGTCTACACCGCCAGCAAAGCAGCGGTCAATGGGTTCACACAGTCCCTCGCGCTGGAAATGGCGCCATTCAATGTGCGTGTAGGCCTGGTTCTGCCCGGGCGCTCGCCCGAGACGCGGTTCAGCCGCGCAGCTCAGCAGCGCGCACAGAGCCTGGAGGGAGCAATCCCCGACGCCTATGCGAGCTTTGCCGAGAGCGTCATTGCCGACCTGCGTCAGGGCTCACCTCTGGTGACCCACGCAGAGGACGTGGCCGAGGCAGTATGGCGCATGGTGAACGACGCAGCCAGCCCCTTGCATGTCCCCGTCGGCGCTGACGCTGTTGCGTTGGCCGAAGCGCTCTGAAGATCGTGGACAGCTAGCTTCGGCTCGAGGCGGAAACAGCGAGGCCATGGATAGTCTGGCTCAGGCTCCCATGGCCTGTTCCCACCACCCGCGGGTATCGACGCTCGTCGCGTCAGCGAGTTCTTCCAGTTCCACGATCTCTGCATGGGACAGCACCATGGTTCGAGCTCGGACCAGACCATCGACGTGGCGGGGCCTCGTGACGCCGATGATCGGTGTCGAAGCTTTGGCGATGGCCCAGGCCGTCGCGACATCGGCGGCGGTCGCACCGTGCGGCTTGCCGATCGTGGCGAGCTTGTCGGTCAGCGCCTGCAATCGAGGCAGCATGCCGTTGTAGGCTTTCGCCCGCTCGCTGCCTTCCGGCAGAGGGTTCGCGGGGCTGTAACGGCCGCTCAGGGCGCCCTGCTCCAGCACCATGTACGCGAAGAACGGGATGTCCCGATCGCGGCAATAGGCCAGGATGCCGGCATCTTCAGCACCGCGGTAGACGAGGCTGTAGTGATTCTGGACCGCGGCAACCCTGAATCCGGCCTCGCCGAGAATCCGGTCGGCCCGTTCGATGTCGCGCAGGTTGTGGTTCGAGACGCCTACATGCCGAACCTTGCCGCTCTCGAGCAAGGGGATCATCCGGGGCGTCCACCGCTCCACGTCGGCGGGATTATGGATCCAGTAGAGATCGACATGGTCGGTGGCGAGTCGCGCAAGGCTCTGCTCGAGCATGTCGGCGACCGGATCCTTGCCCGTGCCCGCAGCCTGCGGGGTGAATTTCGTCGAGAGCTGGTACTCGCTGCGGGCGTAGCGCTTCAGGATCTCCCCGAGCACGGTCTCCGAGCGGCCCATGCCGTACACCACCGCGGTATCCCACAAGGTCAAGCCCGCCGCATGCGCCTTGTCGACGAGCTCTTCGAGGCCAGCCCGGGTCAGAGCGCTGCCGAAATAGCCATCCCCCACTTCACCGCTGTCGCCCCAGGCCCACGTCCCCAAGGCGATCCCGGGGAGGCTCGGACGTTCGCTTCGCATACTCGCTCCTTCAAGGTTGGGCGGCCGGGCGTGCAGTGGCCCGGCGCTGCCGACACTATGAAGGGCCGCGCCCAGGTGGCGTGAGCCCGATGGGCCGAAATGGCTGCACGATCCTCCAGAACCCGTGTTGCCCATTGCCGCTTTTGCGTCTGTCGGCGATAGTTCCGCCCATGCAGACCCTGGCTGAAATCGCCGTATGGATCGACCGGCACATCGCGAAGGATGGCTTTCAGGCCACTCCGATCGAACGGTTGACGCTGGCCCGATCCTCCACGATCACCATGCCGATGCCCAATGTCTATCGGCCACTACTGTGCCTCGTCGCGCAGGGGCGCAAGGACGTCACGCTGGGCGATCGAGTATTCCGGTACGGACCGGGCCGCTATGGAGTCGTGACCCACGACCTGCCGGTGACGGGCCAGGTGGTCGAGGCCACGCCCGACAAGCCCTATCTCTGCCTGTATCTCGATTTCGATGCGGTGATGCTGGGGCAGTTGGCATTGCGCGTACCGCCGCCGCAATCGCCCGCGCAGCCCATCGGCAAGACCGTGTCCGACGCCGGCGAAGAACTGCTCGACGCGGTGCTGCGCCTGCTGCGTCTGCTCGACGATCCGGCAGCGCTGCCGGTGCTCGGTCCTCTTGCCGAACAGGAGATCGTCTATCGCCTGCTGACGGGCCCGGATGGCGCCAGCATGCGCCGCATCACCTCCAGCAAGGGGCGTATGGCCCGGGTGGGCCGCGCCATCGCCTGGATCGGGCAGCACGCCCGGGACCGTCTCAGCATCGATCGGCTGGCCGCAGAAGTGGGCATGAGTCCGTCGAGCCTGCACGAGCATTTCCGCGCGGTGACGGCGATGACGCCCCTGCAGTTCCAGAAGCAGCTCAGGCTGCAGGACGCGCGCAGTCTGATGCTGGTGGAGGGAATCGACATCACGACCGCAGCCCTGCGAGTCGGTTACGAGAGTCCGTCGCAGTTCAGCCGCGAATATCGCCGCCACTTCGGGGCGCCGCCGGCGCGGGACATCGCGCGCTTGCGCGCGTGCCGTGGGCAAACAAGCGACGCTGGGAACCAACAGGATGGAGCGGTGATTGAACGCACCGGAATGTGCAACCGATAAGATCGTTGCGCACAAAACCCCCAGGCTGTTGAAATACCCCAGGAGGCCGCGGTGGTTCAACAGCCTGTTCATGGAGCGAGAACAATGAGCCGCGCTTCGTTGCTGTCCGGCGCCGCACGTACCCTCGGATGGGTTGTCCTGACCGCATGCCTGCTGTCCGGTTGCGGTGGCGGCGGAGGCAGTTCCTCCACGCCCGCGGCGTCGCCTTCCGCTCCCAGCGGGACCCAGACCTATTCCGTCACGGGCAACGTCACCGGACTGGCGTCGGGAACGTCGGTGGTGCTGGCCGTTGACGGCCAGCACCAGAGCGTGACCCAGAACGGTGGTTTTTCGACGGGACTTGCTCTGGGCACTGGCTCGAGCTACAGCGTCACCGTGGCCACCCAGCCCACTGGGGAGACCTGCACTGTCAGCAACGGCAGCGGCACCATCGCCAGCAGCAACATCAACAATATCCAGGTGGCCTGCAGCGCCAACCCGGCGCAGACCTACACCATCAGCGGCGGACTCACCGGCCTGGCCAGTGGCGCCACCCTGGTGCTGCAGAACAACGGCGGGGACAACCTGACCGTCAACGCCAATGGCAGCTTCACCTTTGCCACCGCACTGGTCAACCAGGCCGCCTACGACGTCACCGTTCTCACCCAGCCCACCGGCCAGACCTGCAGCATCGCCCATCCCGCCGGCACCGTGCAGGGTGCCAATGTCACCAGCGTAGCCGTCAGTTGCGCCAACAGTCCGCCCCCCGCCTACACCATCGGTGGAAGCGTCACCGGACTGTCCTCGGGAACCGGGGTCACGCTGCAGGAAAACGGCGCTGACAGCCTGTTTGCTACCAACGGCAGCTTCACCTTCTCGCAAGCGGTCGGCCAGGGTGCCACCTACGCCGTCACGATTCTGACGCAACCGCAGCAGGAAACCTGCTCGGCGTCCAACGGCAGCGGAATCGCCACGGCCAATGTCACCAATGTGCAGATTGCCTGTGCCGCCAACGCCTACAGCATCGGCGGCACCCTCGGCGGGTTGGCTGTCGGCACCAGCGTGGTGCTTCAGGACAATGGCAGCGACAACCTCACCCTGACCAACAACGGCGCTTTCACCTTCACCCAGAGCGTCGCCGCATTCAGCTCCTACAACGTCACGGTCCTCACCCAGCCCCTGCATCAGGTCTGTACGGTAGCCAATCCCAGCATGGGTACCGCAGTGGCCAACGTCACCAACGTCGCGGCGAATTGCGCCCCCGGCCCGGAGTACGCCTATGTGGCGAACGAGGGCAGCAACACGGTGTCGCAATACACGATCGGCGCGGGCGGGGCGCTCTCGCCAATGACCCCGGCCACCGTCACGGCGGGTACGTACCCCTACTCGGTCACGGTGGACCCAACGGGCCAATACGCCTATGTGGCGAATGAAGGCAGCAACACGGTGTCGCAATACACGATCGGCGCGGGCGGGGCGCTCTCGCCGATGACCCCGGCCACCGTCGCGTCGGGAAGGTCCCCCACCTCCGTCACGATCGATCCCACCGGCAAGTACGCCTATGTGGCGAATGCCGGCAGCAACAACGTGTCGCAGTACACGATCGGCGCGGGCGGGCTACTCTCGCCGATGACGCCAGCCACCGTTGCAGCGGGAACGTCTCCCCTCTCCGTCACGGTCGATCCCACCGGCAAGTACGCCTATGTGGCGAATGAGGTCAGCGGCAATGTGTCGCAGTACACGATTGGCGCGGACGGCGCGTTGACGCCGATGACCCCAGCTACCGTCGCGGCGGACGGCTACACCTACTCCGTCACGGTCGATCCCACCGGCAAGTACGCCTATGTGACGGATGTGAACACCGGCAATGTGTCGCAATACACGATCGGCGCGGGCGGGGCGTTGACCCCGATGACCCCAGCCACCGTCGCAGCGGTCTCGAGCCCCATCTCCGTCACGGTCGATCCCACCGGCAACTACGTCTATGTGGCGAATGAAGGCACCACCATGGTGTCGCAATACACGATCGGCGCGGGCGGGGCGCTCTCGCCGATGACCCCGGCCACCGTCACGACGGGTGCGAGCCCCTACTCTGTCACGGTGGACCCGACGGGCACGTACGCCTATGTGGCGAATGAAGTCAGCAACACGGTGTCGCAGTACACGATCGGCGCGGGCGGGGCGCTCTCGCCGATGACCCCGGCCACCGTCGCGGCGGGTACCTACCCCTACTCCGTCACGGTGGCGCAGCCCTGAGGCGATCCTCGCCCCCGGGAGCCCCTTCCATGCGTGGATCGAGGGCCGTTGCTTGCCTGAATGAACGGTCCTTCAAGCCCCCCTCCCGGCGCTCTTGCGGCGCCCCATCGGCCGGTGTCATGCTCACCTTGATGGGGTCCGTCCGAGAAAACGGAAAAATTGCGTACGCCGGGCTTCCGTATTCTCCCTCGCCTCGACCCGGCGAATTGGTTTCGCGCAAGTTCGGTGAGGCATGCTATTTGCTTTTTCTGCATCATGTCCAAGCCCCGTCCCGCCGCCTACAAGCCGACCGTGGCTGTCGTCATGCACGACCCCGCGCGGGGGTGCTCAGGCGGCGCCAGCGCTCAAGGCGGCCTGCCGCGCGGTGCGCTGCTTGTTCAGGGCCTGCAAGACGCGGGCTACGAGGTTGTCGCGCTGCTGCCTGCCGACACTGACCTGGATGCACGCATCGTCGACCTGCAACCGGATCTGCTCATCGTCGACGCTGAATCGGGCGTGCGAGACCTGCTCGAACACGTTGTGCTTGCCACCCGCGACACGCCGCGTCCGATCGTCCTGTTCACCGACGACGACGACGCCGATACCGCGCATATGGCGGTTGATGCCGGCGTGACGGCCTACATCGTCGACGGCCTCAAGCCCAGTCGGGTCAAGCCCGTCATCGAGGTTGCGCTGGCCCGCTTCGCCCGCGAGCAGGGCCTGCGCGCCCAGCTCGCCGCGGCGCGACAGCAGCTGAGCGAGCGCAAGACGATCGAGCGGGCGAAGGGCCTGGTCATGAAACGCCTGCAGATCGGCGAGGAGGAGGCCTACTCCCGTATGCGCCGCCAAGCGATGGAGAAGGGACTCAAACTCGGCGAAATCGCTCAACACATACTCGACGCAGCAGATCTCCTATGAGCCCCGCACGCCGCCGGTGCACGCGCGCCCCATCGCAGTGCCACGCTGCGCAATGTATGCCGACTCTGGCCGACAGCAAACTCCCTTTCGCCTGACGCCATGCCCCATCCCGTCTCCAGCGCTGCGCCGCAGCCGCTCCCAGCGCCTTTCGGGCCCCCGGAGCGCGATGAAGTTCGCGTCGGCTTCATGGCACTGACGGACTGCGCACCGGTCATCATGGCCTCCATACTGGGCTTCGACCGCAAGTACGGCGTGCGCATCGTGCCCTGCCGAGAGGCCTCGTGGGCCTCCATCCGCGACAAGCTGCTGCGCGGCGACCTGCATCTGGCCGACATGCTCCATGGCATGGTCTACGGTGTGCATCTGGGCATTGGCAGCCCACAGCGCGACATGGCACTGCTGATGACCCTCAACCGCAATGGGCAAGGCATCACGCTGTCGCGCCGCGTCGCGCGCGAAGGCATCACCACGAGCGCCCAGCTCGCTGCCGCAGTGCATGCTGGCGCGCGCAGCTACACCTTCGCGCAGACTTTCCCCACGGGCACGCACGCGCTATGGCTGTCGTATTGGCTGGCCAGCCTTGGCGTCGACCCGCTGCACGACGTCCGCCAGATCACGGTGCCGCCGCCGCAGATGGTCGCCAGCCTGCGCGCTGGGGAAATAGACGGCTGCTGCGTCGGCGAACCTTGGAATGCGGTGGCCGCGGCCGACGATGTCGGCTTCACGGTCGCGACCAGCCAGGATGTGTGGCCGGATCACCCGGAGAAGGTGCTCGGCACCACCGCGGACTTCGTGCGCACCCAGCCGAACACGACGCGAGCGGCGATGGCCGCCATTCTCGACGCGTGCCGCTGGATCGACGCCTCCGCGGGCAATCGCACCGCGACGGCCGGCACGCTGGCTGGTGCGAGCTGCGTCGACACCCAGGTGGGCACCATCCTGCCGCGATTGATGGGCGACTACGCCGACGGACTCGGCGGGCGCCGCATCGACGCCCGTCCGATGGCCTTCCATGCCGAAGGCGAAGTGAACTTTCCCTGGCTGTCCGATGGCATGTGGTTCCTGACTCAGTTCCGCCGCTGGGGCTTGCTGCGAGAGGATCCGGACTATGACGGCGTGGTCCGGGAGGTCAACCGCGTCGCGCTGTACCGCGAAGTGGCCGGCGCGCTGGGCGTGCCGGTGCCAGACACCCTCACGCGGCGCTCGACGCTGATCGACGGCCGGGTCTGGGACGGCAGCGATCCGTTCCGGTACGCCCGGGGCTTCGACATCGCCGCAGGCTGAGCCGGCGCGTGCGGCGGGCGTGGCGTCGATGGCGGCGACGCCCGACCCCGACCGAGCAGCGTGAGCCGGGCACTGCACGCCGCTCAGGCCGGTTCCTGCTCGAGCAAGCCCGGCGAACGCGCTGGCCGGGCCGGAACGCTCGCTGCGATGCTCCCGCGCGTCCGGTACAGCAAGGCGGTCAGTGCCAGGCACGCGGCCGCCAGCGCGACATAGACCAGATAGCCGCGCGCGTAGCCGACGCGCCCCATCGATTGCGCCACGTGACCCAGCATCGGCGGCACGACGAAGCCGCCCAGGGCGCCGAGGCCTCCGACCCAACCCGCGGTGCCGCCGACCGCGTGCGGCACATAGTGCGGCACCAACTTGAACACCGCCGCGTTGGCCACACCCATGCCCGCGCCGACGAGCAACTCGCCGCACACGGTCAGCGCCAGCTTGTCGGCGAAGGCCATCACCGCGGCGCCGCCCAGCAACATGGCGAACGCCAGCAGTGCCACCTTCTCACCGCCGTGTCGGTCGGCCCACGCGCCGCCGGGCACGCGGATCAGCGACGCGAACAGCGAGAAGCCGGCCGTCAGCGCAAGCGCCAGCCAGTGCGGCGCGTGGTAGTAGGCGCCCCAGAAGGTGGGCAGCCAGGCGGTCAGGGCGAGGAAGCCGCCGAAGGACGTGAAGTACAGCGCGACCAGCGGCCAGGTACGCCAACTGCCCGCGGCGTCGGCCAGGGTGCGCAGCACGCTCGCCGCCGGCAGCAGCTCCTGGCCGTGCACGCGTGCCTCGGCGCCGGCACGCTCGGGCACCATGCCCTGCGCGCGAAGCTGGAAATACGGGGCGTTGTATCCCAGCGCCAGGTACAGCGCCAGCCCGCAGAGCACGATGGCCAGCGACACCAGGTAGCCCATCCGCAGACCGCCAAACGCGATGATCAGAGGCAGCACGATGGCCACCAACCCCGGCGAGGTGTTGCCCAGGCCGGCATAGAACGCGAGCGCGCGCCCCTGCCTGGCCTTGGGAAACCAGTACGACACTTGGCCGATGCCGACCGAAAAGGTGGCAATGCCGCAGCCGCCCAGCGCACCGCACAGCAGCAGCAGCGGATACTGCGCCTGCGTCAGATGCGCGGGATACAGCGTGAGCAGCATCCAGTACAGCCCAGCGATGCCCAGCACCGAAGCCAGCAACAGCACCAGAAACGGCAGCTTGCCCCCGTTGCGATCGACCCAGGCGCCGAACGGAATGCGCAGCAGCGAGCCGGTCAGCATGGGCATGGCCACGAGCAGGCCGACCTGCTCCGGCGACAGTCCCATGAGCTTGACGAAACTGTGCGCCGTGGGGCCGAACAACGAAACGGCGCCGAAGCCGATGAAGAAGCCGGTGGTGGCGCCGAACAGCGCCTGCATCGGGCTGCCGGCGACGGTCGGCGCGTGAGCGTCGGTCTGGTGCATGGTGCTCTCTCCTTGGGGGTGGGTTGACTCAAGCGAATGCGGCAAAAGCGTGGCGCGGCGCCGCGGCCGACGGCGCGCAAATCGAGTCCAGCGCGATGTCGAGTGCCGCACCGATCAACATCACGCAGGGGCTGCCCAGTGCGGCAGAGCGCAGGTCGGTCTCGAGCGCGTCGAGGCTGGTGTCCAGGCGGCGCTGCGCGGCGGTGCCCACCGACTGCAGCAGCAGCGCCGGGGTGCACGGCGGCAGGCCACCGTCGAGCAGGGCGCGGCGTATGGCGCCGGCGCCGGCCACGCCCATATAGATCACAAGCGTCAGGCGCGAGCGGGCCAGCGCGGCCCAGTCGACCTCGCCCCCGGCTGCCGTGTGGCCGGCGACGAATGCGACGCCGTGGCAATGGTCGCGGTGGGTCAGCGGGGCCGCGGCGGACGCCGCGGCGGCCACTCCGGCGGTGATGCCGGGTATCACCTCGACCGCCACGCCATGGGCTCGCAGGAACGCGATCTCCTCGCCGCTGCGACCGAACATTCCCGGGTCGCCCCCCTTGAGCCGCACCACCCGCTCACCGCGGCGCGCCTCGGCCAGCATCAGGCGCTGAATGAAGTCCTGCGGCGTGCTTGCGCAGCCGCCGCGCTTGCCCACATGCACGATGCGGCAAGCGGCACGCGCCGGGCGCAGGCAGGCCGGAGCGACCAGGTCGTCGACCAAGATCACGGTGGCCTGGCGGATGGCGCGCAGCGCCTTGCGCGTGAGCAGATCGGGGTCACCGGGGCCGGCGCCCACCAGCAGCACGGGGAAGATCTCGGGCATGTTGGTTCCCTTCAAGTCGTGGTCGCGGCGCCGGGCACGGCGCGCGGCGCAGGGTCAGCCGCGGCTTCGGCAAGGCGCCGCAGCGCGGGCAGGCAGGAGCCGCATTGGGTGCCGCAGCGCAGCCGCTCCTGCAGCCCGGCCAGACGCTGCGCCGTGTCGCCCACAAGGCTGGCCAGCGCGGCGTTGATCTCGATTTCGCGCACGTCGAAACAGTTGCACACCTGCGCGCCGCGGCCGGCGCCGCCCTGCGGCGCCTGGCGCCCCGGGGCCAGCAGCAGGCGCCCGAGGGTGCGCGCGGCACCGCCGCTGGCCAGCAGTTCGTGCAACCAAGCCTGGGCCGCGGTGGCCGCGGCGGATCCGCTCAGCAGCACTGCGCCGAGCCTGTCGCCGTCCAGGCGAAGCACGCGCTCGTCACGCGTGCGGCTGTCGCGGTAGCGCAATGCCCCGGGGTCGTCCAGCCCGAACACCGCGGCCACGGCGCGCAGCGCCGCAGCGTCGGCGCGCTCGGCACCGGCGGCGTGCAGCAGCAACCCGCTGCGCTCGCGGCCGAACGGCACGCAGCTCACGTACGCCAGGCCACGCATGGCCTGCATCAGCTCGCGCCGCGCGGCATCGAGCTGCAGTGGCGCGATCCAGCCGAACGCGGCCAGGCGCCACGGCAGTTCGGCCTTGAACAACTTCACCGCGGCGTGCTTGAGCTCGGGCTGACGCGAGGCCGGATCGAGCGTGTCCAGGGTCAGGCCGTTGACCCCCAACGTAGGGCGGCCGTTGCCTGCGGTTCCGCTGAGGAACTCCGGGCCCCAGTGCATGGCGATGAAAGCCTGCCCCGCGGCGACGCCGGGGTCGCCGCGCGCCGGCAGGACCTGCGTTCCACGTCTCGACGTGACCTGCACCAGGTCGCCGTCCGCGATGCCGCGCCGGGCAAGATCCGCCGGGTTCAGGTCGATCGACGGCTGCGGCTGATGCGCGAACAACCGTGCGATGCCACCGCTGCGGCTCATGCCATGCCACTGGTCGCGCAGCCGCCCCGTGGTCAAGGCCACGGTGTAGCGCGCGTCGCGCGCCTCGGCGACCGGGCTGTAGTCCGGCGCGGCGAAACGCGCGCGGCCGTCCGCCGTCGCGAACCGACCGTCGGTGTACAGCCGCGCGCGCCCCTGCGTGGCCCCCTGCGGAAACGGCCACTGCTGCGGGCCATCAACCTCGAGCCGGTCCCAGCTCAGTCCGCTGATGTCGAGATCGCGCCCGCGCGTCGAGTCACGGTGCTCGCGCCACACCGCCTCGGCGTCGGCCCAGCCGAACAGCGACGCTGCGCCCGGGCGCAACCGGCGCTCCAGGCGCCGGCCGAAGTCGGCCGCGATCGCCCAATCGGGGCGTGCCTGCCCCGGCGGCGGCAGCGCCGCGCGCACGCGCGAAATGCGACGCTCGGAATTCGTCACGGTACCCTCCTTCTCGCCCCAGGCCGCGGCCGGCAGCAGCACGTCGGCATAGCGCGTGGTGGCGGTGTCGGCGAAGGCTTCCTGCACCACGACCAGTTCGGCGCGCTCAAGCGCCGCGCGCGTCAGCGCGGCGTTGGGCAGCGACTGCAACGGATTGGTGCAGGCGATCCACAGTGCCTTGACGCGACCGTCGGCCGCCGCGCGGAACATCTCCACCGCGCTCAGCCCCGGCTCGGCCGGCACCGCGTCCACCCCCCACAGTGCGGCGACCTCGGCGCGATCGCGTGGATTGGCCAGGTCGCGGTGGGCGCTCATCAGGTTGGCCATGCCGCCGACCTCGCGACCGCCCATCGCGTTGGGCTGACCGGTGAGCGAGAACGGCCCGGCGCCCACGCGCCCGATCTGGCCGCAGGCCAGATGCAGATTGATCAGCGCCAGGTTCTTGTCCGTGCCACAACTCGACTGGTTCAGCCCCTGGCAGTACAGCGACAGCGTGGCGCCGCGGGCGCCGGCGCCGCGGGCCCCGGCGAACCAGCGGGCCGCCTGCACGACCTGCTCCTCTGGCACGCCGCAGATCTGTGCCGACAGCGCCGGTGTGAAGTCTCGCACCCGCTCGCGCAGGGCCTCGAAGCCCTGCGTGCTGGCGGCGATGAACGCGGCGTCGACCAGCCCCTCGCGCAGCATGACGTGGAGCATGCCGTGGAACAGCGCGACGTCGGTGCCGGGCTCGATCTGCAGATGCAGGTCGGCGATCTCGGCGGTCTCGGTGCGGCGCGGATCGACCACCACGATCTTCATCGCGGGCCGCTGGCGCCGCGCATCCTCGATGCGACGGAACACGATCGGATGGGCCCAGGCGGTGTTCGACCCGGCGATGAACAGACAGTCGGCCTGTGCCAGGTCGTCGTAGCAGACCGGTGGCGCGTCGGCACCGAACGCGCGCTTGTAGCCCACCACGGCGCTGGACATGCACAGGCGCGAGTTGGAATCCAGATTGTTGGTGCCGAGCAGACCCTTGGCCAGCTTGTTGAAGACGTAGTAATCCTCGGTCAGCAATTGCCCCGAGATGTAGAAGCCGACGCTGTCGGCGCCGTGCCGCGCGACGATGTCGGCGAAGCGCGCGGCGAGGTGGTCCAGCGTCTGATCCCAAGGCGCCCGCTGCCGCGCCGTGTCGCGCGCCAGGCGCATTTCGGGATGCAGCGCGCGTGCGCGCTGCAGTACCTCAGGCGTGGCGCTGAGGTGCAAGGTGGCGCCCTTGCTGCACAGTCGCCCGAAGTTGGCCGGATGCGCCGGATCGCCGCGCACGCCCGTGATGGCGCTCCCGTCGGCGGCGA
>JAKBBP010000047.1 GCA_021808445.1 Pseudomonadota bacterium
GCCACGCTGATCGGCAACGGCCCCGACGTGCTGACCCGCGTGAGCATGATCGGGCGGGACATGCAACTGGACCCTGGCGTCGGCACCTGTGGCAAGGAAGGGCAGAGCGTGCCGGTGGGCGTGGGACAGCCCACGCTGCGCATCGAGCGCGTCACCGTGGGCGGCACGGCCTGAATCGCGCCGGGCTAAGTCTGGGCTAAGGCTTTGGTGGGAAACTGTGGATCATGAACCAATCCGCTGAAATCACCGTCTATAACCCGGTTGCCCGTGCGTTGCACTGGTCGATTTTCCTGCTGATCGCGGCTGAATTCGGGCTGGCCTGGCTGATGCCGGACGTGCGGCGCGATACCCAGCCCGTGGGCCTGATCGCCTGGCATATCGGCGTGGGCACCAGCATCCTGGCGCTCATGGTGCTGCGCCTGCTGTGGCGTGCCGGCACCGGCGCCCCGGCCTTGCTCCCCGGACCCACCTGGCAGCAGCATCTGGCCAGGCTGGTGCACGGGGTGCTGTACGCGGGTTTCCTGCTGCTGCCGGTGCTGGGCTGGATCAACGCTTCCTCGCGCGGCTGGATCGTGCACCTCGCGGGCCTGGTGGGTCTTCCGGCCCTGGCGCCCACAGGGGCCGGCTGGGCCCATGAAATGGGCGACGTGCACCAGCTGGTGGCCTACGTGCTTCTGGGCGCCATCGGCCTGCACGTGGCGGGCGCCTTGTTCCACGCGGTCGTGGAGCGCGACGATACCCTGCGCCGCATGTGGCCGCGCCGCGGCTGAACGCCCACCCGGGCGGCACGGCGCCCGGAGGGATCCTGGCGCGGCCGCTGCGGCGTGGTTATACTGGCCGCGTAAACCTTCTTCCCCATGCACTCCCCCCGGTTCTGGTTTTACGGCTTTTTTTGGTTCTCGCACCGCGCCGGCGGAGGGAGAGGGTAGAGGTTGAGCTGAACCCACGAATTCCTCAAGAAACCGCCGGCCAAGCCCGGCGGTTTTTTTTCGCCGGGTCCGCGCCGGAATCCCTCAGCAGGAGCCCCAGGAGATGTCCGTGCTCGATCCCTCCAGTCCCGATTTCGTTCCCGTGCGCCAGGCGGCGGATGCCGCACCCCCAGCCTCTGCCGCGGAGCGCACCTCGGCCACCGACGACGAGCGCGTCGAGGATGTGCGCCCGCTGCCGACCCCCGAGCAGTTGATCCGCCGCCTGCCCATCGCCGGCACTGCGGTCGAGACCCTGATCGGCGACACCCGGCGCGCCGTGCACCGCATCGTGCAGGGGCAGGATGACCGGCTGCTGCTGGTCATCGGCCCTTGCTCCATTCACGACCCGCGCGCGGCACGCGAGTACGCGCAGCGCCTGGCCGAACAGCGCAGGCGACACGCCGGGGAGCTGGAGGTGGTGATGCGCGTGTACTTCGAGAAGCCGCGCACCACCGTGGGCTGGAAGGGACTGATCAACGATCCCTACCTCGACCAGAGCTTCCGCATCGACGATGGCCTGCGCATCGCGCGCGAGCTTCTGATCGACATCAACCGCCTGGGCGTGCCGGCCGGAAGCGAGTTCCTGGACGTGATCTCCCCCCAATACATCGGCGACCTGATCTCCTGGGGGGCCATCGGCGCGCGCACGACGGAAAGCCAGGTCCACCGCGAGCTGGCTTCGGGACTGTCGGCCCCGATCGGCTTCAAGAACGGTACCGACGGCAACCTGCGCATCGCCATCGACGCCATCCTGGCCGCGCGCCGGCCGCATTCCTTCCTGTCGGTGCACAAGAGCGGGCAGGTCTCCATCGTGCAGACCCGTGGCAACCAGGATACCCATGTGATCCTGCGCGGCGGCAGGAAGCCCAACTACGACGCGCAAAGCGTCCGCGCCGCCTGCGAGCAGTTGCGTGCGGCGGCGCTGGAGTGCCGGCTGATGATCGATTGCTCGCATGCCAACAGCGAGAAAAAGCACGAACGCCAGCTCGAGGTGGCGCGCGACATCGGTGCGCAGTTGCGCGCGGGCGAGCGCTGCATTTTCGGGGTGATGGCGGAAAGCCACCTGGTCGACGGCGCGCAGAAGTTCAACCCCGGCCAGCACGACCCGGCCGCGCTGCGCTATGGCCAGAGCATCACCGACGCCTGCCTGGGCTGGGAGGATTCGCTGCGCCTGATGGACGAGCTGGCCGCGGCGGTGCGGGAGCGTCGTGCCCGGGGCGGCGGCGCCTGAACAAGGGGGCTGCGCTCGCCGCCCCCCGAGAGCGCTCAGCCGGCTTGGGGTGGCCCTGCGCCGGCTGCCTACAATGTCGTGCGGTAGCCGGTGGCGCGGATGGTCCGCGCCTGAGGCCACGATGGATGCACGCGCATGACGGACACTCCGCTGTTGAACACCACGATCCAATCCCTGCCGCTGGTCGGACGCGGCAAGGTGCGGGACAACTACGCCGTCGGCGACGATCTGCTGCTCATGGTCGCCACCGACCGCATCTCTGCCTTCGACGTCATCATGGACCAGGGCATCCCCGGCAAGGGGCGCACCCTGACCGAGATCTCCTGCTTCTGGTTCGGCCTGCTGGAGGACGTGATTCCCAACCACCTCACCAGCATCGACCCGGAGTCGGTGGTGGCTCCGGCCGAGCGCGATCAGGTGCGCGGCCGTGCCCTGGTGGTGCGGCGTCTGCGCCCGCTGCCCATCGAGGCGGTGGTGCGCGGCTACCTGGCCGGCTCGGGCTGGAAGGACTACCAGGACAGCGGCAAGGTCTGCGACATCGAGTTGCCCAAGGGCATGCAGCAGGCAGCGCGCCTGCCGCACCCGATCTTCACCCCGGCGATCAAGGCCGAACTGGGCCAGCATGACGAAAACATCGACTTCGGCCAGATGGTGCGCATGGTCGGAGTGGAAGTGGCGGCGCAGATCCGTGACGTGAGCCTGGAGATCTACGCCCGCGCGGCCGAGCACGCGCAGTCGCGCGGCATCATCCTGGCCGACACCAAGTTCGAATTCGGCCTGGACGCGCAGGAGCGTCTGGTGTGGATGGACGAGGCCTTGACTCCCGATTCCTCGCGTTTCTGGCCGGCCGATCAATGGCGCGAGGGCATCTCGCCGCCCAGCTTCGACAAGCAGTACCTGCGCGACTGGCTGGAACAGGTGCCGGGCTGGAACAAGCGCGCGCCCGCACCGACCCTGCCGCCGGAGGTGGTCGAGGCCACCGCGGCGCGCTATCGCGAGGCGCTGCAGCGCCTGGCCGCGAAGTAGTCGGGGCCGCTCCGTCGCGCTTGCCCGCCGGGCTGCGCAACTTCGGCCGCAGGTGGCCCCGCTCCCGGGGCCCGCGGCGCGGAAGTCCTCAGCTGAGCACGGTCATGCTCAGGCGTCGGCGGTAGGTCTCCACCGTCGGGTCCACCGCCGGAGCCTGGCCGTCGGTCGTTTTCTGCGGCGGCGGGGCCATCAATTCGAGCACCGCGACGTAGGCCTTGCGCGCGGCCTGCTCCGCCCAGTTCTTGTCGCGCATCAGGATTTCCAGGAGTTCGTCCATCGCGGCGGTCCACCTGCGCTGCGCCATCGCGCGCTGGGCCAGCGCGAAACGGGCGGCGAAGTCGCGGCGGTCCGCGGCGATGCGTGCGCGCAGGGCGTCGTCGGCAGGGGCCTGGGCGGCAGCGTCGATGGCATCCATCCATTCCTTGAGCGCGCTGGCCAGGGAGTCGATGGCCAGCTTTCCGGCCAGGGGCTCGAAGGCGCGGCGGGCATCGTCCAGGCGCCCGCCCTCCAGCAGGACTTTCACGTAGCGTCCGCGCAGCGCGTCGTCAGCCGGGTTGGTGGCCAGCGCCTGCTGCATCTGCTCCAGCGCCGCGACCGGATCCTGCGGCGCGTCCTCGGGGGCTTCGGCCTGCTCCTCGACCGGCTCCTGGGCCTCGGGAACATGGCGATCGAGGAACTGGCGGATCTGCCCCTCCGGCAGGGCGCCCACGAAGCCGTCCACCGGCTGTCCGTCCTTGAGCAGCACCACCATGGGGATGCTGCGCACGCCGAAGGCCGCCGCCAGGTCCTGTTCGTCCTCGGTGTTGATCTTCACCAGCTTGAAGCGCCCTTCGTAGGCCGTCTCCAGCTTTTCCAGGATCGGCCCCAGCGTGCGGCAGGGGCCGCACCACGGGGCCCACAGGTCGACCAGCACCGGCAGGCTGCGCGAGGCCTCGACCACCTCGGTCTCGAAATTGGCTAGGTTGGCGTCGATCATGGCGTTAGGTTCTCCAAAACCTGGATATGGGGTCGGGCGGCTGCGTTTTCCAGGCCGGGGTTGCAAGGCCCGTCGCGGCTTGCCCTCCGGAGGTCCCGAATGCGTGAAGCATACCGGCGCCGGTAAAATGGTGGGCTTTTCAGGTTGGGGGACCGCAGATGGCCTTGGTCGGCGTGGTGATGGGTTCGAGTTCCGACTGGGACGTGATGCAGCACGCGGCGCAGATGCTGCAGCGACTGCAGGTCCCCTTCGAGGCGCGCGTGGTGTCGGCGCACCGCATGCCCGATGCGATGTTCGAGTACGCGGCCAGCGCGCGTGCGCGTGGCGTCTCGGCGATCATCGCCGGCGCCGGCGGTGCCGCGCACCTGCCGGGCATGCTGGCGGCCAAGACCACGGTGCCCGTGCTGGGCGTGCCGGTGCCCAGCCGGCACCTGCAGGGCCAGGATTCGCTGCTGTCCATCGTGCAGATGCCCAAGGGCATCCCGGTGGCCACCTTCGCGATCGGCGAGGCCGGCGCGGCCAACGCCGCGCTGTTCGCGGCGGCCATGCTGGCCGCCGGCGACGAGCGCCTGCTGCAGCGCCTGGAGGCCTTCCGCGCCGAGCAGACGGCGCAGGCCAGCGCCATGCGGGTGGGGCTGTGACGCACCCGGTCCAGGAGTTCATCGCCCCCGGCGCCGTGCTGGGCGTGCTGGGCGGCGGCCAGCTGGGGCGCATGTTCGCGCAGTCGGCGCAGGCCGCCGGCTACGAGGTGGTCGTGCTCGAGCCGCAGGCCGGGGCGCCCGCGGCGCAATTGACCACGCGCCACGTGTGCAGCGCTTATGACGATGTCGACGGACTGCACCAGGTGGCGCGCATGGCGGGCGCGGTGACCATCGAGTTCGAGAACGTGCCGGCGGCGGCCTTGCAATGGCTGGAGCGCCACGTGCGCCTGGCGCCGCATGCGCCCGCGGTGGCGGTATGCCAGGACCGCGCACAGGAAAAGGCCCTGTTCCAGCGCCTGGGCGTGCCCTGCGCGCCGCATGCCGTGGTGCTGGACCCCGCGGGCTGCGCGGCCGCCGCCGCCGCGGGAGAGCTGTTTCCCGGCATTCTCAAGACCGCGCGCATGGGCTATGACGGCAAGGGCCAGATCGGTGTGCCAGACGGTGCGGGGCTGGAGGCTGCCTGGCGTTCGCTGGGCGGCGTGGCCTGCGTGCTGGAGCGCCGGCTGGACCTGGACTACGAAATCTCGGTGGTGCTGGCGCGTGGCGCCGACGGGCGGATGGTGCATTTCGAGCCCCAACGCAATGTGCATCGGGACGGCATCCTGTTCAGCAGCACCTCGGCGCCGGGCGTGATTCCCGAGGGCGTGGCCGAGCTTGCGGTGCAGGCCGCCCGTGGCGTGGCCGAGGGGCTGGACTATGTCGGCGTGCTGTGCGTGGAATTTTTCGTCACCCGCGACGGCCGGCTGGTGGCCAACGAGATGGCGCCGCGTCCCCACAACTCCGGACACCACACCCTCGATTCCTGCGACGTCTCCCAGTTCGAGCTGCAGTGGCGCTGCCTGGTGGGCGCGGCGCTGCCGCAGCCGCGTCGCCACAGCGCCGTGCTGATGCTCAACCTGCTGGGCGATCTGTGGTTCGACGCGCAGGCCCGCCAGCGCGAGCCGGACTGGGCCGGCGTGCTGGCGCTGCCCGGTGCGCATCTGCACCTGTATGGCAAGCACGAGCCTCGCGCCGGGCGCAAGATGGGGCACCTGACGTTCACCGGACCCTCGCTTGCCGGAGTCGAGGCCGCCGCGCGTGCCGCCTGCGGGCTGCTCGGCCTGGCGCCGTTCTGATCCAGGTCGTCCGGGGCCGCACCATGATCCACCACGCCGTCGTTCCTCCGGACCCTCGGGACATTCTCGAGGCGGTCCGGCTGCTCGAGGCCGGCAGCCTGGTCGGCCTGCCCACCGAGACCGTCTACGGCCTGGCCGCCGATGCCGCCAACGATGCGGCCGTGCGCGCGATCTATGCCGCCAAGGGGCGTCCGGCCGACCACCCGGTGATCGTGCACCTGCACCGGCGGGCCGATCCGCTGCGCTGGTCGGCCCACTTGCCGCCGGCGGCCCGCGCGCTGATCGAGGCCTTCTGGCCCGGACCCCTGACCCTGGTGCTGCCGCGCCGCGCCGGCGTGGCCGAGCTGTGCGCGGCGGGCCAGGACACCATCGCGCTGCGCTGCCCGGACCACGCAGTGGCCCAGGCGGTGCTGGAGCAGCTGCATGGGGGCCAGGGCGGGCTGGCGGCGCCTTCGGCCAACCGCTTCGGACGTATCAGTCCGACCCGCGCCGAGCATGTGCGCGCCGAGCTCGGCGAGGCGGTGGCCATGGTGCTCGACGGCGGCGACTGCGCCATCGGCATCGAAAGCACCATCGTCGATTGCAGCGGGGAGCACCCGCGCATCCTGCGCCCCGGCGGGCTTTCGGCAGGCGACCTGGCCCAGGTCCTGGGCCTGGACCCGCAGGCCCTGCAGCCTCGGGAGCATGCCGCTGCCGCGCCCAGGGTGCCCGGCGCGCTGGCAGCGCACTATGCGCCGCGGACCGCCCTGTACCTGCGCGACGCGGCCGACATCGATGCCAGCTGGCCGGAGCAGGCGAGCCATGTGGGCGTGCTGGCCCCGCGCGGCGCGCCGGCGGGCACGCCGCCCGAGGCGCGGGCCCGCTGGCTGGCCCTGCCGGATACCCCGCAAGGCTATGCACGGGGCGTGTACGCGGCGCTGCGCGCGCTGGATGCGCAGGGCCTGCGCGAGATCTGGGTGCAGCGGCTGCCGCCGCAGCGCGCCTGGGATGCCGTGCGCGACCGCCTGCGCCGCGCAGCCCATGGCGCCGGCCCGGGCATCGCCTGAGCGCCGCGCCTGGGCTACAGTGTCCGCGCCTGAGCCGGGAACGTCGCGGGCATTCTCTTTTTTCCAACCTGTATTTTCATACAGTCCTGTGCTACAGTGCCCCGCACCAACAAGACGCGCGCAGGGACGACGATGGCAATCGAACAAGGCAAGACCATGGTGAACGCGGAAAAGGCCAAGGCGCTGGCTTCGGCGCTGGCGCAGATCGAGAAGCAGTTCGGCAAGGGCTCGATCATGCGCCTGGGCGAAGGCGAGGTGGCCGAGGACCTGCAGGTCGTGTCCACGGGCTCGCTGGGTCTGGACATCGCACTCGGCGTGGGCGGCCTGCCCCGCGGACGCGTGGTGGAGATCTACGGCCCTGAATCCTCCGGCAAGACCACGCTGACCCTACAGGTCATCGCGCAGATGCAGAAGCTGGGCGGCGTGTGCGCCTTCATCGATGCCGAGCATGCGCTGGATTCGCAATACGCGCAAAAGCTCGGCGTGGACCTGCAGGACCTGCTGATCTCCCAGCCCGACACCGGCGAACAGGCACTGGAAATCGCCGACGCTCTGGTGCGCTCGGGCTCGGTCGATCTGATCGTCATCGATTCCGTGGCCGCGCTGACCCCGAAGGCCGAGATCGAGGGCGAGATGGGCGATTCCCTGCCGGGCCTGCAGGCGCGCCTGATGAGCCAGGCGCTTCGCAAGCTCACCGGCACCATCAAGCGCACGAACTGCCTGGTCATTTTCATCAACCAGATCCGGATGAAGATCGGCGTCATGTTCGGCAACCCGGAAACCACCACCGGTGGCAATGCGCTGAAGTTCTACGCCTCGGTGCGCCTGGACATCCGGCGCATCGGCTCCATCAAGAAGGGCGAGGAGGTCATCGGCTCCGAGACCAAGGTGAAGGTGGTGAAGAACAAGGTGGCGCCACCCTTCAAGCAGGCCGAGTTCGACATCCTGTATGGCGAGGGCATTTCGCGCGAGGGCGAAATCATCGATCTCGGCGTGGCCGCGAAGATCGTCGACAAGTCCGGCGCCTGGTACGCCTACAAGGGGGAGAAGATCGGCCAGGGCAAGGACAATGCCCGCGAGTTCCTGCGTGAGAACCGGGAACTGGCGCTGGAGATCGAAAACGCCGTGCGCGCGGAACTGGGCGTGCGCGCCATGCCCACCGACGGCGTGGTCGCGAAGGCCGAGGCGACCGAGGAGTGACGGATCCGGGCGCTCGCCCTGCGCCCACCCGTGAGGAATTGCGCGCGAGCGCGCTGCGCATGCTGGCGCTTCGCGAGCATGGGCGTGCCGAACTCGAGCGCAAGCTCTCCCGGCCGCGCGGCGCGCGCGACGCGCCGCCGCCCGCGCTGCTCCAGCAGGTGCTCGACGAGCTTCAGGCGCAGGGCCTGCTCGACGAGACGCGGTTCGCCCAGGCCCTGGCGCGCCGCGTGGCGCGCCGCCATGGCAGCCTGCGGGTGCTGGGCGAGCTGCGCCGGCATGGGCTGGACGAGGCCCTGGTGGAGCGCGCCGCCGACGAAGCCCTGGGGGAACTCGAGCCGGAGGCCGAGCGCGCGCTGCGCCTTCTGCTGCGCCACCACCCCCTGCCGCCGGCCGATGCCGCCCAACGCGCGCGCCAGATGCGTTTCCTGCGGGCCCGCGGTTTCGGCAGCGATGCCATCCGGTCGGCCTTGCGCAATCGCGGCGCGCAGGTCCCGGATTCGGAGTCCCTCGACGATCCGGGCGATTGAGGGGCGCGCGCCGCGCCGTGGCCCCTTTGCGGGCTGCTAGACTTGCCTTTTGCGCTGCATCAATTTCCCGTGTCGACCACGTGCTGTTGCGCAGCCCGCGCCTGCCGCGCGCACCCAGCGAGCGTGCGGCGGGGGGCTGCGCAACGGCACCACCGCAGCGGCGCCGCCTCGGCCGCACGGGGTCGGGCCACGAGCCACGGCCCGAGCCAGCGTCTTTCCCATTGGAGAACAGCGAATGAAAATCCACGAGTACCAGGGCAAGCAGATCCTGCGTGAGTTCGGCGTGCCGGTTCCGCGCGGCATCCCCGCCTTCACGGTCGATGAGGCGGTGCACGCCGCCGAGCAGCTGGGCGGCCCCGTATGGGTCGTCAAGGCGCAGATCCACGCCGGTGGCCGTGGCAAGGGGGGTGGCGTCAAGCTGGCGCGCTCGGTCGACGAGGTGCGCCAGATCTCCGGGCAGATGCTGGGCATGCAGCTGGTGACCCACCAGACCGGGCCCGAGGGCCAGACCGTGCGCCGCCTGCTCATCGAGGATGGCGCCGACATTCGCAAGGAGTACTACGCGGGCCTGGTGATCGACCGCGCCGCGCAGAAGGTCGTGGTGATGGCCTCCAGCGAAGGGGGCATGGACGTCGAGGAGGTCGCCGCGAAGACCCCCGAGAAGATCCACAAGGTGTGGGTCGAGCCCACCCAGGGCCTGCAGGACGCCGATGCGCTCGCGCTGTGCGAGAAGATCGGGCTGCCCGAGGGCAGCCGCAAGCAGGGCGCGCAGGCCCTGCAGAAGCTCTACCGCGCGTTCTGGGACAAGGACGCGTCGCTGGCCGAGATCAATCCGCTGGTGCTGCAGGGCGACGGCTCGGTGATCGCCCTGGACGCCAAGTTCAACTTCGACGACAACGCGCTGTATCGCCACGAGGAATTGCTGGCCATGCGCGACCTCGATGAGGAAGATCCCGCGGAAATCGAGGCCTCCAAGTACGGCTTGTCCTACATCCAGCTCGACGGCAACATCGCCTGCCTGGTCAACGGCGCCGGCCTGGCGATGGCCACGATGGACACCATCAAGCTGTTCGGCGGCGAGCCGGCGAACTTCCTGGACGTCGGTGGCGGAGCCACCGCGGAGAAGGTCACCGCGGCGTTCAAGATCATGCTGAACAACCCGCAGGTGAAGGCGATTCTGGTCAATATCTTCGGCGGGATCATGCGTTGTGACGTGATCGCCGAGGGTCTGATCGCGGCGAGTCGCGCGGTGGCGCTGAAGGTGCCGCTGGTGGTGCGCATGAAGGGGACCAACGAGGATCTGGGCAAGCGCATGCTGGCCGATTCCGGGCTGCCCATCCTCAGCGCCGAGACGCTGGCCGAGGCCGCGCAGAAGGTCGTCTCCGCCGCCGCCTGAACCCTTGCCGAGGAACCTCCCATGTCCATCCTGATTGACAAGAACACCAAGGTCATCACCCAAGGCATCACTGGCAAGACCGGCCAGTTCCACACCCGCATGTGCCGGGACTATGCCAACGGCAAGGCCTGCTTCGTTGCCGGCGTGAACCCGAAGAAGGCCGGCGAGGACTTCGAAGGCATCCCCATCCACGCCACGGTGGCGCACGCGAAGGCGGCCACCGGAGCGACCGTATCGGTGATCTACGTGCCGCCCGCCGGCGCCGCGGCGGCGATCTGGGAGGCCGTCGAGGCCGACCTGGATCTGGCCATCTGCATCACCGAGGGCATCCCGGTGCGCGACATGATGGAAGTGCGCGCGCGCATGCGGGCCAAGGAAGCGGCCGGCGGCAAGCGCACCCTGCTGCTGGGGCCGAACTGCCCGGGGCTGATCACGCCCGACGAGATCAAGATCGGCATCATGCCGGGGCATATTCACCGCAAGGGCCGCATCGGCGTGGTTTCGCGCTCGGGCACCCTGACCTATGAGGCGGTGGCACAGGTCACCGAGCTTGGCCTGGGCCAGAGCAGCGCGGTGGGCATCGGCGGCGACCCGATCAACGGCCTCAAGCACATCGAGGTGCTCAAGCTGTTCAACGATGACCCCGAGACCGACGGCGTGATCATGATCGGCGAGATCGGCGGACCCGACGAGGCCGAGGCGGCGCGCTGGGCCAAGGATCACATGAAAAAACCCATCGTCGGCTTCATCGCCGGCGTCACCGCCCCCCCGGGCAAGCGCATGGGCCATGCCGGTGCGCTGATCTCCGGTGGCGCCGACACGGCGGATGCCAAGCTGGAGGTCATGGAGGCCTGCGGCTTCACGGTGACCCGCAATCCGTCGGAAATGGGCCGCCTGATGCGCAAGGCTCTCGGCTGATGAAAACCCCCGCCCGCTGAGGCGGGCGGCGTGGTAATCCGGCATCGCGGGGCGCCGGGCGCGAGCCCGGCGCCCCGTTTTTGGGCGGCAGGCGGCGCGCCTGCGGCTATGCTTGGGATGCGCGTACCGTGGCCGTTCCGAAGCCGCGCGGCGACGCCGGAGTGCTCATACCTTGCCCCTGGAATCCTTCGCTTCGGCCGCGTTCTGGACCGCCAGCGCGCAGATCGTCCTGATCGACCTGTTGCTGGGCGGCGACAATGCCGTGATCATCGCCATGGCCAGCCGCCGTCTGGTCGCCCATCAGCGCCGGCGCGCCATCCTGCTGGGAACCATCGGGGCGGTGGGCATGCGCATCGTGCTCACCCTGTTCGCGGTGCGCCTGCTGGAACTTCCCGGGCTGAAGCTGGCGGGAGGCCTGCTGCTGGGCTGGATCGGCATGCGCCTGATGCTGCCCGAGGCCCACGCCGCGAATGTGAAGCAGGCGGACGAACTGTGGAGCGCCGTGCGCATCGTCATCGTCGCCGACCTGATCATGAGCCTGGACAACGTGGTGGCCATCGCCGCGGCCGCGCGCAACTCGGCGGCCGGGCATGAGTGGATTCTCGTGATCTTCGGCCTGGCCTTGAGCGTGCCGATCATCGTCTGGGGCAGCACGCTGGTGATCGGCCTGATCACGCGATTCCCGGTGGTGATCGTGCTGGGAGCCATGATGCTGGGATGGATCGCAGGCGGGCTTTGCGCCACCGATCCGCTGCTGCATGGCTGGGTGTCGGCGCAGTCCTGGAGCGCATCCGCGCATCTGCTGGCCAGCGCCATCGGCCTTCTGCTGGTGTGGCTGGGCGGCAGCTGGATGCGCCGGCGCCGCATGCCCCCGGGCATGCGCGGTTTCTGAGGTGCCCATGCAGAGCTACGTCAAGGGTCCCGTGCTGAGCCTGGAGATGGCCAGTTGCACGGATCGCGGAAGAAGCCGCGAGCACAACGAGGACGCGCTCGCCTGCGACGCGCTGGCCGGCGTGGCCGTGCTGGCCGACGGCATGGGCGGTTATGCGGCCGGAGAGGTGGCCAGCGGCGCCGCGGCGGCGCAGATCGCCTCCGATCTGGCGCGTCTGAAGATCGAGTACCCCAACGTCAGCCCGGCCGATCTGATGCAGGCCATGCACGAGTCGATCCGGCGGGTCAACGACCAGATCTACCGAGCTGCCCACAAGGACCCGCGCTACACCGGCATGGGCACGACCCTGGTGGCCGCGGCCTTCACCGGTCAGGTGGCGGTGATCGCGCATGCCGGGGATTCCCGCGCCTATCTGTTGCGCGATGGCCACCTCCGGCGCATGACCAAGGACCATTCCCTGTTGCAGGAACGCATCGATCTGGGCCTGCTCCAGGCCGACGATCCCGCGGGCGACTCCATGCGCAACCTCATCACCCGCGCGCTGGGGGTGGACCCCTTCCTGGAGCCGGAGATCGGCGTGCACGGCCTGCGCGACGGCGATCTGGTGCTGTTGTGCTCCGACGGACTGAACGACATGATCGACGACGCGAGCATCGAACAGACCCTGCGCGAGCATGGGGATGTGCCCGACGAGGCGGCCCGGATGCTGGTGGAGCACGCCAACGCCGCCGGGGGACGCGATAATATCTCCGTCATCCTGATCGGACTGCGCCTTGGCGAGCCGCCCCGCGACTCGCGCTGATGCCGGTCCTGCCGCCGCCGGCTCGTCCGGCCATCCCATCCACGAGGTAGTCCGCCATGGCCAAGCTGGTCATTTTTCTCGATGACAAGGTGCTCAAGGAAGTGGCCCTGAACAAGGACCGCATCACGCTGGGACGGCGCCCGCACAACGACGTGGTGATCGACAACCTGGCGGTCAGCGGCGAGCACGCGGTGCTGCTGCGCGAGGGTGAGGGCTATGTGGTGCAGGACCTGGGCAGCACCAACGGCTCCTACATCAACGGCAAGCCGGTCAAGCGCGCGCCGTTCCGCGAGGGCGACAGCCTGGACATCGGCAAGTACACCCTGCGCCTGCTGTCCGATGCGCGCGCCTCGGCCTTCGCGGGATCGCGCTTCGCGCCTTCGGGTTATACGCCCTCGGGGTACACGAGCACCGGCTCGCGAGCCGGTGCGGCCACGGCCGCGGGCACGCAGGTCTCCGACACCACCTCGCGCTCCACGCAGTACCAGGAGCTGGGCGGCGCCCCGCTGAAACTGCGCGTGGTCAACGGCTCCTCGGCCGGTGCCGAGCTGGCGCTGGACAAGTCGCGCACCACCTTCGGCCAGCGCGGCGTGATGGTGGTGGCCATCCAGCGCAACCCGCGGGGCTACGAGCTGTCCCAGATCGAAGGCGACGAGCGGGTGCGCATCAATGGCACCGCGCTGGGCGTGGTGCCCGTGGTGCTGAGCGCGGGCGACGTGATCGAGATGGCCGGCGGCACCCGCGTGCAGCTGCTGAGCGCCTGAGGCGCAGCGGGCTTCAGCCGCCCACCCGCATCACCTTGAGCATGTTCGTGCCGCCCGGCGCGCCGATGGGCTCGCCGCAGGTGATGGCGTAGCTGTCTCCGTGGGCGAGCACGCCGATTTCGCACAGGCGCTGTTCGGCCTGGCGCAGGGCCTCGTCGCGCTCGCTGGAGAACACCATGTGCAGCGCGCGCACGTTGCGGTACAGCGCCATGCGCCGCACCGAGGACTGGCGCGGTGAAAGGGCGATGATGGGCATGCGCACGCGGTGCCGGCTCATCCACAGCGCGGTGGAGCCCGATTCGGTCAAGGCCGTGATGGCGCGGCAGCCCAGGTGGTGTGCGGTGAACAGCGCGGCCATGGCGATCGACTGGTCGATGCGGGTGAAGGTCTGTCCGATGAAGTCGGCCTCCAGCTTGAGTTCCTCGAAGCTTTCGGCTTCCACGCAGATGCTGGCCATGGCCTCGACGGTCTCGACCGGATAGCGCCCGGCGGCGGATTCGGCCGACAGCATCACGGCATCGCTGCCGTCGAGCACGGCGTTGGCCACGTCGGACACCTCGGCGCGCGTGGGCACGGCGTTGGAGATCATCGACTCCATCATCTGCGTGGCGGTGATGACCAGGCGGTCGAGTTCGCGAGCGCGCCGGATCATCCGCTTTTGCAGCGCGGGAACCGCGGCGTTGCCCACTTCCACGGCCAGGTCGCCGCGCGCGACCATGATGCCGTCCGAGGCCAGCAGGATCTCGTCCAGGTGGGGGATGGCCTCGGCGCGCTCGATCTTGGCGATCAGCCCCGGGCGGTGGCCGTAGGCCTCGCCGGCCACGTTGGCCAGTTGGCGCGCCATTTCCATGTCGGTGGCGCTTTTCGGGAAGGACACCGCGAGGTAGTCGGCCTGGAAGGCCATGGCGGTGCGGATGTCGTCCATGTCCTTGGCCGTCAACGCGGGCGCCGTCAGGCCGCCACCCTGCTTGTTGATGCCCTTGTTGTTCGACAACTCGCCACCCACCACCACGGTGGTGAGGATGCGGGTTCCCTGCACAGCGTCCACCGTCAGTACGAGCAGGCCGTCATTGAGCAGCAGGCGATCGCCGGGACGCACGTCGCGGGGCAGGTCCTTGTAGTCCAGGCCCACGCATTCGTCATTGCCCATTTCACAGGATGCGTCGAGGGTGAAGCGCTGGCCGGGCTGCAGCTGGATCTTTCCGTTCTCGAAACGTCCGACGCGGATCTTCGGGCCCTGGAGGTCGGCCATGATCGCCACCTCCCGGCCGCAGCGCGCCGCGGTCTCTCGCACCAGCGCCGCTCGGTCGATGTGGTCCTGTGCCTTGCCGTGGGAGAAGTTCAGGCGCACGACGTCGACCCCGGCGCGCAACATGCGCTCGAGGATTTCCGGGGAAGAGCTGGCGGGGCCGATGGTGGCGACGATCTTGGTGGCTCGGGACATGGCGGGCAAGAAAGAGAAAAAGGGCAGTGGAGCCGCGACGCAGCGCACGCGGACGCAGCCAGTGTAGGCGCGCGCGAGGTCCGCCGGATGACAGTCTGCTAGTTGCGCGGGACCTCGATGCGCCGGATCACCGGAGCATGTTGCAGCACGTCGAGGATCCGCGCCACCCCGGGGTTGCCCGCAAGACCGGCGGCCTCGGCCAGCGGGCCGAAGTTGCGGGCGGTCTGCGGCGCGTACAGCCAGAAGGCGTGCGCCGTGTAGTGGGCCAGGTCCATGGCCTCGCGCTCGCGTCCCAGGCGCAGCAGCACGATCATGCGCCGCGACAGCAGGCCGGGGTCACCCCAGACATGGGAGGAGCGCTCCAGCAGCGCCAGTTCCCCCAGCAGGCGCGCGTGGTCGTCCCCAGGAGCGGGCAGGACGGAGGCGGCCTCGGGGAATTGCGCCAGCGGCAGGAAGAACCAGTCCCTGCGCATCGCGAGCTGCCGCAGGCTGAGGCCGCCGGCCGCGTCGGAGGCATAGATCATCGAGGTCCGTACGTAATCGAGCTGCGCCTTGGCCGTCAACGCCAGCGCGAGCACCGCCGTCACCAGCATCGGCACGCGCGCCGGCGTGCCCGCGCCAGGGCCCTCGCGGGCCTCAAGGGCCGGCTCGGCCGCGCCTTCGGCCCAGCCCAGCAGAAAGGCGAAATCCAGCAGGAAATAGACGTACCAGAGCGGGTACTCGACCAGGCTGTGCAACCCCAGGAAGGCGCAGCCCAGCAGCGGGGCGAGCGCCGCGCGCCGTGCCTCGGCTGCCTGTGCCCGGCGACGCCAGGCCCCGGATACACGCCACAGCCAGGCCAGGCCCAGCGCCAGCACGGGCAGGGTGCCGACGAGGCCGGTCTCGGCCAGCAGCTCCAGCAGCAGGTCGTGCGCGTTGTCGATGTTTTCCAGCGGAAGAGGGTGCAGGTGCCCTGCGACCGAGGCCTGCTCCAGGCCCCAGCCGATCTGGCCCCAGCCCCAGCCTCGCACCGGGTGCATGCGGAACACCTCCCAGGCGTCGCGCCAGATGATGGAGCGCGCGTTCACCGGCTGGTCGATCTGGCGCGACAGGGCGCTCAGGTAGCTGATCCAGCCCAGGTGGCTGGCCAGGTGCAGCGCCGCCCACCAGGCCAGGTACAGCAACGGCGCCGCCAGCAGCGCGCCCATGCGGGGGTCGCGCCAGGGCCGGGGCCAGGCCAGAAGCACCAGCAGCGCCACCATCACCACGTGCACCGTGCCGGTGCGCGAGCCACTGACCACCAGCGCCCAGGTCAGCGCGGCGCTGCCCAGCCAGGCCAGCACCACGCGTGCGCGTGGCGCCAGCACCGCCAGCCCGACGTAGCCCAGCGCCACCGCCGTGGCATAGTGATTGGGCTGGCGCAGATTGCCGTAGACGCGCCCGCTGCCGGGGTAGCTGATCAGGTCGAAGACCCAGGCGGCATGTCCCGCCAGCCAGCGGCTGCCCGCGGGGGATTGCCACATGGCAAACTGCCCCAGGCCCAGCGCCACCTGCAGCAGCGCCTGGAGCAGCAAGGCCCACGCGGCCACCTCGATCCATCGCTTGCGTCCGGCCAGTCCGCGGGCCAGCGCCGCGATCAGTCCCGCACCCAGCAGCAGCGCCACGGCGAGCCAGCCCTGGCCGGGATAGGCCAGTTGCCCGGCGAGCGCCTGCAAGCCGATCACCCCGGCCAGCGCGGCGAAGACCCAGGTGGACCATCCCAGGCGCACGCGCAGGCCCAGCCATGCCGCGCCCGCGACCACCAGGCCCCAGGCCCAGGCAGCGACGAACATCGAGCCCATCTTGGCGCTCGGACCCGGATCCCAGGGCCAGAGCAGGCCCAGGCCCAGCGCCGCCAGGAGCAGCGCGGCGGCCCAGGCGGGAATGTCCTCGGCAAGGCCCGGGGCCTTCGGGGTGGATGGGAGGTTCATTGGGGCAGCATCTTGTCCAGCGCTTTGTCCTGTTCGAGGCGTTGCTGCAGCGCGCGCAGCCGGGCATCGATGATCGAGGCCTCGAAATAGTCAGCCCCCGGCGTGCGCTTGGCGATGTGCAGCTGCAGCAGCGCGGCCTCCAGATTGCCGTCGAGCGCGTAGGCCTCGGCGGTGGCCCGATGCTGGGCCGCGTTGTCTCCGCAGGCGGCGTAGGCCTGGGCCAGCCAGGTCCACATCTGTTCGTCATGCGGGTGCAGCACCGTCTGCTCGCGCAGGAAGTCGCGCGCCTGGGTGCGCGTGGCGGGGCTTGCGAGCAGCGCACGCGCCTGCAGATGCAGCACGGCCCGCGAATCCGGCGCGGTCTTGCGCAGGCCTTGGGCCAGCGCCAGGGCTTCGGCGCCGCGCTGGTGGGCCAGCAGCAGGTCGCCTTGCAGCAGGTCCAGCGGTACGCGCTGCAAGGCGTCGAAGCCGGCCGCCAGATGCTGCGAGCGTTGCAGCGCGGCCTGCGCCGGGTCCAGATCGCCCGCGCCCAGCCAGGCCATGGCCGCGCAGTAGGCCCAGGCGGCATGCTGGGCCGGCCATCGCTCGGGGCGCCCGGGTTGCGGCTGCTCCATGCTGCGCGCGAGTCGGCGAAGATCCTGTGCGCGCGTCGGCTGCAGGCCGCGCGCGCGCGCGTTCATGAGCCAGAAGCTCAGCGTGGTGTCCGGCGGCAGGGCCTCGTTGCCTCCGCGGGCCTCGGCGTCGGCGATGCGCTCGCTGGTCAGCGGGTGATCCTGCAGGAAGGCATAGACGTCGTTGTCGTCCAGGCGTGACAGGCTCTGCAGGCGCTCGAGCATGCTGGCCATGGCCTGCGGCGGGTAGCCGCTGGCGCGCAGCACGCTGGTGCCGACCCGGTCGGCGTCACGCTCGTTGTTGCGCGAGAAACGCAGCTCGCGGTCCAGCGCCGCTGCCTGGCCCCCCATCATCAGGCCCTCTGCGGCCTGGCCGGACCCCCCGATGGCCGCCAGCACGCCCAGCACCAGCGAGCCGATGGACAGGATGCCGTCGGCTCCGGCGCGCGCCAGGCGCTGCTCGACGTGGCGCTGGGTGATGTGCGACATCTCGTGCGCGAACACCGCCGCCACCTGGGCGCGGGCCTGCGCGTCGACCACCATGCCCGTGTGCACGCCGATGTGCCCTCCGGGAAGCGCGAAGGCATTGAAGGTGGGGTTGCGCAGCAGGAAGACCTCGAAGTGCCTGGGCGCCTCGGGCTCGGCACTGGCCAGGGCGGCCTTGCGCAGGCTGTCGACGATTCCCTGCAGGTAATCCCGAAGCAGCACGTCGCGCAGGTAGCTGGGGTCCCGGCGCAGCTCGGCCATGATGCGCTCGCCCAGACGTTGCTCCACGGCGGGGCTGAGCAGGCCCTGGCCGGCATCGCCCAGCGCCGGCAATTGGCTGATCGGCTCGCCGGCCAGCTCCGCGCGCGCGAGCGGCGCCAGCCCCAGGCCGGCGCAGGCGAGGCAGCGCAGGACGGCACGGCGTGAAGGAGCGTGTTGCAGGCACGCCTTCGGCGTGGCGGCGGAGGGAGGCTTGCGGCGGCTGGGCGACATGCGGCTGGGTACTGCGCTTCGAGGCAGGAGGGTTTCGTTGCGGGAGGATTCAGCCTGCCAGCGCCGCGAGCGCGCGCTCCTGGCCCTCGGGTTCCAGTTCGCCGAGGACGGCCTGGGCCAGCGGCGCCAGGCGCGAGCAGTCGGCGCGCAGGATTTCCTGCTTGACCCTCAGGATCTGCGCCGGATGCATGGAAAAACTGCGCAGCCCCATTCCGAGCAGCAGCCGGGTGAGCTGCGGATCGCCGGCCATTTCTCCGCACACGCTGACGTGCACCGGGCGGCCCTTCCAGCCGTGCGCGGCGTGGGCCGCGGAAATGGTCTGCGCCAGCAGCTGCAGCACCGCCGGATGCAGCGGGTCGTACAGATCGGCCACGCTCTCGTCGGCTCGGTCGATGGCCAGCGTGTACTGGACCAGGTCGTTGGTGCCCACCGAGATGAAGTCGAAGTGGCGCAGCAGCAGCGGCAGCATGAGTACGGCGCCGGGCACCTCGATCATCACGCCCACTTCGACCGGACCGGCTTCGACGCCGGCGGAGCGAAGCTCCGCGCGGGCCAGATCCAGCTGCACGAAGGTCTGGCGAAGCTCCCGGGCATGCGCCAGCATGGGAACCAGGATGCGCAGCGGGCCGAAGGCCGCGGCGCGCAGCAGCGCGCGCAGCTGCACGCGGAACATGGCCGGATCCGACAGGCTGTAGCGAATCGCCCGCAGCCCCAGGGCCGGGTTCAGGTGGGTGAACTCTCCGTCGCGGTAATCCAGGTCGGCATCCAGGGGCTTGTCGGCGCCGATGTCGATGGTGCGGATGGTCACCGGCTTGCCGGCCATGGACTGCACGACACGGCGATACGCCTCGAACTGCTCCTCCTCCCCAGGCAGGTTGCGGCCACGGTTCATGAACAGGAATTCCGTGCGGAACAGTCCGATACCGGCGGCGCCGGCCACCAGTGCCGTGTCGCAATCGTCGGGGAGCTCGATGTTGGCCAGCAGCTCGATCTCCTGTGCGTCGAGTGTGCGCGCCGGCGTATTGCGCAGGCGCAGCAGACGCTGGCGCGACAGCTCGGACTCCTGCTTGCGCACCCGGTAGTCGTCGATGATGGCGGGGGAGGGGTCGACGATGAGCAGACCGTTGTCTCCGTCGATGATCACCCAGTCGTCCTGGCGGATCAGGCGGCTGGCGTCGCGAGCGCCCACCACGGCCGGGATGTCCAGGCTGCGCGCGACGATGGCGGTGTGCGAGGTCTTGCCCCCGATGTCGGTGACGAAACCCCGGAATACGCCCTGCTTGAACTGCATCATGTCGGCTGGCGCGATGTCGTGGGCCACCAGCACCAGGTCGTCGCCTCCGTGCACGCCGCTGGCCAGTCCCTGCGTGCCCTGCAGCGCCCGCAGCAGGCGCTCGACCACCTGCTCGACATCGGCCTTGCGCTCCCGCAGGTAGCTGTCGTCCATGTCGTCGAAGCTGCGGGCGATGACGTCGAGTTGCGCCGTCAGCGCCCATTCCGCGTTGTAGCGCCGACGCCGGATCCAGCCGGCGGTCTCGCGCCCGATCTGCGGGTCGTCGAGCAGCATCATGTGCACGTCCATGAACGCCGCCAGCTCGGGCGGCGCGTCAGGAGGAAGCTCGGCCTGCAGGGTCTGCAGCTCGGCGCGTACGGCGCTGCGCGCCGCGCGCAGGCGGTCGACCTCGGCCTCCTCCTGGCCGGGGTCGACGAAATAGTGCGCCACGTCCAGTCGGGCCGAGGAAATGAGCACGGCGCGTCCCACGGCAACGCCGCGCGACACGGGGATACCAAACATCTGCAGGGCCATGCGCGCAATGGTACGTGGGCTCGCGCCGGATGGGCGGCGCTGGGTGCCAAGCTAACGCTGGTGCTACTCCCGCGCAATCCCCGCCGAGGCCGCCTCACCCAGGTCGGCCAGGTCGAGCACGAAGCAGGCTCCTCCGCCCGGGTTGGCCTCGTAGTACGCGTCGCCTCCGTGCAGGCGTGCGATGCGACGCACCAGCGCCAGCCCCAGGCCGCTGCCCTCGGTGCTGCCGCCGAGCCGCACGAAGGGCTCGAAAATGCGTTCGGCCTGGGCCAGCGGCACGCCGGGGCCCTGGTCGCGCACGAAGATGCGCACGCCCTGCCGGCTGCGCTGTACCTCCAGCTGCGCGCCGTCGACCCCGGCGTGCTTGCGCGCATTGCTCAGCAGATTGCGGATGGCGTGGCGCACCAGGCGCTCGTCGGCGCGCATGCGCACCCAGTCGCCCTGCGCCTCGATGTCCTCGCGCGAGGACTCCTCTGCAGCCACGGCCAGCACGTCGACCTCCTCGACCTGCAGCGCATGGGTGGCGCCCGCGTCGAGACGGCTGAACAGCAGGATGGAGCCGATCAGGCGGTCGAGTTCGGCGAGGTCGCGCCGGGCCTCGACGAGCGCGTCGGCGCGTTGCGCGGCCGCCGCGGCACCCGGAGCCTCCCGCTCGAGGGCTTCGAGGGTCATGCGCAGGCGCGCCAGAGGGGTACGCAACTCGTGCGAGGTGTAGGCGAGCAGGGATTTGTGGCTGCGTACCAGGGCCTCGATGCGCTCGGCCGCCTGGTTGAAGGCCACCGCGAGCGCGGCCACCTCGTCGCCGCCCTCGACCGCCACGCGCGAACCCAGGTCCAGGTTGCCCAGCGCCTGCACTCCGCGCTGCAGGCGCTGCAGGCGCCGTGTCAGGCGATGCATCAGGGGCAGCGTGACCGCGCCCACGACGAGGGCACTGAGCAGCGTGGTGCTCAGCGGCGACAGCAGCAGGTGGCGCCAGGGGGAGGGCTTGAGGCCGTACAGGTGGAAAAAGGCCTGCAGCAGCTGCTTGCGCAATTCGGCCTGCTGAGGATCCGAGAAGAACACCATGTGCAGCACCAGCGCCGACACCAGCGACTGCGCCAGCAGCGCTCCCACCAGCGCCAGCGCGATGCGCGCACCCAGGCGCGAGGGAGCACCGCCGTCGGTGTCCGCGGGCGTGCGCACGCGCTGCTCCGACACGCTGGATGCCACAGGGGTCGGCTCGGCCGGGCTCCGCAGGGTCGGGGCGCTCAAGGTACGAGCCTCCTGCTCATCATTCCTGGCTGCGCGCGAACACGTAGCCGGCACCGCGCAGCGTGAGAATGCGCCGGGGATGTCGCGGGTCGTCCTCGAGCACCGCGCGGATGCGGCTGACATGCACGTCGATCGAGCGGTCGTAGACTTCCTGCGCACCGCTGCTCTTGACGGCGTCGAGCAGGAATTCCCGCGAAAGTACGCGACCCGGGTGCCTCGCCAGGGCCAGCAGCAGGTCGAACTGGTAACCGGTGAGCTGGCGCAGTTCGCCGTCGATGCGCGCGTGGCGGGCCTGGGGGTCGATCTCCAGGCGTCCGAAGCGCAGGATCTGCGTGCTGCCCGGCTGCCCCTGGCGCCTTCGCACGATGGCGCGCAGGCGCGCGAGAAGCTCCCGCGGCTCGAAGGGCTTGGCCAGATAGTCGTCCGCGCCGAGTTCGAGCCCGATCACACGGTCCAGCGGGTCCCCGCGCGCGCTCAGCACCAGCACCGGCAGGTCGTCGCCGCCACCGCGCAGGCGCCGGCACAGATCCAGTCCGTCCCCATCGGGGAGCATCAGGTCGAGAACCACGGCATCGAAGCCGGGGCCATGGCGCGCGGCTTCCAGTTCCTGTTGCGCCAGCGCCAGCGTGGCCGAGCGGCGCACGGTCCAGCCGGCCTCCGACAGGTACTGCTCGACCATGCGGCCCAGGCGGGCGTCGTCCTCGATCAACAGCACGCGCTGGCGCAGTCCGGGGGCGAGCGGCGAGGCGGGGGTGGTCGTTGCGGTTTCGGACATGGCTTGGGGCCGGGCGGGAGCGAGCGCTTGCACACGCCTCGCATGATGCGCGAGGCGCGTTGCCGGCGTGTTCGCGGGTGTGTCGAAGTATTGCGCAACTCGGGCCCCGACGCTCGGCCTGCATGGCCGCCGCGAGGCCTTACTCGCCTTCGCCGAACTTGTCGCGCACCAGCGCGTCGATCGCGGCCAGGGCCTGCTGGGCGTCCTCGCCGTCGGCCTCCAGCACCAGCCGTGTGCCCTGGCCGGCCGCCAGCATCATGACGCCCATGATGCTCTTGGCATTGACCCGGCGCGTGCCCTTGTTGAGCCAGACCTCGCTGTCGAATTCGGAGGCCAGCTTGGTCAGCTTGGCCGACGCCCGGGCGTGCAGCCCGAGCTTGTTGTCGATCAGGATGTCGAGTCGTGGCATGGGAGCATCGCGGCGGCCGCGGCACAGGGTTCGCAGGGCGCCGACTGCACGCGGGGCAGGACGTCCGGCTCGATTTCGGCGATCGCCCGCTGCCCGCCCTCGATGGCGCGCTCGACCAGGCGGTCCACGCCCTCGGCGCGGTAGCACAGGCAACGCAGCAGCATCGGCAGGTTCACACCGCCCACCAGGCGCAGGCGCGCGGCTCCGGCGGCGTCGAACACGAGGCGCCGCGCGGTGTTGCAGGGCGTGGCGCCCGCGGTGTCGGCCAGCACCAGCACGTCGCCGCCTTCGGCCGACAGGCGCGAGATGGCCTGCTCGGCCAGCCCCAGCAGCACCTGGGTATCGGCATCGGGCCGCACGTCCAGCGCTTCCAGGCCCGGGGGAGTCGAGCCGTAGACATGCTCCGCGCAGGCGAGCAGCGCGCTGGCCAGCGGAGCGTGGGCGATGATCAGAATCCCGGACACGGGGTAGGGGTGGGTGCGAGTCGGAAGATCGATGGTAGCTGCATTGCAGCAAAACTGCCTCGGGAAGTCCCTGAACAAGTCTCCGAAGCGCCTCTCGTCCCCCCGCTTCAGGGGGCGGAGCCCAGTTGCACCGAAGCGGCGAAGGTGTGCGCGGCGTCCTTGCGGTAGTCCGCGTCCTTGGCCAGCACGGTGGCCTGGAACACCTGCGTGCCTTGGGCGAACAACACCACGTGTTCGCGCAGGGCGCCGCCTCCGGGGGCCTGGCCGGCCAGATCCAGTTCCACGGCGTCGGGCTGGGCGCTCGATGCATGGCGTACCTGCGCCGGCTGCTGCGCCAGGACATGGCCGCGGATGTTCGAGATCGCGTCGTGGCGCAACTCGGCCAGGGCCGGGGCGACCAATGCGGGCTCTCCCAGGTCGGCGTGGGCCAGCGCGAAGGTCATGTGCGCGGCCTCGCAGCCGGTCATGCTCATGTCCAGTCGCTTGCCGGCCAGCACCACGGCCTGGGTGACGCTTTGAGGCTTGCAGGGGTATTGCAGCAGGATGTCCACCCCCTGCGGGCCGGCCTGGCGCCAGTCCAGCGCCGGCGAGCAGGCCGCGAGCGCGGTCGCCAGCAGCGGCGCCAGCGCCGTGACCGCCGCGACGCGTACCACGCCGGGCCCCAGCAGGCGCGCGCGCGCGACCACGCGCCGGATTGATCGACCGCAAGACCTTTGCGCGTATTCGAGATTTAGCATGCCCGCATTATCCCAGCGCCACGGATCCCGGCGTTCCCGGCCATCCGCCACGACCATGTCCGCCCTTGTGCCTTTTGTCGCGCAGCCAGGCGTCGCCTCGTCGCGTCGCGATTTCGCGCGTCGCCTGCTCACCGGGGCGCTGGCTGCGGGTGCGCTGAGCCTGCCTCCTGCCGCACGCGCCGACACACCGTTGCCGGCGGCGCGGGAATTGCGCGCCGATGCCCGGAGCGCGGCGGCACGTGGCCAGCCGCTGGTGCTGATGTTCAGCCTGCCCGGGTGCAGCTACTGCGAGCAACTGCGGCGCAGCACCTACCGTTGGCTGGTGCGCGACGGCATTCCCGTGCAACAGCTCGAGATGGTCGCTGACTACCGGCTGACCGGTTTCGACGGCAAGCCGACCGACGGAGCGGCGCTGGCCGCGCACTATGGCGTGCACCTGGCGC
>JAKBBP010000105.1 GCA_021808445.1 Pseudomonadota bacterium
TTCCTGGATGTTTCGTTTAGGCTTCCCGACGAACTCCGAGCATCCGAAGCCGGGTTGCGAGCCCTGCTGGCGCGGGAACTGCGCCGCGGCAAGCTGGAATGCCGGGTGAACGTGGAGGCGCCCGCGGCGGCGCTGCAGCTGCCCGAGCCGGCCTCGCTGCAGCCGCTGCTGGAGGCACAGGCCGAGCTGCTGCGGCGCTGGCCGCAGCTGCAGCCGCTGACGGTGGCCGAGGCCTGGCGCATGGGCGGCGCTCAGGCGGCGCCGCGGACAGGCGCGGAAAGCCTGGCGGGCGCGGCGTCGCGCGCCGCCGTCGCGGCGCTGCGCGCGCTGCAGGCCGCGCGCGCCGACGAAGGCGAGCGCTTGCGGGCCTTCCTGCTGGAGCGCTGCGGGCGCTTGCGCGAGCTGGCGGCGCAGGCGCGCGACGTGGCTCCCCAGGCGGTGGCGCGCATGCAGGAACGCTTTGTCAACCGCTTCCGCGACGCGCTGGAGCTGCTGGGCGGCTCGGCCGACGCCCAGGCCTCCCACGAGAGGCTGCTGCAGGAAGCCGCCACCTTCGCCTTGCGGGTCGACGTGGCCGAGGAAATCGGCCGCCTGCTGTCCCACCTGGACGCGGTCGATCAGGTGCTGCACGCCGGCGGCGAAGCCGGCAAGCGCCTGGATTTCCTGATCCAGGAGCTCCACCGCGAGGCCAACACCCTGGGGTCCAAGTCCGCGGTGCTCGAACTCAGCGAAATCGCCGTGGACATGAAGGTGTGCATCGAGCAGATGCGCGAGCAGGTGCAGAACCTGGAGTGAGCGCCCGGCGAGCGCCGCCGTCCCGCGGCGCCCCGGCTGATAGACTTCCGGCTATTCGCGCGGCAGGTCTCGCGTGCCCCCCCACAAAGCCAGGAACGATGGATTTTCCAGGGAACTTGTTCGTCGTCGCCGCGCCCAGCGGGGCCGGCAAATCCAGCCTGGTGGGTGAATTGCTCTCGCGCGATCCGGGATTGCGGCTTTCGGTGTCCACCACCACGCGGGCTCCGCGCGGGCAGGAGGAAGACGGCCGCGAATACTGCTTCGTCAGCCGTCCCGAGTTCGAACGGCGCGTGCGCGACGGCGAATTCCTGGAATGGGCCGAGGTGCACGGCAACCTGTACGGCACCTCGCGCGCCTGGCTGGAGCACCGCATGGCCGAAGGCGTGGACGTGCTGCTGGAAATCGACTGGCAGGGCGCCGCGCAGGTGCGGCGACATTTCTCGAATTCCATCGGCATCTTCATCCTGCCCCCGTCCTACGAGGAACTGGAGGCGCGGCTGCGCCGACGCGGCGAGGACAGTGACGCCACCATCATGCGCCGGCTGGCGGAGGCCCGGGTGGAAATCGCCCAGGCTCCGAGCTTCGACTTTATAATCGTCAATAGACATTTTCACGAGGCGCTGCGCGAGCTGGAGTCGATCGTGGTTTCGCAGCGCCTGCGGCTCGCGGCACAGCGCCGCGCGCACCCGGAAGTGTTCGAAGCTCTAGGCATCGATGCCACGCTTCCGGCGCAACGCAACTGAAGGAACCGTCATGGCCCGTATCACCGTCGAGGATTGCCTGGAGAAGGTGCCCAACCGCTTCCAGCTCGTGCTTGCCGCCACCTATCGCGCGCGCATGCTGGCGCAGGGGCACTCCCCGAAGATCGAGACCCGCGACAAGCCGGTCGTGACGGCCCTGCGGGAAATCGCCGCCGGACAGGTCGGCCTGGAAATGCTCAAGCGCGTACCGGCCTGAATCCCGCCTTGCCCGGCCGTCGCGCCCGGGCGCCGGCGGGCTGATCCGGGGCGGCCCGGCACGTTCCCGACCTGCCCTGCCCATGCAAAGCCGCCCCAGCCCCTCGGGACCTCCCCCCACCGCCCGCAAGCGGCCCGCGATTCACCGCCGGCCGCAGCAGCGCGCTGCGCAGGCTGCGCTGGCCGAAGGCACGGCGCCGACTCCCCCGGAGCGCGCGGCGGCGGTCAGCCTGGCCGGCTTGCTCGACCGACTGGCCGGCTATCTCCCCGAGGCCGACCTGCAACTCATCCGTGCGGCCTATCGCTTTGCGGACGCCGCGCACCTGGGCCAGTACCGCGCCAGCGGCGAGCCCTACATCTCCCATCCGGTGGCGGTGGCCGAGATCTGCGCCGAGTGGAAGCTCGACACCCAGGCGCTGATGGCCGCGCTGCTGCACGACACCGCGGAGGACAAGGGGATCACCCAGGCGGAACTGGTCGAGCATTTCGGCTCGACCGTGGCGATGCTGGTGGACGGATTGACCAAGCTGGACAAGATCCAGTTCTCGAATCGCGAGGAAAACCAGGCCGAGAGCTTCCGCAAGATGCTCCTGGCGATGGCAAGGGACATCCGGGTCATCCTGATCAAGCTTGCCGACAGGTTGCACAACATGCGCACCCTGGGCGCGATGCTGCCGGAGAAACGCCGGCGCATCGCCGACGAGACCATGGACATCTATGCCCCGATCGCCTACCGGCTGGGGCTCAACCAGGTGTACCGGGAGTTGCAGGATCTGGGCTTCCAGCACAGCCACCCGATGCGCTACGCGGTGCTCAGCGAGGCCGTGCGCGTGGCCCGGGGCAACCGCCGCGACCTGGTGGACCGCATCCTGGCCGCCACCACCAAGTCGCTGGGCGACGCGGGCATCCAGGCGCAGCTCTACGGCCGCGAGAAGACCCTGTACTCGATCTACCGCAAGATGCAGCGCAAGCATCGCTCCTTCGCCCATGTGCAGGACGTGTTCGGCTTCCGGGTGATCGTGCCGGAGGTGCTGGACTGCTACCGCGCGCTGGGGGTACTGCATGCCCAGTACAAGCCGATGCCGGGCAAGTTCGAGGATTTCATCGCCATCCCGAAGCTCAACGGCTACCAGTCGCTGCACACCACGCTGATCGGTCCGACCGGCGTGCCCGTGGAATTCCAGATCCGCACGGAGGCCATGCATCGCGTGGCCGAGAGCGGAGTGGCCGCGCACTGGCTGTACAAGGCCGGGGAAAGCGCGGATGCGATTGCGCAGGTCACCACCGCCGCGTGGCTGCAGTCCCTGCTGGACATCCAGAACGAGAACCGGGACGCCGCGGAGTTCATCGAGACCGTGAAGGTGGACCTGGCGCCCGACGCGGTGTACGTGTTCACCCCCAAGTCACGCATCCTGGCGCTGCCCCGCGGGGCCACGCCGGTGGACTTCGCCTACGCGGTGCACACGGACCTGGGCAACCAGACGGTGGCGGCCAAGGTCAACGGCGAGCTGGTGCCGCTGCGCACCGAACTGCTCAGCGGCGACGTCATCGACATCGTCACCGCGCCGCATTCGCGTCCGAATCCCAACTGGCTGAGCTTCGTGCGCACCGGGCGTGCGCGCTCGAAGATCCGCCATGAACTCAAGGTCTCGCAGCAGGCCGAGTCGCAGGCCCTGGGCCGGCGCCTGCTGGTGCGCGCCCTGCAGCAACTCGAGCTGCGCCTGGAGGACCTGGACAATGGGCAGTGGAGCCGTCTGCTGCACTGGAGCGGCAACAAGACCCAGGAAGAGTTGTTCGGTGACATCGGCCTGGGCAAGCGCGTGGCCGAGATCGTGGCCAAGCGCGTGCAGATGCAGCGCGCGGCCATCGACCAGCGCTCGCTGGAAGACCCGGCCGTGCCCGGTGCCGAATCGGCCGCGCGCGGCTCGCTGCAGCTCGACGGCAGCGAGGGAGCCTCGGTGCACTATGCGGACTGCTGCCGCCCGATTCCCGGCGATGCGGTCCTGGGCTACCTGGGCAAGGGCGAGGGCCTGACCGTGCACCAGCAGGACTGCCCACAGGCACGGCGCCTGTTCCTCAAGCACCCGCGCAGCTGGATCGACCTGAGCTGGTCGCCCTCCGTCAGCGGCCTGTACCAGGTCGGCATGGCGGTGGTGGTCACCAACGGCAAGGGCGTGCTCGCCAAGCTGGCCTCGGCCATCAGCGAGCACGACGCCGACATCATCCACGTGCGCATGGACGACGACTCGGGCCAGCCCGCCATCGAGCTGCGCTTCATTCTCGCCGTGCGCGACCGCAAGCACCTGGCCGACGTGCTGCGCGCGGTGCGCGCCCACAAATTCGTCTCGCGCGCGGCGCGCATCAAACCCCGCGCCTAGTCCCGCCAGTGTCCTGGTGGTCCTGCTGCGGCCTGGGGTAGCGCACGTCCAGGACCTCCAGCTGGCGCAGCCCGCCCGGCGTGGGCAGGGTCACGACGTCGCCCACGGTGGACTTGAGCAGCGCGCGCGCCACCGGGGAAATCCAGCTGATGCGTCCGCGTTCGGGCTCGACCTCGTCGATGCCCACGATGGTCACCTCGCGCTCGGTGCCATCGGCTTCCGCATACGCCACCGTGGCGCCGAAGTACACCCGCTCGTTGCCGAACTGCGCGCTGGGATCGACGACTTCGGCCTTGTCCAGGCGCTTGCCCAGGAAACGAATGCGGCGATCGATTTCGCGCAGGCGCTTCTTGCCGTAGATGTAGTCCCCGTTCTCGGAGCGATCGCCGTTCGAGGCGGCCCAGGAGACGATCTCGACCACCTTGGGACGTTCCACATCGAGCAGCTCGCGCAGTTCCTCGCGCAGCCTGGCGAAGCCGGCCGGAGTGATGTAGTTGCGGGTGCCCGCGGGCAGCGCCGGCAGGCGCGCGGCCTCGTCGTCATCCTCCTCGTCGGAGTCGCGCTCGGAAACGAATGCCTTGCTCATGCGAAGTCCCGAAAACAAAAAAACGCCCGCGTGCGGGCGTTGCATTGGCGCGCCGCCTCCGGGATCTTCCGGCGGCGGCGCGCTCCAGGCTTGCGCCTCGGGGAACCCGAGACTTACTTGACCTGTTCGACGGCCACCACCTTCTTCGCGCCGTGGTCGAAGGCCGACAGCGTGATGGTCGGATCGGCCAGGTTGCCGTCCTTCTCGAAGTGGATGTCC
>JAKBBP010000010.1:0-29904 GCA_021808445.1 Pseudomonadota bacterium
CGGATGGGAGAACAGGATCGCCCATTGGTCGCCGATCCACTCGTGGAAGCGGATCGTGCCCTCGGAGGTCTGGGCGGTGAAATCCGGGGCTGTGCTGCCGATGCGCAGGCTCATGCTGGGGCTCCTCGTGGGTTGTACCGGCGCGGCGACCGCCGCGCCCGAAGCTGCAAGCCTACGTCGAGCGAGCGCGCCGCGCCAACCAACCATTTCGCAGATGGGTATCACCACGAGTCAGAAGCGGCGAGCCGGACCCGGATGTTCACTGATAGGTCAGCGTATAGGTGGCCGTGGCCGAGACGGCGCCGGGCGTGACCGCTCCGGTGGCGTAGTAGCGGGCCAGGAAGGTCTGCGCACTGGACGCTCCCGAGGGATCCACGCTGCCGACCAGCGAGCCGTACGACAGCCCATTGCCCACGGGCACGCCCGCGGCGTCGGTGATCTGCACACCGACCTTGCCGGCGGCGCCGGCCGCGCCGGTCGCGGTATTGGCGATCACCGCCGGATACCCCGCGGCGGCCGTGAAGCTCCAGCTGGCATAGACCGCATAGCCGCCCGAGGCGACGGCCAGGCAGGTCTGCAGGGGAAAGCGAAAGGCCGTGGCGCCCGCGGTCTGTCCGGGCGTCGTCAGGGCCGACGTCGACACCTGGGGCAAGGCGACCGTCAGCGCGGTCGGAGACACCGTGCAGCCACCGCCTGACACCAGGGGCACCGCCGCGCTCAGCCCGAGGCTGCTGGTCACGCCGCCGGGTGCGGTCGGGAACACCACCCAGTTGGCCGCGCTGCTCGTGGACCCCAGGGGAAAGGACGCGGCAATGTCCGCGCCCAGGGTGGTGCTGCCCCGTACGAACTCCACCGGCGCCTGGAGGGTCCCGGCGCAGGTCCCAGCCGCCGTGGCCTTCAGCCCGAAGGTCCAGCGCCTGGCCTTCTCGGTGAGGGAAGCCAGCGCGCAACCCGGACGGCTCAGGCTCAGACTCGGAGTCCCCGCGGACACGACCGACACGCCGTCGGCGGCTCCCGTGGTCGACACCATCGCAGCCAGGGTCGAGCCGCCGAGCACCCGTCCTGCACCCAGGCGGGCGCCCCGCGCACTGCTGGTGCAGGAAAAGCCCAGCGTGATCATTCCGCTCCACAACGCGGCCTGGGCGGCGGTGGACGCCGGCACGATGATGTGCGTGGGCGCAGGCGCCAGCAGCGCGAAACCATCCGGCGTGCAATGCATGGTCCGGGTCGCGGCATGGGCCGACAGGATCGGCCCGCCACCGCTGCCGAGTTCAAGCAGCAGCCCTGCCAGTCCCGCCAGGCGCGCCCGCCATGCGCGGTGTCGCGCCGGCCTCATGCGCCGAGGGGGGGCGCCAGGCGCGCCAGGGCGGCTCATGGTGCGAGCCCCCCGCGTGGGGCGGGCGCCGAAGCCCTCGCCGGCATGGGCAGGCACTCCACCCCCTGCAAGCGCAGCGGCCCGCCGGAGAGCTGCCGCAGGGGCAGGCGCAGGACGATGCGGCAGGCCTGCCTGCGGCCGGACCCCCAGCGCACCACCAACTGCCCGGTATCGTGGCGCAGGCGGGCATCGATGCGGCTGCCCTCCCCCACATAGCCCACCAGGCGGTGGCTCGTGTCGAGCACCCGCGCCGCGAAGGGCAGCGACGCGCCCGACGGGCGGCGTGCCGACACCAGCACCCAACGCCCCCGACGGGTGCGCAGGCGCAGCTCCACGATGGCACCGGCGCGTGGAACCACCCGCGCCGACGTGCGCTGCAGCTCACCGGCGCGCGACGGGTCGATCCCCACGCGATCACTGGCATAGGGCGTGAGGTAGCCGGCCACGCCGTAGCCCCGGGTGTCGATCCTGGAGCCGGCTGTGCCGAGCACGCGGGCGCCGGAGGCGCCCCGGGCCCGGATGAGGGCGATGGTGTCGCCCAGGTAGGGGGCGAAGATCAGCCCGCCATCGAAGGCCACCAGTCCTCCGCTGGCGTACAGGGACGCCGCGCCAGCTGCGGCACCGCCGCTCGAACCCGCGTTCGCGGCCGCGCCGAAACTCCCCGCGGCACCGTGCCATGTGCCGTTCACCCCTACGGAGCGCGTGCCTGGTCCCGAACCTGCCTGCACGGCGTAGTCCAGTGCACCGTGCCTGCCTGCGGTGCCCGTCAGCGCCCATTGCTCGGAGCTGGCGCCCTGCCCGTCGCGCTGTACCCCGAAGGCGCCGGAAGGCGCGGCCGAGCCGGGGCCCAGGGGCAGGGAAAGGTTCAGCGCCACGCGACGGCCGGGCAAGCCCCCGTAGGCGCCGATCTGGCGGCTGAAGGACAGGGAAAGCTGCGCGCGCCCCAGACTGCGCGTGAACCCGAACTGCAGCGTGGTCTGGGGCTTCGCAATCTGCCAATAGCGTGTCCGGCTCGCGCTCAGGTACATCGAGCCCTCCCCGGCCAGAGCCTGGGTGCACTGCAGTTGCAGGATCCGGCGGGCGCGTGCGTAGGCCAGCGGGTCGGACAGCGTGCCGTAGGCGTTCATCACGTCCTGGGGGCTGTCGTAGCCGCTGGACTGGCGCGTGGCATGCACGCTCAGGCCGATGCCGCCCGCGGCCAGGTTCCAGGTGCCGCGCAGACGTTGCCCCCGCCGGCGGCCCAGGAGAGGATGCTCGAAATGCGTGCGCGTGACATCCAGCTCCAGCGCGCCCAGCGTGGTGTTGAAGGCGGCCCCCAGCGCTTTCGCTTCATAGCCACGCGCGGCGATCAGGCCGAATTCGCCGGTGAGGCTGTCGTTCAGGCCGAGCAGCAGGCTGCCCAGCGCCACCGGCCTGTCCGCCGCGCTCCCCGCGGAGCCCATGCGCCCGACCAGGAATTGGTAGGCCGCGTGGCCCGGCCGCTGCAATTGGGGAACCTGCGAGACGGGCACCTCGAAACGGCTCGCCTGCCCGTCGAAAGGGCTGACCGTCACCTGAAGCGCCGCTCCCGCCGCGGGCGGGTACAGATCGTTGATCTCGAAGTTGCCCGCGGGCACCGTCATCTGGTCCAGCAGGACGCCATTCTGGGTCACCCGCACCGTTGCAGCCGAGGTGGCGAAACCGTGGATCACCGGCGCGAACCCTTGCTCGGAGGCCGGCTGCATGCGCGGATCGCTGGCCAGCAGGATGCCCCGGAAACCCAGGCTGTCCAGCCATTGCCCGTCGGTCTGGCCCTGGCCCAGCAGCACGTAGCCACCGAGCGCGGCGAGGTCGTGGCGCAGCTCCGTGCGCATGCTGGCGTAGTGCAGGCCCTGCCCGCTGGTGCCTTCGAGGGTCCCGCTGTGCCGGAACTGCCACGCGCCGGCGTTCACTCCGGCCTGCAGGCCCAGGAACAGCTGGCCGGGACTTGCCACCACCGTGTCCGCCCGGCTTCGCACGGCGTTGAACTGGTAGTTCAGGCGGGCCGCGGGGATGCCGTCGCTCCACCTGCTCGGCGAGACCCAGCCGCGCGGCCTGTGCATGCGGTCGATCTCCGGCACGGAGATGTCCACGCGCAGGCGCGACAGGTCGAAGACCGCGCGCAGCCCCGCGGCGAGTTCGCCGGCACGCAGGCAGGTGGGCGCTCCGGAACCGCGGAGCCATCGGCGCGCGCGCGGCCGCAGGCGCCGGGGGTCCAGATCCAGGCGACGCACCAGGCCACGGCCCAGGCAGACGCGCGCGCCGATGCCTGCGCTGCGCGCGCGAATCAGCACCTTGCGCGTGTCCAGCCAGGCGCCGTTGACGTAGATCCGGCTTCGATACCTTCCGGACGAAACGGGATTTCCATACTCGTATGGCGACAGCTCAGGGGCATCGGCACCGCCGCCGAAGACCAGACGCGGATCGAAGCGGACCGGGGGCATCGACGCTGCGCGAGCCGCGACCATGCCCACGATCAGGGTAAGGACGGCCCACGCCGCGCGGGCGTTCACGGCCACAACGTGACCGGGGCGTCGGCATGGATGAAAGCTCCGAAGTCATTGATCACGTCGTAGCGCACGCGCGCCACCCGGGCGCTTTGCGCCAGCGCCCAGCTGCGCGTGCCGAAAGGACGCACAGTCCCCTGCAGGGGCGCGGCAGGGATCTTCGCTCCCAGACAGCGCAGCCGGACGATCGGGATCACGTAGGGGGTGGGATTGCGTGCCTGCACGACGCAGCGCCCCTTGCGGCAATGCTCGCGCCAGCGCAGGTCCCGCATGGCCTGCTCGGGCCCGCCGCGCAACCCGACCGGGCGATAGATCAACTTGATCCGGGTGCGGACCGCGAACTGGATGTAGTCCGCCCCCGGGCGCAGATGGGGCCTGGGAGGAATATCCAGCACGTTCAGCCAGTACAGGCTTTCCCGATCCGTCGGCAGACCGGGCCCGGTGAACACCACGCCCAGACTTTGCCGACGGCCCGGATCGATGCGCACCATGGGCGGCGTGACGACGAAGGGAACCTGGATGTCCTGCGGCCTGGCCTCGGGGTTGCCTGCGTCGATCCAGGCCTGCATCAGCGCCGGCTGACGGCCTACGTTGAGCACCTCGATGCGCGCGCCACCGGTCTGCCCGCGGTAGATCAGACGCGTGGCGCTCAGCACCAGGGCCGCCTGCGCCTGCGGCCAGCAGGCGCTCAGCAGCGCCAGCCCGAGCATGGCCAGAAGCGCCAGGCTCCCCGGTCGATGCGCACGAAGCCACCGGCGGGGTGCCGCGCTTGCGGTGCTGCCCTGCCGCGGCGATGGATGCGGCATGCTCGATCCCCTGCCGCGACCGCGGCCTATTGGTAGATGACCGAATAGGTGACCTGGGAGCTGAAGGCCCCGGCCGTGGCCGCGGCATTGGCGGCGTAGTACGCGACCAGGAAGGTCTGCGAACCCGAGCCGCCGGTCAGGGTCGCCGTCTTCACGCCCTGCGAGCCGCTGGGCTTGCCCAGCAAGACGGAGCTGCCGTCGAGGTTGCTCACGCAGGCCTCCACGTTGCTGGCGCTGACCGTGGCCGTATTGCTCAGGCAACCCGAGGTGAAATCCTCGATCCCGCTGGCTTCGAAGTACACCGTCGCCCCCGTCAGACCGGTCGAACACCCCGAGAAGCTGATGGTCAGGGGCGTCGCGCCTGCCTTGCTCCCGACCGTCGACAAGGCCGCGGTGGAAACCGTGGGAAGCACGACGGCCGCATTCGCCGAACTGGTGCCGCCCGCGTTGATGGTGCAGGTATTGGCGGTCACCTGCCCGGTAATGGTGATGGTGCCGTCGCTGGCGCGCGCCGACGGGCTCGCCAGCATCGCCGCCGCCATCAACGCCGGCAGCGAAAGCATGAACCAGGCGTGGCTGCGCACGCCCACTCGGATGAATCGCATCACGTTCCCCCGCCGGAATTCTGCTGTGGACGCAGATCGCGGCACATGGCCCTGAACCCAGGATCCGCCGCGCGAGACGCGACGGGCACGGGTTGCATCTTAGGGCCGGGGTATTATGAAAATGTCAAACAAAAACCATTTTTCGATGAAGATCAAATAGCTTTTCAATCTCCAACGAAAAAATCGCAACGCATTATCTGGATCGTTCCGTCGCGGAGCCTCTCGACCCGGTGCTCGAGTGCCCGGGCCCCGGCGCAGGCACACGACCGAAAGCACAGTTGCAAGTGGAAAAGGACACCAGCGGGCTGTTGAAAACCCCCAGGGAGCCGCGGATCCACTACGCTACCTCCCCTTGGCGCAACCCGACAGCCCGGGCCCGCGAGCCCGAAAACCCGTGAGCAGCGCAAGGGCTCGCAGCGGGCGAGCCCCCGTGCAACAGGCTGTTGAACTACCCCAGGTATGCAAAACCTCGCAAGCAGCCCCCAGGGTCCAGGAGCCGAGCAGGCTCGGGATCTGTCCGCGCACACGCCGATGATGCAGCAGTACCTGCGCATCAAGGCCGAGCACCCGGAGCACCTGTTGCTGTACCGCATGGGCGACTTCTACGAACTGTTCTACGCCGACGCGGAAAAAGCCGCCCGCCTGCTCGACCTGACGCTGACCCGGCGCGGCCAGTCGGCCGGCGAACCCATCATCATGGCCGGCGTGCCCGTGCAGGCGCTGGACAACTACCTGGCCAAGCTCGTGCGCCTGGGCGAATCGGTGGCCATTTGCGAGCAGGTCGGGGACCCCGCCACCAGCAAGGGCCCGGTGGAGCGCCGCGTCGAGCGCGTGGTCACCCCGGGCACTCGCCTGCACGACGGACTGCTCGACGAGCGCAGCGACTGCGCGCTGCTGGCGGTCGCGCCCGCGGCTTCGCGGCGCCAGCCGGAGATCGGGCTGGCCTGGCTGGTGCTGTCCAGCGGTGCGCTGCACCTGGCGCAATGCCGGGCCGAGGAGCTCGGCGCGTGGCTTTCGCGCATCCAGCCGGCCGAGGTGTTGTGGCCGGCGGGTGAAGCGCCCGGCGACTGGCCGCAGGACCTGCCGGTCACACCGCGGGCGGCCTGGCAATTCGACGCCGAGGCGGGGCTGCAGCAGCTGCGACGCGCGCTGGGCGTGCACGACCTGGAAGCCTTCGGCGCCGAGGGACTGTCACGCGCACACGCCGCTGCGGCCGCCCTGCTGGGCTATGCCCGCCAGACCCAGGGCTGCGAACTCGCGCACCTGGCCGAGCTGCAGGTCGAGCGATTCGAGGACTGCGTGTTGCTGGACGCCAATGCGCGGCGCAACCTGGAGTTGTTCAGCACCCTGCGCGGCGAGGCCTCGCCGACTCTGCTTTCGGTGCTGGACAGCTGCGCCACGGCCGCGGGCAGCAGGCTGCTGCGGGCCTGGCTGACGGCGCCGCCGCGCGACCAATCGGTGGCGCGAGCGCGCCACGCGGCGGTGCAGGCCCTGCAGCAGCAGGGCTTCGAGGAACTGCGCGAGGCGCTGCGCGGCCTGGCCGACCTGGAGCGCATCGCCGCGCGCACCGCGCTTCAGCAGGTGCGGCCACGAGAGCTCTCGGCCCTGCGCGACACCCTGCAGCGCCTGCCCCGGGTGGCCGCCAGCGTGCGGGCGCAGGACCCCATGCTCGCGGAACTGCGCGCCGCGCTGGAACCCGGCCGGGCCGGACTGGATCTGCTGCAGCGTGCGCTGGCCGAGAGCCCCGCATTGAACCTGCGCGACGGGGGGGTGTTCGGCGAGGGCTTCGACGCCGAACTCGACGAGTTGCGCGCCATCGGGCGCGATTGCAGCGCCTTCCTGCTGGACATGGAGGCGCGCGAGCGCGAACGCACCGGCATCGCCAATCTGCGCGTGCTCTTCAACAAGGTGCACGGCTTCGCCATCGAGGTCACGCGGGGTCAGGCCGACAAGGTGCCGGCGGACTACCGCCGGCGCCAGACCCTCAAGGGCTCGGAGCGCTACATCACCCCCGAGCTCAAGGCCTTCGAGGACAAGGCGCTTTCGGCCCAGGAACGCTCCCTGGCGCGCGAGCGGGCCCTGTGGGGCGAACTGCTGCAGGCCCTGCAGCCCTCGGTCGGCCCCTGGCAGCGCGCGGCGCGCGCACTGGCGCGCCTGGACGTGCTGGGCACGCTTGCGGAGCGTGCGCGCACCTGGGACTGGGTGCGCCCGGAGCTGTCGGCCCTGCCCGGCATCGAGATCCGCGCGGGAAGGCACCCCGTGGTGCAGGCCCAGGTGGAACGCTTCGTGCCCAACGACTGCCTGCTGCTGCCGGCAAGCCGCACCCAGATCATCACCGGCCCCAACATGGGGGGCAAGTCGACCTACATGCGCCAGACGGCGCTGATCGCCCTGCTGGCCTGCATGGGCAGCTTCGTGCCCGCGTCCAGCGCGCGCATCGGGCCCCTGGACGCGATCCATACCCGGATCGGCGCCTCCGATGACGTGGCGGGAGGGCGCTCCACCTTCATGGTGGAAATGAGCGAGGCCGCCTCCATCCTGCGCAGCGCGGGGCCGAACAGCCTGGTGCTGATGGACGAGATCGGCCGCGGCACCTCCACCTTCGACGGCCTGGCGCTGGCGCTGGCCATCGCCTCCCACCTGCACGAGCGCTGCCGCAGCTACACCCTGTTCGCCACCCACTATTTCGAGCTCACGGATTTCCCCAGCCATCACCCCCAGGCGCTCAACCTGCATGTCACCGCCGCCGAGCACGATGCCGGCATCGTGTTCCTGCACGAGGTGCAGCCAGGCCCGGCCAGCCGCAGCTACGGCGTCCAGGTGGCGCAGCTGGCCGGCATGCCCGCCTCCGTGCTGCGCGACGCGCGTGTGCGCCTGCAGGCGCTGCAGCAGGCGCAGGCCGAGCGCCTGGCCCAGCTGGACCTGTTCGGTGCCTCCGCGCAGGAGGCTTGCGCCGAGGCCCAGGCCACGCCCGCGGATCCCGCCGCGCGCGAGCTGCTGCGCGAGCTGGCCGGGCTGGACTGCGACGCGCTCAGCCCCCGCGAGGCCCTGGAGCAGCTGTACCGCCTGTGCGATCGGGCGCGCGCGGCGGATGCCTGAAGCCCGTATGCCTTCTCCGCGCAGGGACATGCTGGTGTTCGCGCATGCGAACGGCTTCCCGGCCCCCTCGTACCGCGTGCTGCTCGAACTGCTGGGACGGCATTACGAGGTCTGCGCGCCGGACATGCTCGGGCATGCGCCGCGTTTTCCCGTCAGCGACAACTGGCCATGCCTTTTGGACGAACTCTCGGATTTCGTGCAGAGACGGCGCGGCGGACAACGCGTGGTCCTGGTGGGCCACTCGATGGGCGGGCTGCTCGGACTCATGCTGGCCGCCGCGCATCCCGACTGGCTGCGCGCGCTGGTCCTGCTGGACTCGCCACTGATCGGCGGCTGGCGCGCAGCGCTGCTGTGGGCCTCCAAACGCAGCGGGCTGATCTGGCGGGTCGCCCCGACCTCGCTGGCGCTGCGCCGGCGGCGCGCCTGGCCCGACCTGCAGTCGGTCCGCGAGCACCTGGGGGCCAAGCCCCCCTTCGCAGCCTGGGATCCGCGCATGCTCGAGGACTATGCCAGCGCCGGCACCGTCGAACGCGGCGCCATGCGCGCACTGCGCTTCGAGCCCGAAATCGAGGCCAGCATCTACGCCACGCTGCCGCATCACCTGGGTCGCCTGGGCCTGCGCCGGGCGGGCGTGCCCATCGGATTCGTCGGCGGCACCGAGTCCCGCGAGCTGGCCATGGCGGGCATGCGCGCCACCCGTCGCCTGGTGGGGCCGCACCTGCGTTGGATCATCGGCGCCAGCCACCTCTTTCCCTTCGAACAACCCCGGGCCACCGCGAGCACGGTGCTGGAACTGCTGCACGAACTGGGTGCGGGACCCCATTCGGGCAGGCCGGTCGGATCCGTGCCCGCTCAGGTTCCTATAATGCCCATTTCCCGGTCCGATACGGCGTCATGACCCAATACGTTTTCGTCACCGGTGGCGTGGTTTCCAGCCTGGGCAAGGGCATCGCGGCCGCCTCGCTGGCCGCGATCCTCGAATCGCGCGGCATCAACGTCACCCTGATCAAGCTCGACCCCTACATCAACGTCGACCCGGGAACGATGTCCCCGTTCCAGCACGGGGAAGTGTTCGTCACCGACGACGGCGCCGAAACCGACCTCGACCTGGGGCATTACGAGCGCTTCATCCGCCGCTCCATGCGGCGAACCAACAACTTCACCACCGGCCAGATCTACGAAAGCGTGATCCGCAAGGAACGGCGCGGTGAGTACCTGGGCAAGACCGTGCAGGTGATCCCGCACGTGACCAACGAGATCCAGGAATTCATCCGGCGCGGCGCGGGCGAGGGCGGTCCCGACGAGGCGGAGGTGGCGATCGTCGAGATCGGCGGCACCGTGGGCGACATCGAGTCCCTGCCCTTCCTCGAGGCCGTGCGCCAGATGAGCCTGCGCATGCCGCGCCACCACAGCGCCTTCGTCCACCTGACCCTGGTGCCCTTCATCCCGGCCGCCGGCGAGCTCAAGACCAAGCCCACCCAGCACAGCGTGCAGAAGCTGCGCGAGATCGGGATCACCGCCGACGCGCTGCTGTGCCGGGCCGACCGCCCGATCCCCGACGACGAGCGCGAGAAGATCTCCCTGTTCGCCAACCTGCCCCAGGAAGCCGTGATCTCGGTGTGGGACGCGGACAGCATCTACAAGATCCCCCGCATGCTGCACGAGCAGGGTCTGGACGCGCTGATCTGCGACAAGCTCAAGCTCGTGGGCGGCCCCGCCGACCTGTCCGCCTGGGATGCGCTGGTGCAGGCCGAGGCGCACCCGCGACACCACCTGCGCATCGCCATGGTGGGCAAGTACACCGACCTGTCGGATTCCTACAAGTCGCTCAACGAAGCGCTGCGCCATGCCGCGCTGAAGAACGCCTCGCGGGTGGACATCTCCTACCTGGACTCGGAGACCCTGGCCGAGGACAACATCGCGCAGCTGGCCCGATTCGACGCCATCCTGGTGCCCGGCGGCTTCGGCAAGCGCGGCATCGAGGGCAAGGTGCTGGCGGCGCGCTTCGCGCGCGAGAACCGTATTCCCTACCTGGGCATCTGCCTGGGCATGCAGGTGGCCACCATCGAATACGCGCGCAACAAGGCGGGGCTGCATGGAGCCAACAGCACCGAGTTCGAGCCGGCCACGCCGTACCCGGTGATCGCGCTCATCAGCGAATGGAAGGACCGCAGCGGCGTGGTGCACGAGCGCAACGCCGAATCCGACCTGGGCGGCACCATGCGCCTGGGAGCCCAGGAGGCGCGGGTGCAGCCCGGCACCCTGGCCCACCAGATCTATGGCGACGTGGTCAACGAGCGCCATCGCCATCGCTACGAGGCCAACGTGGAGTACCTGGATGCCCTGCAAGCGGCGGGCCTGGTGATCTCCGCCTACACCACGCGAGAACATCTCACGGAGATCGTCGAGCTTCCGCAAAGCGTGCACCCCTGGTTCATGGGCGTTCAGTTCCACCCCGAATTCAAGTCCACGCCGCGCGACGCGCACCCGCTGTTCGACGCCTACGTGCGCGCGGCCCTGACGCAGCACCAGGCGCGCAGCGCGAAGGCCAGCACGGCCGAGGCCTGACCCCCTGTCCCCGGAGCCCCCGATGCAACTGTGCGGATTCGAAGCCGGCAATCGCAGTCCCCTCTTCCTCATCGCCGGAACCTGCGTGATCGAGAGCCGGCAGCTGGCTCTGGACACCGCCGGGGAGCTCAAGGCCGTTTGCGCCGAGCTGGGGGTGCCCTTCATCTACAAGTCCTCCTTCGACAAGGCCAACCGCTCGTCGTCGAAGTCCTTCCGAGGCCCCGGCCTCGAGCAGGGGCTGGCGATCCTGGACGAGGTGCGTCGCCAGATCGGCGTGCCGGTGCTCACCGACGTGCACGAGGACACGCCGCTGGATGAGGTGGCCTCGGTGGTCGACGTGCTGCAGACCCCGGCCTTTCTGTGCCGCCAGACCAATTTCATCCAGAACGTGGCGCGGCGCGGCAAGCCCGTGAACATCAAGAAGGGCCAGTTTCTCGCGCCCTGGGACATGCGCAACGTGGTGGACAAGGCGCGCGCCGTCGGCAACGAACAGATCATGGTGTGCGAGCGCGGCGTGAGCTTCGGCTACAACACCCTCGTGTCGGACATGCGCGGTCTGGCCGTGATGCGCGACACGGGGTGCCCGGTGGTGTTCGACGCCACCCACTCCGTGCAGCAGCCCGGCGGGCTGGGCGAGCGCTCCGGCGGCCAGCGCGAGTTCGTGCCGGTACTGGCCCGCGCGGCGGTCGCCGCCGGCGTGGCCGGCGTGTTCGCCGAGACCCACCCCGACCCGGACCGCGCGCTGTCGGACGGACCCAATGCCATGCCACTGCGCCACATGCGCGCCCTGCTCGAAGACCTCTGCGCCATCGACACGGTGGTCAAGCGCCGCGACTATCTCGAACAGCAGCTGCGCTGACCCAGCGCATTCCTCCGACCCGAAACCTCCACAGGACCCCCCATGAGTGCCATCGTCGACCTGAACGCCCGCGAGATCCTCGACAGCCGCGGCAACCCCACCGTGGAATGCGACGTCGTGCTGGAAACCGGATTCCTCGGGCGCGCCGCCGTACCGTCGGGAGCCTCCACCGGCACGCGCGAAGCCGTCGAGCTGCGCGACGCGAACCCCCAGCGCTTCGGCGGCAAGGGCGTGCTGCGCGCGGTCGAGCACATCAACACCGAGATCACCGAGGCGGTGATGGGCCTGGACGCCTCCGAGCAGGCCTTCCTCGACCGCACGCTGATCGAGCTGGACGGCAGCGCCAACAAGTCCCGCCTGGGCGCCAACGCGATGCTGGCGGTGAGCATGGCGGTGGCCAAGGCGGCAGCCGAGGAAGCCGGGGTGCCGCTGTACCAGTACCTGGGCGGATTCTCGGCCTGCGAGCTGCCGGTGCCGATGATGAACGTGATCAACGGCGGCGCGCATGCCAACAACAGCCTGGACATGCAGGAGTTCATGATCATGCCGGTGGGCGCGCCCACCTTCCGGGAGGCCCTGCGCTACGGCACCGAGGTATTCCACGCGCTCAAGGGCATCCTGCACCACCGCGGAATGCCCACCACCGTCGGCGACGAAGGCGGCTTCGCGCCCAATGTGCCCAGCCATGAGGCAGCGCTGCAACTGGTGGTCGAGGCCATCGAGAAGGCCGGGTACAAGCCCGGCGAGCAGATCGCCATTGCCCTGGACCCCGCATCCAGCGAGTTCTACCGTGACGGCAAGTACCACCTGGAAGGCGAAGGCCAGGTCCTGAGCTCCGAGGAGATGATCGCGCTGTACGAGTCCTGGCTGGGCAAGTACCCCATCGTGTCCATCGAGGACGGCCTGGCCGAGCAGGACTGGGAGGGCTGGAAGCAGCTCACGGCCCGGCTGGGACGCAAGGTGCAGCTGGTGGGAGACGACATTTTCGTGACCAACACCGAGATTCTTCGCCGCGGCATCGATGAGGGGGTGGGCAACTCCATCCTGATCAAGGTCAACCAGATCGGCACGCTGACCGAGACCTTCGCCGCCATCGAGATGGCCAAGCGCGCGGGCTACACGGCCGTCGTGTCCCACCGCTCCGGCGAGACCGAGGACACCACCATCGCCGACATCGCTGTGGCCACGAACGCCGGCCAGATCAAGACCGGCTCGCTCTCGCGCTCGGACCGTATCGCCAAGTACAACCAGCTGCTGCGCATCGAGGAGAACCTGGGCGACGTGGCGCGTTTCAGCGGTCGGGCAACCTTCTACAACCTGCGCTGAGCGCAGGCCTCCACCCGAGCTGGCCCCGCGAGGGCCCGATGTCCGATGCGCCGTCTTCGCTGGGTCACCTTGGTACTGCTGGCGGCGCTGGCGCTGATGCAGTGGCCGCTGTGGCTGGGAGAGCGCGGCTGGCCGGCCGTGCACCGCCTGCGCGACCAGCTGCGCGCCCAGCTGCAGGCCAATGAGCGGGCACGCGAGGACAACGAGGCGCTTTCGGCGCGAGCCCGCGACCTGCGCTCCGGCGCGCAGGCGGTGCAGGGCAGCGCGCGCAGCGAAATGGGCATGATGGAGCCCGACGAGGTGTTCGTGCAGGTGCTGCCGGCCTCCAGCCCGCTGCCGCCGGTCGCGGCACCCTCGGCGCCGGCGCGAGCGGCGCGACGCTGAGACGGAAGGGACCGAGCCCGCGCGCCCGGTGGCGCGCCGGCACCGTCCCCCGCTACTGTGTCTGCGCCGTGCCGGGCGGCTGATCCACTCCGGCGTGGAACAACTGCGCGGCGTCGACCAGATCGAAGGCGTAGCCGGCCCCGCAGAACTCGCAGGTCACGTCGACCTCCCCCTGCTCGGCCAGCACCGATTCCACTTCCTCGCGTCCCAGCATGCGCAACATCTGCGCCACGCGCTGCTTGGAGCAGGTGCAGTGAAATCGCGGATGCAGGGGCTCGAACACGCGGGCACCTTCCTCCCAGAACAGGCGACGCAGCACTTCCCGGGGCTCCAGCTCCAGCAACTCGGCGCGCTGCAGGGTCGACGCCAGGTGCACCGCGCGAGAGAAATCCTCGTCGGCGCGCGCAGCGTCGGACCCCCCCGTGCCGCCCGCGCCCGGCATGCGCTGCACCAGCAGCCCGCAAGCCACGCGATCGTCGGCAGCCAGCATCAGCCAGGACGGAATCTGCTCCGACTGGTCCAGGTACTGGCGCAGCACGGCGGACAGGTCGCGCAGCGCGTGGCCCTGCGCATCGGCCAGCCCCACGATGCCCTGGTAGGGTTGCTGCCCGGGTTGGCGCGGGTCCAGCGTGATCACGCAACGTCCGGCGCCATGCCGATTGGCCAGACCCACCAGGTCGCCCGCAGGCGGCTGCTCCGGCTGCGACTCCTCGATCTCCTTGGCGGTGGCGCGCAGGCCGAAGTCGGGCTGGCATTCGGCCACGGCAAGGCGCAGCGGGCCGTCGCCGTGGATCTGCAGGATGAGCGTGCCATCGAACTTGAGGCTGCCGGCCAGCAGCGCCGAGGCGGCGCTCATCTCGCCCAGCAACTCCTGCACGCCAGTGGCGTGACGCCTGCGGCGCAGCATCTCCTGCCAGGCATCGCCCAGGCGCACGGCGACGCCGCGCACGTGGCCTTCGCCCAGCATGAACTTGAACAGACTATCGGTCATCTCGGAGACTTCAGACTTCAGGCCGCGGGAGCGGGAGGCACTTCGCGCAGCTCGCGGGAATATTCGGCGCCCTTGTGCACGTACACCTCGGCGGCGCGCCGCAGGCCCTGGATCTCCTCGGCGCTCAATGGGCGCACCACGCGCGCCGGAGTGCCCAGGATCAGGCTGCCGTCGGGAAAGCTCTTGCCCTCGGGCACCAGCGAGCCTGCGCCGACCAGGCAGTCACGCCCGATGGTCGCGCCGTTGAGCACCACGGCCTGGATGCCCACCAGGCTGCCGTCGCCGATGGTGCAGCCGTGCAGCATGGCCTGGTGCCCCACGGTCACGCCCTCCCCGATGCGCAGGGCGAAGCCGGGATCGGTGTGCAGCACCGCACATTCCTGCACATTGCTGCGCTCGCCGATCTCGATGGGCTCGTTGTCGCCGCGCAGCACGGCGCCGAACCACACGCTGCAACCCGCCGCCAGACGCACCCGTCCGATCACCCGCGCGGTATCCGCGACAAACACGCCGGCGGCGAGCTCCGGCTTCCTGTCGCCGATCTGATACATAGCCATGAAGCGATCCTGTCCGTACGAACCATGAACGCGGCGAGAATAACCCATGCGCCCCCCCATCGCCTCACCCGCGCCTGAAATCCGCACGAGCGGCCCGAAGCCTTGAATTGGACCCTGCCCCGCCTGCGCCCGGGGGATCCATTCCCGCCGGCGGACCAGGCGTTGCCCGCGCAAGCCCCCTACCCCGGCCTGCTGGCCGCGGGTGGCTGCGTGGACGCACCGAGCTTGCGTGCCGCCTATTCCGGGGGCATTTTCCCCTGGTTCGGCGAGGACGAACCGCCGCTGTGGTGGAGCCCCGACCCGCGCATGGTGCTGCTGCCGCAGGATCTGCGGGTGCGCCGCTCCCTGCGCCAGGCGGCACGGCGCATGAGCCAGGACCCACGCCTGGACCTGCGCATGGACAGCGACTTCGGCGCGGTGATGCGCGCCTGCGCGGCGCCGCGCGCGGGAGTGGCGGGCACCTGGATCGGCCCGGCCATCCTGCAGGCCTACGGCGAGCTGCACGCGCAGGGCCTGGCGCACAGCTTCGAGCTGTGGCGCGAGGGGGAACTGGTGGCCGGGCTGTACCTGGTGGCGCTGGGTGCCGCGGCCTTCGGGGAGTCCATGTTCACCCGCGTGGACGATGGCTCCAAGCTGCTGCTCATGGCGCTGTGCGGCTTCGCGCTGGCGCGCGGCCTGCGTTTCATCGACTGTCAGCAGCAGACGTCCCACCTTGCCAGCCTGGGCGCGCTGCCCTGGCCGCGCGCGCGGTTTCTGCGCGAGCTGGAGCAAGCCCGCGATCTCCAGGGGCCGCCAGGCTGGCAGTATGATTGGACGCAGTTCCGTCAGCATTGCGCAGCCTGGCTGTGACCCATCCGAACGACGTGCCGTTCAGCGCGCTGCAGTTCTACTCGACTGCCGCGTACCCCTGCAGCTACCTGCCCGAGAGGCTGGCGCGCTCGCAGGTCGTCACGCCGGCGCACCGCGTGCGCGCCAACGTCTACACCGAGCTGGTGCAGGCGGGTTTTCGGCGCAGCGGACTGTTCACCTACCGCCCCCAGTGCGAGACCTGCCGCGCCTGCGTGGCGCTGCGCGTGCTGGCGCAGGAGTTCCGGGCCGACCGCAGCCAGCGCCGCGCCTGGAAGCGCCACGGCGGGCTGCAGGCGCGGGTCATGGCCCCCGAGTTCGTGCTCGAGCACTACGAGCTGTACCTTCGCTACCAGGCCCGGCGCCACGCCGGCGGCGGCATGGACCAGGACAGCATCGACCAGTACACCCAGTTCCTGCTGCAAAGCCGGGTGGACACTCGACTCGTCGAGTTCCGCGATCCCGCCGGCACACTCCGCATGGTCTCGGTCATCGACCTTCTGGGCGACGGCCTGTCGGCCGTCTACACCTTCTACGACCCGGACGCCGCCGGCTCCAGCCTGGGCACCTACGGCGTGCTGTGGCAGATCATGCAGACCCGCGCGCTCGGACTGCCCCACACCTACCTGGGCTACTGGATCGCCCAGAGCCCCAAGATGGCGTACAAGAGCCGCTTCCGCCCCCATCAGGTCCTGCTGGACGAGTGCTGGGTCGACGCTGCCCCCGCCCAGGCATGACATCCCGACATTTCGGGATGTAAAATGCAGGGATGACCAAGGCTTCATCCTCCTCGACCGGGCGACGCGAGCAACCAGCCATCCAGGTGATCGAGCGCATGTTCTCGATCCTCGATGCGCTGGCGGAGCACAGCGAGCCCGCGCCGCTCAAGCTCATCGCCGAGCGCTGCGGCTTGCATCCTTCCACGGCTCACCGCATTCTCAACGACCTGGCCACCGGGCATCTGGTGGACCGCTGCGACCCGGGCGTGTACCAGCTGGGCATGCGTCTGCTGGAACTGGGCAACCTCGTGAAGGCCCGCCTGAACGTGCGCGACGTCGCCCTCGGGCCGATGCGCGAACTGCATCGCCTGACCCACCAGCCGGTGAACCTGAGCCTGCGCCAGGGAGACGAAATCATCTACATCGAACGCGCCTACAGCGAGCGCTCGGGCATGCAGGTGGTGCGCACCGTCGGCGGTCATGCGCCACTGCACCTGACCTCGGTGGGCAAGCTGTTCCTTGCCGGCGAGGACCCGCAGAAGGTCAAGGCCTACGCGATGCGCACGGGCCTGGCGGGCCACACCCGCAACAGCATCACCGACCTGCCCCGGCTGGAGGCCGAGCTCGCACGGGTACGCCAGCTGGGATTCGCGCGCGACAACGAGGAACTCGAGCTCGGCGTGCGCTGCATGGCTGCCGGCATCCTGGACGACTCGGGGCGCCTCGTGGCGGGGCTTTCGCTGTCGGCGCCTGCCGACCGGCTCCAGGAGGACTGGCTGGGCAAGGTGGTGGAAACCGCGGCTCGCATCTCCGCCGCGCTGGGCTACCGCGCCAAGCCTGCGCAGGGCGTGGCGCGTCGGGCCTGAAGCCCCTCAGAGATCCCGGCCACCCTCGCGGCGGCTGCGCGCGCCCGGCGCTGCCCGGCGCTGCTCGACCTTACTCGTCGACCGTCTGCGGCCGTGCTTCGGCCGTGGGAATCGGGTCCACGCGCGTCAGCAGGGTGCGTCCGGAGGTCTGCATCCAGTTGCGAATGCGCTCGGCATCCGCGAAATGGGAGTATCGCCCCCAGGCATCGAGCAGGACCACGATCACATTGCGCCCCTGCACGACGGTATTGAGCACGAGGCAATGCCCGGCTTCATTGATGAATCCCGTCTTCTGCAGCAGAATGTCCCAGCCGCGGTTGAAGATCAGGTGATCGGTGTTGCGGAACTGCAGCTCGTAGCGACCCGCGTTGACCGTGCTCTTGGGATGGGTCGAGAACTGGCGGATCAGCGGATAGGAATACACCGCGGCCACCAGTCTGGCCAGGTCGCTTGCGGTGGACTCGTTCTGCGGCGACAGGCCCGTGGGCTCGATGTAGTGGGTGTGCAGCATGCCCAGCGACGCCGCCTTGCGGTTCATGGCCGCGATGCAGGCGGCCAGCCCCCCAGGATAGTTGCGCGCCAGCGCGTGGGCAGCGCGATTCTCGGACGACATCAGCGCCAGCTTGAGCAATTCCTCGCGGGTGAACACCATGCCTGGGCGCAGACGCGAACTGCTCCACTTCAGGGTGTCGATGTCCTGGTCGGTGATCTCGATGGGCTGGTCCATGGGCTGGTGCGCGTCCAGCACCACCGCGGCCGTCATCAGCTTGGTCAGCGAGGCGATCGGGCGCACGTCGCCGGCGTCCTTGCTCAGCAACACCTGGTGCGTGCGCGCGTCGATGACCAATGCCGAGCCCGAGGCCAGGGAGATCGGATCCTCGGTGAAAGAGGTGCGTCGCAGGTCGGCCGGCAGGGCCGCGGGCGCACGCCGGACTTCGTGCATCACCGCGTGCACCGGGCGGCGTACGGCATGGGAAGCCTCGGGACGCACCACCCGGCGATGCGCCACGCGGGTCCTGCGCTCGATCACCTTGCGCTCCAAGGGCCTGTGCACCGGGCCCCTGCGCACGGTCCTCCGGCGCACGACCTTCCTGTGCAGGACCTTCCGGTGCTCGACCACCTTGCGCTCGACGGCCTTGTGCTGCACCGCCTTGTGCTCCCCCACGGGGTGCGCGCTGCGCGCATGCGCCGACGGCGGGGTCGAAGCCTGCGGGGCGCTGGCCTCGGAAGCCGCGTGGGCACCGGTCGCGAAGCCGCAGATTCCCAGTGTCCAGCCCAGTACCAGGACGCGCAAGGCATGGGACTTGCCCTGTGCGGGCCGGAAACGGGATCGAAGGATGCGCATGATGCCTCGCGAGGATTGGAGCAGAGCGTACCAAAGGGAAAAAAATGCGGCAAGATCAAAAGTTTGCGTCTTGCTTTTGATGCGCGCTCCGAGCATCACCGTACACCCTTCATGGGCACATGCATCCCGCGCCCTCCGCACGGGGGCGCAGGGCCCGTCGCGAGCAGGCGGGCGGATTGTAGAAGGCCTTCGCCTTCGCCTGCGCCACGCCTGAGCCGGGCATCAGCGCTTCGCCAAACCCGAAATCGAGTGCAGGCTCCTGCTCAGTCCTGCGAGCCTGACGGGAGCCGATCCTCGAAGGCGTCGATGCGGCGCCTGCCCTCGTCGATCGCCGCGCTCACCATGAGGTCGTAGCTGCTGCGGGGCCTGACACCGTAGTCCTTGTAGCCGATGCCCTCGATCGCGTACGACCAGGTCCACTGCCCATCGGCCGTGGACTGCACGCGAATCGTGATCGTGTGCCCGCGGTACTCGTGTCGTATGACGGAATCTGACATGCATCCGGCCTCCAGGCGACATATTGTAGGTTGCGAATGCATGGCCCGGTGCGCCTCGACCCGCCGGCGGGTCGAGGCGCGGCGCGCGACGTGCTCAATCGTGCAGCTGATCGCGCAGGACCTGCCGAAGCAGCGCCATCGCGGGTGCTTCGGCGCGGCGCGCCAGGGTCACCAGGCCGAAGCGCGCGCTGGCCCCCAGCGGCGGATCCAGCGGCAGCTCGCGCAGCCCGGGGGCGACGCCGCGCACGGCCAGCAGGATCGCATGGCTGCTGTTCGCCACCTCGACCAGGCTGGGCAGATCGTCTGCGCGCAGCGTGACCAGCACGTCGGGATGAGCCCCGGGGCCATAGCGCTGCACCAGGGTGCGCGCGATCTCGTCGCTGAGCGGCGTGCAGGCCAGCGGATACTCCAGCAACTGCTCGAATCGCAGGCGCCGGCGTCGCGCCAGCGGATGTCCGGAGCGGCACAGAAAGGCGCCGCGCATGCTCACGGGCATGTCGATGCGAAGGTCGCTGGCCGGCGGCACCGACAGCAGGTCCACCACCAGCGCGTCCAGGGTCCTGGCCCGCAGGCGCTGCAGCAGCAGCGCGGCGCCGCCGTGTGCGAGCTCCAGGCGCACCGCCCGATCCCGGGCCGCGAAAGCCGCCAGCAAGGGGCGGGTCAGCAACGCGGCTGGCCCCGAACCCAGCCCGACACCCAGGCGCCCGGCACGTCCCTCGCGCAATCCGGCGCCGAGATCCGCGATGTCCCGCGCGTCGTCCAGCAGGCGACGCGCCCGCTCGAGCACGTCGCGGCCGAAGGACGTGAGCTCGATGCGATGCCCGATGCGGTCGAACAGGGCAAAGCCCAGCTCGTCCTCCAGGGCGCGGATGCTGCGGCTCAACGCGGGCTGGGTGATGAACAGTCCACGCGCCGCCTTGCTGAACGAGCCCACCTCGGCAAGACCCGCGAAGTGGCGAAGCTGGGTCAGTTGCATCCTGGAACTCCATGCATGGAATGCATTGATTTTCTGCCAATAATGCATTGGACACACTTTTTTGCCAAGCCTAGATTGGGTGCTCCCGGTTCCCGCAGCCTGCCTCGCAGCCCCCATGTCCAAGCCCGCACACCCCTTGTTGCAATCCCCGGACGAGCTCGCCGAGTTCGTCGCCGTGCGCCGGGACCTGCATCGGCATCCCGAACTGGCTTTCGCCGAGCAGCGCACCGCGGCACTGGTCGGACGCCGCCTGCGCGAATGGGGCTATGAGGTCGAGGAGGGCGTGGGAGGAACCGGCGTGGTCGGTCGACTGCGCCGGGGCACCGGCAGCCGGCGCCTGGGTCTGCGCGCAGACATGGATGCCTTGCCGATCCAGGAAGCCAGCGGCAAGCCCTACGCGAGCTGCCATGACCACGTGATGCACGCCTGCGGGCACGACGGCCACACCGCGATGCTGCTGGCCGCGGCATACCGGATCGCGCAGCGCGCGCGCATCGACGGCACACTGCATCTGATCTTCCAGCCTGCCGAAGAAGGTGGAGCCGGCGCGAAGCGCATGCTGGACGACGGATTGTTCGAGCGTTACCCCTGCGACACCATCTTCGGCATGCACAACATGCCGGGCATCCCCAGCGGACACCTGGTGCTGCGCGAAGGCGCGGCGATGGCTTCCAGTGACTACGTCACGGTGACCCTCACGGGAGTCGGAGGCCACGGCGCGTTTCCGCATCAGGCACGCGACCCCTTGGTCGCCGCCTCGGCCATCGTCATGGCGCTGCAGAGCATCGTGTCGCGCAATGTCGATCCCCACGCCATGTCGGTCGTCACGGTCGGCGCGCTGCACGCCGGACGCGCCAACAACGTCATCGCCCAGGAAGCGGTGATGGAAATCAGCCTGCGCAGCCTCGATCCCAAGGTGCGTGCCTTGCTGCGTCGCCGCCTGCATGCGTTGATCGAGGCCCAGGCACGCAGTTTCGAGGTGCAGGCGCGCATTGACTGGCGCGACGGCTACACCGTGCTGGTGAACCATGCCGAGCCCACTGCGTTCGCACGCCAGGTGGCCCTTGAACTGCTGGGGCCCTCGCAGGTCGAGCTCCAGGGGCCGGCCCTGAGCGGAAGCGAGGACTTCGCCTTCATGCTGGAGCGAGTCCCCGGCAGTTACGTGTTGATCGGCAATGGCGCCGGCGACGACGACGCACCCGCCTGCATGGTGCACAACCCGCACTACGACTTCAACGACGACATCCTGCCCGTGGGCGCCGCCTACTGGACCCTGCTCGCCGAGCGTTACCTCGAAGCTCCGGTTTCGCCGGCCGCGCCTGGGCAGCCCGCGCAGGCTGCCGCTGATCCGCGCTGAACCCCCATTTCCATACCAACAACCCAGGAGGAGACACGTCATGCCCCACCATACACCCCGGCGGCTGCTTCGCCGCATCCACGCGCGCCTGCGGCGCGCGGCCGTCTGCGTGCCCGCGCTGGCCGCGGCACTGGGCCTGTTCGGGAGCGCCGTCTGCCAGGCGGCACCCGCCCCCGCGCGCATCACCATCGGAACGCTGTACGCCAGCACCGGCCCCTTCGCGGTCCCCTCGCAAGCCCAGTATGCGGGCCTGCGATTCTGGGCCGACAGCGTCAATCGCGACGGTGGCGTGTACGTGCAGGCCTTCCAGAAAAAACTGCCGGTGCGAATCGTCGCCTACGACGACCTGAGTTCCACGTCGACGGCCACCACCCTGTACAACCGCCTGATCACCCAGGACAAGGTGGACCTGCTGGCCTCCGACTTCGGCTCCGTGCTCACTTCGGTGGCCGTGCCCCTGGCCGCCGAACACAAGATGCTGTTGCTCGACCAGAGCGGCTCCAGCGAGAAGTTCTTCTCCGGCGCCACGCCCTACCTGGCCGATGTCAGCATCCCGACCACGGCACCCGAGGGCGTGCTGCTGGCCCGGTTCCTGCTCGAGCACAAGGTGCGGCGCGTCGCGGTGATGTACGACGCCAACGACTTCGACGCCCCGCTGGCGCGCAGCGTCCAGCAGACCCTTGCCAAGGCCGGCGTGCAACCGGTGTATTTCCATGCCGTCCCGACCACTGAATCCAACTACAACGTGCTGCTGCACAGCATGGCCGCCACCCAGCCGCAGGCGGTGCTCGAACTCGGCTATCCGCCCAACGACATCGCCTTCCTGCGAACCCTGGCGCAAAGCGGCCTGCACTTCGACCTCACCCTGACGACGTTCCCGGGGCAGATGCTGGGCCTGATCGAGCACAACGTCGGCGCGAAGGCGCTGGCCTACACCTACACCTACCCGACGCCACCCCTGGTGCGCTACGGCAAGGTGAGCTATGGCATGGATACCGCCAGCTTCGCCAAGGCCTTCGAACAGGCCTCGCACAAGCAGCCCACCTACCTCGACTGCGTGGGCTACAACACCGGCTTGATCGTCCAGGGCATTCTGGGCACGGCACAGCAGTTCAGCCAGGCCGATTTCCACCAGGCCCTGATGCAACTGTCAGGCAAGACCCGCACGCTGCTGGGAGCCTTCGCGCTGGACGCCAACGGGGCGCAGACCGGGCAGTACTTCCCCATCGGTCAGATCGTTCCAGGCACCAAGGACCTGCAAGCCGTCGTGGTCTATCCGCCGGCATTGGCGACGGGACAGGCCGTGTATCCGGCGCCGACCCGCTGAACGCCTGACTGCTGAACGCCTGACTGCTGAACATCCGCCAGCACCGCCAGGCACGAAAAAAGGCCGCAAGTCCATGATTTCTCTGGGGCTTGCGGCCTTCGGTGCACTTGCGTGCACGCGCATCTGGTGCATCTGGTGGGTGGTACAGGGATCGAACCTGTGGCCCCTGCCGTGTGAAGGCAGTGCTCTACCGCTGAGCTAACCACCCGGGGCGAAAACCAAAATTATGCCATAGAAATTCCGGCGCGCATCATGTTTGCGCCCCGGAGGGCTTCCACACCGCGTTCCCGCCCTTGTCCAGCGCCTGCAGGATGGCCTCGTGCTCACGCAGCTCGGCCTCGCTGGCCGCCAACACGCGCAAGGCCAGTCCCGAGAGGTCCGCCGCCTGCTCCGCGCCACCCTGGCGGGAGTCCTCGAGTTCCATGACCAGGCTGTCCTGGCCGCGGGTCAGCCAGACGTAGACCTCGGCCAGCAGTTCGGCGTCCAGCAGGGCGCCGTGCAGGGTGCGCCGCGTGTTGTCCACGCCGAAGCGCTTGCACAGCGCGTCCAGGCTGTTGAACTTGCCGGGAAACTGCTCGCGGGCGATGGCCAGGGAGTCGGTGATGCCGGCGCAATGGGATTCGAAGGGAGCACGACCGAGGCGCTCGAGCTCGGCATCCAGGAAGGCCACGTCGAAGGCGGCGTTGTGGATCACCACCTCCGCGCCGCGCACGAACTCCAGCAGATCGTCGACGATCTGCTCGAACAAGGGCATGCCGGAGAGGAATTCGTCGGTCAGCCCGTGCACCCGCAGCGCGTCGGGGTGGCTGGACCGCAGGGGGTTCACGTAGCGCTGGAAATGCCTGCCGCTGGGCCTGCGCTTGAGCAGTTCCACGCCGGCGACCTCGATGATGCGGTCTCCCGCAGCAGGGTTCAGCCCGGTGGTCTCGGTGTCGAGGATGACCTGTCGGGTCATGCGCGGCTCCCCGGGGCGAAGGCACCGCGGCCCTGCACGCTGTCGACCCCGCGGTTGGCCAGTTCGTCGGCCAGTTCGTTGCCGGGGTTGCCGTCGTGCCCGCGCACCCACACCCATTGCACGCGGTGGGCGGCACTGGCCTGCTCCAGGCGTTGCCAAAGATCCACGTTCTTCACAGGCTTGCGGTCGGCCGTCTTCCAGCCGCGAGCCTTCCACCCGCTCAGCCATTCGGTCATGCCCTTGAGCACATACTGCGAGTCGGTATACAGACGCACTTCGCAGGGGTGCTTGAGGCTCTCCAGCGCGGTGATCGCCGCCAGCATCTCCATGCGATTGTTGGTGGTGGACGGTTCGCCACCGAACATTTCCTTCTGCACGCCCGATGCGCGCAGCACCACGCCCCAGCCGCCGGGGCCGGGGTTTCCTCGACAGGCGCCGTCGGTGTAGGCGTCCACTTGACTCATGCACGATCTCCGGTTTCGCGGCGCTCCTGCGCCGCACGTCGATGAACCACCGGGCGCCCGACGTGCGCCTTCGCGGCACCCGGCTGCCAGGCCTTGCCGACCAGTCGCATGGAACGCACCCGCTTGGTCGCCACCAATACATACACGCCGCCGAGCATCGGCCACCAGCGCTCGCCGGCCTTGTCCATGAAGCGCCAGCGCTCCAGCCAGGGCTCGGTCTGCAGCGGCGGGCGCCAGCAGCCGTAGGCCCCGGCGGTGACCTCGAAACTCAGTAGGCGCAGCCAGTCGCGCACCCGACGCGGCGAGATCAGCTCCCCGCTCTGCGGCAGGTAGGGCTCGCCCCCCAGGCGTGCCAGGGCCTGGCGCGCTCCCCACAGGCTGAAGGCATTGAACCCGGTGATCACCACCTGCCCGCCCGCCACCAGCACCCGGTCCGCCTCGCGCAGACAGGCGTAAGGGTCGGAGGCCACCTCGAGGGTATGCGGCAGCACCACCAGATCCAGGCTCTGTCCGGCCAGCGGCAGGTCGGTGAATTCGCATACCAGCGCGGCCGGCCCCGCGGCCCCCTGCACCTGGTCGGGCGCGTCGGCCACGTCGCGGGCGAACCAGCGATGGGGCATCCGGTTGTGCCGCAGCGCGGCCAGCTCGCGCATGCCCAGCTGCAGGGCGTGGAATCCGAAAATATCCGCCACCAGCCTGTCCATCTGCTGCTGCTGCCATTGCAGCGCAGGATGTCCGCCCGGGCTTTGCATCCACCGGTCGAGATTTATACTCGGGCGCACTTCGGGGGACTCATGCATATCGTCGCGCTGCAAGCCTTTCGGGACAACTACATCTGGATGATCCACGACTCGCGCAGCGCCGTGGTGGTGGATCCGGGCGACGCCGGCCCCGTGCTGGCCGCCTGCGCCCGCGATGGCCTGCGACTCGCCGGCATTCTAGTCACCCATCACCACCCCGATCACACCGGCGGCATCGCGACGCTGCTGCAGCGCTGGCCGGTGCCCGTGTGGGGCCCGGCCGCCGAGGACATCGTTGGCGTCACCCGCAGCGTGGCGGGCGGCGACATCGCCGAACTGGATTCCCTGGGGCTGCGATTCGAGGTGCTGGAGGTTCCCGGACACACCCTGGGACATGTCGCGTACCACTGCGCGTCCCTGCGCGTGGTGCTGTGTGGCGACACCCTTTTCTCCGCCGGATGCGGGCGTCTTTTCGAGGGAACGCCCCAGCAGATGCTGGAGTCGCTGGAGCGTCTGGGATCGCTGCCGTCCGACACCCAGGTGCTTTGTGCGCATGAATACACCGTGAGCAATCTACAATTCGCCCGGCGCGTGGAGCCCGGCAACCCGGAAATCGAGGAATATGAGCACTGGTGCCTGCGGCGCCGCAGGGAGCAACTGCCCACCCTGCCCAGCAGCATCGGGCGGGAACGGCTGGTAAACCCCTTCCTGCGTTCGGACCAGGCTTCGATCCGGATGCAGTTGCGGGAGCATTTCGGGCGCGAGGCCGTCGACCGTGTCGATGCCTTCGCGATGCTGCGGCAATGGAAGAACGATTTTTGATCGACATGAACCCGGACCCCGGAGGGTCCGCAACGGGGAAGACGGGATGCGGCGTTTGCGAGGAGTGAGGTTCTGGGCCCTGGCCGCGGTGGTCGTGATGGCCGCCGGCTGCGCCGCTCCCCCTCGCTCCCCGGTCTCGATGCAGGCGCCGGCCGCGCAGGCCTCCGCGCCGGCGCAGACGCCGCGGGTGGACGCCTCCGCGCCGCAGCCGGGGGGGATCGCGGCCTCCAGCGCACCGGGTCTGGCTGACGGCGCCTCGGCCCCGGTGGCTGCCGCCAGCGGCGCGGCCGCCGTGCCCGCGGTTTCGGCCAGCGCCGCCGGACCGCAGTACACGGATATCTGGCAGCGTATCCGCGCCGGCTTCGGGATCCCCGACATGGACGGCCCGCAAATGCAGCCCTACGTGCAGCAGGCGGTGCACTGGTACACCACCCGGCCCGATTATGTGGCCCGCATGACCGAGCGCTCGCGCAAGTACCTCTATTACATCGTGCAGGAGGTGCGGCGCCGCGACATGCCCACCGAACTCGCGCTGCTGCCCTTCATCGAAAGCGCCTTCAACCCCGATGCCCTGTCGAGCGCGAAGGCCTCGGGCATGTGGCAGTTCATTCCGAGCACCGGCAAGCACTACAACCTGCGCCAGAACATGTTCCAGGACGGTCGGCGCGACGTCATGGCCTCCACCCGTGCGGCGCTGGATTACCTGAGCAAGCTGCATGGAATGTTCGGCGACTGGCAGCTCGCGCTGGCGGCCTACAACTGGGGCGAAGGCGGCCTGCAGCGCGCCATCGCGTACAACCAGGCCCACGGACTGCCGGTGGACTACGCCCACCTGCGCATGCCCGAGGAAACGCGCAACTACTACCCCAAGCTGCAGGCGGTGAAGGACATCATCGAGCATCCGCAGCGCTATGGCATCACGCTGCCGCCGGTTCCCGACCACCCCTATTTCAAGCCGGTGACCATCACCCAGGACATCGATGTGTCGCAGGCGGCACGCCTGGCCGGGATTTCGGTGGCCGATTTCCGCTCCCTCAACCCGGCCTTCAAGAAGCCCGTGATCCTGGCGGCCACCCACCCGCAGATCCTGCTGCCCTACGACAACGCCACCGAGTTCGAACAGGCGCTGGCAGCGCATCAGGGCCCACTGGCCCGCTGGACGGCGTACCGCGTCGAGCGCACGTCCACCCCGGCCGTGCTGGCCCAGCACCTGCACCTGGCCGTGGCCACGCTGCGCGAGGTCAACGGTATCCCCAGCCGCACCCTGATCAAGGCGGGCTCCACGGTACTGGTGCCACGTCCGCCGCAGGATGATGCCAACGTCAGCAAGCACGTGGCCGAGAACGCCGTGCTGGCCCTGGCCCCGGTGGAGCCGCCGCTGCGTCGCCTGCGCCTGTACGCCGGTCGCTACGACACGCCTGGCACGGTGGCTCGGCGCTATGGGGTCAGCGTGGCCGAGGTCGCGCGCTGGAACCACGTGCGCGAGAACACGCATTTCCGGCCCCATGCCCTGGTGGTGGTGTACACCCGCGAGTGGCATCCGCGGCGCGAACTGCACCTGGCCGAGGAGCGCCGCGCGCATGAACGCGCGCTGCGCCTGGCCGAACAGCGGCGTGCGCACGCGCGAGCGGTGCGCCTGGCACAGCGCCGGCGCGGGCCCGGCCATACCGTGCGCGTGGCCACGCGCACATCGCGTCACCTGATCCGCGTTGCCGAACGCTGATCGCCCGAGCGGGCGCGCCCTGCGCCCTGATGACTTTGCCCATGTCCGAACCCGTCCGCGAATACCTCCTCGACCTGCAATCGCGCATCCTCGCCGCACTGGAGGAGGTCGACGGCCGGGCCTTCCGGCGTGATGCCTGGACCCGACCGGCCGGCGGCCGCCTGGAAGGCGACGGCCTGAGCAGCGTGCTGGAGGAAGGTGGGCTGTTCGAGCGCGCCGGCTGCAATTTCTCGGCCGTGCGCGGAGCCAGCCTGCCCGCGTCGGCGACCCAGCAGCGCGCGGAACTCGCGGGCGCACCCTTCAGCGCCATGGGGGTTTCGCTGGTGCTGCACCCGCGCAACCCCTATGTGCCCACCGTGCACCTCAACGTGCGCCTGCTCAGTGTGCGGCCGCAGGGCAGGCCGGCCCTGAGCTGGTTCGGCGGAGGCATGGACCTGACCCCCTACTACGGCTTCGAGGAAGACGCGGTGCATTTCCACCGAAGCTGCAAGCAGGCGCTGGATGCGCTGGATCCGGGCTATTACCCCCGGTTCAAGGCCTGGTGCGACGAATACTTCTTTCTCAAGCACCGAGGCGAGGCACGCGGAATCGGAGGCATCTTCTTCGACGATTTCCACGCCGGCGGTTTCGAGGCCGGGTTCGCGCTGATGCGTGCCACCGGAGACGCCTTCCTCGAGGCCTACCTGCCCATCGTGCAGCGTCGGCGGGACATGGCCTACGGAGAGCGCGAGCGCGAGTTCCAGGCCCTGCGCCGAGGGCGCTACGTGGAGTTCAACCTGGTTTGGGACCGCGGCACCCTGTTCGGCCTGCAGTCGGGCGGACGTACCGAGTCCATCCTGATGTCCCTGCCCCCGCAGGTTCGCTGGCGCTACGACTGGAAGCCGGAGCCCGGCACGCCGGAAGCGCGCTTGAGCGAGCAATTCCTGCCGCCGCGCGACTGGGTCTGAACCGACGTGGCCCCCACCATCGGGCTGCTCGGCGGCAGCTTCGACCCCATTCATCTGGCGCATCTCGAACTCGCGCGCTGCGCATTGCAGCAGCTGGGACTCGACGAGGTCTGGCTGATCCCCGCGGGGCGCCCCTGGCAGCGCGGCGCACTGGGTGCCAGCGCGAGGCAGCGCGAGGACATGGTGCGCCTGGCGGCACGGGCCGACACGCGCCTGCGCGTGCTGGACCTGGAGTTGCTGCGCAGCGGGCCGAGCTACACGATGGACACCCTGCGGGAATTGCGGGCAGCCCATCCCGGACGCGACTTCGTGCTGCTGCTGGGCGCCGACCAGCTGGAGAACTTTCTCAGCTGGAAGGACTGGCAAGGCATCGCGGCCTGCGCCGACCTCGCGGCGGCCCCGCGCCCGGAGCACGAGCTTCGCCCCGCTCCCGGGCTGCTGGCCGCCCTGCAGGCCGGCGGACACCGGCTGCTGCGACTGCACATGCCCCCGCTGGCCGTGTCGGCGACCCTGGTGCGCGACCATGCGGCTCGCGGCCTGGACCTGCGCGGGCTCGTGCCTCCGGCCGTGGCAGACTATATTGAACGACATCACCTCTACCGACCCCACCCCGCCCCGCATGGACATCCGTAAACTGCAACGCATCATCGTCGCCGCCCTGGACGACGTGAAGGCCCAGGACATCCAGGTTTTCAACACCGAGAACCTGACCAGCCTGTTCGACCGTGTGATCGTCGCCAGCGGCAGCTCCAACCGCCAGACCCGCGCTCTGGCGGCCAGCGTTCGTGACAAGGTGCGCGAGGCCGGCGGCACCGTCAAGAACCCGGAAGGCGCCGAGAGCGGCGAGTGGGTGCTGGTGGACTGCGGCGATGCCGTGGTGCACATCATGCAGCCGGCCATCCGCGCCTACTACAAGCTCGAGGACATCTGGGGCGGCAAGAGCGTGCACCTGAAGGTGCGCCAGGCGCCCGAGCCCCAGCCCGTGGTGCGCAGGGCCGCTGACAGCCCCGCCGCGAAATCCTCGCCCAGGGGCTCTTCGGCCGGGACCGTCGCGAAGACGGCCACGAAGACCGCGACCAGGAGCAGGACCGCCAGCAAGACCGCCAGCAAGACCGCCAGCAAGACCGCCAGCAAGACCGCCAGCACGACCGGCGGCGCAAGCGGGGCGGCCACCAGGAGCCGGGCGAAGAGTTCGTCCCAGGCCACGGGCCAGGACGCGGGCAGG
>JAKBBP010000010.1:30004-84888 GCA_021808445.1 Pseudomonadota bacterium
GACCGCCAGCAAGACCGCCAGCAAGACCGCCAGCAAGACCGCCAGCACGACCGGCGGCGCAAGCGGGGCGGCCACCAGGAGCCGGGCGAAGAGTTCGTCCCAGGCCACGGGCCAGGACGCGGGCAGGAGTTCATCCCGGGCTTCGACCCGCAGCGCGACCGGGGCTGCGGCCTCGCCAGGCGCCGCCCGCGCGGCGCGGCCCGCCGCGAAGTCGCCCGCGAAGGCTGCGGCACCCCGCCCCGCCGCTGCCAAGCGGGCCAAGCCCAAGGCTTGAAAGGGCCGGCGCGGTGAAGTACTGGCTGATCGCGGTCGGCCAGCGCATGCCCGCATGGGTCGACGAGGCCTACGCCGAATACGCCCGCCGCATGCCGGCGCAGACCCCCTTGCAGCTGCGCGAACTCCGCGCGGAATCGCGCGGCGCGGGCCTGGACACGGCCAGTGTGATCGACCGCGAGGCCCAGCGCATCGAGGACGCCCTGCCGCCCCAGGCCCTGCGCGTGGTGCTGGACGAACGCGGCCAGCGCATGACCACGCTGCAACTGGCCGAGGCCATGCGCGACTGGCGCCAGCAGGGACGCGACGTGGCCTTCGTGGTCGGGGGCGCCGACGGCCTGGCGCCGGGCATCAAGGCCTCGGCCGACCTGCTGCTGCGCCTGTCCGATCTCACGCTGCCTCACGGGCTGGTGCGCGTGCTGCTCGCCGAGCAGATCTACCGCGCGCATACCGTGATCACCGGGCACCCCTACCACCGGGCGGGCTGAGCGCGGGATCCAGCCCGCGCGGGCTTCCCCTGGCAGCCGCGACCGTGCCTCGGCGGGAGAATCGGCGGGAGAATCGGCGGGAGAATCGGCGGGAGAATCGGCCGGAGAATCGGCCGGAGAACCGGAACGGCTCGCCCGTTCAGCCCGCCGGACCCAGGTCTTCGAGGTCCTGCCAGCGCTGCAGCGCGGCGCCCAGTTCCTGCTCGATGGCGTCGAAGCGCGCGCGCATCGCGGCCACCTGTCCGGGCTGCTCGCGGTACAGCGCGGGATCGGCCAGGGCCTGGGTGAGGGCTCGCTGCTCCTGCTCGAGCTGGTCGATGCGCTCGGGCAACTGCTCGAGTTCGCGCTGCTCCTTGTAGCTGAGCTTGCGCCGGACCCCGGCAGGGGCCGCCGGACGCGGCGCCTGGGCGGTGGAGCCCGATGCCGGGGCGCCGGTCGCGCCAGCCGCCGCGGCCTGCGGGGCCCGCTGGCGCTGCGCCAGCCAGTCCTCCACGCCGCCCTCGTATTCGCGCCAGCAACCGGGTGACTCCCAGGCCAGGGTGCTGGTGACCACGTTGTCCAGGAAACGGCGATCGTGGCTGACCAGGAATACCGTGCCGGGGAAATCCTGCAGGAGCTGCTCGAGCAGCTCGATGGTGTCCATGTCCAGGTCGTTGGTCGGCTCGTCGAGCACCACGACGTTGGCCGGACGCGCGAACAGGCGCGCCAGCAGCAAGCGGTTGCGCTCTCCGCCGGACAGGGATTTCACCGGCGCGCGCGCGCGCGACGGGGGGAACAGGAAATCTCCCAGGTAGGCGCTGACGTGCTTGCGAGCACCGCCGATCTCGATCCACTCGCTGCCCGGACTGATGGTGTCGGCCAGCGTGGCCTCGGGGTCGAGCGCGGCACGCATCTGGTCGAAATACGCCACCTGCAGGCGGCTGCCCTGGCGCACGCTGCCCCGGTCCGGCGCGAGCTCGCCCAGCAGCAGCTTGAGCAGCGTGGTCTTGCCGGCGCCGTTGGGCCCGAGAATGCCGACCTTGTCCCCGCGCAGGACGATCGTGGACAGCTCGCGCACCACCTGCCGGTCCCCGAAGGCCTTGCTCACGTCCTGGAGCTCGGCCACGATGCGCCCGCTGGCCTCGCCGCGGTCGAGTTCCAGGCGCACGCTGCCCAGCGCTTCGCGGCGCTGCGCGCGCTGACTTCGCAGCTGCTGCAGGCGCTGCACGCGCCCGACGCTGCGCGTACGCCGGGCCTCGACTCCGCGGCGGATCCATTCCTCCTCCTGGGCCAGCAGCTTGTCGGCGCGGGCCTGCGCCAGCGCCTCGTCGGCCAGCTCGCGTGCCTTGCGCTGTTCGAAGGCGGCGTAGTGCCCGGGATAGCTGCGCAGCAAGCCCCGATCGAGCTCGAGGATCCGAGTGACCACGGAGTCCAGGAAGGCGCGATCGTGGCTGATCACCAGCACGCTGCCCCGAAAGCCCGTGAGCAGTTGCTCGAGCCACTGGATGGCGTCCAGGTCCAGGTGGTTGGTGGGCTCGTCGAGCAGCAGCACATCCGGGCTGGCCGCCAGTGCCTGTGCCAGCGCCACGCGCTTTTGCTGGCCGCCCGACAGAGCCGCCACCGCGGCCCCCGCCTCCAGGGCAAGTCGCTGCAACACTTCCTGCACCCTCTGTTCCCAGTTCCAGCCGTCGAGCAGCTCGATACGGGTCTGCAGCGCGTCCAGGTCCTCGCCGGGTGCATGGGCCTCGAAGCGCTGGCGCAGCGAGCGGGCTTCGGCCACGCCCTCGGCCACCGCGTCGAACACGGTGGCGAAGCCCTGCAGCTGGGGTTCCTGCGCGACGTAGACCAGGCGCAGGCCCTGCTGGCGACGCAATTCCCCCGCGTCGGGAGACTCGAGCCCGGCGATGATGCGCAACAGCGAGGATTTGCCGCTGCCGTTGCGCCCGATCAGGCCCACACGCTCCCCGGGCTCCAGGCTCATCGAGGCCCGGTCGAGCAAGGCATGCACGCCATAGGCCAGGCTCAGCTCCTGGCAGCTCACGATGGACATGGTGGCTGGGCGCGCCGCGCGCGCAAAAACCGACATTGTGCCAGTCGCGCCCACGACACGCGCAGGCAAGGCTGCGCAGCCCCGCGAAGCCGACCGGCGCGCCGGCGCAGGCCGTATGATGCCGAGGCCCTTCCGCCAGCCCCTCCATGACACACCGCCCCACGCTCTACCTCGCCTCCGCCAGCCCGCGGCGCAGCGAGTTGCTGCAGCAGATCGGCGTGGTCTTCCAGCCCCTGCTGGCCGACGAGCACGAGGATGTCGAGGCCCTGGAAGTCGAGAGGCCGTCGGAGCCTCCCGCGCGCTATGTGCGCCGGGTCGCCGGCGCCAAGCTCGACGCCGCGCTGCAACGCCTGCGCCACCGGGGCCTGCCCGCCGGGGCGGTGCTGTGCGCGGACACCACGGTGGCGCTGGGCGCGCGCATCCTGGGCAAGCCGCGCGACGCCGCGCAGGCCCGCGAGATGCTCGCGGATCTGGCCGGCACCGAGCACCGCGTGCTCAGCGCCGTGACCCTCGCGTGGCCGCTGGCCGACGGCTGGCAGCGCGCCGAGGCGCTCAACACCAGCCGGGTGCGCATGGCGGCGCTGCAGGAGCAGACCATCGCCGCCTACGTGGCCAGCGGCGAACCCTTCGGCAAGGCCGGGGCCTACGCGGTGCAGGGTCGCGCCGCGGCGTTCATCCAGCACATCAGCGGCAGCTACTCCGGCGTCATGGGCCTGCCGCTGTTCGAGACCGCCGCGCTGCTGCGCTCGGCGGGCATCCTTTCCTGAGCCGATGCGCACCCATCCTCCATGCAAGAAGACCTGCTGATCAACATCACCCCGCAGGAAACCCGGGTCGCGCTCGTGGCCCAGGCCGCGGTGCAGGAAATCCACATCGAGCGAACCCTCGAGCGCGGCCTGGCCGGCAATGTGTACCTGGGGCGCGTGGCGAGGGTGCTGCCGGGCATGCAGTCGGCCTTCATCGACATCGGCCTGGAGCGCGCGGCCTTCCTGCACGTGGCGGACCTGTGGCAGCGCATGAGCGCCGGAGGCGAGGTACGCCAGGGCGGCGGCGCGCCGCAGCTGCCGATCGAGAAACTGGTGTTCGAGGGACAGTCCCTGCTGGTGCAGGTGATCAAGGACCCGATCGGCGCCAAGGGAGCGCGGCTGTCCACCCAGATCAGCCTGGCGGGACGGCTGCTGGTGCACCTGCCGCAGGACAGCCACATCGGTGTCTCGCAGAAGATCGACGACCCGGAACTGCGCGAAAGCCTGCGCCAGCGACTCGCGGCCCTGGCGCAGCAGCACGACCCGCAGGCCAGCATGGGTTTCATCGTGCGCACCAACGCCGAGGAAGCGGGCGACGCCGAACTTCTGGAAGACATCGCCTACCTGCGCAAGACCTGGGGCGTGCTGCAGAACCGCGTGCGCGGCGCGCACGCGCCGACCCTGCTGTACCAGGAACTCAGCCTGGCGCAGCGGGTCCTGCGCGATCTGGTCACCGAAGCCACGCGCAGCATCCAGGTCGATTCCCGGGAGAACCATGAACGCCTGCGCGAATTCGCCGCCGAATACATGCCGGGGGTGGTCGAGCGCCTGCAGCTGTACCGCGGCGAGCGTCCCCTGTTCGACCTGTACAACATCGACGGCGAGATCGAGAAGGCCCTGGGCCGGCGCGTGGACCTGAAGTCGGGCGGCTACCTGATCATCGACCAGACCGAGGCGATGACCACGGTGGACGTGAACACCGGCGGCTACGTGGGCGCGCGCAATTTCGACGACACGGTGTTCAAGACCAACCTGGAAGCGGCCCAGGCCATCGCGCGTCAGCTGCGGCTGCGCAACCTGGGCGGAATCATCCTCATCGATTTCATCGACATGCACAGCCCCCAGCATCGTGCCGCGGTGCTGGAGGAGCTGAAAAAGTCCCTGTGGCGTGACAAGGTGAAGGTCACGGTCAATGCCTTCTCCCAGCTCGGGCTGGTGGAGATGACCCGCAAACGCACACGCGAGTCCCTGGCGCACCTGCTGTGCGAGCCCTGCCCGACCTGCTCCGGACAGGGACAGGTGAAGACCGCCCGCACGACCTGCTACGACATCCTGCGCGAGATCCTGCGCGAGGCGCGCCAGTTCAATCCGAAGGAATTCCGCATCCTGGCCTCCAACGCGGTCATCGACCTGCTGCTGGAAGAGGAGAGCGCGCACCTGGCCGAGCTGTCGGACTTCATCGGCAAGCCCATTGCGCTCCAGGTCGAACCGGCCTACCACCAGCACCAGTTCGACATCGTGCTGCTCTGATCAGCCGCCGGGGCAGCTCGCGCTGGAGCCGGGCACCTTGCCCATCAGCAGCAGGAAGCTGGCGAAAGGCTTGATCGCGCGCATGGCCACCAGCTTGGGGCCCTGGAACTGCAGCTTGCCGCTCATCATCGCCCACATGGGGCCGGGATCTCCGCGGCCCATCGCCTGCCAGTCGGGAGTCGTGGCGTGCATGAGAAAGTCCACGCCGAAATCGGCAGGGGTCTGGGGGGTCCCGCCATAGCTGCACCAGGCCTGCCCGTCCCTGGGCACGATCTTGAGCTCCACGGTGCTGCCGGCGCCGCAGTCGTTGCGGTACATCTGCACGATCTTGTACCCACGGCCCTTGTCGTCGTGCAGCCACTCCCCGGAGAGCCCCTTGGCCAGCTCCGGGGTCTGATTCCAGGCCTGGCAGAAATTCGCGGCCCAGGCCGGGGACATCAGCACCGGAGGGTCGGCGGCATGCGCCTGGGAAGCCGCCAGCAGGCAGCAGGCGCCAAGCAGGCGCGACGACAAACGGGAAACACCCCTGAAAACGGCCATGGAACTCCTCCTGTAGGGGGCGGAGTATGCGGGGCGCACGCGGGGTCCGCACTCGGGGCTTACCAGAATACCCCTTGCAGTGTTCTGGGGGTGCCGCGAGCGCTTGAAGAAACCAGTCAGTTCAAGCGCGACAAAAAACGCATCAAGGGCTCTGGCCAGGCTGCGCTGCGGTTCAGGCGAACTGGGCCAGGCTCTTGCGCATCTTTTTCATCGCTGCCGCCTCGATCTGGCGGATGCGCTCGGCCGACACCCCGAACTCGGCCGCCAGGTCGTGCAGCGTGCGCCCACCGCTGCCGTCGTCGTTGACGGCCAGCCAGCGCTGCTCGACGATGCGCCGGCTGCGTTCGTCCAGCGACTGCAGCGCATGTTCCAGCCCGGCACCCTGCAGGCGCTCGCGTCCGCGTGCCTCGAGCACGGCCTCGGGGGCGTCGCTGCTGTCGCTGAGGTAGGCCAGGGGCGCAAAGCTCTCGCCCGCGTCGTCGGCGGGCTGCAGGGAGACATCGCCGCCGGCCATGCGCTGCTCCATCTCGATCACGTCAGAGCGCTTGACCTGCAGCTTGCTGGCCACCGCGTCGATCTCCGCGTCGTGGAAGCCTTCCAGGCCCTGCTTGAGCGAGCGCAGATTGAAGAACAGCTTGCGCTGCGCCTTGGTCGTGGCCACCTTCACCAGGCGCCAGTTGCGCAGGATGTATTCGTGGATCTCGGCCTTGATCCAGTGCAGCGCATAGCTCACCAGGCGCACGCCCTGGGCGGGATCGAAACGCCGCACGGCCTTCATCAGCCCGATGTTGCCTTCCTGGATCAGGTCGGCGTGCGGCAGGCCGTAGCCCAGGTAGTTGCGAGCCACCGAGACGACCACCCGAAGGTGGGACATCACCAGTTTCCCGGCGGCTTCGCGGTCTTCGCGTTCGCGCCAGGCACGCGCCAGTTGCTGTTCCTCCTCGAGGGACAGCATCGGCATGCGGTTCACCGCCGAAATGTAGGACTCCAGGTTGCCCAGGCTGGGCACCTGCGCCGGGAAGCCGCCGCCTTGCGCACGCAGCGCGAGGCCGCCGGAAAGGGTGAGAGCACCGGTTTGCGCCATCAGCAGACTCCTCCTCATGTCAGGGGGTATTTTAGCACTCCTGCGCATCGAGTGCTAAACACCGGGAAGCTTCCCTGGCGTGGATCAAGCGCGTCCCGGAACCCGCGCGCAGCCGCGGATCCTGGCGCCCGGCGCGAAGGCGCGGAAAGCGCTAGGCTTGCGCGTGGTCGTCCCGACGCGGAGCCCGCGCGCTGGGCCCGCTTCGGCCCGCTTCGGCCCGCTTCGGCCCGGTTCGGCCCGGTTCGCACCGCTTCGGCCCGCTTCGCGCATGCCCCCACCCCCCCCACCCCACCCTCCCCGCTCCCCGGAATGCGCGCCCGCCCCGGAGGCCGGCGTACCCGGGGTGCGCCATCCCGTGCTGGTGGCCCTGGTGGTGGCCATCGCCTTCCTGATGGAGCAGCTCGACGCCACCATCGTCACCACCGCGATCCCGGACATGGCGCACGCGCTGCACACCAGCGCGGTGGACATGAACCTGGCCATCAGCAGTTACGTGCTGACCCTGGCGGTGTTCATTCCCCTGAGTGGGTGGTTCGCCGACCGTTTCGGCGCGCGTCGCGTGTTCATGTCGGCCCTGGCCCTGTTCACCCTGGGCTCGGTGCTGTGCGGCGCCGCGCAGGATTTCCGCATGCTGGTCGCCACCCGGGTGCTGCAGGGCCTGGGAGGCGCGATGATGACGCCCGTCGGGCGCCTGATCCTGCTGCGCAGCTTCCCCCGCAGCCAGCTGGTGCGTGCGATGACCTACATGATCGTGCCAGCCATCATCGGGCCCGTGCTGGGACCGCCGGTCGGGGGCTATCTGAGCACCTATCTGTCCTGGCGCTGGATCTTCTACGTCAACGTGCCATTCGGGCTGCTGGGCATGCTGCTGGCGTGGTACCTGGTCAGCCCCCATGCCGAGGAACCCGACGCCCGATTCGATTTTGCTGGCTTCGCGCTGTTCGGCTGCGCCGTGGGCTTGCTGCAGTTCGTCATGGAGGCCTTCGGCCGGGCGCGCCCGGCCTGGCTGCTGACGGCCTCCGCGGCCAGCGCCCTGCTGCTGCTGGGCCTGGTGCTCCACAACCGCGGGCGCGAGCGACCGGCCGTGGACCTGGGCCTGTTGCGCGAGCGAGCCTTCGGCATCGCCACGCTGGCAGGCGGTCTGTGCCGGGTGGCCATGAACGCGCCGGTGTACCTGCTGCCCCTGATGTTGCAACTCGGCCTGGGCATGTCGGCCGTACAGTCGGGCTCGCTGACCTTCCTGTCGGCGATCAGCGCGCCGGGCATTCGCGTGATCATCGGCCCGGGCCTGCGGCGCTTTGGCTTTCGCGGCCTGCTGATGGCCAGCGCGGTGGCCTGCTCCTGCGTCCTGTTCGGATTCTCGCGGGTGGCTGCGCACACCCCGCATGGGCTGATCGCGGCCATGATCGTGGCCTACGGTGCCGTACGCTCGACCCAGTTCATGAGTTCCAACACCCTGGCCTACGCCGACATCCCGGGCGAGCGCCTGAGCCGCGCCACCAGCCTGGGAGGGCTGTTGCAGCAACTCACCGTCAGCTTCGGCGTGGCCCTGGGCGCCGCGCTGCTGCGCCTGCTGGCACTTCAAGGCCTGCACCCCGGCCTGACGCAGTTCCATACCGCGTTCATGTTGCTGGCCGTGCTGCCATGGCTCACCCTGCCGGGATTCCTGCGCCTGCGCGCGCAGGACGGGGCCGCGGTCACCGGCCGCACGCAGAGGGGCTCCGCAGGCTGAAACATCGCGGGCCCCGGCGCCCGATGCGAGCGCGGATCAGCCCACCAGCGCCTGGGAGAAGGCTCGCGCGTCGAAGGTCTGCAGATCCTCCAGGGACTCCCCTACACCCACGAAGTAGATGGGCACCGGGCGTTCGCGCGCGATCGCCGCGATCACTCCCCCCTTGGCGCTGCCGTCGAGCTTGGTCAGGATGATCCCGCTGAGCCCCAGCGCATCGTCGAAGGCTCGCAATTGCGCCAGGGCGTTCTGGCCGTTGGTGGCATCGATGACCAGGATCGCCTCGTGGGGCGCCCCGTCCATCGCCTTGCCGATCACCCGCTTGATCTTGCGCAGTTCCTCCATGAGGTGCGCCTGGGTGGGCAGGCGCCCCGCCGTGTCGACGATCACCACGTCCATGTCTCGCGCTCGCCCGGCCTGCACCGAGTCGAAGGCCACGGCCGCCGGATCACCGCCCTGCTGCGCGATCACCTGCACCTCGTTGCGCTGCCCCCAGGCCGCCAGCTGCTCGCGCGCGGCGGCGCGGAAGGTGTCTCCCGCGGCGAGCAGCACCTTGCATCCGGCGGCCTGCAGGTGGCGCGTGAGCTTGCCGATGCTGGTCGTCTTGCCGGCCCCGTTGACTCCCACCATCATGATCACGGTGGGCCGGGCACGGCCGATGTCCAGAGGCTTTTGCAGGGGGCTCAGGAGCTCGGCCAGCACGTCGCGCAGGAGTTCCCGCACCTGCTGCGGAGTCTCGGCGCGCGCGGCGCGCACGCGCCGGCGCAGTTCCTCGAGCAGGTGGGTCGTGGCGGGGACCCCGGCGTCGGCCAGGATCAGTGCGCTCTCGAGCTCCTCGAACAAGGCCTCGTCGATGCGTGCGCCACCGAAAAGGCCGGAAATTCCGGCCCCTGTCTTGCGCAGGCCCTGGCGCAGGCGCCCGAACCAGCCCGCGGGGGGCGGCTCCACCCGCATGTCCAGCTCCGGCGCCTCGGCCGGCTGCGCGAGGGCAGGCGCCTGGGCTTGCACAGTGGCATGGGCTGCGGAGGGGACTGTGGAGGGAGCCGGGGATGGAGCCGAGGATGGAGCCGGGGATGGGGCCCGAGATTCGCTGCCGGACGCGGCTGCGCCAGGCGCGGTTGCGGGCAGCTCGGCGGGTGCCGGCTTGCGCTTGAAGAATCGGAACATGTCGGAGGACGGACTGGGAAGGCCTGTGCGGCACGTGGTGCCACCAATGCCCTATTGTCGCCTGTGGCGCTTGCCGGGACCCGCGAGGCGCTATGCTGGCAGCCCGCCCGAGCCCGCCCGCATGAAAACCGCCATGCCCCATCCTCGCAGCCCGCGCCCCGGCGCAGGCAGCGTGCGCATCATCGGCGGGCATCTGCGCGGCAGCAAGCTGCGCGTGCCCGACGTACCGGGCCTGCGGCCCACCCCCGACAGGGTCCGTGAGACCCTGTTCAACTGGCTGGGCCAGGACCTGCAGGGCCTGCGCTGCCTGGATCTGTATGCCGGCAGCGGCGCGCTGGGCCTGGAGGCTGCTTCGCGGGCGGCCGCCCGGGTCGACATGGTCGAACGCCACCCGGCACTGGCCCGGGCCCTGCAGGAAGCCGCGCAGCGCCTGGGTGCCCAGTCCGTGCGGGTGCACACGGGCGACGCGCTGGCCTTCGCCGCAGCGCAGGCGACGGGTAGCTACGACGTGGTGTTCGTCGACCCGCCCTTCGCCCAGGCAGGCGCACACGAGCGCGCGCTGGCGCAGGCCGCACGCCTGCTCGCGGCGCACGGCCGCGTCTACCTCGAGGCCCCGGATGCGCCCAGCCTGCAGCGCTGGGCCGCCGCCGGCTGGGAGGTGCTGCGCAGCGCGCGCGCCGGGCAGGTGCACTATGCGCTGCTTCGCCGCGACCCCGGGGCGGCGCCGACGCTAGACTCGGGGCTGGACCCGCACACGAGCCCCGGCGACATGCCCTGACCCACGCCATGCTGACCGCCGTCTACCCCGGAACCTTCGACCCCTTCACACGCGGCCACGAGGATCTCGTGCGCCGCGCCAGCAGCCTGTTCCCGCGCCTGATCGTGGGCGTGGCCGCGGGGCACCACAAGAATGCGCTGTTCAGCATCGAGGAGCGCCTGGAGCTGGCGCGCGCGATTCTGGCGCCCTACGGGAATGTGCAGGTGGAGGGTTTCACCGGGCTGCTCAAGGACTTCGTCGAGCACCAGGGCGCGCAGGTGATCGTGCGCGGCCTGCGAGCCGTCAGCGACTTCGAGTACGAATTCCAGATGGCGGGCATGAACCGCCAGCTGATCCCGGAAGTGGAAACCCTGTTCATGACCCCTGCCGACCAGTACCAGTTCGTATCCGGAACATTCGTACGGGAAATCGCCATGCTGGGAGGCGATGTCGGAAAATTCGTGGTTCCATTGGTAACCGAGCGGCTGGCCGAGAAACTGGCCGCGCGCCGGCGTCAGGCGGGCGGATCTTCCGCGGCCTGAGGCCTGGCGCCAGCTTGCTCCACCCCCTTCCTTCCCCGAGACGCTGCTTCGCCATGGCCCTGTGGATCACCGACGAGTGCATCAACTGCGACGTCTGCGAGCCCGAATGCCCCAACCAGGCGATTTCGATGGGCCCGGAGATCTATCGCATCGACCCGGAGCGCTGCACGGAATGCGTGGGCCACTTCGACACGCCGCAATGCGTGCAGTTGTGCCCGGTGGATTGCATCCCCGTGCATCCCCAGCATGTGGAAAACCGTGAACAGCTGTGGGAGCGCTACCTGCGCCTGCAGCGCGAGGCGGCGGCGAAGCCGGGCCCTCAGCCCACGGCCTCCCCGGGCGCGCCATCGCAGGTCGCGCCATCCCGGAACGCGCCATCCGGGAACGCGCCATCCGGGAACGCTCCATCCGGGAACGCGGACTAGCTGCGCGGCGCATTGCCGCGATGCAGCTCCATCACCGCGGCATCGAACTCGCCGCGCAGCAGGCGCGGCAGCGTGTCCAGCGCGCGGTCCATCGCCTGCTCGATCAGTTCCAGTTCGGCTCGTTGCGGCCTGCCCAGCACGAAGCCGATCACGGCCTCGCGGCTTCCGGGATGGCCGATGCCCAGGCGCAGGCGCCAGAACATCGGGGTGCCCAGCTGGGTCGTGATGTCCCGCAGGCCGTTGTGGCCGGCGTGCCCGCCTCCGCACTTGAGCTTGACCTGTCCGGGAGGCAGGTCCAACTCGTCGTGCACCACCAGGATCTCCTCCGGGGCCATCTTGTAGAAACGCGCCATGGCCCCCACGGACTGGCCCGAGCGGTTCATGTAGGTACCCGGTTCCAGCAGCCAGACATCGCCGTGCGGCCCGCGCAGGCGCGCCACATGTCCGAACATGCCCTTCTCCGGGCGCAGATCGAGTCTTTCGCGCTGCGCCACCTGATCCACCCACCAGAAGCCGGCGTTGTGGCGCTGTTGCGCGTGCTCGGGGCCGGGGTTGCCCAGGCCCACGATCAGACGGATCAAGGCGCGTCCTCCGTTTCGGATTCGGCGCGGGGCTCGCGCGCGAGCAGGGCCTCCAACGCGCCGGCGGCGTCGGTGCGCCGATCCAGCAGCGCGCACACCTGTTCGGTGATGGGCATCTGCAGGCCCTGGCGGCGCGCCAGCTCCAGCACGGTACGCGCGGTATAGACCCCTTCGGCCACATGCCCGAGTTCGCGCACCACGGCCTGCAGGTCCTTGCCTGCCGCGAGTTGCAGCCCCACGCGGCGATTGCGCGAGAGCTCCCCGGTGCAGGTCAGCACCAGGTCGCCCATGCCACTGAGGCCCATGAAGGTTTCCGGGCGCGCACCCAGCGCATGCCCCAGGCGGGCCATCTCCGCCAGTCCACGGGTGATCAGCGCGGCACGCGCATTGGCCCCCTGCCCCAGCCCGTCGCTGACACCGCAGGCGATCGCCAGCACGTTCTTCACCGCTCCGCCCACCGCCACGCCCACCACGTCCTCGCTGGCGTACACGCGCATGGCCCCGCCGTGCAGCGCGCGCACGGCGCACTGGGCCAGGGTGGGCTGCACACCGGCGGCCACCAGGGCCACGGGCAGGCCACGCGCCACCTCCAGGGCGAAGCTCGGTCCGGACAGCATGCCGATGGCGGGCACCCGGGCCAGGCCCCGCAGTTCCTCCGCCACCACCTCGTGCGGCAAGGCCGCGCTGTCCTGTTCGAAACCCTTGGCGAGGATGAGCAGCGCCTCGGGAATGCGCGCGTCGCCCCGCTCCCAGCATGCGCGCAGCGCGGCCGCCAGGCCGCGCAGGCCGGCCACGGGCACCGCCAGCACCACCAGGCCGTCTCCCGCCGCGTGGCGCAATGCCGCGGCCATCGATTCCTCGAGGCGCAATGCCTGCGGCAGCTCGATGCCCGGCAGGTAGCGCGTGTTCTCCCCGCGCATGCGCAGCTGCGCCAGCAACTCGGCGTCGCGCGCCCACAGCAGGGTCTGGCCGCGCGCGGCCGCGTGCACTGCCAGCGCAGTGCCCCAGGCGCCGGCACCGAGCACGCTGACCGGCACACCCGGCTTGGTCATGCCTGCCTGCCCTCCGCGCCCAAGCTCGCGCGCTGCCGCATCAGTTCAGCGTCGATCCCGCGGCCTCGCCGCCGGGCTGCTGGGCCTGCTGCGCCTGCTGCGCTTCGTACATGGCCTGGAAGTTGATCTCGGCCAGGTGCACCGGCGGGAAGCCGGCACGGGTGATCATGTCGGCCAGATTGGCACGCAGGTAGGGATAGACGGTCTGAGGGCAGGCGATGGCCAGCAGCAGGTCCGCATGCTCCTGGGGAACATTTCGAAGCTCGAAAATTCCGGCCTGCTTGCCTTCGACCAGGAACAGCGTGCGCTGGTCGATGCGCGCGGTGATGGTGGCGGTCACGCAGACCTCGACCACGCCCTCGGCCAGGCTCTGGGATTCCACGTTCATCTGCACGTCCACCGTGGGCTGCGCCTGCTCCAGCAGGATCTGCGGGGAATTGGGCTGTTCCAGCGACAGGTCCTTCAGGTAGCAACGTTGCAACGCGAATACCGGTTGCCGCTGCGCGGCGTCTGCGGGTTGGGGGGTGCTCATGCAGGAAGACTCCAGGCTAGGTTGAGGTCCGCGCGGCGGGCCCTCGCGGACCCGCGGGCGCGGTGCGCAGGCATTGTAGGTGTCGAAGGCGCGAGCCTGGAATGCCCAGGCCCGGGGCCGGGGCCCGCGATCCCGGCAAGCCCGCGCGGCGCCGGCGCCGCAGGCAGGCGCCCGGGCTCAGCCCTGGGATTCGCGCAGCAGCGGCTGCAGGCCGCCGGCGGCATCCAGCGCGTGCAGGTCGTCGCAGCCGCCGACATGGTGCTCGCCGATGTAGATCTGCGGCACGGTGCGACGCCCGGTGGAACGCATCATGGCCTCGCGCAGCGCCGGATCCTGGTCGACGCGCAATTCCTCGATGTGCTCGACCCCGCGCCTACGCAGCAGATCCTTCGCGCGCAGGCAGTAGGGACACACCGCGGTGGTGTACATGCGGACTCGTGGAGCAGCCATGGAGCTTCAGTCCTTTTCGATCGGCAGGCCGGCCTCGCGCCATGCGCGCAGGCCGCCCTGGACGGGCACCGCACGCTCGTAGCCGAGCTTGCGCAGCGTATTCGCGGCCCGCGTGGCACGCGCGCCGCTCTGGCACATCAGAAGCACCGGGAGCTGTTTGTTCTTGGGCAATTCGGCAGCGCGCTTCTCGAGCTCTCCAAGGGGAATGTTGCGCGCCCCCACGCAGTGGCCCGCCGCGTGCTCGGTGGTCTCGCACACGTCGATCATCACGCCCTTCTCGCGATTCATCAGGCGCACGGCCTCGGCCGCGGTCACGCCGCCCGCGCCCCCGCCCCGGGAAAACGAGCTCCACAGCAGCATGCCGCCGGAGACCACGGCGATGGCGATCAACGCAAGGTTGTCGATGATGAACTTCAAATGGCTCTCCGCTGGGCAAAAAACAAAATCCACATTCTAGTGTCCTGTCCCACGCCAGGGAGTGGGACAGGACACCACGAACTTCGCAACGACGCCGCCGCGCCGGCGGCGTCGTCCACTACGATAGCAGCCTCACCTTGCTTTCCCGAACCATGCACAAACTCGTGATGATTCGCCACGGCGAATCGACCTGGAACCAGGAAAACCGCTTCACCGGCTGGGTGGACGTCGACATCACCGACAAGGGCGTCGCCGAAGCCCGCCGTGCCGGCCGGCTGCTGAGGGCCCATGGCCTGGATTTCGACGTCGCCTACACCTCCGTGCTCAAGCGCGCCGTGCGCACGCTGTGGCTATGCCTGGAGGAGATGGACCGCATGTGGCTGCCCACCGTGCACAGCTGGCGGCTCAACGAGCGGCACTATGGCGCCCTGCAGGGCCTGAACAAGGCGGAAACCGCGGCCAAGTACGGCGACGAGCAGGTGCTGCAGTGGCGCCGCAGCTACGACGTTCGTCCGCCGTTGATGAACGAAGCGCACCGCCATGAACTGGCGGCAGATCCACGTTACGCCCGCGTCAACGCGGACGATCTGCCGCTGGCCGAGTGCCTGCAGGACACGGTGCGCCGGGTCATGCCGCTCTGGGAAGAATCGCTGGCTCCGGCGATCCGGGCGGGGCGCCGCGTGCTGGCGGTGTCGCACGGCAACTCCATGCGCGCGATCGTCAAGCATCTGGACGGCATCTCGGACGCCGACATCGTGGGCCTGAACATCCCCAACGGCGTGCCCCTGGTGTACGAGCTGGACGCCGAGCTCAAGCCCATCCGCCGCTACTACCTCGAGGATCCGCAGGCCCAGGCCTGAGCATCGACGGCCCGGAAGGGCCGTGCCTGCGGGCGCGGCCCTGGACCTATACTCAGTGCCCGGATTCGAAGGACACCGCATGGCAGGCAAACTCAAGATCACGGCGTGGATCGGCGCCGGCATGCTCACGGGCGCGCTGGCGACCCTGCAGCTCCAGGCCTTCGCCCGGGGCTCGGTGTCGCCCTTGCCGCTGGAGGAACTACAGCAACTGGCTGCGGTGTACGGCCTGATCAAGGCCGACTACTTCGAGCCGGTGCACGGCAAGAAGCTCGTGCAGGATGCCATCAACGGCATGGTCAACGGCCTGGATCCGCATTCGGAATACCTGGATGCCAAAGATTACAAGGAGTTTCGCGAGAGCACCAGCGGAAAGTTCGTCGGCGTGGGGATCGAGATCGCGCCGAAGGACGGCCTGATCCAGGTTGTCTCGCCGATCGAGGGCTCCCCTGCGGCGCGCGCGGGCATCCAGGCCGGCGACCTGATCACGCGGATCGACGACACCGCGGTCAAGGGACTTCCGCTGGACAAGGCGGTCAAGCTCATGCGCGGCAAGCCGGGCACGCAGGTGCGGCTCACGCTGGTGCGCAAGAGCACGAACCGCACGATGACCCTGGTCATCACGCGTGAGGAGATCCACGTGCAGAGCGTGCGTGGGCGCATGGTCGAGCCCGGCTACGGCTGGGTGCGCATCAACCAGTTCCAGTCCGACACCCTGCCCGAGTTCGTGGCCAAGGTGGACGATCTGTACAAGGCCGATCCCAGGCTCAAGGGCCTGGTGCTGGACCTTCGCAACGACCCGGGCGGCCTGCTGGAAAGCGCGGTGGGCGTGGCCTCGGCCTTCCTGCCGCCCAACTCGGTGATCGTGTCCACGCGCGGGCAGATCCCCGAAGCCAACGTCTCCTACCGCAACACGCCCAGCGACTACTCGCGCGTGCCGGGGCAGAACCCGCTGGCCTCGCTGCCGGACGCGGTGAAGACCGTGCCGCTGGTGGTGCTGGTCAACGGCGGCTCGGCCTCGGCCTCCGAGATCGTCACCGGCGCGCTGCAGGACTACCAGCGCGCCCAGGTGATGGGCGAGCTGACCTTCGGCAAGGGCTCGGTGCAGACGGTGCTTCCGCTGGGCCCGGACACGGCGCTGAAGCTGACCACCGCGCGCTACTTCACGCCCAACGGCGAATCCATCCAGGCGCGTGGAATCACACCGAACTACGTGGTGGGTCCCCTGCCCAGCGGCGATCCCTATGCGGCGCTGCGAATGCGCGAGGTGGACTACAAGAACCAGATCGGCACCGGCACCCAGGCCGCCAGTTCCCCGCAGCTGCGCCAGGAACTGCAGCGCCAGCACGAGGCCCGCCAGGAGCTGGAAGCGGCCATCGAAAAGAACCCGAACAAGTTCCCCAAGCTGCCCGAGTACGGCAGCAAGCAGGACTGGCAGCTCGAACAGGCCTTGAACCTGCTGCAGCACAAGCCGGTGATCACCGAGAAGGCGCCCGCGCAGCAGGCGGCTGCGGCGAGCGCCGCCTCGAAGCCGGCGAAGCCGGTGCCCACGCACTGAGGCCGAGGTCGGGATCGGGGCCGGGGCCGGGGTCGCGGCTCCGCCCGACCCCGCGGCACGCCGCATGAATGATTCCGAACTGCTGCGCTACTCGCGCCACATCCTGCTCGACGCCGTGGGCATCGAGGGGCAGCAGCGCATCCTGGACGCCCATGCCCTGGTGCTGGGCGCGGGCGGCCTGGGCTCTCCGGTGGCCCTGTACCTGGCGGGCGCCGGGGTAGGACGCATCACCCTGGTGGACGACGACCAGGTCGACGCCACCAATCTGCAGCGCCAGATCGCGCATACCGAGCAGCGTCTGGGCATGGCGAAGGTGGAATCGGCTCGCATCGCCATGCAGCAGATCAATCCCCACCCCCGCATCCACACGGTGGCGCGCAGGGCCGATGCGGCGCTGCTGGACGAACTGCTGGCCGACGCCTCCGTGGCCCTGGACTGCAGTGACAACTACGCCACCCGCCACGCGCTCAACGCCGCCTGCGTGCGCCGCGGCGTGCCCCTGGTCAGCGGCGCGGCCATCGGGTTCGACGGCCAGGTGGGCGTGTTCGACACGCGCCCCGGGGAGCCGGGTCGCGGCCCCTGCTACGCCTGCCTGTTCGCGCCGGATGCGCCAGTCGAGGAGGTGCGCTGCGCGGTGATGGGCGTCATCGCGCCGCTGGTGGGCGTGGTGGGCAGCCTGCAGGCCCTGGAAGCCCTGAAGCTGCTGGCGGGCGCCGGACGCAGCCTGGCCGGACGCCTGCTGCTGATCGATGCGCTGGACATGGACATCCGCACCATGGTCCTGCGGCGCAATCCGGACTGTCCGGTCTGCGCGCGCCTGGCTGACTGATACGGCCTGCGCCTGAGCGATACCGCCTGCTAATCGTCCTGGGGCGCGTCGCCGCTGGCGTCGGCGACGCCCGGCCAAAGGGTCGTCGGCGTGTCCTCGCGCCAACGTCCGGTGAGGCTCCAGTCACGACCCTGGAGCTGCGCTGCGTAGACCACCGGGTCGAGTACCGCGGTCGCCTGATACAACCCGGGTGCGCTGCGCTGCAACACCAGGTCGAGATCGCCGCTTCGACGCAGGGGATGGCGCAGATGCAGATGCAGCAGGGAGTCGCCGGGAGCCGGTCGAAGCTGCACGCTGAGCAGTCCGGCATGCCAGGAGATCTGCGCGCTGAGCCCGAGCTGGCGCGCTCGCTGCGCCTGCTCGATGCTGGTGCCCACGCGCAGCCCGCGCTCATAGGGGTGGCTGGTGACCAGGCTGTCGCGCCCGTGCATGGCCACGGCCAGCAGCGCGAAGCCGATCAGCACCATCGAACCCGGCAGGGCGATCAAGGCCCAGGGCCAGGGCTGGCGCCACCAGGGCAGGACGAGGCGAGGAGCTTGCACGGTGTGGCACACCCAGGAAAAAGCCCGACTCTAGCCGCGCCGGCGACCCCGCCGCATGATCCAGGACAAAGCCCGCCACGAAAACGGCCGCCCCCGCTACAACTCGACCCGGGGCACCCGCCGCGCCACGAAGACCGCCGCCAGCGCCACCAGCGCCGCCGCGCCGAAACCGATGTGGAAAGCCTCCGTGACGCGCTGGGTCGCCGTCGCGCTGGAAGCATTCAGCGCGGCGTGCAGGTCGGCCGGCGAGGCGATGCCGAACACGAGGCTGCCGAATACCGCGGTACCCAGCGAGGCGCCGGTGGAGCGCGCCAGGGAGATCGTCGCCGCAGCGGCCCCCAGCCGGCTGCGCCCGGCGACCGCCTGGACCAGCAGTTGGGAACTGGGCATCACGCAGCCGAATCCGAGCCCGGCGATCAGGCCCAGCGTGCCCACTTCCAGCCCCGCGGGGGGAGCCAGCGCCAGCGCCATCAAGGCCAGCGCGGACACGACCAGCCCGTGGCGCGGAGGCAGGTCCGGACGCCCGCTGCGCGCGATGATGCGCCCGGTGACGTTGGATCCCAGCACGACGCCCGCGGTCAGCGGCAGCAGCAGCAAGCCGGCGCGGGCCGCGCTGCCGTGGCGCGCGATCTGCAGGTACACCGGCAGGAAGAACACCAGTGCGAACATGCAAGAGGCGAACAGCACCACCGTCAGCGCGGTCCACGCGGTCGCGGGAATGCGCAGCAGCTCCAGCGGAAGAAAAGGATGGCGCTGGCGGCGCTCGTGACGCAGCAGCACCCAGCCCAGCAGCAGCGCGCAGCCGGCCATGAGCAGACTGGACAGCGAAAGCCAGGGGAAACGGTGCCCAGCCAGGGTCAGCCAGAGCAAGGCGAGCGCGGCACAGCCGGAGAACATCAGCACCCCGGCGGCGTCATGGCCCTGGCCCGGCTCCGCATGGCCGGCGCCCTTCGCCAGCCGCCCCACGCGCCACGCCGCGATCACGCACAGCGGCAGGTTGGCCACGAACAGCCAGCGCCAGCTGTAGCGGCTGACCACGATGCCGCCCAGCACCGGCCCGACCACGCTGGAAAGCACGAAGACTCCGCTGAGCCAGGCCTGGAAGCGCGGGCGCTGGCGCGGCGACACCACCTCGCCGATCAGCGCCTGGCTCATGACCATCAGGCCGCCGCCGCCCAGGCCCTGCAGCACCCGCGCAGCGATCAACCACCACATGCCGGGGCTGGCTGCGCAGGCCAGAGACCCCAGCGCAAACAGCGCGAGCGCGCCCAGCAGCGCGTCGCGGCGCCCGTAGCGGTCGCCCAGGCGCCCGTACAGCGGCGCCATGATCGTGGAGGCCAGCAGGTAGCCCACCGCGATCCAGGTGCTGTCGCGCAGGTTGTCGAAATCACGCGCGATGGCCGGCGTGGCGGTGGCCAGCAGGGTCTGGTCGATGGCCGCCAGCAGGATGGGCAGCATCACCGCCGTGAACAACTCGACGAAACGCGCCAGGCTCAGCGGCTGGTCGGCTGGCTCGGATATGCCGGCGGCCGGCTTCGCCGCCGCGGGGACGGGTGTCGGAGGGGACGACATGGGCCGGGGTCCGCAAAACTCCCAGTCTATCCCCCCGGAGGCGGCGTGGCCTTCCCCTGGGAGTCGCCCCAGGATCCGCCCAGCGCAGCAATCAGGTTCACCGCAGCTGCGTAGCGCCGGTTGCGCAGGGTCAGCACCGCATTGCGCGCACTGGTCGCCGTGGTCTGGGCCGTGATCACGCCCAGATAATCCGCGGTTCCGGCCTTGTACTGGTTCAGTGCCAGCCGCAGGGAGACCTCGGCCGCCTGCACCACCTGCTCCTGCTCCCGGGCCTCGTGGCGCAGGATGGATTGCGCGCTCAGATTGTCCTGGACCTGCTGCATGGCCTGCAGGACGTCCTGCCGGTACACGGCCACCGCCTGCCGGTACGCGGCTCGGCCTGCCGCGAGCTTGGCGCTGCGCAGGCCGCCGTCGAACAGGGTCGCCGCCAGGCTGGGGCCCAGCGACCAGTACAGGGTCGGCGCGCTGAACAGCCGCGACAGGGTGGCCGCCTGCGCTCCGGCGGAGGCCCCCAGCGTGATGCTGGGCAGCCAGGCGCGCTGCTCGATGCCGATCTGCGCGTTGGCGGCCAGCACCTGCTGCGAGGCCGCGGCCAGGTCGGGCCGGCGCAGCAGCAGCTCGGCCGGCACGCCGGCCGGCACGCGCGGCACCGAAGGCAGGTCCCCGTCGGGGGCCAGGGCGAAGCCGGGCGCCGCCTGGCCGACCAGCACGGCGATGGCGTCCAGCAACTGCCGACGCGTGACCTGCAGGTCGGTGCGTGCGGTGCGTGCCTGCAGCAGCTGGGTACGCGCCTGCGCGACGTTGGCCGCCGTGTCCACGCCGGCCTGGTAGCGGGACCGGGTGAGTCGCAGGGCGCGGGTGTAGTCGCCGACCGTGACGTCGGCCAGCCGGGCCTGGGCGTCCACGGTGCGCAGCTGCAGGTAGGTATTCGCCAGGCTGGTCTGCAGGCTCAGACGGGTGGCGCGCAAGGTGGCATGGCTGGCCCGCGCGTTGGCCCTGCCCTGCTCCACCTGCAGGCGCACGCTGCCCCAGAGATCGGGTTCCCAACTGGCCTGCAGGCCGGCACTGAAGCTGTTCTGCGCGGAGGACGCGGCGCCCTGCGACGGCAGGCTGCGCGCGCGCGTCGCGCCGGCCGTGGCCTGCAGCACCGGCGCGTAGGCCGCGCGCGCCTGCTCCAGCGCCGCCTGCGCCTGCTGGTACACGGCAAGTTGCGCGGCCAGGCTCTGGTTGTGCCGGCCCAGCTCGAGCTCCAGGCGGTCCAGGGTCGGGTCGCCGAAGACCTTCCACCATGCCCCGTCCGCGGGCATGGGCGCGGCCTCGCCCACTTCGCGCCAGCCGGATTGCGCCGCGTAGGCCGCGGGCAGCTGCTCCTGTACGGGGGGCATGGGCGGCCGCGCCGCGCAGGCCGCGAGCAGGCACAAGCACAAGCCGGCGCCGACGGCGCGCCCGGCGCGCGGGAGCAGGGAGGGCATTGCGGGCTTCATGGTCGGGAATCCAGGGACAGCGGACGACCGCTGCGTCCGAAGCGGCTCAGGGTCCAGCGGCGCAGGCGGTCGAGTTCGAGGTAGATCACCGGCGTGGTGTACAGCGTGAGCGCCTGGCTGACCAGCAGGCCTCCGGCGATGGCGATGCCCAGGGGCTGGCGCAGCTCGGCGCCGTTCCCGGTGACCAGGGCCAGCGGAAGCGCCGTGAACAGCGCTGCCATGGTGGTCATCAGAATCGGGCGCAGGCGCAGCGTGGCGGCCATGTAGATGGCCTCGCGCGGATCCAGCCCCAGGTCGCGCTCGGCCTGCAGCGCGAAATCCACCATCAGGATGGCGTTCTTCTTGACGATGCCGATGAGCAGGAACACGCCGATCAGCGAGATGATGGAGAACTCCGTGTGGAACAGCATCAGCGCCAGCACCGCGCCGACGCCGGCCGGCGGCAGCGTGGACAGGATCGTGAGGGGATGCAGGGTGCTCTCGTACAGCATGCCCAGCACGATGTAGATGGCGAAGATCGCCGCAAGGATGAACAGGGGCTGGTCGTGCAGGGTCTGCGCGAACACCTGGGCGGTGCCCTGAAAGCCCCCGTGGATGCTCGAGGGCAGCTGGATCTGCGCCAGCGCCTGCTGGATGCGCGTCTGCGCCTGGCTGAGGGTGACCCCGGGGTCGAGGTTGAAGAACAGGGTCGAGGATGCGAACAGCCCCTGGTGATTCACCGAAAGCGGCGTGTTGCCGAGCTGGTAGTGCACGAGCTGGGACAAGGGCACCACCGCGCCCGACGGGGCCACGACGTGCAGGCGCTGCAGGGCCTGGCGGTCGCGCCGCCACTGGGGCGCTGCCTCCATGACCACGCGGTACTGGTTCAGGGGCGCGTAGATGGTGGAGATCAGTCGCTGCCCGAAGGCATCGTTGAGCGTGGCGTCGATGGTGGCGATGGGAATGCCCAGGCGAGCCGCGGCCGTGCGGTCGATGGCCAGGCGCAGCGCCAGGCCCGAAGCCTGCTGGTCACTGTTGACGTTGTTCAACCCGGCAAGGTGCTGGAAAGCCGCCAGCACCCGAGGCTCCCAGCGCAGCAGGGTGTCCAGGTCGTCGGACTGCAGCGTGTACTCGTAGGTGGCCTGCGCCGGCCGACCTCCGACATGGATGTCCTGACCGGGGAACAGGAACACCTGCACCCCGCCCAGCCGGGACAGCGCCGCGTGCAATTGCATCATCACCCGCTGCACGCCCACGCGCTCGGAGATGGGCTTGAGCTGCATGTACAGGAAGGCTCCGTCGCCACTGCTGGAAAAGGCCATCACGTCCTGCACGGCCGGATTGCGACGCACGATGCGCTCGATGCTGCCCAGGCGGCGGCTCATCGACTGGAAGGAACTGGACTGGTCGGCCGATACGTGGCCCAGCAGCAGTCCGGTGTCCTGCGTGGGGAAAAAGCCCTTGGGCACGACCGCATACAGGTAGGCGCTGAGCGCGATGCTGCCGACGAACACCAGCAGCATGAGCAGCGGATGACGCAGCGCCGTGCGCAGGCTGCGGGCGTAGACATCGTGCACGCCATCCCAGACGCGCTCCAGGCGCGAAGCCCGCGTCCCCTGCGGCGGCCGCGCAGGCGCCCTCAGCCAGCGCGAGGCCAGCATCGGGGTCACGGTCAGCGACACCAGCAGGGAGATGCCAATGGCCACCGACAGGGTCACCGCGAATTCGTGGAACAGTCGCCCCACGATACCTCCCATGAACAGCACCGGCAGGAACACCGCGACCAGCGACAGGCTCATGGACAGCACGGTGAAGCCCACTTCGCGGGCTCCACGCAGCGCGGCCTGCAGCGCAGGCACGCCGGCCTCGACATGGCGGGAAATGTTCTCGGTGACCACGATGGCATCGTCCACCACGAACCCGGTGGCGACGATCAGGGCCATCAGGGACAGGTTGTCCAGGGAGTAGCCGAGCAGCCACATGGCCGCGAAGGTGCCCACCAGCGACAGCGGAACGGCCAGCGCGGGAATCAGCGTGGCCCGCCAGTCGCGCAGGAACAGCCACACCACCAGCACCACCAGCAGCACGGCGATCACCAGCGTGCTCTCGACGTCGCGCAGCGAGGCCCGGATGGTGGTCGTGCGATCCGACAGCACGCGCACGTCGATGGCCGCCGGAATCGAAGCCCGCAGGCGCGGAAGCGCCGCCTGCACGCCGTCCACCGCCTGGATGATGTTCGCGCCGGGCTGGCGGAACACGATCAGCAGCACCGCCGGCTGGCCGTCGGCCAGGCCCACGTTCCGGGTGTCCTGCAGACCCTCGCTCACCGTGGCCACGTCCGACAGGGGCACCGCGACCCCGTTGCGCCAGGCCACCACCACGCGGCTGTATTCCGCGGGCAGGCTGAGCTGATCGTTGGCGCCGACCTGCCAGCGCCGCCCGCCGCTGTCGATGGCGCCCTTGGGGGCGTCCACGTTCGCCGCGGCGATGGCCTGGCGCACCTGCTCCAGGCCCAGGCCCAGCGCGTCCAGGCGCGGCACATCGAGCTCGACGCGCACGGCCGGCAGCGCGGAGCCGCCCACGTTGACCTGTCCGATGCCCGGAAGCTGGGAGATCTTCTGCGCGAGGATGGTCGAGGCCGCGTCGTACATCTGCCCGCGCGACAGGGTCGCCGAGGTCAGCGCGATGATCATGATCGGCGAGTCGGCGGGATTGACCTTGCGGTAGGTCGGATTCCCCGCCAGGCCGCTGGGCAGCAGGGGGCGCGCGGCGTTGAGCGCGGCCTGCACCTCGCGTGCCGCGTCGTCGATGTTCTTGGACAGCCCGAACTGCAGCACGATGCGGGTCGAGCCCTGGTCGCTGCTGGACGTCATCTGGCTGATGCCGGAGATCGTGCCCAGCGCGCGCTCCAGCGGAGTGGCCACCGTGGCGGCCATGACCTCGGGGCTGGCTCCGGCCAGGCTGGCCTGCACCGTGATGGTGGGAAAGTCCACCTGGGGCAACGGGGAGACGGGAAGCTGGCGAAAGGCCAGGATGCCCGCCAGCAGCACGGCCAGCGCCAGCAGCGTGGTGCCCACGCTGCGCCGGATGAAGGGCGCGCTGAGGTTCACGCGCCCGCCTCCGCGGCGCCATCGCGGCGCCGACGGGCATCGATGCGTGCGGCGAGCCGGTCGAAGCCCAGATAGATCACCGGGGTGGTGAACAGGGTGAGCAATTGCGACAACAGCAGCCCGCCGATCAGCGAGATGCCCAGCGGCTGGCGCAACTCGGCGCCCATGCCCCCGCCCACCACCAGGGGCACCGCGCCGAACAGCGCGGCAAAGGTGGTCATCAGAATCGGACGCAGGCGCAGCCGCGCCGCCTGCAGCATGGCCTGCTCGGCCGGCATGCCCTGGCGGCGCTGCGCGTCCAGCGCGAAATCGACCATCAAGATGGCGTTCTTCTGCACGATGCCGATGAGCAGCACGATGCCGATGATGGCAATGACACTGAGGTCATGGCCGGTCGCCATCAGCGCCAGCAAGGCGCCGATGCCGGCGGACGGCAGGGTCGACAGGATGGTCACCGGGTGGATGTAGCTCTCGTACAGCACCCCCAGCACGATGTACATGGTGGCCACCGCGGCCAGGAGCAGCCACAGTTCGTTCGACAGCGCGGCCTGGAAGGCACTGGCCGCCCCCTGGAAGCGCAGGCTCACCGTGGGCGGCATCCCGGCCTTCGCCGCGGCGTCCTGGATGGCCTGCACGGCGGCGCCCAGCGAGGTGCCGGAGGAAAGGTCGAAGGACATCAGCACGGCCGGGAACTGACCGAGGTGGTCCCGCGCCAGGGGCGTGCTGCGCTGCTCGATGCGCGCCACCGCGCGCAGCGGCACCTGCTGCCCCGTGGTGGTGCTCAGGTACACCTTGTCGAAGGCCTCCAGCCCGGCGCCTGGAGGCACGCGCACGCCCAGCACCACACGGTACTGCGCGGACTGTGTGAACACGGTGGACACCAGGCGCTGCCCGAAGGCGTCGTACAGCGCGGCATCGATGGCGCTCATGCTCAGGCCCAGCCGGGCGGCACTGGCGCGGTCCACGTCCACGTAGGCCTGCAGGCCCCGGTCCTGCAGATCGTCGCTGACACCGGCCAGTTGCGGCAGGGTGCGAAGGCGCGGCAGCAGGCGCTGCACGGCCTGGCGCAGGTCCGCGGAGTTGGTGGCCGACAGGCTGAACTGGTAGGTGTAGCGACTGAGCAGGTCGTCGATGCTCAGATCCTGGACCGGCTGCATGTACAGCCTGACGCCGGGCACGGCATCGGCCAGGCGCTGCAGGTCCTGCTGCACCGCGACGACCCGCTTGCCGCGCTGCTGCAGCGGCTTCAGGCTGATCAGCAGGCGCGAGCTGTTCATGGTGGTGTTGGTGCCGTCGATGCCTGCGACGGCCGACACACTGGCCACCGCGGGATCGCGCAGCAAGGCCTTCACCAGCGCCGACTGGCGCTGCTCCATGGCGCGGAAGGACACCTCCTGCCCGGCCACCGCCGTGCCTTGGATCAAGCCGGTGTCCTCCACCGGAAAGAAGCCCTTGGGCATCAGCACGTAGAGCAGGCCGGTGAGCAGCACCAGTCCGATCGAGGCGAGCAGTACCGCGCGCTGGTGTCGCAGCACCCATCCCAGCCCGCGGGCGTAGGCATCGGCCAGGGCGTCCAGCGCCTTGCCGGACGCACGGAACCAGCGCCCCTGCCCGGCCTCGGGCACGTGGCGCAGCAGGCGCGCGCACAGCATCGGCGTGAAGCTCAGCGAGACACCGGCGGAGATCACGATGGCCACCGCCAGTGTGATGGCGAATTCGCGGAACAGACGCCCGACCACGTCGCCCATGAACAGCAGCGGGATCAGCACGGCGATCAGCGAAAAGGTCAGCGAGATGATGGTGAAGCCGATCTGCGCGGCCCCCTTCAGGGCGGCCCGCATGGGTGGCTCACCCTGCTCGATGTGCCTCGCCACGTTCTCGATCATGACGATCGCATCGTCCACCACGAAGCCCGTGGCAATGGTCAGGGCCATCAGGGTCAGGGTGTTGATGGAAAAGCCCAGCAGCACCATGGCCCCGAAGGTGCCCAGCAGCGCCAGCGGTACCGCGGTGGCCGGTATGAAGGTGGCGCGTGCGCTGCGCAGGAAGGCAAAGATCACCAGCACCACCAGCACCACCGACAGCAGCAGTTCGAAACTCACGTCGGAGATCGCCGCGCGGATGGTCACCGTGCGATCCGACAGGACGTCCAGCGTGGCGGACTCGGGCAATTGCGCGCGAAGCGCCGGAAGCAGCCTGCGGATCTGGTCGACCACCTGGATCACGTTGGCGCCGGGTTGGCGCTGCACATCGATGACGATGCCGGGCTTGCCGTTGACCAGGGCGGCCTGCCAGGCGTTCTCCGCGCCGGTGCCAACCTGGGCCACGTCGCCCAGGCGCACCGCGGCGCCTGCGCTGGTGCCGATGATCAGATCGCGGTATTGCCGGGGCGTGCCGATCTGGTCGTTGGCGTCGATGCTGAAGGCCTGCTGGCTGCCGTCGATGCTGCCCTTGGGGCTGTTCACGTTGGCGTTGGCGATGGCCGTGCGAACGGCATCCAGCCCGATTCCCCGCGCCGCCAGGGCGCGCGCATCCACCTGGATCCGAATGGCCGGCTTGTTGCCCCCCGACAGCGTCACCAGGCCCACCCCCGGCACCTGGGAGAGCTTCTGGCTCAGGCGGGTGTCGGCCAGGTCGTACAGCGTGGTCAGGGGCAAGACCCCGGAGGTCAATCCGAGGGTGATCACCGGCGCGTCGGCCGGGTTGACCTTGGCGTACACCGGGGGATGCGGCAGATCCGTGGGCAGCAGCGAGCCGGCCGCGTTGATCGCCGCCTGGACCTCCTGCTCGGCCACGTCCAGCGGCAGCGAGAGGTCGAAGCGCAGGGTGATCACGGAGGCCCCGCCCGAGCTCACCGACCACATCTGCCCCAAGCCGGGCATCTGTCCGAACTGCCGCTCCAGCGGCGCGGTCACCGAGGAGGACATCACGTCGGGACTGGCCCCCGGATACAGCGTGGTCACCTGGATGGTCGGGTAGTCGACCTCGGGCAGCGGGGCCTGGGGCAGCAGGCGCAGGCCGACCAGGCCCGCCACCAGCACCGCGATCATCAACAGCGAGGTCGCGATGGGACGCAGGATGAACACGCGCGAGGGGCTGGGCCGCTCGGAGCCGTCCTGCCCGGGCGCCTCGCGGGGGGTCTCACCCGACATGTCGGCGACTCGCCGGGGCCGCGCTCGGGCCCGCCGGCTCGGAGGCGGCCGGCACCACATGCACCCTGGCCCCCTCGCGCAGATGGTCCAGCCCGGCCGTCACCACGCGCTCTCCAGGCTTCAGCCCCGACAGCACCTGGGTCTGCCCGTTCCACACGGCACCCGTGCGAACCTGCCGCACCGCCACGCTGCCCTTCGCGCCGATCACATACACGTAGGTTCCGTTCGCGCCGACGGCCACCGCGGTGCTGGGCACCACCATGGCATCCGGGATGCTGTGCTTGAGCACGCGCACGTTGACGAACTGGTTGGGCAGCAGGCTCAAGGCCCGATTGGCGAAGCGGGCGCGCAGCGCCAGCGTGCCGGTGGAGGTGGAGATCTGGTTGTCCGCCGCCAGCAGCTCGCCCCGCGCCAGCAAGGCGCTGTCCGCTGCGTTCCAGGCCTGCACCTGGGCGTGCCGGCCCTCGGCCAGCTGGCGCAGGAGTTCACCGACCTCGCCCTGCGGAAGCGCGAAACTCACCTCGATGGGCTGCACCTGCGCGATGGTCACGATCGGTGCCGCCCCGCCGCCGCTGCCCGCGGTGGCGCTCGACGAGGAGGAGGTGGACGCGCTCTGGCCCACGGCTCCCGAGGTGGTGACCATGTTGCCCGGATCCACCAGGCGCAGCCCGGCGATTCCGGAGACCGGAGCGGTGATGCGGGTCCACGACAGTTGCAGGCGCGCGTTGTCCAGGCTCGCCGTGTTGGCATCGAGCTGGGCCTTGAGCTGGGCCACGGTGGCGCGCTGATCGGCCACCTGCTGGGCCGAAATGGCGTCCTGCCCGAGCAGCGTCTCGTAGCGCTGCAGGTCGCTGCGGGCGCCGGCGAGCTGGGCGGCCGTCTGCTCGCGCGTGGCCTGCGCCTGCTCGACGGCGATGCGGAAGGGGCGTGGGTCGATGGTGGCCAGCACCTGGCCCGCCCGCACCGCCTGTCCCTGGTGGAAGTCCACGCTTTGCAGCAGGCCCGACACGCGCGGCATCACGCTGGCCAGCGTGTGCGGCGTGACGGTGCCCAGGGCCGTCAGCCACACCGGCACCGTCTGCACGCGTACCGTGGCGGCGGTGACGGCCGTCGTCTGCTGCGCGCCGAAGGGGCCACGGCGCATGCCGCCGGCGACGCCCGGCCGGGCCTGGTGCCCGGTGTGCCACCAGATGCCGGCGCCCAGCGCGGCCAGCAGGATCAGCGCCAGCAGCCAGGGCCAGCGCCTCGGCGGCTTGCGGGAAGGAGGGTTGGGTTCGGGCAGGGGATCGGCCATCGCGGGGCGGCGAATCAGGCAAGCGGGAGGGGTTCGTTCGGTGTGCGCGGCACGCGTGCTGCGCGCCACCCGGAATGATGCCCGCGACGTGTGTCGCCCACATGCAGCGAATGTGAGCAAATATTACGAGTCGCCCGGCTTGCGCGAGGATTCCTCCCGCGGGTCCCGCTGGTGGTTCCAGTAGACCTCGGCTCCGGGCTCGTTGAGCACCCTGGCCAGCACGAACAGCAGGTCCGACAGGCGGTTGAGCAGGCGCAGCGCCAGCGCGAGACCCTCGCCGGCCTCGGCCTGCTGCTCGCGCAGGCGCACCAGGGTGCGCTCCGCGCGGCGTGCCACGGTGCGGCAGACATGGGCCTGCGCGGCCGCGCGGCTGCCGCCGGGGAGGATGAACTCCCGCAACGGCGGCAGGCCGGCGTTGTAGGAAGCGATGGCGTCGTCCAGGCGCTGCAGCGCAGCCTGGTCCAGCAGCGCCATGCCGGGCACGGCCAGCTCGCCGCCCAGGTTGAACAGGTCCTGCTGGACCTGCAGCAGCAGCATGCGCGCCTGCGGCGGCATCGGCTCGCACAGCAGCAAGCCGAGATGGGCGTTGAGTTCGTCCACATCGCCCAGCGCCTCGATGCGCACAGCAGCCTTGGAGCAGCGCGAACCATCGCCCAGCCCGGTGGTGCCGGAGTCGCCCGTGCGGGTGGTGATGGCGCTGAGTCGATTTCCCATGGTTGCTGCCCCGGTGCAAATGCGCATTGTCGCGCGCATTGTTGCCTACATGCCGGAGCCCGGTCAGGAAGCCCCTTCGGCCCGCTTGGCTACCAAGGTGAGGATGTCATAGCTGGCCACCAGTTCGTCGTCCTGGTTGCGCACCTCCACGTCCCAGGCCACGACCCCCTGGCCCCTGCCCTGCGCATCGGTCTTGCGCCGATCGATCTTGCGCTTGCAGGTCAGGCGCGCCTGGATGGTGTCGCCGATGCGCACCGGCTTCACGAAACGCAGCGTGTCCAGCCCGTAGTTCGCCAGGACCGGGCCGGGTGCCGGGGACACGAACAATCCGGCCGCTGCCGACAGCACGAAATAGCCGTGGGCGATGCGCTGCCCGAACGGCGACTGGCGGGCCGCGATGTCATCGAAGTGCATGTAGAAAAAGTCGCCCGACAGGCAGCCGAAGTTCACGAGATCGGCCTCGGTGACCGTGCGCCGGTGGGTGAGCAGCGACTCTCCCACGCGCAGCTCCTCGAAGTGCCGACGGAAGGGGTGCACGTCGGTCTCGATGCGCCGGGCTCCGCGCACGTACTCGCCCACCACCGCGGACAGCATGGTGGGCGAGCCCTGCACGGCGGCGCGCTGCAGGTAATGGGCCACCGCGCGCATGCCGCCGAGTTCCTCGCCGCCGCCGGCGCGGCCCGGCCCGCCATGTTTGAGCGAGGGCAGCGGCGAGCCGTGGCCGGTCGACTCCTTGGCCGCCTCCTCGTCGAGCACCAGGATGCGCCCGTGGTGCACGGCGGCACGGCGCACGGCGCGCGCCGCGACCTGCGGATCCCGCGTGGCCACGCTGGCCACCAGGCTGCCCTGGCCGCGCGCGGCCAGCTCCAGCGCCTCGTCCAGTTCGTCGTAGGGCATCAGGGTGCTGACGGGCCCGAACACTTCCACATCGTGCACCGCGGCCACCTCGCGCGGGTGCGCGCAGGCCAGCAGCGTGGGCGCGAAAAACGCTCCCTGCTCGGCCCCCACGCCAGCCCAGGAGGCTTGGGCGCTTCCATCGAACACGGTGTCGCAGCAGGCGCGCAGCCTGGCCAGCGCCTCGCCGACGTCACGCTGCTGCTCCTTGCTGGCCAGCGGCCCCATCTGCACCTCGGGCAGGCGGGGATCGCCGATGCGCAGCGTGCCAAGCTTGGCGCCCAGGTTCGCCGCCAGCGCGTCCAGGTGGCGCCGAGGCACCAGGATGCGGCGGATGGCCGTGCACTTCTGGCCGGCCTTGACCCGCATTTCGCGCACGACCTCGCGCGCGAACAACTCGAACTCGGGGTCACCCGGCTCCACGTCGGGTGCCAGGATGGCGCTGTTGAGGGAATCGGCCTCGGCGTTGAAGGGCACGCCCCGCTCCAGCAGGCGCGGGTTGGCGCGCAGCCTGGCCGCGGTGGCCGCCGAGCCGGTGAAGGTCACCGCGTCCTGGCCCTGCAGTCGATCCAGCAGGTCGCCGGTGGAGCCGATCACCAATTGCAGGCAGCCTTCGGGCAGCAGACCCGAGTCCAGCATCAGGCGCACCAGGGTCCAGGTCAGGTAGCTGGTGGCCGTGGCCGGCTTGGCGATGCAGGGCATGCCGGCCAGGAAGCTGGGGGCGAACTTCTCCAGCAGGCCCCACACGGGGAAGTTGAAGGCGTCGATGTGCACCGCCACCCCCTCGCGCGGCACCAGGATGTGACTGCCCGCGAAATGCCCCTGCTTGCCCAGCGGCACCACCGGCCCCTCGTGCACCACGTTGCCCGCGGGCAACTCCTGGGTGCCCATGCTGGCATAGGCGAACAGGGTGCCGATGCCGCCCTCGATGTCGATCCAGCCGTCGTTACGGGTGGCGCCCGTGTACAGCGACCACTCGTACAAGGTCTCCTTGTGCTCGGACAGATGACGCGCCAGGGCCTTGAGCAGCGAGGCCCGTTGCTGGAAGTCCAGGTCGAGCAGCCGCCGCACGCCGCTGTGGCGCGCATGGTGCAGCGCGGCCTCGAAGTCACCCTGGCCGGCGTGGGTATGGGCGATCACGGCGCCGCTGGCTGCGTCGACCAGGGCTTGTGCGGCCTCGGTGCCGAACCACTGGCCGGCCAGGTAGCTTTGCAGGATGGGAGCGTTCATGCTGGGTTCACCTCAGGCAATGGGGATCTTGTCTCGGCGCCTCGTCGCGCCACGGCATGGAATCGGGATCTTCAGCGGGATGTTCAGGCGCGCTCGAGAGCCAGCGCGGCGCCCTGGCCCACGCCCACGCACATGGTGGCCAGCGCGCGACGTCCGCCGATGCGTTCGAGCTGGCGCAGCGCAGTCAGCACCAGGCGGGCTCCGGAGGCACCCAGCGGGTGTCCGAGGGCGATCGCGCCGCCGTTCGGATTCACCCGCGCCTCATCGTCGGCCAGGCCCAGCTCGCGCAACACGGCCAGGGACTGCGCGGCAAAGGCCTCGTTGAGCTCGATGGCGTCCACGCCGTCCAGGTCCCAGGCGCATCGCTGCAGCAACTTGCGCACCGCCGGCACCGGGCCGATGCCCATGACCCGCGGCGCCACCCCCGCCGCTGCCGCGCCGACCACGCGCGCACGCGGCACCAGTCCCCAGCGGCGCACCGCCGCGTCGGAGGCCAGCAGCAGCGCGCAGGCCCCATCGTTGACCCCCGAGGCGTTGCCCGCGGTCACCGTGCCCCCCTCGCGCACCACCGGCTTGAGCCGGGCCAGCTGCTCGGCCGTGGTGTCGGCGCGAGGATGCTCGTCCTGCGTGACCTCCACGCTCTCGCCGCGCCCACGCGGCACGCTCACCGGGATGATCTCGCCGGCGAAGAAGCCCGCGTCCTGCGCGGCCTTGCAGCGCTGCTGCGAGCGCAGCGCGAAGGCGTCCTGGTCGGGGCGCGAGATGCCATGGTCGACGGCCACGTTCTCCGCCGTCTCGGGCATGGAGTCGATGCCGTAGCGCGCCTTCATCTGCGGATTCACGAAACGCCATCCGATGGTCGTATCCTCGATGCGCGCGCTGCGCGAGAAGGCGCTCTCGGCCTTGCCCATCACGAAGGGTGCGCGCGACATGCTTTCCACGCCTCCGGCCAGCACCAGGTCCGCCTCGCCGCAGCGGATGGCCCGCGCCGCCTGCGACACGGCCTCCAGCCCGGAGGCGCACAGCCGGTTCACGGTGTGGCCGGCCACCTGCACGGGCAGCCCGGCCAGCAGCGCCACCATGCGCGCCACGTTGCGGTTGTCCTCGCCCGCCTGGTTGGCGCAGCCGTAGATCACCTCGTCCAGCGCCTCCCAGTCGAGCTTCGCATGACGCTGCATCAGCGCGCGGATGGGCGCGGCTCCGAGATCGTCCGCGCGCACCGCCGAGAGCGCGCCGCCGTAGCGTCCGAAGGGCGTGCGGCAGGCGTCGATGATCCAGGCCTGGGGGGTGGTGCTCATGTCGGAGTCCTCGTCGTGTCGTTGGATCGGGATTCGCGCCGGCTCGCCGGCGCCTGGGATGTCGGGGCCGCCGGCAGGCCCATGTCGAGCATGCCGTGCAGGAACAGGTCGGCCACCATGGGCGCGAGCTGCTCGTAGTCGAGTCCGCGTCCCGGCTTGAACCAGGTGAACAGCCAGTTGATCATGCCGAACAGCAGCATGGCCAGCGGCTTGTCCAGGTCGCGCCCGCCCAGCTCGGGGCGCAGCGCACGCATGGCCTGCGCGAAACGGGTCACGACCTCGCGTTCCACGTCGAGGATGCGCTGGCGGTCCTCCTGCGCCAGGAAGCGCACGTCCTCGGTGAGCACGCGGTGCGCGTCCTGCGCGCTGGCGTACTCGCGCACGAAGCGCTGGATGAGCAGCGCAAGCAACTCCGGGGCTTCGACGCATTCGGCCTGCGCGCGCATCACCACCTCGAGCAGCTGGCGCACGTGGGTCTCGGCGATGTGCGCGGCCAGCGCGTACTTGTCGCGGAAATAGTGGTAAAGCGCGGCCTTGGACAGGCCGCAGGCCTCGGCGACCTGGTTCATCGAGGTCGCCATGAAGCCCTGCTGCGCGAACAGGCGCGCCGCCTGGCTCAGGATCAGCGCGCGCTGCTCGTCGTACTGGGGAGCTCGTCCTCGGGCCATCGGGTGTCTCGGCTGGGGCCTTCAGGCACTGCGCGGGCGATGGTCGAACACCCGCCGCGCCTTGCCGGTGAGGGTGCGCTCGATGGAATCCGGAGGCAACACGACCACGCGGGTGCTGATGCCCACCAGGGTCTTGATGCGGTGCGCCACCCAATGGGCGATCTGCTCGCGCTGCGCCTCGCTGATCTGCGCGTGCTCGGGCTGCACCTCGCAATGCACTTCCACCTTGTCCAGGTGGCCGTCGCGGCTGAGATGGATCTGGTACTGCCCGGACAGCATCTCGTGCTGCAGGACGATTTCCTCCACCTGCGTGGGGAACATGTTCACCCCCCGCACGATCAGCATGTCGTCGCTGCGTCCGACGATCTTGCCCATGCGCCGGAAGGCGCGCGCCGTGGGCGGCAGCAGGCGCGTGAGGTCGCGCGTGCGGTAGCGCACGATGGGCATGGCCTGCTTGCTCAGCGAGGTGAACACCAGCTCGCCGTCGCTGCCCTCTGGCAGCACCTCGCCGGTGACGGGGTCGATGATCTCCGGGTAGAAGTGATCCTCCCAGATCACCGGGCCATCCTGGGTCTCCACGCATTCGCTGGCCACTCCGGGGCCCATGACCTCGCTGAGCCCGTAGATGTCCACGGCGCGGATGCCGGCCTTGTGCTCGATCTCCGACCGCATGGCCTCGGTCCACGGCTCGGCGCCGAAGATGCCCACGCGCAGCGAGCTCTCGCGCGCGTCCAGCCCCTGGCGGGCGAACTCCTCGATGATCACCTGCATGTAGCTGGGCGTGACCATGATGATGTCGGGGCGGAAATCGCGGATCAGCTGCACCTGCTTCTCGGTCTGCCCCCCCGACATGGGTACGACGGTGCAACCCAGGCGCTCGGCGCCATAGTGCGCTCCCAGCCCCCCCGTGAACAGGCCGTAGCCGTAGGCGATGTGCACCATGTCCCCCGCCTTGCCACCGGCGGCGCGGATGGAACGGGCCACGAGTCCGGCCCAGGTGTCGATGTCCGCGCGGGTGTAGCCCACCACCGTGGGCTTGCCCGTGGTGCCCGAGGACGCATGCACCCGCACCACCTGCTCGCGGGGCACCGCGAACATGCCGAAGGGGTAGTTTTCGCGCAGGTCGGCCTTGCCGGTGAAGGGGAAGCGGGCAAGATCTTCCAGGCTTTTCAGATCCTGCGGGTGCACTCCCCTGGCATCGAACGCCCGCCGGTAATGCGCCACGTTGTCGTAGGCGTGCTGCAGAGTCCAGCGCAGACGCTGCAACTGCAGCGCCGAGATCTCGTCGCGACTGGCGGTCTCGATGGCTTCGAGCGCGGCGCCACCGGCGCCTCGGGCCTGGGTCATGGGGGTCTCCTCGTTCTTGGTGGGTCAGGACGGCCTTGCCGGTTGCTCGCTGGCGAACACCTGGCGCCCCTTCAGGCGATGCGAGCGCCCGCGCATGAGCGCCACCGTGTGGCCGTGCTGGTTGCGCACCACCACGTCGTAGACCCCGGTGCGCGCCTGCTGGGTGCGCTGCTCGCACAGGGCGCTGAGCTCATCGCCCTCGTGCGCCGGGGCCACGAAATCCACACTGATCCCGGCAGCCACCGTGACGTGGTTGGCCGAGTTGCAGGCGTAGGCGAAGGCCGTGTCGGCCAGCGTGGAGATCAGGCCGCCATGGCAGATGCCGAAGCCATTGAGCATGTCGCGGCGCACGCGCATGCGCGCCAGCGCCCGACCCGCCGCAACCTCGGCGATGTCGATGCCCAGCGCGCGCGACGCATGGTCGTCGACCAGCATGGTCTCGCGCACGCGCAGCGCCACGCGCAGCGCGTCGGCGTCATCGGGATGTTCGGATGCGGACAATTCGAGGCTCCTGGGGGCGGCTGTGGGAATGCGGTCTGCGGTCGTTCGCGCGGGGCATCCGGGTCGGAAGACCCCGGCGCGGGCGCGCGCACTCAACGATCGGTGAATCGAGGGCTGCGCTTTTGTGCGAAGGCCGCCACGCCCTCGGCGTAGTCGGCCGCGAAACCCAGGTCGCGCTGCGCCTTGGCCTCGGCCTCCAGCGCCTGCTCGAGCTCGCAGGCCGCGCCGGCATCGATCAGCGCCCGGGTGCGGACCAGCGCGCGCGAGGGCTGCGCGGCCAGGCGGGCGGCCAGCGACGCGACTTCGGACTCGAAGCCTTCGTCGTCCACGCATTTCCAGATCAGGCCCCAGGCCTCGGCCTGCGCGGCCGGCAGCTTGTCGCCCAGCAGGGCCAGTCCCAGCGCGCGCGCGCGGCCCACCAGGCGCCCAAGCAGCCAGGTGCTGCCGCTGTCGGGAATCAGCGCGATGCCGGCGAAGGCCTGCACGAAGGACGCGCTGCGGCGTGCCAGCACCACGTCGCACATCAGGGCCAGCGCCGCACCGGCTCCCGCGGCCACGCCACCCACGGCCGCCATCGTCGGCACCGGCATGGAGCGCAGGCGAAGCACCAGCGGACGGTAGCGCGACAGCACCACGTCTCCCAGGTCCTTGGGCGCGCCGCCCGGCGCCACCGCGGGATCGCGCAGGTCCTGTCCGGCGCAAAAGGCCCGCCCGGCTCCAGCCAGCACCACGCAACGCACCCGCTCATCCGTGGCGGCGGCGTCGAGTTCACGCAGCAAGGCCTCGCACAAGGCGCCGTCCAGCGCGTTCATCGCCTGCGGGCGGTTCAGGCGCAGCGTCAGCACGCCGCCTTCACGCTCGCAAAGCAGCACGGGAAGCTCGGAAACAGTCATCGGGCACCATCGTTGAAGGGGCGGACGCGGCGCAGGCCGGGTCCGCCCGGGAATCCGGATCCGGATCCGGCGCGGGAGCCAGGCAGCCCTCGTGAAAGCGTGGGCTGGACCTGCGATGTTGGCCGCAATATTGACCAACCGGTCGGTCAATATTAGGCTCGAAGCTTTGCCCGCGGCAAGTGCCCTGCCTTTGCGCAGGCATCCCGGAAAACCCTGAATCGAGGCCTGCCCATGCCCTGCTATTCGATCGACGGCGTCGTCCCTGTGGTGGACCCCAGCGCCTACGTGCACCCCAGCGCCGTGCTCATCGGCGACGTGGTCGTGGGCCCCCGCTGCTACGTCGGGCCCTGTGCCAGCCTGCGCGGTGACTTCGGACGCATCGTGCTGCACGAAGGCAGCAATGTGCAGGACTCCTGCGTGATGCACGGCTTCCCCGGGCATGACACCGTGGTGCACGCGGACGGCCACATCGGCCATGGCGCGGTGCTGCACAGTTGCATCGTGCACCGGGGCGCACTGGTGGGCATGAACGCCGTGGTCATGGACGACGCCGAGGTCGGCGAGTTCTCCATCGTCGCAGCCTGCGCCTTCGTGCCGGCGGCCATGGTGATCCCCCCACGCAGCCTGGTGGCGGGCATGCCCGCGAAAATCAGGCGAGCCCTCAGCGAAGCCGAAATCGCCTGGAAGGCCGAGGGCACGCGCACCTACCAGGAGCTCGCCGTGCGCAGCCTGCAAGGCCTGCGCGAGGTCGAACCGCTGCGCGCCGAGCCGGCGCAGCGCGCCAGGCTGAACGCGCCCAGCGTCGAGCCGCTGGTGGCGCTGCGCTCCAGGAATCCGGGCACCGACGCCTGATCGGCCCCGTGCACGCGGGCGCCGTGGAGCCTCAGGGGGCGGGCGCAGCCAGGGCCATCTCGATGTCCGCGCGCAGCGCGTCGGGCTGGGCCTGGGGCGCGTAGCGCCGGATCACCTGGCCGTCGCGCCCGACCAGGAACTTGGTGAAATTCCACTTGATGGCCTCGGTGCCGAGCACCCCGCTGGCCTGCTCCTTGAGCCAGCGCCACAGCGCATGGGCATGCGCTCCGTTGACCTCGATCTTGTCGAACAGCGGGAACTCCACGCCGTAGTTGGTCTCGCAGAAGGCGGCGATCTGCGCGGGGCTTCCCGGCTCCTGCGCGCCGAACTGATTGCAGGGAAAACCGAGCACCGCGAAGCCCCGCGGACGATAGGCGTGGTACAGGGCCTGCAGCCCCGCGTATTGCGGGGTGAAGCCGCAGGCGCTGGCGGTATTGACCAGCAGCAGGACCTGTCCGCGCCACTCGGCCAGCGAACGCTCGCGCCCCTCGATGTCGCGGGCACGGAACGCGAAGACGCTGGCGGCATGCTCCGGATCCGCCGCGGCGGCATCTCCGGAGCCCGGAATCGAGGTGCTCATCGTGGGCTCCCAGGGGCCGCTGGTGTGCGACCCGGCAGCCTGTCATTGTGCCTCGCGTCGGGCTCCTCGTCATGCGCGGTGCCGCGGGGCGCTCCCGCGGCCTCGGCCAGCGCACCCAGCAAGGCCCCGGCGGCAATCAGGCCTCCCCCGATCCACGTACGCGGGCCGAGGTGTCCGGCGCCGAGCCAGGCGGAACTGAGGCTGGCGAACACGATCTCCAGCATCATGACCACGGCCGTCAGGGCGGCCGGAAGGTGCGCGGCACCGTACTGCAGCCCGTAACTGCCGGCCACCATCGCCAGGCCCAGCAGCAGCACCGGAACCGCCCAGTCGGCGTGCGGGGGCGGCAGCGGCGAAGCAAGGCCCAGCGCCTGCAGCAGCAGCGCCAGCAGCGCCCCGCAGATCAGGCCTCCGGCGAACATGGCCAGCATGCGTGCCGATGCCGGGGCCTGCGCACCGCGCCGAAGCATCACGTTGTCCAGGGCGAAGAAGGCCCCGCCGGCCAGGCCCAGCCAGTCGGCCGCGCTGCGAGGCAGCGGCAGGCCGCCTCCCGCGGGCCACAGCACGATCAGCGCTCCGCCCAGGGCCAGCAGCAGGCGCATCCAGCCAGATGCCCCGATTCGCTCGGCAAGCAGCCAGCGAGCCAGCAGCGTGGCCCACACCGGCATCAGGTAGAACAGCAGCACCACGCGCACCACGTCACCGCTGGCCACGCCGAGGTTGAAACAGGCATTGGCCCCGCCGGCCGCCAGGGCCACGAGCAGCAGGTCGCGGCTGCGCAGCCACTGGCCCAGCGCCGCCGGCCGCAGCAGCAGCACCAGCGCGGCACCCGGCACATAGATCAGCGCGGTGGTCCACAAGGGCTGCACGCCCAGCGCCTGCGCATGGCGCACCGGCCACCACGACAGGCCCCAGACCAGCGCGCTCAGCCCCAGGCCGCCCACGGAAAGCCAGGCCACGCGGGCACCGGAGGCCGATGCCGCCGAAGCCAGCGAAGCGACCGAAGCGGCCCGCCGGGTCATCGCGCCGCCTCGCGCAAGCCCTGGATGCCCTGGCGCAGCGTGGCCGCGGACATCTCGCCCACGTACATGCGCTGCAGGCTTCCATCAGCCCGGATGAACAGGGTGGTGGGGTAGCCGGGCACCTCGTAATGGGCGGCCAGCGAGCGCCCCGGATCGAGCAGCACCTCGGGCGCGCCGGCATGCCCCAGCGAGCGCAGCAGGGCCTCCACCGCCGCCTCGGGGTCTCCCTGGTCCGCCAGCACGATGCGCGCGCCCGGCTGCGCCGCGGCCTGGGACAGCAACATCGGCAGTTCGCGCCGGCAGGGTGGGCACCAGGTCGCCCAGAGGTTGATCACCAGCGGCTGGCCGCGCAGGCTCTGAAGGCTCAGCACACGCCCCTGCAGGTCCCGCAGGCTGAGCTGCGGCAGCAGGCGTGGTGCCGGCTGCAGGGCGGCCAGCAGCGCCTGGCCTCCCAGCACCACCAGGGCCGCGGCGGCCAGGCCACCGGCCAGCGCACGGCGCAGCGGCGCCCGCCACAAGCCCCAGCCCAGCAGCACCAGCGCGGCGGCCGGCCAGCCCGCCCAGGGGTCGAAGCCCAGGTCGCGCAGGTCCAGCACCGCGCCCAGCGTGGGGTATTGGGAACGCCAGCGCAGCACGAAGGCCGCGCGCGCCACCAGCAATCCGGCGAGCGCGGCCGCCAGCAGCGCCGGCCCGGGGCGCGCCCGGGCGTCGCCGGCCAGGCGCCTGGCCACGCCTTCGGCGATCCAGAATCCGAGCAGCAGCAACAGCGGAGCGGTCGGCAGCAGCAAGGGCCCGAGACGCAGGGGCATCATGAATGGAGACTCCCGGCAGCAGGCATCGGCCGATCAGGGCGCGGGATGGCGCGCCTCGCCGATCAGCTGGGTCCAGTCGCGCTGGCGCATGTTGCGCGCATTCCAGCGCATGACCAGCCACATGGTGAGCACGATGAACACTCCGAACAGCAACATCGTGGCACGCACCGGAAGGTTGATGCCGATGAGCAGCGAATACATGCCCAGCATGGCCAGCACGCTGAGGTTCTCGTTGAAATTCTGCACCGCGATGGAATGCCCGGCCGACAGCAGCACATAGCCGCGGTGCTGCAGCAGCGCATTCATCGGCACCACGAAGTAGCCGGCCATCGCACCGATCATGACCATGAACCCGCCGGCCAGCAACAGGTACAGCGGAACCTGCATGCGACCCACCGCGAACTGCAGGTCCGGCACCACGGCGCGGGTGTACAGCGCCACGACCATGCACACCACGCCCATGCCCAGGCCGACGGGAAGCACGCGCAGGCTGTTTCTCAAGGGCACGCGCGTGGCGGCCAGCACCGCGCCCAGCGCCACACCGAAGGCCACGGTGGCCTGCAGTACGGCAGCGTTGCTCAGGTTCAGGCCCAGCGCGGCCTCGGCCCACTTGATGACGATGAACTGCAGGGTCGCGCCGGCTCCCCAGAACAGCGTGGTCACCGACAGGGAGATCTGTCCCAGCTTGTCGCCCCACAGCACGCGCATGCAGTGCACGAACTCGACCAGCTGGCGGGCCGGGTTGGCGGTCTGGTGCGGGTAGCGCGCTCCGGTGTCGGGAATGCGCAGGTTGCACAGGGCGGCCACCACGTACACCAGGGAGATCACCGCCAGCGCCGCGCCCGCCGGGCCGTGCACGTGCAAAGCCTGCAGCGGTGCCAGCCCGAGCAGCCAGGAAGCCGCTTCAGGGCTGACCAGGAAGCCGCCGAGCACCGTGCCCAGGATGATCGAGCTCACCGTGGTCCCCTCGATCCAGCCATTGGCCGCAACGAGTTGCTGGGGCGGAAGCAATTCGGTGAGGATGCCGTACTTGGCCGGCGAATAAGCCGCGGCTCCCAGGCCCACCACCGCGTAGGCCAGCAGGGGATGCGCGCCGAACAGCATGATCAGCAGGCCTGCCAGCTTGACCAGGTTGGTGATCAGCATCACCTGCCCCTTCTGCAGCGAATCGGCGAAACCGCCGACGAAGGGACCGAGCAACACGTAGGACACCGTGAAGAAGAACTTCAGGAGCGGGGTCATCCAACCCGGAGCCTTCAACTGGACCAGCAGCGCGATCGCGGCGATCAGCAGGGCATTGTCGGCCAGCGACGAGAAGAACTGCGCGGCCATGATCCAGTAGAAGCCTTTTTTCATTCGGTCCTGCGCATTCCGTCCTGCCAAACCTTCCGCGCGCGGTGCGCCTGCGTCGAGCCGGCCGTTTATAGCACAGGCACGCACCCTGGCACGGCCGCGCGGGCACCTCGGCCCGGGGTGCCGCAGGCACTACACTCAGGTCCGCCATGCCGCGTCCCATCCAGGCCACCATTTCCCTCGATTCCCTGCGCCACAACCTGGCGCGTGCGCGCTCAGCCGCCGCGGACGCTCGCGTCTGGGCGGTGGTCAAGGCCAATGCCTACGGCCACGGCGTGGAACGGGTGTTCCCGGCCTTGCGCGCAGCCGACGGCTTCGCGCTGCTGGACCTGGCGGAGGCGGAAACCCTGCGCGGACTGGGTTGGGGCGGCCCCATCCTGCTGCTCGAGGGCTGCTTCGGCCTGGAAGACCTGGCCACCTGCGAACGACTCAATCTGTGGCATGTGGTGCACGACCCGGCGCAGATCCACTGGCTGGCCTCGCGCCGCAAGCCGCGCGCGCACCGCGTGTTCCTCAAGCTCAACAGCGGCATGAACCGCCTGGGTTTCACGCCGGAGCAATACCGCGTGGCCTGGCAGCGCCTGCAGGAACTGCCGGCCGTGGGCGCGGTGTCGCACATGACCCATTTCGCCACCGCCGACGGCGAGCCGGGCATCGCCGAGGCGCTGGAGCGTTTCGAATCCGCGGTCGAGGGCCTGCCGGGAGAACGCAGCCTGTGCAACTCCGCGGCGCTGCTGCGCTACGGCGCGCAGGCGCAGGGGCGGCACGAGGATCCCGCCGCCGTGCTGGGCGACTGGGTGCGCCCGGGCATCGCGCTGTACGGCGGCTCGCCCACCGGCGCGCATGCCGACGCGCAGCGCTGGGATCTGCGCCCGACCATGAACCTGCTCACCCGCATCATCGGGGTGCAGAACGTCGAGGCCGGCGCCTCGGTGGGCTACGGCGCCACCTTCCGCGCCGAGCGCCCCATGCGGGTCGGCGTGGCTGCGGTGGGCTACGCCGACGGCTACCCCCGACATGCCCCCACCGGCACGCCCATCGTGGTCGACGGCGTGCGCACGCGCCTGGTCGGTCGCGTGTCCATGGACATGGTGATGGTGGACCTCGATCCGGTGCGCGCCGCCGGGCGTGCCGCCGACATCGGCAGCCCCGTGCTGTGCTGGGGGCGCCACCTGGACTCCGAACTGGGCATCGACGAGGTCGCCGAACCCAGCGGGACGCTGGGCTACGAGCTGATGTGCGCGCTGGCGCGCCGGGTGCCGGTGCAGGTCGTCTGATGGCCCGCTCGGGCACCACCTTCGTCTGCAGCGACTGCGGCGGACAGTCCGCGCAATGGCTCGGCCGCTGCCCCCACTGCGGCGCCTGGAACAGCCTGGTGGAGACACGCACCGGCGCGCCCGCGCGCGGGAGTTCGCTCGGCGCGGCCCGCGCCGCGCCCGCCCCGCTGGCGCCGGGCTCGGCGGTGCAGGACCTGGCCCGCGTACCGGCCGCCGAGCAGCAGCATATGCCCAGCGGGATCGGCGAACTCGATCGCGTGCTCGGCGGAGGTCTGGTGGCCGGCAGCGTGGTGCTGCTCGGAGGAGACCCCGGCATCGGAAAGTCCACGCTGCTGCTTCAGGTCCTCGCCTCGCTGGCCGCGCACACGCGCGTGCTGTACGTCAGCGGCGAGGAATCGGCCGCGCAGGTGGGGCTGCGCGCGCAGCGCCTGGGACTGCAGGCCGCGCAGGTGCGCCTGATGGCCGAGATCCAGCTCGAGCGCATCGGCGAGGCGCTGGCCGCCGAACAGCCCGCGGTGTGCGTGGTGGACTCCATCCAGACCGTCTACACCGAACAGCTCTCCTCGGCGCCGGGCTCGGTGGCCCAGGTGCGCGAATGCGCGGCCCAGCTCACGCGCCACGCCAAGACGGCGGGAACCTGCATCGTGCTGGTCGGCCACGTCACCAAGGAAGGCGCGCTGGCAGGCCCGCGCGTGCTGGAGCACATGGTGGACACGGTCCTGTATTTCGAGGGCGACGCGCACAGCAATTACCGCCTGATCCGCGCCATCAAGAACCGCTACGGCGGCGTCGGCGAGCTCGGCGTGTTCGCGATGACCGAGCGCGGGCTCAAGGGCGTGGCCAATCCTTCGGCGATCTTCCTGTCCCACCACGGCGCTCCGGTGCCAGGCTCCTGCGTGCTGGCCACGCTGGAAGGCAGCCGCCCGCTGCTGGTGGAAATCCAGGCCCTGGCCGACAACGCCGCCTCCCCCAGCCCGCGCCGGCTCAGCGTGGGCCTGGACCCCGCCAGGCTGGCCATGCTGCTGGCGGTGCTGCACCGCCACGCCGGAGTGTCCTGCGCCGACCAGGACGTGTTCGTCAACGCCGTGGGCGGCGTGCGCATCGCCGAGCCCGCCGCCGACCTGGCGGTGCTGCTGGCCATCCAGTCCTCGCTGCGCAACCGGGCACTGCCCCGCGGTCTGGTGGCTTTCGGAGAAGTCGGGCTGGCCGGGGAGATCCGGCCTGCCCCGCGCGGCCAGGAACGCCTGCGCGAGGCGGCCAAGCTGGGCTTTTCAGCCGCCATCATCCCGGCAGCCAACGCGCCGCGCCACAACCCCGAACAGCTCGACGGCATGAGCCTGCACCCCGTGCAGCGCATCGACCAGGCGCTGGAGCTGCTGCGCACGCTGCAGGACCCTGCCTGAGCCCCGGCGCGCAGGCTTCAGGCGGGTTCGTGCTCGAGTTCCTCGGGGCGGCGCACCACCATGCGCGAAGGCTCGCCCTGCTCGCCTGCGCGCAGCTCGAAGACCTGGCGATGGAAGGCCGCCACGCCTACCCGGTGCGCGACGCTGACCAGCGTGGTGCGCGGCAGCTCGCGCAACAGCAGACGGTACATCTCGGACTCCAGCTGCGCGTCCAGCGCGCTGGTCGCCTCGTCCAGGAACAGCCAGTCCGGAGCCGCCAGCAAGGCGCGCGCGACGGCCAGGCGCTGCTGCTCCCCCGGCGACAGGCGCTGCATCCAGCCGTCCTCCAGGTCCAGCGCGCCCACCAGCTGGGGCAGGCGCACCAGCAGCAGCACCTCCCGCAGCCTGGCTTCCTCGAAGGCGTCGGCGGACATGGGATAGGTCAGGGCCTCGCGCAGGGTGCCGATGGGCAGGTAGGGCTTCTGGGGCAGGAACAGCGAGCGCCCGGCCGGCAGGCGGCCATGCCGGCCTTCGGCGTAGGGCCAGATGCCCGCCAGCCAGCGCATCAGCGTGCTCTTGCCCAGGCCGGAGGCACCGATGATCAGGGTGTGCTGCCCTGGCTCGATGCGCTCGCCGGCGGCCTGCAGCAGCGCGCGTCCGTCGGGCGAGTCGATGCGGAGTTCACCCAGGTCCACGCCGCCCGGCTCGTGAGTGGCCGCCCGGACCGGCCGGGGCTGCCCTCCCTGGGACTTGGCCAGGTCGATGGATTCGACGAAGGTGGCCAGACGCTGCAGCGTGGCCAGCCAGCTGACGATGCTCGTGTACGAGGAGATGAAGAAGGAAAGCGATCCCTGCACCTGCCCGAAGGCGCTGGCCGTCTGGGTCAGGCCGCCCAGCTTGATCTGCCCCGCGAAATAGCGCGGAGCCGCGACCAGGATGGGGAAGATGATCGCGAGCTGGCCGTAGAAGGAGCTGTACCAGGTGAACAGCTTCTGGCGCTTCATGATGCCCCACCAGTTGTCCCACACGTTGGCGAATCGCGCGCGATGCCCATCGAGCTCGCGCGCCTCGCCACGGTACAGCGCGATGCCCTCGTTGTGCTCGCGCGTGCGCGCCAGCCCGAAACGGAAGTCCGCCTCGTAGCGCTGCTGGTCGAAACTCAGGCGGATCAGCGGCTTGCCCACCTTGTGCGCAAGCCAGCTGCCGACCCCCGCGTACAGCAGGGCCGCCCACACCATGTAGCCAGGAATGCGCACGCCCCACAGCGTGAAGGCGCCCGAAAGCTCCCACAGCACGAACAGGAAGGAGAACAGGGTGACCACCGAGGAGATCACACCGAAGAACAGGTTCAGGGTGCCGCTGACGAAACTGTTGATGTCATCGGCGATCCGCTGGTCGGGGTTGTCCTCCTGGCCCCGGCGCAACGCGATGCGGTAGTGGGTGCCGCCGTCCAGCCAGTCGTGCAGGAACACCTCCGTGACCCAGCGCCGCCAGCGGATCTGGAGCATCTGCTGCAGGTACTGGGAGTACACCGCCAGCACGATGAAGCCGAAGGCGAGCACCGTGAACAGCAGCAGCAGATGCTTGAAACTGGCGTAGTTGTGCTCCTGCAGCGCGTCGTAGAAATCGCGGTTCCAGAAGTTCAGGCGGACGTTGATCCAGATGATCGCCAGGTTCATGGCCAGCACGCTGCCCAGCAGGAGCCAGCCCATGCGCCAGTCCTCGGACACCCAGTAGGGCCTGGCGATGGCCATGAACTGGCGCATCGAGAAGCGGTAGGGGCGGCTGACGGGACTCGGGCTGGACATGATGACGAGGAAGTCCTGGAGATCGAAACCATTGCATTGTGCCCGCAACCCGCGGCGCGAACCATTCGCCGAGACTTAAAATGAGCGTTTCATTCCCGATCCTGGAGACTTTCATGGCCTTGCCGACGCCCACGTCCATGTCCGACCGCGACGGAAAAATCTGGATGGACGGCCAGCTCGTCGAATGGCGCGACGCAAAGATCCATGTCCTGACCCACACGCTGCACTACGGTTGCGGCGCCTTCGAGGGCGTGCGCGCCTACGAAACCGGCCAGGGCACCGCCATCTTCCGTCTGCGCGAGCACACCCAGCGCCTGTTCGACAGCGCCAAGATCCTGCGCATGGAGATTCCCTACACCCTCGAGCAGGTGATGCAGGCGCAGCTGGACGTGGTGCGCGCCAACGGTTTCGCGTCCTGCTACATCCGCCCGCTGGTATGGATCGGGGACAAGAAGCTGGGCGTATCCCCGCGCGGCAACACCATCCACCTGATGGTGGCGGCCTGGCCCTGGGGCGCGTATCTGGGCGAGGAAGGCCTGGCCAAGGGAATCCGCGTGAAGACCAGCAGCTACACCCGGCACCACGTGAACATCACCATGTGCAACGCCAAGGCGGTGAGCAACTACACCAACAGCATCCTGGCGAACCTGGAAGTCACGGCCGACGGCTACGACGAGGCGCTGCTTCTGGATCCGCAGGGTTTCGTCAGCGAGGGTGCCGGCGAGAACGTGTTCGTGGTGCGCGACGGCGTGGTCTACACGCCCGACGCATCCTCCGGAGCGCTCAACGGCATCACCCGCCGCACGGTGTTCTCCATCTGCGAGGACCTGGGCATCCAGGTGGTGAGCAAGCGCATCCTGCGCGACGAGGTGTACATCGCCGACGAGGCCTTCTTCAGCGGCACCGCCGCCGAAATCACCCCCATTCGCGAACTCGACGGCGTGCGCATCGGCGCCGGCAGCCGCGGTCCGGTGACCGAGCGCATCCAGAAGGCGTTTTTCGACATCGTCGGCGGCCGCAATCCCAAGTACGCCGACTGGCTGGCCCGAGTCTGAGCCCCCATCCCCATCCGCATCCGCGTGGAGAACCTTTCCTCATGAGCGCCATTCCCAAACCCGAGATGCCGGTGGTCGAACTCAAGGCCGCCGACCTTCCCGCCTTCTGCCCCAACCCGGCCATGCCGGTGTGGAGCGCGCATCCCCGCGTGTTCCTGGAAGTCACCCACGGCGAGACCGCATGCCCCTATTGCGGCACGCGCTACCGCCTGGCCGAAGGCGAAGTCGCGCACGGGCATTGATGGGCGCGGGCGCGGCCGGCGCGACCGACGCAGTAGCGCCCAGCCTGCTGGTCGCACCGCAATGGATCGGCGACGCGGTGATGGCGCAGCCTCTGGTCGCGCTGCTGGCCGCGCGCGGAGAGCGGGTCACCGCACTGGCACTGGCGTCGGTGGCGCCGGTGCTGCGCGCGATGCCCGGCATCGAGCGCGTGCTGGAGACTCCCTTCGCCCATGGCCGACTGGACCTGGACGCGCGTCGCGCCCTGGCGCGCGAGCTGCGCGGGGCAGGTTTCGCCCGAGCCTACGTGCTGGGCAACAATCTCAAATCCCGCCTGGTGCCGTGGCTGGCGCGCATCCCCTTGCGCGTGGGCTGGCGCGGCGAGGCCGCGGGAGCGCTGCTCACCCATGCGCTGCGGGAGCCGCCGGCCCCGCACCACGGACAGCTGCGTGGGGGCCAGCGTGGGGACATGCGTGCGCACTACGCCGCGCTGGCTCAGGAACTGAGCGCTCCGGTGCTCGGCGCGCAACAGACCGCGCGGCTGCCGGGCGAGCTGCCCCAGCCCGTGCTGCGGGTCGATGACGCGCGGGCGCGGGAGGTGGCTGCGGGCCTGGGCCTTCCCGCGGGTTTCGTGGCCCTGTGCCCCGGCGCCGAATACGGGCCGGCCAAGCAATGGCCCGCCGAGCATTTCGCCGAGCTCGCGGGCCTGGCACTCGCGGAGGGTCGGCCGGTGGCCATCGTGGGCAGTGCCCGAGAGCGCGCATTCGCCCAAGCCATCCTCGATGGGCTGCGAGCCGGCCGCAAGCTGGACGGCACGCGCGCCGGGCCCCCGCTGATGGATCTGTGCGGGCGCACGAGCATGGAACAGGCCGTCGACCTGCTGGCTGTCGCCGCAGGCGTGGTCAGCAACGATTCGGGACTGATGCACGTGGCCGCGGCGCTGGGCCGCCCCACGGTGGGCTTGTACGGATCCACCGATCCGCGCCACACCCCGCCGGCGGCGCACCGCAGCGCCACGCTGTGGCTGCACCTGCCGTGCAGTCCGTGTTTCCAGCGCGATTGTCCGCTGGGACACCTGAACTGCCTGCGCGCGCTCGACCCGCAATGGGCCTGGAGCGTGCTGCGGGATCTGATGGACTGAGGAGGCCGGCGCGAGGCGTTGCGCGCGGCGACCGGAACCCGATCCGCTCGCCGTGCAAGCTCCGGCCGTGGAGCCTGGGCGGCTTCAGCCCGTGGTGCCGTTGCGACGCACCGGCGCCGCGCCTCGCGAGGATCCGCGCCCGCCATCGCGACGGGGCTGCGCGTCGTTGCGGCGGGACTGGCCCGCGTGGCCGTGGTGGCTGCCGCCCGCGTCGCCGCGACCGTGGCCGCCCTGCCCGCGCGGCGCATCGGCGCGACGCGGGCCCGAGGCCGCGCGCCCGCCGCCGATGACCGTGCGGCCGACGCGAATGGGTTGCGCGCGCTCCTGGGGATCCGGCTCGAAGCCAGCCACCAGGTTGCGGTCGATGCCGCGGCCGATCAGATGCTCGATGTCACGCAGGAAGCGAAGCTCGTCCACGCACACCAGCGAGATCGCCTCGCCCTCGGCACCCGCACGGCCGGTACGGCCGATGCGGTGCACATAGTCCTCGGGCACGTTCGGCAGCTCGTAATTGACGACCAGCGGAAGCTGGTCGATATCGATGCCGCGCGCCGCGATGTCGGTGGCCACCAGCACCTGCAGCTTGCCGCTCTTGAACTCGGCCAGCGCGCGCGTGCGCGCACCCTGGCTCTTGTTGCCGTGGATGGCGTCGGCGCCGATGCCCTCGCCGCGCAACTGCTCGGCCAGGCGGTTGGCACCGTGCTTGGTGCGCATGAACACCAGCACCTGCCACCAGTTGCGCTCGCGGATCAGGTGCGCCAGCAGCTCGCGCTTGCGGTCACGACCCACGGGGTGCACGGTCTGGCGCACGGTGGTCGCCGCCGTGTTGCGCCTGGCCACCTCGATCACCTTCGGCTGGTTCAACAGGGTATTGGCCAGGGCCTTGATCTCGTCCGAGAAGGTGGCCGAGAACAACAGGTTCTGGCGCTTGCGCGGCAGGAGCGCGAGCACCTTGCGGATGTCATGGATGAAGCCCATGTCGAGCATGCGATCGGCTTCGTCCAGCACCAGGGTGTCGATGGCCGACAGGTCCAGGGTGCGCTGGCCGTGGTGATCGAGCATGCGCCCGGGGGTGGCCACGACGATGTCCACGCCGCGGCGCAGCGCGTCGATCTGCGGCTGCATGCCCACGCCGCCGTACATGACCATGCTGCGCAGCTTCAGATGCTTGCCATAGTCGCGCACGTTCTCGGCCACCTGGGCCGCCAGTTCGCGCGTGGGCACCAGCACCAGCACGCGGGGAATGACCTGGCCGCGCGCGTTGCGTGCCGGCTGCGCATCGCTGAGGCGATGCAGCAGCGGCAGCGTGAACGCCGCGGTCTTGCCCGTACCGGTCTGCGCCGCGGCCAGCAGGTCGCCACCGGCGAGCACCGCGGGAATGGCCTGGGCCTGGATCGGAGTGGGCGTGGTGTAGCCTTGCTCGCTGATGGCAAGCAGGATGGGCTCGATGAGCCCGAGAGATGCAAAAGTCATGGATGCTTTCGGAGCCCGCGTGCCGAAGGTTGTGGATGCGGTACGCGGGAAACCGCGATGACCGTTTCGTTCGCCGGCGCGGCGGGCCTGGAGCCCGTGCCGCGTCCGCACCCGCGGTGAGCGGGCCGAAACGCCAGTTCGCCATCGCGGCGGACAGCCGGCGCAGGGGCCGGCAGGAGTCGAGTTCGACAGCCGGTGCGGCAAACTGTGGCCACTCCGGCAAGACTCGAAGTGTAGCACGCAGCCCCTTGATTCGCCTGGCTTCGCGGCTCGCGACGCCGCGGCGCGACGGGATTGGCTATGCTTTTGCGATGGGGCGCGATGCGCCACCCGGCTTTCGCTCCACGCATGATGCGTGCGCCACCTGTACCTTCCACGAGGAAAACCGCCATGTCCGTCTATGACAAGCTGCAGAGCCTGGGCATCAGCCTGCCCGCCGTCGCCACCCCTGCGGCGGCCTACCTGCCCTACGTGCAAAGCGGCAATCTGCTGTTCCTTTCCGGCCACATCAGCAAGCGTGACGGCAAGGTGCTGGCCGGTCAGCTCGGGCGCGAGCTGGACACGGCGCAGGGCCGCGAGGCGGCCCGCTCGGTGGCCATCGACCTCCTGGGCACCCTGCATGCCGCATGCGGGGACCTGGCCCGCGTGCGACGCGTCGTCAAGCTGCTGGGCCTGGTGAATTCGGCTCCCGACTACACGGAGCACCACCTCGTGATCAACGGAGCCTCGGAACTGCTTGGCGAAGTGTTCGGCGCGGCCGGCCAGCACGCGCGCAGCGCCTTCGGCGTGGCCCAGCTGCCGATGGGCGCCGCCGTCGAAATCGAACTGATCGCGCAGATCGATTGACCACAGGCGCGCGACCGGGCGAGCGCCAGCAGGACACGAACCAAGGGACCGTGATGCGTGGGACGGGACGCTGGCCAGTGTCCTCGCTACATGCGGCGCAAGGTCTGTGCGTGCAGCCCGGCGATGGCCTTGCCCCTGCGGGCGCGGCGTCCGATGAATTCCTGCAGCGCGCGCGCCGATAGCGGCTGGCTGCGTTCCTTGCCTGCGCGTCCCTTGCCGCCGAGCTCCACGCCCTCGCCGTCCCCCAGCGCCAGCACGGCGGTCACCGACTGACCGGCTTGCAGCGACATGAGCTGCACGCCGCGGCCGCCGCGCGGCAACTCGCGCAGCTCGCCCACCTCGAACAGGAGCAGGCGACCCTCGCTGTCCAGCACCGCGGCATGCCGGGCGTGGTGCTGCGAGCCGGCCTCGTCCGTCCGGCGAAGCGCCTGCGGCGCCAGCAGGGTTTCGCCGGGCTCCAGGGTCACGAAGGTCTTGCCCGCACGCTGGCGGCTGCCCAGGCTCTCGGCCGGCGCGACGAAGCCGTAGCCTCCGCTGGAGGCCAGCAGCAGCGGCGTGTCCGCTGGCCCGCACCAGTAGTGCGCCGGCGAGGTGCCCGCGGGCGGATCGATGAACCGGGTCACCGGCAGCCCGTCGCCACGCCCGCCGGGCAGCTGGGCCACGCCCAGGCTGTAGGCGCGCCCGTCGCTGCCCAGCACCCACAAGGTGTCGGTGCTGCGACAGGCGAACGCCTCGCCCAGCGCATCGCCGGGTTTGAAAGCCAGGCTGGCGGCATCGATGCCATGGCCCTTGAGCGCACGCAACCACCCCATGCGCGAGACCACCACGGTCACCGGCTCGTCGGGAACGCGCAACTCCAGCGAGGCGCGGCTCTGCTCCTGCAGCAAGGTGCGGCGCTCGTCGCCATGCTGGCGTGCGTCGGCTTCGATCTCCTTGATCACGCGCCGGCGCAGCGCCTTGTCGTCGTCCAGCAGGCTGCGCAGTTCCTGCTGCTCCTCCTGCAGGCGTGCGATCTCCTGCTCGATGCGGATGGCTTCCAGGCGCGCCAGCTGGCGCAGGCGGATTTCGAGAATATCCTCGGCCTGGCGCTCGCTCAGCGCGAAATGCTGCATCAATGCGGGCTTGGGTTCGTCGCTCTCGCGGATGATGCGAATCACCTCGTCGATCTGGAGCAGGACTGCGCGCCGCCCTTCGAGGATGTGCAGGCGGTCGAGGACCTGCTGCATGCGATGCGCGCTGCGCCGGCGCACGGTCTGCAGCCGGAATCCGGTCCACTCCTGCAAAATGTCCAGCAGCGACTTCTGGCGAGGCTTGCCATCGGCGCCGATCATCACCAGGTTCAGCGCGACACTGGTCTCCAGGCTGGTGGTCGACAGCAGCACCGACACCAGATCCTCCACCGGGGTGCGCGAGCTGCGCGGCTCGAACACCAGGCGCACCGCGGCGTCGCGCCCCGCCTCGTCGCGCACGCCGTCGAGCACGCCCAGCACGGTCTGGCGCAATTGCTGCTGCTCGGCGCTGAGGGCCTTCTTCCCCGCCTTGGGCTTCGGGTCGGTGAGCTCCTCGATTTCCTGCATCACGCGCTGCGCGGACGCACCGGGTGGCAGCTCGTGCACCACCAGCTGCCACTGGCCCCTCGCCAGTTCCTCCACGGTCCAGCGCGCGCGCACCTTCAGGCTGCCTCGCCCGCCGGCATAGGCGGCGCGGATGTCGGCGGCGCTGCTGATGACCTGCCCGGCGGTGGCGAAATCCGGCCCCGGCATCAGCTCGAGCACCTCGTCCAGTCCGATCGCCGGCTTTTTCAGCATGGCCACGCAGGCGGCCGCCACCTCGCGCAGGTTGTGCGCCGGGATCTCGGTGGCCATGCCCACGGCGATGCCGCTGGCGCCATTGAGCAGCAGCATCGGCAGTCGCGCCGGCAGCAGGCGCGGCTCCTGCGTGGATCCGTCGTAGTTGGGCTGGAAATCCACCGTGCCCTGGTCGACCTCCTCCAGCAGCAGACGCGCGATGGGGGTCAGGCGGGCCTCGGTGTAGCGCATCGCCGCCGCGCCGTCGCCATCGCGCGAGCCGAAGTTGCCCTGGCCATCGATCAGGGGATAGCGTTGCGCGAAATCCTGGGCCAGACGTACCAGCGCGTCGTAGGCGGCCTGGTCTCCGTGGGGATGGAACTTGCCCAGCACGTCCCCGACCACGCGAGCGGACTTCACCGGCCGCGCTCCGGCGGCCAGGCCCATGCGGTCCATGGAGTACAGGATGCGCCGCTGCACCGGCTTGAGGCCGTCGCACACGTCGGGCAGCGCGCGCCCCTTGACCACCGAGATGGCATAGTCCAGGTAGGCTTGGCGCGCGAAATCGGCCAGCGCCAGCGCTTCGCCGTCCTCGACGGCGGCGGCAGCGAACAGGTCGGGGGTGGCGCCGGAGTCCTGGTCGCCGCTTGATTCCGAAGGTGGATGGCTCATCGTGATGGGGGGGTCAGACATCGACCTCGACGCGATCGCCGAAGGTCTCCATGAGTTCGCGCCGGGCCTGCGCTTCGCCCTTGCCCATCAGGCGCGTGAACAAGTCGGCGGTGGCCTCGCCACCCTGCTCGCCGAAACCCACCTGCGGCAGGCGTCGCGTATCGGGATTGAGGGTGGTTTCCCACAGTTGCTCGGCACTCATCTCACCCAGGCCCTTGAAGCGCGACACGCTCCAGGCCCCGTCTCGCAACCCGTCCTTGCGCAGGCGGTCGCAGATCGCCTGCAACTCGCCATCGTCCAGCGCGTACAGCTTGGCCGCCGGTTTCCTGCCTCGCGCGGGCGCATCCACGCGATACAGCGGGGGGCGCGCGACATGCACATGCCCCCGCTGCACCAGCTGCGGAAAATGGCGCAGGAACAAGGTGAGCAACAGGACCTGGATGTGCGAGCCGTCGACATCCGCATCGCTGAGAATGCAGATCTTGCCGTAGCGCAGCCCCGACAGATCGATGTCGTCGTGCAGGCCGTGCGGATCCAGGCCGATGGCCACCGCGATATCGTGGATCTCCTGGTTGGCGAACAAGCGGTCGCGCTCCACCTCCCAGGAGTTGAGCACCTTGCCGCGAAGCGGCAGCACGGCCTGGAACTCCTTGTCGCGCCCCATCTTCGCAGAGCCTCCAGCAGAGTCTCCCTCCACCAGGAACAACTCGTTGCGGGAAATGTCGCGACTCTCGCAATCGGTGAGCTTGCCCGGCAGCACCGCGATGCCCGAGCCCTTGCGGCGCTCGACGCGCTGCGCGGCGCGCTGGCGGCTCTGCGCCTGCGCGATCACCAGCTCGGCCAGCGCCTTGCCCTGCTCCACATGCTGGCTGAGCCAGAGTTCCAGCGCCGGACGCACGAAACCCGAGACCAGGCGCACCGCGTCGCGGCTGTTCAGGCGCTCCTTCATCTGGCCCTGGAACTGGGGATCCAGTACCTTGGCCGACAAGACGTAGGAGGCACGGGAGAACACGTCCTCGGGCAGCACCCGCAGTCCCTTGGGCGACAGCGCATGCAATTCGATGAAGCCCTTGACCGCCTGGAACAGCCCCTCGCGCAAGCCCGCGTCGTGGGTGCCGCCCGCCGGCGTGGGAATGAGGTTCACGTAGGACTCTCGCAGCAGGCTGCCCTCCGCGCTGAAGGCCACGCACCAAGACGCGCCCTCGCCGGGCGCGAAACCCTCGGTCTGCGCCTCGGCCGCGCCCTGACCTTCGAATTCGAGCAGGACCGGCGTGTCCCCCAGCGCTTCACGCAGATAGCCCCGCAGGCCCTGCTCATAGCGCCATTCGCGGGTCTCGCCGCTCTTTTCCACATGCAGGCGCACACTGAGCCCGGGCAGCAGCACGGCCTTGCTGCGCAATAGATGCTGCAATTCCCCCAGGGGCAACTGCGGAGATTCGAAATACCGCGCATCCGGCCACACACGTACGCGGGTGCCGTTGCGCGCTTCGCCGCGAGCCAGCGGGCGACTCTGCAGTGCCTGCACCGGAGCGCCGTCGGCGAAGGCCAGGAAGCTGGCCTGGCCTTCGCGGTGCACTTCCACTTCCAGGCGCGTGGACAGCGCGTTGGTGACGCTGACTCCGACCCCGTGCAGCCCCCCGGAGAAACGGTAGGCCGCGCCCGCGTCGAGCTTGTCGAACTTGCCCCCCGCATGGAGCTGGGTGAACACCAGTTCCACCACCGGCACGCCCTCGTCCGGATGCAGGCCCACCGGAATGCCCCGGCCGTCATCCTGCACGGTCACGCTGCCGTCGGCATGCACGATCACGTCGATGCGTCCCGCATGCCCTGCCAGTGCCTCGTCCGCGCTGTTGTCGATGACCTCCTGCACGATGTGCAGGGGATGCACGGTGGAGGTGTACATGCCCGGGCGTTGCCTCACCGGCTCCAGTCCCTTGAGCACGCGAATCGACGCTTCGCTGTAACTATCCCGCTTGCTGGTTCCCATCGACGCTTGTGGATAAACCCGAAGAATTGTGGACAACACAGGCGGCCGGTCCGGGCGACGGAACCGCGCGTTACTTATCCCCATCGGATGGGGATAGACCCGCCTGCGCAAGGCGGCAAAGCCTGCATTTATGCGTGTCCGCTCGGTGATGCCCAAAAAACGGGCAGCTGCGCGCAGGCGCCGCGGAACTTGACAGACCGCCCGCTGCATTCTAAGTGGCCCCTCGCGCAACGCGGGCGCGGCTTCCCCCGAAAGCCACGACCGTACGCGAGGCGAAGTCGGGCACGAGGCGCCTGCCCTATGCTTGAATGCGCGTACGCATCCGAGTTCCGCATCCGAGTTCCGCATCCGAGT
>JAKBBP010000106.1 GCA_021808445.1 Pseudomonadota bacterium
CCCTGGCACGTCGGTGCGCACCACCAGCGCCTGCTCCCGAGCGATGTGCTCGCGCAGGACATGGAAGTCGGCCGCGCTCGCCCTCTCGCAAAACGCCTCGACCAGATATTGCTCCATGTGCCGGCGCACCGCGAATACCTGGCGCGCCTCCTCCACCGACGGGGCCGCGATGTAGGCACCACGCGCCGGCTCGAGCGTGACGAGGTGATCGCGTGCAAGCTGGAACAGCGCCTGGCGCACGATGGTTCGCGACACCCCGTAAATGCCGGCCAGCGTCTGTTCGGTGAGCTTCGCTCCCGGCGCCAGGCGATGCTCGACGATCGCGGTCGTGATGGCCTCCACGATCCTGCCGGTCGGATTCGACGACGCCTCGCGCTCACCCGGCTGCGCGCTGCCTTGCCGGGATGGGACGCGCCGTTCGGAAAGCGTATTCATGCGCCCGCGTGCCGCAGGAACTGCTGGAGCTCGGGCGTTCGCGGCGACTCGAAGATCTCCCGCGGCGTGCCGGCTTCATGAATGCGCCCTTCGTGCATGAATACGACGCGATCCGAAACGCGCCGTGCGAATCCCATCTCGTGCGTCACCATCGCCAGGGTCATGCCCTCCACGGCCAGGGCCTCGATCACCCGCAGCACCTCGCCCACCAACTCGGGATCGAGGGCCGAGGTGATCTCGTCGCACAGCAGCACCGCGGGCTGCATGGCCAGCGCACGGGCGATGGCCACGCGCTGCTGCTGGCCGCCCGAGAGCTGCTCCGGAGCTGCGTCGAATTTGTGCTCCAGCCCCACGCGTAACAGCAGCTCGCGAGCCTCGCGCTCTGCCTGTGCGCGGGGCGTATTCCTGACCAGGCCGGGTGCCAGCATGACATTGCGCCCTACGCTCAGGTGGGGGAACAGATTGAAGCCCTGGAAGATCATTCCTACCTGGCGCCGCAACTCGCGCAGCGATTGGGCGTCGTGCGGCTTCACGGTCTGCCCCTGCACCGTCAGCTCGCCGCAGTCCAGGGCCTCCAGTCCGTTGATGCATCGCAGGAGCGTACTCTTTCCCGAGCCGCTACGGCCGATGATCGACACCACTTCGCCGGGAGCGATGTCGAGGTCGATGCCCTTGAGCACCTGGGTTTCGCCGAAGCGTTTGTGCAGGCCGCGGATGCGCACGGCCGCGCGGGTCGGGGCCGACTCAGCGGGGAGCATGGAATTTCCTTTCGAGCGCACGGCTGGCCAGGGAGATCGGATAGCAGATGAGGAAGTACAGCAGCGCGACCAGGGCATAGACCCGAAGGGGTCGGAAACTGGCGTTGGCGATCATCGAGCCGGCACGCGTGAGCTCCACGAAGCCGATCACCGAGGCCAGCGCCGTGCCCTTGACGACCTGCACCAGGAATCCCACGGTGGGGGCAATGGCCACGCGCAGAGCCTGCGGCAGCACCACATGGCGCAATTGCTGCCCGAACCCCAGGCCGAGACTGGCCGAAGCCTCCCACTGGCCGCGCGGCACGCCTTCCACGCAGCCGCGCCAGATTTCTGCCAGGAAGGCACTGGAATACAGGACCAGCGCGATGCTGGCGGCACTCCATTGCGAGACCTGGATCCCCAGAACGCCGAGCCCGAAGTAGACGATGAACAATTGCATCAGCAGCGGGGTTCCCTGGAACAGCTGCACGTAGGCCTGCACCAGACGGGTCGGTACGCAAGCGCCGCGCAGGCGCACGAGCAAGAGCACGACGCCGGCCAGGCCGCCGCCCGCGAATGCGATCAAGGACAGTGCCACGGTCCAGCGTGCCGCCAGCAGCAGGTCGCGCACCATGTCCCAGAGTGTGAAGTGGACCATGGTTCAACGCCGGAATGCGAGGTAATGGCCCAGCCGGCTCAGCACTTGCCGCATGGCCATGGCCAGAAGCAGATAGGCGATGGCCGCGATGGTGTATGACTCGAAGCTGCGAAAGCTGCGCGAAGCGATCAGGTAGGTGGCGTAGGACAGCTCGGGGGTGGAGATCTGGCTGCACACCGCCGAGCCCAGCATGACGATGATGACCTGCCCCGTCAGCGCGGGCCATACCCTGCGCAGGGCCGGCGGCAGCACCACGTGCACGAAGGCCTGGCGCGTGCTCAGCGCCAGGCTGGCCGCCGCCTCGAGCTGACCGCGTGGGATCGACTGGATGCCCGCGCGCACGATCTCTGCCGCGTAACCGGCGAGGTTCGCGGTCATCGCCAGCACCGAGGCGAGCGCTGGCGAAAGACGCAGCCCCAGGGCCGGCAATCCGAAGAACACGAAGTACAGCTGGACGATGAACGGAGTGTTCCGGATGCCCTCGACGTACAGACCGGTGATGGTGCGCAGCGCCGCGCTGCGACCGGCACGCGCCCAGCCCAGCAGGATGCCCAGCAGCATGCCGAGCAGCGTACTGAGCATGGTCAAGGCCACGGTCCAGGCCAGGCCGGAGGCCAGCAGCGGCCACTGGCGCAACACGGCGACGAAGTCGAAGTCCATGGAATGTTCGCCAGGAATCCGTTGCCGGCCTCACTGCGGCAGATCGCCGGTGGGACGCCCCAGCCATTTCCGGGAAAGCTTGTCGAGTTCGCCGTCCGCCTTCGCATGGTCCACGATCGCGTTCACCCGGACCAGAAGCGCCGGCTGGCCCTTGGCCAGTCCGATGAAATTCGGTGAATCCTTGAGCACGAACTTGAGCTGCGCGTGCAAGGAGGGGTTGTGCTCGATCATGGTCGCCGCCACGGACACGCCGGTGGCGACCAACTGCACCTGGCCCGACACGAAGGCGGAGATGGTCGATGCGTTGTCGCCGAAGCGCTGGATGCGGGTGCTGGCGGGCGCGACCTTGGTGAGCTGAAGGTCTTCCACCGAGCCGCGGGTCACCGCGATGCTCTTGCCCGCCAGCTGTGCGGCGTCGCGAATCACCAGGGATTGCGGCCCGTAGACAGCCAGGAAGAAGGGGGAATAGGCGTGACTGAAATCAATCACCTTGGCCCTGTCGGCGGTCCTGCCCAGCGTGGAAATCACCAGCTCGACCTTGCCGGATTGCAGATAAGGAATGCGGTTCGAGCTGGTGGCCGGAATCAGATCGGCCTTCACGTGCAATTGGCGCGCGACATACTCGGCCATGGCGACGTCCAGGCCCTGCGGCTTCATCGATGCGTCGACGAAACCGTAGGGCGGGAAGTCCGTCGGGATCGCCACGCGCAGAACCTTTTCGTGCTCGATGCGTGCGAGATCGTCGGCGGCATTCGCCGGGGTGAGCGTAGCTGCGAACGCGGCCGCTGCAAGCAGGGCCTGCAGCAGGGCAATGGCGGGAATGCGGCGAGTCATGGCGTTGCTCCGGGGGTTGCGGGAAATCGGGGCGCGGCTCGGAGGGCCGAGAGCGTTGCGACAATTGCATGCAATCGGCGTGCCAATTGCACGCGATGCGGTATGCGCACCTTCTCCTCGGTCGGCGGCCGCGCGTGGGCTTGACGCCCCGCACCGCCTCGGTGCGAAAGAGGCCCGCGATGCACCATGTGGGGCATCGCTGCGTCATCGGCGTGCCCCCAGGGGCGGGGGGAGACATTCGGCTTTCCGCATTGGGGTGAGAACGATTATCATTTGCCGAACAACCCCTCCCGCAAGATCGAAGCCCCATGAACAGCCCAGCCGCAGCCCTGCCCCTGACCAAGTCGCGCATGGCGCGCTGGGCCGTGTTCCTGGCGGTGCTGGGCCCCGGGCTGGTGGTCATGCTGGCCGACACCGACGTCGGCAGCGTGCTGACCGCGGCGCAGAGCGGCGCGCAATGGGGCTACCAGCTGCTGGCCCTGCAACTGCTGCTGGTGCCCATTCTGTACGTGGTGCAGGAGCTGACCGTGCGCCTGGGCATCTTCACCGGCAAGGGCCATGGCGAACTCATCCGCGAGTGTTTCGGCGCGCCCTGGGCCTGGGTCTCGGTGGGCGGCCTGGCCGTGGCCAGCGCGGGAGCCATCCTGACCGAGTTCTCGGGCGTGGCGGGAGTCGGCGAGCTGTTCGGCGTGCCGCGCCTGTGGAGCCTTGCCCTGGCCGCGGCTTTCCTGCTGACGGTGGTCTGGACCGGCAGCTACCGCCGGGTCGAGCGCATCGCCATCGCCCTGGGGCTGTTCGAACTGATTTTCATCTGGGTGGCCCTGCGCGCTCCGGTGCATGCCGGGCAGCTGGCCCAGGGCCTGGTGCAGGTGCCGCTGCACAACCATGGCTGGTGGTATCTGGTGGCCGCCAACATCGGCGCGGTGATCATGCCCTGGATGGTCTTCTACCAGCAGTCCGCGGTGGCCGACAAGGGTCTGCGCCCCGAGCAGTACGCGGCCGCGCGCTGGGACACCGCCTTCGGCGCCCTGATCACCCAGCTGGTCATGGCCGCGGTGCTCGTGGCCGCCGCCGCCGCCCTGTGGGCCGGGCACCGCAGCCCGGCGCTCAACACGGTGGCCCAGGTCGCCCAGGCGCTGACCCCGGTGCTCGGCGCCACCCTGGGCCACACCCTGTTCGGCCTGGGACTGCTCGGGGCCGCCATGGTCGCGGCCATCGTGGTCGCGCTGGCCGCCGCCTGGGGCTTCGGCGAGGTCACCGGCTACAAGCATTCCCTCGAATACCACCCTTTCGAGGCGCCCTGGTTCTACGCCGTGTTCACCCTGGGGGTCATCGGCGGCGCGCTGATCGTCGCCCTGGTTCCCGATCTGGTGGCCCTGTCCATCGGCGTGGAAGTGATGAATGCCCTGATGCT
>JAKBBP010000048.1 GCA_021808445.1 Pseudomonadota bacterium
TGGCATCCGGCGGTGCTGGTGCTGCGCCGCGACTGCAAGCCCGGGCATCAGGTCGAGGGCCCGGCGGTGATCGTGGATGCCAACACCACCATCACGGTGGCGCCGGAATGGCGCGCCGAGGTGACGGCGCTGGACCATGTGGAGCTGGTGCGCACGCGGCCGCGCAGCGACGCGCGCGACTGCGACACCGAGGCCGACCCGGTGCTGCTGGAGGTGTTCAACAACCTGTTCATGAACATCGCCGAGCAGATGGGGGCGCAGTTGCAGAACACCGCGGTGTCGGTGAACATCAAGGAGCGCCTGGACTTTTCCTGTGCGCTGTTCGACGGGCAGGGCAACCTGATCGCCAACGCGCCGCACGTGCCGGTGCACCTGGGCTCCATGGGCGAGAGCATCCGCACCGTGATCGAGCGCAACGCGGGCAGCGTGCGCCCGGGTGATGTGTACGTGCTCAACGACCCCTACCACGGCGGCACCCACCTGCCGGACGTGACGGTGGTGACCCCGGTGTTCGACGCCGAGGGGCGGGAGTTGCTGTTCTTCGTGGGCTCGCGCGGGCACCACGCCGACATCGGCGGGCTCACGCCGGGCTCGATGCCGCCGGACTCGCGCACCATCGCCGACGAAGGCGTGGTGTTCGACAACGTCAAGCTGGTCGAGCAGGGGGTGCTGCAGGAGCAGCGGGTGCTGGAGCTGCTTCGCTCGGCGCCGCTGCCGGCGCGCAACCCGCAGGAGAACCTGGCCGACCTGAAGGCGCAGATCGCCGCCAACGCCAAGGGAGCCGCCGAACTGCTGCAGCTGGTGGACTCCTACGGCCTGGAGGTGGTGCGGGCGTACATGCGCCATGTGCAGGACAACGCCGAGCAGGCCGTGCGCCGCGTGATCGGCGCGCTGCGCGACGGCAGCTACACCCTGGAGCTGGACAACGGCGGGCGCATCCAGGTCGCGGTGCGCGTGGATCCGGAGGCGCGCAGCGCGGTGATCGACTTCACCGGAACCTCGGCGCAGCTGGACAACAACTTCAACGCGCCGCGCGCCGTGACCACGGCGGCCGTGCTGTACGTGTTCCGCTGCCTGGTGGACGACGACATTCCGCTCAACGCCGGCTGCCTCAAGCCGCTGCAGGTGATCGTGCCGGAGGGGTCGATGCTGGCGCCACGCCACCCGGCCGCGGTGGTGGCCGGCAACGTGGAGACCTCGCAATGCGTGACCAATGCGCTGTTCGGCGCGCTGGGCGTGCAGGCGGCCAGCCAGTGCACGATGAACAACTTCACCTTCGGCGACGAGCGACGTCAGTACTACGAGACCATCGCCGGCGGTTCGGGCGCCGGAGGCGTGTTCGATGCCGAGGGCAGGCTGGCGGGCGGCTTCGACGGAACCTCGGTGGTGCAGACCCACATGACCAACTCGCGGCTCACCGACCCGGAGGTGCTGGAGTTCCGCTTCCCGGTGCGCGTGGAGAGCTTCATGCTGCGCAGCGGCTCCGGTGGCGCGGGGCGCTGGAAGGGCGGCGAGGGCGGGGCGCGGCGCATCCGCTTCCTGGCGCCCATGACGGCGAGCATCCTGTCCAACGGGCGCCTGCGGCCGGCCTTCGGCCTGCGCGGCGGAGCGCCCGGGGCCACGGGCTGCAACCGCGTGCTGCGCGCCGACGGCAGTGAGTTGCCGCTGGGGCCCACCGCCAGCGTGCAGATGCAGCCCGGGGACGTGTTCGAGATCCTCACGCCCGGCGGCGGGGGGTACGGGGCCGCCTGAGGGGGCTGCGCGGGGGAAGGGAGGGGAATTCCGGGGGGGGAATTTGAGAAAGGTTAAGATTTTGCGATCCGTCCCCCCCATTTCCGGGATTGCCATGGCCCCCCGACGCCCCTGGTTCGTGCTCGACATCCGGCGCAGCTTCGTGCTGCTGGCCGCCCTGTTCATCGCCTCCATGGTGGTGATCACCCTGGTCAACGTGAACCACGGCCGCTCCGCGCTGCTGGCCCAGCGCAAGCTCATGCTGCGCAACACCACGCAGACCGCGCTGGGCGTGGTGAAGTACTACGCCGGGCAGGCGCAGGCGGGCAAGATGACCGAGGCGCAGGCGCAGGCCCAGGCGATGGCCGCGGTCAAGGAGCTGCGTTACGGCAAGACCGGGTACTTCACGATCAGCAACGACAGCTATCCGTACCCGACGATGCTCATGCACCCCATGCTGCCCTCGCTGGACGGCAAGGTCATGGACATGGCCAAGTTCGACAACGCCACCAGCTACCAGGTCGAGGGGCAGGCGCCGGTGCGCACCAACGGCAAGCTCAACCTGTTCACCGCGCTCAGCGAGGTCGCGCGCGCGGGGACCGGCTACGTCGATTACGGTTTCCCGAAGCCCCTGCCCGGTGGCGGGGTCTCGAAGCAGGACTATCCCAAGGTGGCCTACGTCGGGACCTATGCGCCCTGGCACTGGGTGCTGGTGAGCGGGGATTACGTGGACGACATCGACGCCGAGGCCTGGCACAACAGCCTGGGGGGCATGGCCGTGTCCGGGGTCATGGTGCTGCTGCTGCTGGTGCTGGCGACCTGGATCGTGCGGCGCATCGGGCGTGACGTGGCGCGCGGACTGGGAACCTTCCACAAGCTCGAGAGCGGGGATCTGACGGTTCGCTTCGATGCCAGCGGCTCCGACGAGATCAGCGCCATCCTGCGCTCGGCGCAGTCGATGGTGGCGCGGTTCACCCAGACCATGGCCTCGGTTGCGCGGGCTTCCGAGGGTATCGAAAGCTCGGCTCGCCAGGTTTCGGCCACCGCCCAGGGGCTGTCGCAGGCCACCTCGGAACAGGCGGCCACGGTGGAGCAGACCTCGGCCACGGTGGAGCAGGCCTCGTCGTCCATTCAGCAGAGCTCGGACAACGCCCGCCAGACCGATTCCATCGCCGAGGACGCGGCCAGGCAGGCGAGCGAAGGGGGAAGCGCCGTGGAGCAGAGCGTGCAGGCGATGCGCTCGATCGCCGAGCGCATTTCCATCATCGACGACATTGCCTACCAGACCAACATGCTGGCGCTGAACGCGGCCATCGAGGCCGCCCGTGCCGGCGAGCATGGGAAAGGCTTCGCCGTGGTGGCCGCCGAGGTGCGCAAGCTGGCCGAGAAGAGCCAGGCGGCGGCCAAGGAGATCGGCCAGCTGGCGTCCACCACGGTGGACAAGGCCGAGACCGCCGGTGCCCGCCTGGAGGCCCTGCTGCCGGCCATCGCCCGCACCTCCGACCTGGTGCGCGAGATCAGCGCGGCGGCCGAGGAGCAGGCCTCGGGCATGAAGCAGATCAGCACCGCCGTCGCGCAGTTGAGCAGCGTGACCCAGCAGAACGCCGCCTCGTCCGAGCAGCTGGCGGCGACCTCGGAGAGCATGAACGACCAGGCTGTGCAATTGCGCGAATTGATTCGCCAGTTCCGCACCTGATTCAAAGAGACGCACCAACGCGCAACGGACGTGCGCGTTTGCCCCAGATCAAGGAATCGGAATATTCGCGTGGATTCGTGGGCGCGGCGTCGATTCCCATGCACAATCGGGTATCGGCCCTCCACGGCCCCGGCGTGCCGGGGCCGGCCCCTCTGCCCATGCCCTCCCGCGAAGCCTCTGCGTCTCCCGAGCCCGGATTGCCGGAGGCCCTGGCCGGAATCGGCCTGGAGGGGCAGATCGCCGCGGCCCTGTTCGAATCCCAGCTGGGCATCGTGGTCACCGACGCCCAGGGGGTGGTGCAGCGGGTCAACCGCGCCTTCACCCGCATCACCGGATACGAGCCGCGGGACATCGTCGGACGCAACCCGCGCCTGCTGCGCTCGGGCCTGCAGAGCCCGGCGTTCTACACCGAGATGTGGCGCCAGCTGCGCGAGCAGGGGCACTGGCAGGGCGAACTGGTGAACCGGCACCGCGACGGCTCGCTGTACCACGAGCGACTGGATGTCTCGGCCATTCGCGATGCCCAGGGCACCGCGCTGCTGTACGTGGGGACGATCTCGGACATCACGCGCGAGAAAAGCGCCAGCGCGCGTGTCGAGCACCTGCGTTACCACGATCCCCTGACCGAGCTCCCGAATCGCAGCCTGCTGCAGGATCGGCTGCAGCATGCCCTGCAGGCCGATTCCCGCAGCGGGGAGTTCGGCGCGCTGCTGCTGCTCGACCTGGATGACTTCAAGAACGTCAACGACTCGCTGGGTCATGCCTTCGGCGACCGCGTGCTGGTGCAGGCGGCGCAGCGCATGCGGCGGGCGCTGCGTGCCGAGGACACGCTGGCGCGCTTCGGCGGCGATACCTTCGCGGTCCTGGTCGAGGGCCTGGGCCGCGCCGAGGCGGAGGCCGCCACGCTGGCCGCGGGCATCGCCACCAAGCTGCGTCACGCACTGGAACAGCCTTTCCAGCTGGATGCGCGCACCCTGTCCTGCGGTGCCAGCATCGGCCTGACCCTGTTCGACGGCGACTCGGAGCAGGTGGACGGGCTGATGCGCGAGGCGGAGCTGGCGATGTACCGCGCCAAGGCCCAGGGGCCGGCAGGGCTGTGTTTTTTCGAGCAGGCGATGCAGGTGGAGCTGGAGGCGCGCAACGCGCTGGAGGCCGACCTGCGGGCCGCCCTGGCGGCACGGGAGTTCCTGCTGTACTACCAGGGCCAGTACAACGCGATGGGGCGGCGTATCGGCGCGGAGGCCCTGCTGCGCTGGAGGCACCCGGTCCGGGGCCTGCTCGGGCCCGGTTGTTTCATCGACCTGGCCGAGCAGACCGGGCTGATCGAGGCCCTGGGCCAGTGGGTGCTGGAGCAGGCCTGCGAGCGCCTCGCCGCCTGGGGGCGCGAACGGGACACGCAGGGTCTGAACCTGGCGGTGAACGTGAGCGCACGCCAGTTCCGGCACGCCGATTTCGTGCACCGGGTGTTGCAGGCCCTGCACGCGGCGGGGGCCGACCCGCGGCGTCTGCAGCTGGAGATCACCGAGAGCCTGGCGCTGGAGAATCTGCAGGACACCGTCCGCAAATTGCGCGAGTTGCGCAGCTATGGGGTGGGCGTGGCGCTGGACGATTTCGGCACCGGCAATTCCTCCCTGGCCTATCTGGCCCAGCTCCCGCTGGACCAGATCAAGATCGACAAGTCCTTCGTCGACCAGCTCCCGACGGATCCCACCTCGGTGCTGATCGTGCAGGCCGTGCTCGCGATGGGCCACGGCATGGGCCTGCAGGTGGTGGCCGAAGGCGTGGAGACGGCCGCTCAGTACGAGCACCTCGGCAGCCTGGGCTGCGATGTGTTCCAGGGCTACCTGTTCGCGCGCCCGGTGGCGCAGGCCGACTTCCTGGCCGCGCCTGCTGCGCGTCCGGCGTGAACTTTTTGGCGCCGGGGAACTTTTCCTGCGGGGGCGCGGTGCCAGGCCCTTGCCAGGGCGCGGTCCCGCGGAGTACTGTCGGAGCTCCCGGATGCACGACGGGCCCCTCCATCGCCTGCGTGCCGAGTGCCTGAAGTACCTGAAGTCCCCGGAGTTCCTGGAGTCCCTGGAGTCCCATGCCCGTTCCCCCGGCCAGTGCGCTCGAACGACTCGAGAAGCGCCTCGAGCAACTCCCCTTGCTGCCGGAGGTCGTGCGCGAGCTGATGAGCCTGCGCCAGGACAGCCCGGACTATTTCGAGCAGGTGGCCAGGGCCCTGCATGCCGACCCGGCCTTCGCCACGCGGCTGCTGCAGTACGCCAATTCGGCCGCGCTCGGGGCCGCACGGCCGATCACCACCATCCAGGAAGCGATGCTGCGGGTGGGCGCGCGCGGGGCGGTGGACCTGATCCTGGCGCACTCGGCGGCGAGGGTGTTCGAGCCGCGCAGCGACTGGGAAAGCAGCCTGTGGAAGCACTCGGTGGACGTGGCCTGGCTGATGCGCAAGCTGTCGGTGCTGGCGGTGGAACACAGGGGCGAGCCCGACGAGGCCTACGTGTTCGGCCTGTTGCACGACATCGGGCGCTTCGTGCTGTACCTGGAGGCGCCCGAGGAACTGCGCAGCGTGGAGGAGACGGACTGGGCCACGCCCGACGAGTTGATCGAAGCCGAAACCCGGATCTGTGGTTTCACCCATTCGGAGCTGGGCTACCTCGCGTTGCGCAAGTGGCGCCTTCCCGAAGCCCTGGCGGACGCGGTGCGCTGGCACCATACGCGGCCGCTGCCGCTGAACAGCATCGACGGACGCTACCGGGCGTTGAACGCACTGCTGCAGGAAGCGGACTGGATCGCCGTGGCGGCCGAGCGGGCTCAGGGCGGCGATGGCGCCGCCCGGGCCGCGCTGCGTGGTGCGCTGGACGGCAAGCTGCAGCTGCGCCTGCGCGGGACCGTGGACAACCTCGAGTTCGCGGTCCACGAGGCCCTGCGCGAATCCGGGCGTATGCTCGCCGCATTGCACCTGCCTTAGGTGCCTGGGTCGGGAGGGCGGTCCATGAGCTCGATGATTCTGCTGGGCACGCGCAAGGGAACGGTGCTGATCGATCGAACGGCGACGGGCTGGCGCCCGCGCGCCATCGAGCATGCCGGGATCCCGGTGTGCTACGCGGCGCGCGATCCCCGCGACGGCACGCTGTGGGCCTCGCTGGACCATGGCCACTGGGGGCCGAAGCTGTCGCGCTCGCGCGACGGGGGCGCCAGCTGGCAGGACCTGTCCTCGCTCAAGTACCCGCAGGGCGCGCGCTACATCGTCAAATACCTGCCCACGCCGGATTTCGACCCCGCGGCGCCGGCGGCGCAGCCCGAGTACCGGGATGCGACGGTGTACAAGATCTGGAACCTGGCCTTCGGCAACGCCGACCAGCCGGGGCGCCTGTACGCGGGAACCATTCCCGGGGGGCTGTTCGTCAGCGACGACGGCGGCGACAGCTGGGAGCTCAACCGCCCGCTGTGGAACCACGCGAGCCGCGGCGGCGACCTGTTCGCGGGGGACGCGACCCACGAGAACCGCTGGTTCGGAACGCCGGCCAGCGTGGACTACGGAGTCTTCGAGCCGGGCATCCATTCCATCATCGTCGATCCCCGCGACGGCCGTCGCCTGCTCGTGGCCGCCTCGTCGGCGGGAGTGCTGCAAAGCCGCGACGCAGGGCTGAGCTGGGTGGGGTGCAACCAGGGCATGCTCAACGACTACCTGCCCGACCCGCGGGCCGAATGGGGCCACGATCCCCATTTCGTGAGCGCCTGCGCGGGCCAGCCGGATCGCCTCTGGCAGCAGAACCATTGCGGCATTTTCCACAGCGAGGACGGGGCCGCGAACTGGAGCCGGGTGAGCCGTCCGGAGGCCGGGGTGCATTTCGGCTTTCCCATCGTCGCCGATGCACAGGACGGGCGTTGCGCCTGGGTGGTGCCGGCGCGGGCCGATTCGCAGCGCATGGCCATCGACGCCGGGTTGTTCGTGGCGCGCACCGAGGATGCCGGAGCTTCGTGGACCACGCTGCGCAAGGGCCTGCCGCAGGACCATGCCTACGACATCGTTCTGCGCCACGGCCTGGACGCGGCGGGCGAGCGCCTGTGCTTCGGCACCACGACGGGCAATGTGTACCTCTCCGAGGATCGCGGGGATTCCTGGCGCTGCCTGGGCAACCACTTCCCGCCGGTCTACTCGGTGCGCTTCGGGTGAAGGCCATGCCGAGCGTGGAGATCACCCGGCATCTGCACAGGTTCTTCCCCGCGCTGCAGGCCGGCAGGATCGAGGTGGCGCCAGGCTCGGTGGCCGAGGTGCTGCGCGCGGTCGACCGCCTGGCCCCGGGTTTCACGGACTACGTGCTCGATGAACGCGGCGCCTTGCGCCGGCATGTGGCGCTGAGCATCGACGGCAGGATCGTGGTCGACCGCAGCACCTTGCGCGACCATGTGGCCGAGGGGGCCGTGGTCCACGTGTTCCAGGCACTGACCGGAGGTTAGCCGGCCCGCTGGCCGGGCCGTGCGGCGAGGAACTCGGCTTCGATGTGCAGGTGCACGGTGTCGCCCACCAGGCCGGGCCAGGCCTTCAGGCCCAGCTGGTCGCGCGAGAAGCTGCCGCGGGCCGAGAAGCCCAGCGTGGCGACGCCGGTGACCGGGTCCACGCCGTAGCCGTTGAAGCGCACCTGCAGCACCAGGGGCACGCGTGCGCGGCCGAGCATGAGCACTCCGGTCACGTCGCCGCGTCGCGCCGAGGTCGGGTGCCAGCCCTGGGCCCGCAGGCGAAGCGTGGGGTGGCGCGCGACGTCCAGCATGGCGGGAGAGCGCAATTCCTGGTCGAGCAGGGGAACGTTGGTGTCCACGCTGTCGGTCTGCACGCTGGCCTGCACGCTGGCTCCGGCCGCGCCGCCGGCCGGCCATTGCAGCGTGGCCTGCATGCGATCGAAGCGCATGATGGGCCGGGAAAAGCCCAGGTGGTCGACCGAGAACACCACGCTGCAATGCTCGGGATCGAGCCGGTACTCGCCGGCCGGCACCGCGGACAGGCTGCCGTCCTGCATGCGCAGCGCGGAACGCAGCTCGGCGCAGCCGCCCAGCGCCAGCACCCCGGCCAGCGTCCCTGCCAACAGCGCGGCCAACAGCCCGGCATGCAGCAGGCGACGCGGGAACGGGATGCGAGGGCGCATGGAGGCGGACAGGATCTGGGGCCTTGGGCAGACAGCGCGGACCGTGGAGCGGACCATGGATCCGCTTGTCGAGCACGAGCATAACCCGTGGCCGGGCGGAAGCATGGGCCTGGATCTGCCATGCTCCCGACGCATGCATCAAGGATCTTGATGGTCAGCCCCAAGAACCATCGCTTTTGCCCTGGCTGTCGCCAGGCCTACCATGGGGCCTTCGCGCTGTCCGCGAGCCTGCCTTTCCTTTGTGGAGCCTTTGTGGAGCCCGATCCGATGCAAGCCCCGATCACCAATCCCGGCATGATGTCCCCCTTCCACCTCGCCTTCCCGGTGCACGATCTCGCGCTGGCCCGCCAGTTCTACGGCGGTCTGCTGGGTTGTCCCGAGGGCCGCAGCTCCGAGGACTGGGTGGACTTCAATTTCTACGGCCACCAGATCGTCGCCCACCTCGCACCCGGAGAGACCGGGGGGGTGCAGCGCAACGCCGTGGACGGCCATGGCGTGCCGGTGCGCCACTTCGGCATCGTGCTGCCCATGGCGGACTGGGAGGCGCTGGCCCGGCGTCTGCGCGAGCAGGGCCTGAGTTTCGTGATCGAGCCCTACATCCGCTTCAAGGGCCAGCCTGGCGAGCAGGCCACCATGTTTTTCCTGGATCCCTCGGGCAATGCCATCGAGGTCAAGGCCTTCGCCGACATCGGCATGCTGTTCGCCAAATAGTCAGGCCTTCGATGCGCCCGCCGCCGGCGCCAGCGTGACCCCGCTGGCGCGCAGCGCCTGGGTCAGGCCGGTCGCGAAGGCGAGCGCTCCGGGCTGATCGCCGTGCAGCGACAGGGCATGGGCCTCGATGGGAATCTCGCGGCCCGATCGGGCGCGCACGAATCCCCGCTCGAGCATGTCGCGCACCTGGGCCACGGACTGCTGCAGATCGGTGATCATGGCGCCGGGCTGGCGCCGCGGCGTGAGGGTGCCGTCGTCCTGGTAGCTGCGATCGGCGTAGACCACGCTGACCACCCGCAGCCCGAGGTCGCGTGCCACGGCGGCCGTGATGCTGCCCGACAGGGCGTACAAGAGCAGCGAGGCGTCGACGTCGCGCACGGCGCGGCCGATGGCCTCGGACAGCTTCTCGTCCACGACCGCCATGTTGTCCAGCGCGCCATGGGTCTTCACGTGGCGTACCCGCGTCCCGGCTGCTGCGGCCACGGCCTGCAGCGCACCAATCTGGTAGACCACCATGTCGTAGGCCTCCGCGGCAGACACGGCCATGGCGCGACGCCCGAAGCCCAGCAGGTCGGGCAGCCCCGGGTGGGCGCCGATGGCCACGCCGCGGGCCTGCGCCGCGCGCACCGTGCGCGCCATCGTGCCCGGATCGCCGGCGTGGAAGCCACAGGCGATGTTGGCCGAGTTCACGTGGTCGAGCAGGGCTTGGTCGTCGCCCATGGCGTAGACGCCGAAACCTTCGCCCATGTCACAGTTCAGATCCAGGGTTTTCATGTCCGTCAAGTTGGCTCAGGTCGCGTGGGGCGACGGATGGGAGGGGAGGCGGATGTGGTGCCGGAGGATGGACCGGTGGACGTACCGGACGATGGTCCGGAGGAGCTGCGCGGGCTCAGTTCGGCGAACAGGCGCGCGCGCGCCAGCAGCAGATGCTGCGCGGAGTCCACGTCGATCGCGGCGAAGCGCAGGGTCTCGCCCGGCGCGCGCTGGGCCAGGCGTGGCAGGTCGACACTGGCCACCTGGCCGATGCGCGGGTAGCCGCCGGTACTCTGGCGGTCGGCCATGAGCACGATGGGGTGGCCGTCCGGGGGAACCTGCACGGTGCCGAAGGTGACGGTTTCGGACAGCATGTCGGCGCGCACCTGACGCTCCAGCGCAGGTCCTTCGAGACGGTAGCCCATGCGGTCCGATTGGGCCCCGATGCGCCAGGGATCCCCCAGCCAGCGGGCCTGGGAGGCGGGGGTGAACTGAGGCCATTCGCTGCCCAGCAGCACACGCATCGGTCCGGGGTCGGCCATCGCGTCCAGCAGCGCCTGTTGCGCCCTCAGCGCGCGAGCGCCGCGCCGGGGGGCGGAGCCGTCCGGGGCCGCCAGTTCCAGCACGTCGCCGGTCGCCAGCGGGCGCCCCGCGTGGCCCCCGAGGCCGGCGCGCGCCTGCGTGCTGACGCTGCCCAGCACGGCTTGTACCGCGAAGCCTCCGCGCACCGCGAGGTAGGCGCGCACGCCGGCACGCCGCGCGCCAAAGCGCAGGGTCGCGCCGGCCGGCACGCTGAACGCGCGGCCCTGCGGCAGCGCCTTGCCGTCGATGCTGGGCGAAAGGTCGGCGCCGCAGCAGGCGAGCACCGCGCGCGAGCTGAAGCGCAGCACCGGACCGAGCAGGGTGATTTCCAGGGTCGCCATGGAGTGCGGATTGCCCACCGCGGCGTTGGCCAGGCGGTGCGCGACCTCGTCCATGACTCCGGACACCGACACGCCCAGATGCTGCAAGCCCCTGCGCCCGAGATCCTGCAGGGTGCTGAAGGCGCCGGGCTTGAGCACCTCGACCCGGCAGAGTGCCTCAGGCATCGCGGTGCTCCTGCAGGCGCAGGAACTCCTCGCGGCTCACGGCCACGAAGCGCACCTGGTCGCCCGGCGCCAGCAGGCAGGGCGAGCTCGCCGCGGGGTCGAACATGCGCAGCGGGGTGCGACCGATCAGGTTCCAGCCACTGGGCAGTTCGAAGGGGTAGATCACGCACTGGCGGTTGGCGACGCCCACCGTGCCGGCGGGTACGCGCAGGCGCGGGGTGGAGCGCCTGGGCAGGTCGAAGGCCTCCCCCCACAGTCCCATGTAGGGGTGGCCCGGCGCGAATCCGACCATGAACACGCTGCGCAAGGCGTCCGTGTGCAGGCGCACGATGCGCTCCGGCGTGACCCTGGCGCGCGCGGCCACCTCGTCCAGGTCCGGTCCCCACTGCGCGCCGTAGCACACGGGGATCTCGACCACCCGGGGCTGCGCGAGCGGCGCCGCCTCGGAGGCTTGCAGCAGCGCCCGCGCGGCGGCCTCCACGGCCGCGAGCGGAGTCAGGCCGGCAGGCGTGGCCACGGCCTCCGGGCGGAAGTGCAGGCCGACCGTGGTGAAGGAGGGGACGATGTCCTCGATGCCGGGCAGCGCGGCATCGCGCAGTCGCCGCGCGAAAGCCACGGCGCGGCGGTTGATCTCCAGGTCCACCCCCTGGCCGAAGTCCACGAGCAGGCAGGTGTCGCCGAGCGATCGCATGATCGGCCAATCGTCCGGCGCCTGGTCGAGGCCGGGATGCATGCGCTTGGCTCCTGGTGGGGGTCGGGTCTGCATGCATCCTAGACCGCTCGAGGGCGTATGCAAACCAATTAATATTTGGCTGAATCATCGATTCCCTTTGTGCATGCTTCGTGAGCTGAAAACCTTCGTCGCCGTCGCGCGCGAAGGCACCTTCACCGCCGCCGGCGAGAAGATCGGACTCACCCAGGCGGCCGTGAGCGCGCAGATGCAGCGCCTGGAGGCCGCGCTGGGCTTCGCGCTGTTCGATCGCACCGGTCGCTCGGCCCGGCTCAATGCCCGTGGGCGCGAGGTGCTGGAGCGGGCGCAGGAATTGCTGCAACTCTTCGGCGGCCTGGGCTCGGGCGCGGCCGGACTGCAGGCCGCGGTGACGGTGGAACTCGGCGCCATCGCCTCGGTGCAGCGCTCGGTGCTGCCGCAGGTGCTCGCGGATTTCCACCGGCATATGCCGCGCTGCCGCAGTCGGGTGCTGCCCGGGCTGTCGATGGAACTGCTCGACCGGGTCGATGCCGGGGAGATCGACATGGCGGCCGTCATCCGGCCACCCTTTGCGTTGCAAAGCGACCTGCGCTGGACCACGCTGGCGCACGAGCCCTTCCGCCTGCTGGTGCCCCGGGATGCGAAAGGGGGGGACTGGGCCGAGTTGCTGGCCGGGCAGCCCTTCGTGCGCTATGACCGCGCCTCCTTCGGAGGCCGCCAGGTCGACCGCTTCCTGCGCAGCGCGCATCTGCGGGTGCGCGAGGTGTGCGAACTCGATGAACTCGATGCCATCGTGCGCCTGGTGGCCCATGGCGTGGGCGTTGCGCTGGTTCCCCAGACCGCCAGCCACCGCCGCTGGCCGGCCGGAGTGCGGGCCGTCGACCTCGGGCGCCACACCTTCCACCGCGACATCGGCCTGGTGCATCGCGCCGCCCAGGACCCCGCCAGCCCGGCCGGCTTGCTGGCCCAGGCGCTGCGCGAGGCCTACGCCCAGGCCGCCCGCGGGGCCGCCGACTGAGCCTTCAGGGATGCGGCGCGTTTGCGCCGGGCTGGCGCGCGCGAGCGCCGGGAAGTGCCTCCAGTTCCTCCACCGGCATCGGCTTGCCGAAGTGATAGCCCTGGAAGGCGTCGCAGCCGTGCTCCATCAGGAAGGCCCATTGCGCCTGGGTCTCCACGCCCTCGGCGAGCACGTTCAGCCCGAGGCCCTTGCCCATGGCGATGATGGTCTGGGCCACCATGGCGTCCTGCGGGTCCGCGGGAAGGTCGTCGACGAAGGATTTGTCGATCTTGAGCTGATCGAGCGGCAGGCGGGTCAGGTAGGACAGGGAGGAGCTCCCCGTGCCGAAATCGTCCAGCGAGAAGGAGATTCCCGAGGCCTTCAGAACCCGCATCTTGTCGAAGCCGTCGCGCAGGTTGTCCAGCACGGTGCTTTCGGTGAGCTCGATTTTCAGGCGAGAGGGGGGCGCCCCGGCCTGGCGCAGCGAGGCCAGCACGCGCTCCACGAAATCGGCCTGCGCGAACTGGCGAGCGCTGGCGTTGACGGCCAGCACCAGGTCACGCGTGGCCGGGTCCGCGGCCCATGCGGCGAGTTGCGCACAGGCCGCGTCCAGTACCCACTGCCCGAGCGGGACGATGATTCCGGTTTCCTCGGCCAGGGCGATGAACTGGCCGGGAAGCAGCAGGCCGCGTGTGGGGTGGTTCCAGCGCAGCAGGGCTTCGGCACCGGTCAGGGTGGAGGAGCGGTCGAACTGGGGCTGAAAGTGCAGCACGAATTCGTGATTGCGCAAGGCCGCGCGCAGTTCGGATTCCAGCGCCGTGCGCCGCGCAAGCTCCTCATGCATGCTCAGCTCGAAGAAGCTGACCGCGTTGCGGCCGCCCTGCTTGGTGCGGTACATGGCGAGGTCGGCATGCCGAAGCACGGTTTCGGCGGAATCCGTGGTCCCCTGGAACAGCGTCGCGCCGATGCTCACGGTGCAGTAGAACGACTGGCCGCTGAGCTCGTAATGGCCGCTGATGCTGGCGAGGACCTTGTCCGCGACCCTGCGCGCGCGCGCACCGGCTTGCCGGGGATCCTGGCCCAGCCCCTCGAGCACCAGCACGAATTCATCGCCCCCGAAGCGCGCCACGGTGTCGCTGGCGCGAACCGCCAGGCGCATGCGCCTGGCCGCTTCGACCAGCAGCTGGTCGCCGGCCTGGTGGCCGATGGTGTCGTTGACCTTCTTGAAATGGTCGAGGTCGACGAACAGCAGCGCGCAATATTGCTGGTCGCGCTGGCTCGCCGACATCGCATGCGCCAGGCGATCGTAGAGCAGTGCGCGGTTGGGCAGGTCGGTCAGGGCGTCGAAGTGAGCCAGGCGCTCCGCCTTCGATTCGGCCTCGCGCCGCACCGTGATGTCCTGGACGGTGCCGAGCATCTGCACCGGCCGGCCCGAGGCATCGAAGCTCAGGCGTCCGAGGCCGTGAACCCAGCGCAGCGCGCCATCGGCGGGGCGGATGATCCGGTACTCGCGGTCGAAGGGGCGACCCTGCTCGATCACGTCGTGGGCCAGGTAGTCGGCCATCATGTCACGATCCTCGGGTGCCACGAGCGCGGACCAGGCCTGGATGGTGTGGTCATGGCTGGCGTCGATGCCCAGCAGACGGTCGAGCATGTCGGAGCCCTGCCAGGTTCCGCGCTGGAGGTCGAGCACGTAACTGCCCATGGCCGCGATCTCCTGGGATTCGCGAAGCGCCTCGATCGCCTGGGCGATGCGCTGCTGGGCCGTGCGCCGCTCCGTGATGTCCCGCGAGGAATTGAACAACAGGCGCCTGCCGAGGATGTCCAGGGGCTTGCCGGAGACCTCCACCGCGAAGATGCTTCCGTCCTTGCGGCGATGACGGGTCTCGAACTGGGTCCGCGAGGCGGACTCGAACTGGGCCGCCACCTTGGCATCGAGGTCCCGTGGCGCCATGTCGGCGTCCCAGAAGGATGCGTGCCGGCCCAGCAGTTCCTGCCGGGTGTAGCCGAGCATGGAGCAGAACTCGTCGCTCACGAACACCAGGTGGCCGCTGGCGTCGAGCACGTGCAGGCCGTCGCTGGCGTTGCGCAGCAGGCTCTGGGCCTGGCTGCCGGCCAGGCCCGAGATCCTCATCTCGCGCCACAGCCGGCGCGCGCCCAGCCCGGTGACGAGCAGGAAGGCGCCGAGGAAGCCCAGCACCCAGGCCAGCTGGCGTCGCCAGGGAGCCAGGATGTCCGATTGCGCCCGCCCCACCACGAGGCTGAACGGAACGGCGGAAAGGCGTCGGTAGGTGTCGACGCGGGCGATGCCGTCCCCGGTCCTGGCCGCGGAAAAGGTCACGCTCGGCCGGCCGGAGGCGATGGCCTGGTGCAACTGGGGCGAGAACTTTCTCGCCCCCATCTGTTCCTGCGGGTTGGAGGAGGCGGGAAACCGGGTGATGACCGCGTTGTTCGCGTCGCGCAGCAGCACGATGCCCTGAGGCCCCACCGAAGCCTGCTCCAGGAGCCGGTGGAAATAGCGCACGGGAACCGCCACGGCGACCACCCCCGCGAAGGCTCCCCGGGAGTCGTCGTAGCGCCGGGCGAACAGGATCACTGGGCCCTGCGCGGGGGCGCCCGGCGTGGGATTGCCGATCCACAGGCCCGGATGCGCGCCACCGGCCAGGCGCCGGAAAAATCCCCGCGCCGCCCAGTTGTCCGGAGCCCGCTCCCCCCGTGGACCGTCGAACAGCACGCGCCCCGAGGCGTCGCTGACGCCGATCGAGCTTCCCGCCATGAGATGGGCCTGCTCGCGCAGGATGAAGGGTCCCAGGGCTCCGAAGTCCGGGGACGCGCCCGCGGGGCGCTGGTGCTCCAGGGCATCCGCGACCACCCCCAGGGTCAGGTCGATGCGGTCGACGTCGCTGGCGATGCTGCGCTGCAGGATGCGTGCGATGGTCTGGGTCGAGGCCGCGGCGGCGGCTTCATAGTTGGCGCGGCTCTGGACCAGGAACCAGGTCGCGGCCGCGATGGCGAGCAGGTTGACCGCGAGAGTGCCGAGAATTAACAGGAGTGCGGCGCGGTTCTGCCTACGAAACCAGGCAAAAATCATATTTCTTGGCGCTTATGAGCAATTCTGGAGTGTTTTGCCGGATCCGCGAGCGAGCCAGGGAAGCGTAGCGGCTTCCCGCGAGCCCCGACAAGCTCGAAATGCACGCTTTTCCGGGAAATCCGCATGGCTGTGGCGCGCTCCTTGCTATGCTGCGCCGCATGGAGCCCGGCCGATCCGACCTCCTTTCGGGACACCTCCGCCCATGCATCCCTTCCTCGTTTCCACGGCGCTGGTCGCGCTCGCCGAGATCGGCGACAAGACCCAGTTGCTGTCCCTGGTCCTGGCCGCGCGTTACCGGGCCCCGCTGCCGATCATCGCGGGCATCCTGGCCGCGACCCTCGCCAACCACGGCCTGGCTGCCGCCGCGGGGGATCTGCTGGCGCATGCGCTCAGCCCGCGCATTCTCGACTGGGCCGTCGTGCTGTCCTTCGTGCTCATGGGCCTGTGGATCCTGGTCCCCGACAAGGTGGACGACGACGACCTGCCCCAGCGCAGCGCCCGCGGGGTGTTCCTGGCCACCGCGGTGTCGTTTTTTCTCGCGGAGATGGGCGACAAGACCCAGGTGGCCACGGTCGCGCTGGCGGCACGCTACAGCGAGTGGCTGCCGGTGGTCGCGGGCACCACCCTGGGCATGCTGAGCGCCAACGTGCCGGCCGTCGTGTTCGGCCATCGCTTCGCCCATCGCCTGCCGACGCGCTGGGTCCATGCCATCGCCGCGCTCCTGTTCCTGGTCCTGGGCGGCCTGGCCTTGCGCACCGCGATGCAAAGCTGATCCATCGCTCCGGGGACCGTGGTTCCGGTCCGCGACCTCGTCCAGGACGACCCAGCGCAATGCGCTGGGGCAAAGCGACTGGCGCGGTCGTAGCATCGATGTACGGCGCCGGCACACTCGGGGTCGCGACGGCCGGGCCGCAACATCTCGCCCGCGCCTTGGCGCTGCGGCGCGTTCCTGCGAGGCTTCGGACATGCAAAAGAACCGGCTCGAGGCGTTCAGCGATGGTGTGCTGGCCATCGTGATCACGGTGATGCTGCTGGAGATGAAGGTGCCTTCGGGCAGCAGCCTGGAGGGGCTGCGCCCGGTGCTGCCGCTGTTCCTCAGCTACGTGCTCAGCTTTCTCTACGTCGGCATCTACTGGAACAACCACCACCACATGATGCACGCCGCGTCGACCGTCAATGGCGTCGTGCTCTGGGCCAACCTGCACCTGCTGTTCTGGCTCTCGCTGCTGCCCTTCGTCACGGGCTGGATGGGCGAGAACCATTTCGCGGCAGTACCGACCGCGCTGTACGGCATCGTGCTGCTGTGCTCGGCGGTGGCGTACATCCTGCTCGCCTACGCGCTGGTCGCCGCGTCCGGTGCCGACTCGCGCCTGCGCCGTGCCCTCGGGCGCGACCTCAAGGGCCGATGGTCGATGGCCCTCTACGCCATCGGCATTCCGCTGTCCTTCGCGGCGCAGTGGCTGGCCCAACTGCTGTACCTGGCCGTCGCGCTGATCTGGATGATTCCCGATCGGCGCATCGAGCGCGTGATCCGCGACGAACACCACTGAGCCTGCTTGGCTCCATTGCCCATCGCGGACGCCCGACATGCAGCGCCTGCTTCAGCGGGTCGAGGGTGAAGGCGGTGACCCGCGGATCCATGCCCCAAAACCCGTTCGTCAGTTCGGCCGGAGACTGAACCGCTCGCGCGGTAGGCGCTACACGACGAGGGGAGATATCCTACGCATCTCCCAAGCGGGTGGAGATTCCAGAGACTGACGCATCGGCATCCGATTTGGGCTCAGTCGGTGCTGGTTGGACTTTGCGTTGAGCCTTCTCGGCCTTCTTCCGCATCTTCTGCTGCTCACGTTGACGCTTCTCGAACTGGTAATTGGGCTTGCCCATGTGGCTTCCTTGCTGACGATTGAGGGCTCACCTTACCACCAGGTTCGCATTGCCACCTTTTCGCCGTCTGGGAAATTCCCACCGGGTCTCGGAAATGAGATGGTCATGGCCTTGTGGCACGAGCGGGCGCGCCCGAGACGTTGCGTGTCAGGGCAACGCACTCCGTGGCGTGGCCGGCGACAGGCTCACGCAAATCGCGAGCAAGCGAGAGAAGGGGATCTGCGTGAGGTCGAGCATTTCCCAGGACGCTTGGCTGATCACCTGGCATCGTTTGCCCGATGCCAGCCTGCCCTGCCGTCACGGAACCTGTGCTCAGAAGCGATGATCACGCTTCCACCTTGCCCGTGATTCCTGCTGCTGCTGCGCCGCGAGAGACAAGGTCGCAGTCGGACGCGCGACCAGCCGGGCGAGGCCGATCGGATCCCCGCTCTGCTCGCACCATCCATAGGTTCCATCCCGGAGGCGCAACAGCGCCTGTTCAATCGCCTGCAACTGCTGGAGTTCACGTCCACGAAGGCGCAACTCCAAGGCGTGGTCTTCCTCCAGCGAAGCACGGTCGGAGGAGTCTGGCGTCGCCGCGAGTTCCTGAAGCTCGGAGACGGTGGCCTGCGCTGCACGCAACAGGATCCTTCGTTCACGCTCCAGAAGTTCGCGAAACAAGGCCAGCTGGTCGCTGCACATGTACTGCCGGGTCGGCGTCTCGGCGGGCAGCTCGGCTTCCCAGGTTCTGGTCATGGCACATCCCCTTCGGAACGGGACGTCCCGTGCCTCCATCATGCGCCACTTTCGCGTCAAGCGACAGCGCTTTGATCCAGGCACGTCCGAACCCGGACCCGCACGGGCGCCGCTGTCCGCCGAGCGAGATTCAGGGGCGCCGGCGTCCGCGCTCGAAGGCCTCCAGGGACCACTGCGCAACGTCTTCAGGCGCCACGTCGACCATGCTCGCCAGGTCGAGAGTGCGCATGCTGGACCAGCACCCGCCATCCGTGGCGCGAAACAGCGTCCCGGTGACCACATCCGCCCATGATCTGGTCGCGTGGATGTTCAGCAGCGCATAGATGCGCCCGTCACCGGCGCGCGCGTAGCGTTGCACGTCGATCGAATGTGTGAACCAATCCGGCAACTTCCCCTTGCGCGGTAGAAGGCCGATGAGCCTCGTGGAGGCCTCGCTGAGATAGTTCGGATGACTCGAATACACGCTCACGGCAGTTCCCCTGGTTGCTCGGTGACCCTGGCTGGCGAATGCCGTGCGCTGACGCGCCCATGCCGGTGACCGTACTCCTTGTGTGCTGCCAGGTCACATCAGGCGGAGCCGGTAAGCGCTGGCAGCACATTCGCATACCAGGCACGATGCAATCCGAGCCATTGGTGATCCGTGGGATCGCCCGCGCACATGTCCATGTGATTGCCGTGCACGCCTATCAATTGCCAGGATGCCGCGGATGCGCCATCGTGGAGACGTCGGCGCACGACGGGCGAACCGCTGCTGCCACGCCTCGTGCGCGTTTCCGTCAGGAAGCATCCCCGCCCCTGGAAGTGCACGCCATAAGCCGATGCGACGGATGCGCTGCATGCCACGGCCAACTGGTGAACCGTGTCGTGCAGGCCCGACGGAAAGCCGGCAATCGTGAGGGCATCGCCCACCGTGATCGGCTCGCCACGCAACTCGAGATGGCTTTCATCGAAGGCCTGCACTTCGGCTCCGGCGGGCAGGCTGTCCGCAGGAATCTCCAGCGCGGCAATGCCTTCCGCGCCATCGCTTGCTTCGCGCCATTGCGGCACGCCTTCACGGTACAAGGGCAGCGAGATGAAGGTGTGGCGCGCGAGTTCCGAGGGGGCGATGTGCACCCCGATTGCGATGCGCTCAGCACGGTGCGCCTGTGCGGCATCGGCAAACACATGCTGGTTGCTCACCAAAAAGAGACGCTCCGCGCTGCGATAGAAGAACCCGCTGGCACGCATCCGCGCGCGCGAGCCTGCGTACGTGGTGAGAGGGGTCGCTGTCAGCAGCAGCGGGTCGACCGCGCTCGCGGTGGTGGCATGGTGTTCCGCCTCGCCCTCGGCTCGCAGAAGTTTGCGATTACGGGCCACGTCTCGCTCAAAGGTGGCCAATACGAAGTCCGAGACGTCTGCGTACAGCAAAACCGTTCGCGCCACCTCCGCGTGTGCGTCGAAGGCGTCCATGAACCGCGCGCGCGCCGGTGAGGACAGGGCCTGGATGACCGCTGGCACCAGGGCGTCCATCGCGACGAGGCTGCCCTTGAGTTCGCAGATGCGCTCGGTAGCGTCTTGCAGATTCTTCACGGTCGGGCCCTCGGAAGAGAGGAAAAAAAAGCGCGGCCAAGCCGCGCTTTCATCGGCGGATGTCGGGGGATGTCCGACGTCCGGCAGTGTGATTCAGGTCAGTCCAGGGTGCGAATGTTCGACGCCTGCAGGCCCTTCTGCCCCTGGGTCACTTCGTACTGCACACGCTGGTTCTCGCTCAGCGTCTTGAAGCCGCTGCCCTGGATCTCCTTGAAGTGGGCAAAGAGATCCTTGCCACCGCCATCAGGGGCGATGAAGCCGAAGCCCTTGCCCTCGTTGAACCATTTCACGGTACCGGTTTCGGTCGTCATATCGAATTCCTTCTGAAGTTGCTGAGCGCGACAGAGCTCCCAGCGGAGAGACGCCAAGAAAATCTTCAGAGGGGGATTCGACTCGACCGCCAGCGAAACGCCGGAGCGGGCAGAAAGACCTAAGAGCGGATGGTCTTGTGCATATCAGCCACGCCATGGTACGTCAAATCCCTCGCGCGCGCTCAGGTTGCCGACCACGGACGATCGGGCGTGTAGAGCGCTGGGCTGGCCGTTCCGCCGCGTCAGTCGGAAAGCCGCTTGGTCAACAGCGTGCCTTGACCTTCGGGTGGTTGTGCCGGGGCGCTTGTCGTCGTGGGTGACGCCCTCGACGTAGCCCCAGCCCATGGGCAGCATGGGCTGGGAACAGGCCCGGTGACGGCAATGGCCGACATCGGTGGACGCGGCACACTGCCTTGCTTATGGCGCCAACACGGGCGTGCAACCATCAGGCCGTACATCATTCACCTTGATGATGTGCCATCCGTCCTTGTCTTCGACCGGCGCTCGGCTGAACTCTCCTTTTTTCAGTCTCACAATGGTTTCCTTGAACGTCGGATACCACTCCGGATGAACCCATCCCAAGCGCCCCTTGGTCAGTCGCATGAGAAATCGATTGTCGGTTGCCGCCAACTGATCAAAACTTTCCCCTTGCGCGAGTGCTTTCTCGACTTTTTCGGCTTTCTCTCTGGTGTCCACCCAAATCTGGGAGACGTTGTACTCGCACGACGGAGGCGGTTGCGGTTGATCTTGCGGAATCACCGCGCCTGGACGGTAGGGCACAAATCTTCCAACCCACACCGTCGAACTGCCTACGAACGGAATCGGGCCAAATGAGCCGACCCCCGAACTTTCCATAGCGACCACGAGGGAGTCCGTGGAATCCTTGCGAAGGCGAAACCGTGCCCAGCTGTAGCCAGCGACTCCCTGTCCTGATTCGAACCTTTTGCCCTGGTTCAGTACCAACGAGTCGCCGCCGCAATCAACCTTGTACTGTTTCCTGGCGATGATCTTTCCATCCAGATACGCGGTGGCCGTGAGGGTCTGGTCCAGAATTCGAAGGTCAAGTTTGTCGGCGGCAATGACCTTGGCGGGCGGCTGGGGGTTACCGTTACCTGCCATCCAGCTGATGACAAGGCGCGACCGGACATCGTATGGGGTGTACTCTCCGCTGACATTCGAGCATAGCGCGGGATCCTTCGCGATCTTCGCCCAGCTTTCAGGATACGGCTCGTGATATGCGCATCCACTGGTGGCTGCGGCGACCAGCACCCACAGACTCCGCCAGTCGGTCCGTGCGAACCTGAAGAACGAGCGTCTTTGCATGATTTCATCTCCTGCCGATCGATGGTTGTTCATTGGGTGAACAGCCTGTCAACATGGCATCCCGCTAAAGGTGGCTGGGGCAAGGCTATCCTGGTGGGGGCGGATCATGGCCTGAAGCGGTAGCCGATGCCAGTCTCGGTGATGAAGTACCGAGGTCGTGCTGGATCCTCCTCGAGGCGGTGGCGCAACTTGCCCATGTAAATGCGCAGGTAATGCCCATGCTCCACCGCGTTGGGCCCCCAGACCTCGCGCAGCAACTGCTTTTGGGTCACGACCTTCCCAGGGTGTCGCACCAGCGCACAGAGAAGACGGAATTCCGTCGATGTCAGGTGCACTGCCTGACCATCACGCAGCACCGTGCGGCGCGAAAAGTCGATCTCGACGTTCCCGAAGCTCAGCCGCGCCGCGCCTGACGGAGCCACGCGGCGCCGCAGGGTCACGCGCACCCGGGCCAGCAGTTCGGGCACCCCGAACGGCTTGCTCAGGTAGTCGTCGGCGCCGAGGTCGAGGGCGGCGACCTTCTCCTGTTCGTCGCTGCGCGCCGACAGCACGATCACCGGCACCTCGCTCCACGCGCGCAGTTCGCGCAGCAGTTCGGTGCCGTCGCGGTCGGGCAGGCCGAGGTCGAGGATCAGCAGGTCGGGCTTGCGGCTGCCGGCGTCGATCAGGCCACGCTCGCAACTCGCCGCCTCCACGACCCGGTGGCCCTCGCTCTCCAGCGCCGAGCGCACCAGGCGCCGGATCTCGGCGTCGTCCTCGACCAGCAGGACCAGGCTGCCGGGCTCAGGCATCGCCTTCCGCCTGCGGTTCGGGCTCCAGGCCCGGTGCCTTGCCCAGCGGCAGCGTGAACGAGAACTCCGCACCGCCCCCGGCGCGATGGCCGGCCGTGATGCGTCCGCC
>JAKBBP010000107.1 GCA_021808445.1 Pseudomonadota bacterium
AAGCGCCCGCTCCACTCCACGCCGATGTAGGGCGAGAACTGGCGCGAGATGTCGTAGCGCAGGCGCAGCCCGGCGGTGGCGTCGGACAGGCCGCTGCCGATTCCGCGCGCCGGATCGTCCTTGCCGTAGGCGTTGAGCTCCAGCTGCGGCTGCAACACCACGCGCTGGGTCAGCAGCAGTTCGTAGCTGGCGCTCAGGCGCAAGGCGCTGCGCCCCTGGTCGCCCAGATAGCCGGTGGCGTCGACGTTGAACCAGTACGGCGCCAGGCCCTGCACCCCGAAGGCAAGCCAGTTGCGGTCGGGGCCGCTGCCATTGTCGTGGCGCACGCCGAGCTGCGAGTCCCAGTACGCGGCGATGGCGTGGCCCCACAGCAGTTCGGTGCGCGCATCCTGCAGGCGCCCCTGCGAGGCCTGCCCCTCGGCCTTGAGCACCAGGCGGTTGAAATCGCGCCCGTACCAGGCCTGCACGTCGTAGGCGGTCCAGTTGCCGGAGTCATGGCTGTAGGCTCGCTCCAGGCGATCCACCAGCACCGAGCCGAAGCTCTCCTGGTCCGCCAGGCGCGGCGGCTTCACGCCGGCCGGGATGTACGGGCCGGTGGTCAGCGTGTAGCCGCCCGAATCGGCGTCCGCCCTACGCGGGCCCGTGCCTGCGGCAGCCGAAGCCGATCCCGCAGGCATCGACATGCCCGGCATATCCATTCCAGGCATGGCCTTCGCCGACGGGGGTGCACCGGCCGGGACGCCGGAGCCGGCCGGCGCCTGCTTCGCGGGCATCTCCATGCCTTGCATGCCCTGCATGCCCGCCATGGGTCTTGCAGCTGCCGAGGCGCTGGCGGTGGGAGGCGCGGCAGTGCCCGCGGGCATCGACATGCCCGGCATGTTCATGCCCGCCATGGAGGCACCCGGGGCAGGCGCGGGCATGGCCGGCTTCGCGGCCGCCGGACTGGCCGGCATGGCCATGCCCTGCATGTCCATCGCCCGCGCCGATGTCGCAGTCGCAGCCGCGATGGCTGCCGCAAGGATGCTCGCGGGAATCATCGTGTCGATCGTCTTGTGCATGTTCGTTTCCTCAGGCCACCAGGATTTCGCGGAACATGCCCGCATCCATGTGCATCATCATGTGGCAGTGCCAGGCCCAGCGCCCCACCGCGTCGGCGCTGATCCGGTAGCTGACCTGCTGCGCCGGCTGCACCGGCACGGTGTGCTTGCGCACGAGGAAATGCCCGTTCGAGTCTTCGACCTCGCTCCACATGCCGTGCATGTGCATCGGGTGGGTCATCATGGTGTCGTTGACCAGCGTGACGCGCAGGCGCTCGCCATGGTGGAACAGAATCGGCGTGGAGTCGCCGAAGGTCACCCCGTCGATGGACCAGACGTAGCGCTCCATGTTGCCGGTAAGGTGGAACTCCAGCGTGCGCCCCGGCTCGCGGGCATCGAGCGGGCCGCCCACGGTGTGCAGGTCGACCAGGGTCAGTACGCGCCGGCCGTTGCCGCGCAAGCCCACGCCGGGGTCGTCCAGGTTGGTGCGCGGATGGTTGACGCGGGCGTCCACGCCGGGGCCGTACTCGGTGGGCGCGTGGCGCACCGCGGGCGACGAGCCCATGTCCATGCCCGGCATCGACCCCATGCCCGACATGCCCGACATTCCAGACATCGACGACATACCCATGTCCAGCATGGTCAGGTTCTGGCGCGGATCCATCGGCGGCACCGGTGCGCTCAGCCCAGGACGCGTCGCCAGCGTGCCGCGCGCGTAGCCGGTGCGGTCCATGCTCTGCGCGAAGATCGTGTAGGCATCGTCGGTGGGGCGCACCAGCACGTCGTAGGTTTCGCCGGGGCCGAAGCGGAACTCGTCCACCGTCACAGGCTCGACATCCTGGCCGTCGGTCGACACCACGGTGAGCTTCAGGCCGGGAATGCGCACGTCGTAGAAGGTGTCGCCGGCGCCATTGATGAAGCGCAGGCGCGCGACCTTGCCGGGCTTCACCTGAGCCGTCCAGTTGCCGGCCGGCGTGGTGCCGTTGGCAAGGTAGGTCAGCGTGGCGCCGGAGATGTCCGCCAGGTCCCCCCAGCTCATGCGCATGCGCTGCCACATGGCGCGCTTGTTCAGCGCGGCGCGCAGGCCGTTGCGCTGGACGTCCTTGAAAAAGTCCACCGCCGTGGGTTCGTGGTAGTTGTCGAAGCCGCTGTCGGCCTTCAACTTGGCCAACACGCGCATCGGGTCCTCGTCCATCCAGTCCGACAGCAGCACCACGTGGTCGCTGTCGGACTGCACGCCGTGCCCGTGGGCCGGATCGATGACGATCGCGCCGTACAGCCCGGTCTGCTCCTGCATGCCCGAGTGCGAGTGGTACCAGAAGGTTCCCGACTGACGCACCTGGAAGCGGTAGACGAAGGTCTGCCCCGGGGCGATGCCGGTGAAGCTCAACCCGGGAACCCCGTCCATCTGATAGGGCACGAGCATGCCGTGCCAATGGATCGACGTCATGCGCGACATGCGGTTGGTGACGCGAATGGTCACCGTGTCGCCTTCGCGCCAGCGCAGCGTGGGTCCCGGCAGGGAGCCGTTGACGGTGGTGGCCATGCGCGCATGCCCGGTGAAGTTCACCGGGGTCTCGGCGATCACCAGGTCGAATTCGGTGCCGCGAAGCTCCGGGGCGCTGCCTGTGTGCGTGGCCTCGGGCCGGCCCTGGGCATGGGCGGGCAGCGTGGGCAGGCCGAACAGCACGCCGCCGGCAGCCAGGCCCTGGACAAAGCGGCGCCGGGCGATTCCAGCCCCGCGGAGCGCATTTGGGAATAAGCGTTGCATGGATTCCTCGATTTTTGAAGGAATTCGCCGCGCGGCAACGTCGTGCCGCGCGGACCGTTGTGGAGTGGATGCTGTCCACTCCGAGCAACGCATGCTAGAAACGCCATACTTGCCGGAGCATGACCGACAGATGACAGTTTTGTCATCTGCGGCGCCACGGATGTCATCCCGCTTGGATCAACTCGATGGAGGTCTTGCCACGACGATCGCCGGCGGCAGGCACAAGCCCGAATCCTTGCAGGCTTGCACCCGCACCCGCACCTGCACGGCGCGCACGTCAGTCAGCCCCGGCAGATCGATCCTCGCCCCGTTCTCGTAGACCAGGATGGTTTTCCCTGCGACGCGCATGCCGATGTCCTGTCCCGGCGGATAGCGCGGAGTAATCGGCAGTGCACGCCCTGCGCGAAAGACCGTCACGCTGGCCGGAATCAAGTACGGAGTGGACGGCGGATTGGAATACACGTGCCATCCTCGCGCGATGTCGAGGGTCACCAGCGCCCCGGCTGGCGTCGAGGTCACGCGGGCGCCCACTTCGTCCGCCGAGTCGCGCGGTGCGTCGGCGTAGGCGGACACGATCGAGGTGGGCAGTCCGTGCAGGCGGCCGATCAACGTGTCGGCGGTGAACAGGCCGGAGAAATGGCCGACCTCCCGGCCCTGGCTGTCGAGCACCGCCAGGAACGGCAGCCCTGCTCCGCCATAGCGTGTGAGCAGTTGTTGCAACGCGGGGTCCGGACGGGTCAGGTCGGCCTGAAGCGCGACCGCGCCGGATTCACGCACCGCCTTCAACACCGCGGGGTCGCGGTAGACCGTGCGTTCCATGACCCTGCAGTTCAGGCACCATGCCGCGGTGAACTCGACCAGCGCCGGCCGGTGCAGCGCGGAGATCTGCGCCACGGCGTCGGCGCGAAGCGGTTGCCACGGCATGCCCTGCCCCTCCACGGGCCAGACCCCTGAGCCGAAGTAGGCGAGCACGAGCGCCGGCACCGCCGCGAGCGCCGCCGCCCACCGGCTGCGCCGGTCGCGGGTACGCGTCGCGACGAACAGGACCCACACCGCCAGCGCGGCGAGCCAAGCCAGCCATAGCGCATTGCCGAGCCATCCCGGCAACAGGCTTTGCGCGAAGAACAGCGCGGCCGCGAGCAGCAGCCAGCCGAAACTGCACCGAACCACCTCGGTCCATGCACCGGCCCGCGGCAGGCGCTGCAACCATGAAGGGCGAAGCAACAGCAGCACGTACGGCAGGGCCATGCCCAGGCCGATGGCGACGAACAGGGTGACGATGTCGAGCGTGGGCCGGGTCAGCGCGAACACCAGTACGCCGCCCAGCAGCGGTCCGGTGCACGGAGTCGACAGGATGCCCCCGGCCATGCCCGATGCGAAGGGTTCGAAGTACCGTGCGCCTCCCAGTTGCGCAAGCCCGCCGGGGATCGGTAGCGAGCGCCCGCTGAAGCTGGCCAGCGCAAGCAGGGCGAGCATCAGGACCAGCCCCGCGAGCACCCAGCGTGACTGGAACAGCACGCCCCATTGCAGGTGGGCGAGCGCCGTGAGCAGCCCGAGAGCCGCGAAAAACGAAACTGACCCCAAGGTGAACAAGACCGCCGACAGGGTCCGCGAGCCAGCCGCATCGCCCGCCTCGCGCAGGATGGTTCGCACCTTGATGGGCACTGCCGCAAGCACGCACGGCGTGAGGTTGAGCAGCGCGCCGG
>JAKBBP010000108.1 GCA_021808445.1 Pseudomonadota bacterium
CGCCTTGGGAAGACCAGAGCCATCGGGGCGGGCGCGGCGGCCAGCGTGAGGGCGCCGGTTACGTGGCACGCGTGCTGCGCCACGCCATGCGCGGCGACCATCGAAGCGTGAGGGCCCACGCGGGTGACGGCCTGGAACCGCACGGGCTGCGCGGTGCCTGGAACGAACGCTCCCGCACCCGGCACGGCGCTCGCTCGCGGGCAGGCATGCCCGGTCAGGGCAGCCACCGCCAGCGCGCCGCCGCCACTCGTCGACAGCGCGACGAGCAGAAGGGCCAGCAGGAAGTCACGCAGCAGTTTCATGGGATCAAGGCGAGCCTGACCCGGAGTTTAACCAGGCCCGGAGCAGCGGCGACGGCCCCAGGACACCGTTACACCCTGGAATCGTCGTTCACGGAGTGCAGCCCATCGGGACCGAAACCGTCGAATCTCCCGCTTGTCAGTTCGATTCGCCATTGGCGCAGTTCATCGCGCAAGGCCTCGACGTCGGAGTGCAAGGCGTGCTGGGCACGCTTTTCCGCCTGGCCGACGAACAGCGCCGCGATTCCGCCCGTGATCAGCGAAAACACGGCGTACCCGACCACCACGTCGAGCGCGGCCAGGATCTTGGCTGCCGCACTGGTCGGTACGATGCCGCCATAGCCGACGGTGGCCGCCGTCGTGAAGGCCAGCCATACGCCTTGTCCATAGCTGTGCACGGTGGGTTCGATGCGGTAAAAGCCCACCGCGGCCAGCAGCACGGCACCCACGCCCAGCAGCGTGGCAAAGGGGATCACGCTTCGCGAGAATGCGGCGCGCACGTGCCCGAGCAGCCAGGCGAACACCAGGGCGACGTAGATCAGGTGCAGCAGGTGCGCGACCGGCAACGCATGAAGCCTCGCGCCCCACAGCACCAGGCCCGACGATGCGACGATGACGAGCTTGAGCCAGTTGGCCCGCAGGTAGCGCGCAGGCTTGCGGCACAGGGCCAACATGCACGCCGTTTCCAGCGCGAAAGCGGCGAGAATGAAGCCATCGATGCGCGGCCCCCAGAGCGCGAGGGCGGCGCTGCGCTGCAGGTCTTCCAGGTAGAACGAGACCATCGCCAGCAATGCGATGCCAGCCATCCAAGGGGCCGTCGCGCGTCCCAGCGCACGCACTGCCCTGCTCTCCCCGGCAGGCACCTTGTTGAAGCCGATCAACGAGCGCCGGGCTTTCACGGTATCCATGGGCAAGCTATGCCGCTTGACCGTTGTCGCCGTGGCGGCGGGCCCGCCTCGCCGGAGCCGCGGCCTTGGCCTCGGTAGCGCCCGCCGTTGCGGTCGGGCCGAACAACGCCGCGAAGCTGCGCTCCTGAAGGGTGTCCCGGGCCACGCGCCACGTCCGGATCGCCTCGCTGACTTGCTTCATCGCCGCACGCTCGGCGCTCAGCCAGGGATGCTCGGGCGAAAGTGCCCGGCGCTGCTGGCGCAGTTCCCGCGCCCACGGCTCGAGCCAGGCCATCCATGGCAGGAACCGCGCGGACAGGCCGTAGCGACTCGTGCGCATCGGATGCAGGCGTTGCATCATTTCACTGCTCCAGGGGTTGGCAAAGGCGCGTACGCAGGGACTAAAGCATTGGCGATAAATGCTTTCATGGAATTCGGACCACGCACGCACCTGCCGGAATTCGTCCGACGCTCCGGAAAACTTCAAATCGGAAACCTCACGCGACTCGAAGTGCACCGAATAGGAAGGCCGGCGTGCATCCGCATCGCCCGAGGGGTTGTCGATACGCATCTCGTACAGGCCCGGCTCCAGATCCTCAACCTGCGTCAGGCTCTCCAGAATGGCGCGATGCTCCAGGCGCGCGACCTGCGCGGAGACGAAGATCCCCAGGTGGCCGACATGCGGGTTGGTCAGGTAGACGATTCGCTGCCCGGCAGCCTTGAGCTCGGCCGTGTTCCTGTACACCGAGGCGATCCAACCCAGCGCCTGGTGCGGCGGAGTGATGTTGTCCCCCCAGGACGCGAAAATGATCAGTGGGTTGCGCACCTGACGCAGATCCGCGTAACAGCATTCGCACACGCGGAAGGTGCCCTGCTCGACGCGGTCGCCGATGAACAGGTTCTCGACGATGGCCAGGATCTCCTCCCGGCTGAGCAGGTAGAAGCCGCTCCACCAGCGTTCGAATTGCAAGAAGCGGTCTCGCTCGGCATCCACGTCGGTGAAGAGTCCCGCGTATTTGTCCCAGACGGATTCGGGTTTGAGGTTCTCGAAGTTGGCCACCAGCCAGGCTCCGTCGAAGCGCCCATCCCCGAGATCGGACAGCCAGTGCACCAGCCAGGCGCCGCCCGTGAAACCCGCGGCCGTGCGCATGGGGTTGATTCCCGGCTCGCCGGCCCAGTACGACAGCGGGGATCCGTTGAGCACCGCTGGCCCGCTCAGACCCTGGCAGTCGGCCGCCAGCAGCGCAACGGCCCATCCGGCCTGGCAATTGCCGTACAGCACCGGCGGTTTCCCAGGATGCTGCGCCGCGACATGCTTGACAAAGCGTCGTAGCGCGTGCAGCACGTCCGCCAGGGTCTGTCCCGGGCATGGTTCGGGAAAGAACGTGACGAAATACACGGGATGGCCCTCGCGCATGGCCATGCCGACCTCCGAATCGCGCTTGAAGCCGCCGATTCCGGGGCCATGCCCGGCTCGCGGATCGAGCACGATCACGGGGGGCCGGTTCGCAGCGTCGCAGCACTCCTCGCAGCGCAATTCGCCGATGCGCGTAATGCGCAGCAGGGCGTAGTTGACCGGTCGATCGAAATGTCGGGCATCGAGCAGGGTCTCGTAGTCGAAGTCCAGCAGCGGTGGCTTGCCCGCGCGCTCATGCTCAATCATGTCGTCGGCGCGCTGGCGCAGCGTGTCCCAGAACAACAACCAGCGCTCGCACACATCGCGGGCGTAGTCGAGGGTGTCGGCCGCGGACGGCGCACGCCCGACGGGAGCCGTGCGCGCAGGGACTGCGGACACCCCGGGTTCCGTGCGCGCACCGAGCGCGGATACCGTGGCGACCATGTCGGCCCGGGCAGCGGACGCCCTTCGGCGGGATGTCGTGGATCGAGTGGTGTGTGGCATGACGAGGCGACCGGCTTCAACCAGCCATGGCGGACGAGAAATAGTTGTACAAGGGCCCGAAGATCAGCGCGACGTACCAGCCGTAGGCCACGCTCTCGAGTACCCCGAGCAGGAAGCTGCCCCAGCTCAGCCAGGTGAAGCCCGGCAGCAGCGGCATCCACACCTTGGCCATGGCCTGCGCGGGAAACAACAGGTCGAAACCCACACAGGCCACGAAAGTCAACGCCAGGAACAGCCCGAGGCTCATGCCCAGTGCGACCACGGGCAGGCATGCGGGCCGCGAAACATGGGCCGGGACGCTCAGGCCTGCTTCACCGGGCGGGGCCGCCGGCATGTCGGGCGGCTGACGCTTGGGACTGCGGCCCATCACGTGGGCGCCGCAGCCGAAGCGCATGAGCAGCACGAAGAGTCCTGCGACCAGCAAGTAATAGAGCCACGAAGCCATCATCAACGCACTCCTTTCACGAAGCCTCGACGCGCGCAGGCGTGCGCGGTCTCCAGTACAGCCAAGCGCCCGCGGATCCGCCCAGCAGCAAGATCGCGGCCGCCACGAACGGCGCTTCGGGACGCAAGGTGAACAGCCCCCCCGAGACGAAGGCACCCAGGGCCTGCCCCAGGTTGCCCGCAGCGGCCAGGCGGCCGAGCTTGGCGCCCTTGGCCCCCGGGTCATGGTCCAGCAAGGCGTAGGCCAGCGAAGGCGCGACCAGGCCGATGCTCAGCGCCACGGCTGCGACCGTCATGCCCAGCGACAGCATGCTCGGCATGCGTGGCGCCGCCAGCATGAAGCCCGCGCCAACCGCCAACACCGCGGCCATCCAGCGACGCTCGAAGCGCTCGCGCAGCGGGCCCCAGGCGAGCAGCCCCTGAGCTACCAGCATGAAGCCGCTGCACGCGACGAACAACAAGGCGACGGCTCCGACGGCTGCTCCCAGGCGCATCGCACCAAGCAGATTGAAGCCGGTCTCGAAGCTGCCGACCGCATAGGCGGCGAAGCCTGCCAGGATCATGCTGGTCCATGCGAAACGCCGGTCGCGCACGGCAGACGTGGCGCCCGCCTCCTCGATGGCCCGGGGCCCCGGCGCGCGCAGGCTCCACGCCAGCAGGGGCAGGAGCATGACCCCCAGCACGGCCACGGCCGCCAGGGGCAGTTTCACCATCCAGGGCATGGCCTGCGTGCTCATGCCCATCACCGGCCCGGCCAGCCATGTGCCGAGCAGCGGGCCGGTGACAAAGCCGATGAAACTGGCGCTGGCCAGCAGGGCGAATCGGCGATTGCGCGCCGGGCGGTCGCTAGCGTCGGCCAGATAGGCCTGCGCCGCCGGGATCACCGCGGCGGCACCCACGCCCGACAGGATACGGGCCGTGTAGGCCTGCGCCAGGCTCGCGGCCAGGGCGGAGCCGAACATGCCGGCAAGGTAGAC
>JAKBBP010000049.1 GCA_021808445.1 Pseudomonadota bacterium
CCGGTCTGCATGAGCAGGCCGCGCACGATGCGCCGCATGGTCGGGAAATCGTCAACAACCAGGAATTTCAATCCCGCACCTTGTGGTCTTGTACGCTGTCATCGCGTTTTCTAACGACACCGCCGCGCGGATCTTGAACCCCCGCGGCGCCCCCCCTCCGTGCCATGCCTGCGCACTGTCCCTGCTCGTACTGCCTTCGTTCGTACGGACCTCGCTCGCACCGCGGGTCTGCGCCTGCTGGCTGCGAAACGGCCGAAACGGCCGATTGTACGGTTGCCGCTCGAGGGCAAGGCGCCAGATTCGTCCACAGTTGGCAGGCTCCGGACAGAGATATCGCAGCTTGCACTGCCCGACGAGTCCTCAACCTGAAATAATGCCGTGCTGTGCGCAATCGGGCGCGCAGTCCTCGTTTTCCGCACTCCGGTTTTCCGCACCCCCTTCGAGCCCTTCGCTCTCTTTCCGGCCTGCCGATGCCTCCGCCACCGACGCCCGCCGCCTCTCCTGCCTCCATCGCGCGTGCCGCCCTGCGCCGGCTGGCGGAGCAGGGCATCGAGCCCACCCCCGAGCAATACCGGCGTGCCTACATGGCAGCGTCTCCGCCAGCCAGCCTGCCGGCGGGCGCGGGCGAATGGCTGCAGCGCCTGGAACGCTCCTCGCTCGCTCTGCAGGATTGGGCGCCCGCCCTGCGCGCGGCCGTTTCCCAGGGCGACTGGGAGCAGGTGGCGCGCATGCTCCGGGATCACCTGGAGACTCCCTTTGATCCCGACCAGGCCAGCGGGCTGGGGGCCGCCGTGGCGCGCTTTGTCCGCGAATGGGATCGCTCCCAGGCGGGATTGTCACGGGTGCAGAAGCTGCAGGCCCTGCAAGCGGTGGAGTCCGCCGACGATGCGCTGGCTGCCCTGCAGCTGCTGCGTGGCACCACCGAACGTTGGGCCAGCCTTCGCGAACGGCCGGTGCCGCCTCGCAGCGAGGCCGCGATTCCGGCGCCGACGCCTTCCGGGTCCTGGAAGCGCTTGTGGCTGGATGCGGTGCGCATGGCCGAGCAGGCCTATGGAGATCAACCCGCGATCCAGGCGCAGGCTCGTGCCCTGCTCGACGATGCCGCGGAGCTTCAGGACGCGGCCGCGGGGTTCGCCACGCAGGCGCAGAATCTGTGGGACGCCTGTGAGCGGTGGCATGGCGCGGCGAGTTCATCGCGCACTCGCATGCTCGAAGCCGTGCGCCTGCTGCTGGACAATGTGGCGGAACTGTTCACGCCCCAGCACTGGATCCAGGGACAGGTGGCGGCCCTGCACGGCGTGTTGCACGAGCCTCTGGATCCGCAGCGCCTGGAGCAGGCGGTCCACGGCCTGAAGGATCTCCTGCTGCGCCAGGGGGTGATGCAAAAGGCCGCCGACGACGCGCGCTCGCTGGCACGCGAACTCATCGACATGGTGGTGCGCAGCCTGGGCACCTATGTGGAAAGCAGCGAGCGCTATGGAGAGCGCCTGCGCGCCGGGATGCACGAGCTGGAGGAATCGGGCGATTCGCAACGTGCCAAATCGGTGGTGCAGGGCATTCTTGCGCAAAGCCAGCAGATGCTCGAGGACACACGCCAGTTGCGTGTGTCCTTCGCCGATGCGCAGGAACAGTTGCAACAGGCCCGCAGCAGGGCTCGTACGCTGGAGGCCGAGCTGGAGCAGCTCAGCGAGCTGATCCAGCAGGATCCGCTGACCGGCGCGCTCAACCGCCGGGGACTGGAGGCGGCCTTCCGGCGCGAGGTCGCGCGCGCCTCGCGCAGCGGCGAGGCGCTGAGCCTGTCGATGGTGGACCTGGATTTTTTCAAGCGCATCAATGACCAATACGGCCACGACACGGGAGATGCCGTGCTGCGCGAGCTGGTGCAGGTGCTGCGCTCCGAGCTGCGCCCGACCGACGTGATCGCCCGCATCGGCGGAGAGGAATTCATGATCCTGCTGCCGGGCCAGGACGAGCAGGGCGCGGTCTCGGCGCTGCAGCGCGTGCAGCGCAGTTTCAATGCGCGCCGCTTCTCGCATTCCCAGCAGCCAGCCGGCATACGCGCGCAATTCAGCGCGGGCGTGGGCCGTTGGACGCCAGGGGAGGTCCTCGATGCCATCTATGCACGCGTCGACAAGGCCCTGCTGCAGGCCAAGACCGCCGGACGAGACCGCGTGGAGCTGGCTCCGCCCCCGCCCCCGCCCCCGCCCCCGCAAACGCAGCCTTGACGCCACTTGCGCGCATCGGCGACAGTGCTGCGCATGTTCTTCCGCCCCTTCCTGAGCTCGCTTTCCCCCGCACACCATGGCTACCAAGGCAAAAGAGAAAGACAAAGACGAAGCACCGGCGAAAAAGTCCGGCAAGGGCAAACTCATCGTGATCATCGCGGTCGTGCTGCTGCTGCTTCTGGGGGCGGGCGGCGGGGCCGCATGGTGGTTCCTGGTGCACGACAAGGCAGGCAAGACGGCGGCCAAGCCGGTCGCTGTCGCCCCCAAGCCCGCTCACTTCATCAGCCTGCAACCCTTTGTCACGAATGTGCAGAGCACCGACGGCCAGGTGCATTACGTCCAGGTGACCATCGATCTCAAGGCCGATGATCCGAAGGTGGACGAGCAGGTCACGGCGCTGATGCCCGAGATCCGCAGCGCGATCCTGAACATCCTGGCCGCGCAGCAGGCGGCCACCGTGACCCAGGACGCCACGCGCGACAAGTTGCGGGCCGCGGTTCTGGCCAAGGTGAACCAGATCCTGCGCAGCGCCGAGCCCGCGAGTGCCGGCACGACCGAGGCACCGCCGATCCTCGGCGTGTACTTCTCCGGTTTCGTGATGCAATGAACGCGGCGCGCGGGTCATCCGCGCGCACCCTCGTCATGAGCGGCGCGAAGCTGTCCGCGCAAAAGCAGGCCGTGTTCCAGGAAATGGTCTGGCGCCTGATGGGCAACCTGCAGGATGCCCACTGGCGTGACATGCTGGATCCGGCGACGCCGCTCGGCCGCTGGATTCGCGATCGCTACGAAAGGCTGGCTGCCGCGGGCGAGGACCCGGTGAGCCTGCTGGCGCAGTCGGCCACCGTGGACCTGTTCATCCAGAATGTCCACCCCCTGGTCCGGCCCGATGGCCCAGCCCAGGCGCAGGGGCGGCGCGAAGCCGGGAGCAGCCGTCCAGGCGGCAGCGGGGACCTTGCCTGAGCTCGCGCGCGGGGTGACTGTCTCGTTCGGGGTGCGGGTCCCCGGGCTCGATCAGCGCTTGAGGAAGTCGATCACCACGGCTTGGCCGTCGCCGGGACGGCAGGATTCAGGGACGCCGGACCCGCCGGCCTGGAACCGTGGGAAGGGCCACCGCCGACGCGCTGCCCCCGGGCGATGGCAGCAGGTCGGCGAGGCTGTAGCGGTCGAGGTGTCCCAGGAAGCTCTCCAGCGCCCCGTGGATCACGCCCGTGAGCCGGCAGCCGCGGCTGATCCGGCAGTGATTCTTGGCGCCCAGGCACTCCACCAGGCAGAAATCAGGCTCGACGTCGCGCACCACCGCTCCGACAAGGATGTCCGCGGGGGCCCGGGCCAGGCGGATGCCACCGCCCTTGCCGCGCACCGTCTCCAGCCAGCCTCGCTGACCGAGCACCTGGGTGATCTTCATCAGGTGGGTCTCGGAGATCGCGTGCGCCGAAGCCACCTCGGCAATGGTGCAAAGGCGATCCGGATGCTGCGCGACGTACATCAGCAGGCGCAGCGCATAGTCGGTCATCGTGGTCAGGCGCATGGGGCCTCAGCATATCGGAGGCCGCTCCGACTGGGCCTGCCCGACAACTTGGCTCTTCCCCGAATTCGTGCAATTTCTCACGGCGTTTTCCCGGAGTGAAGGCTAAGATGCCTGCAAATGGCCGATGCTCTTGCAAATATTTCGCCGAGCGCCCGTAAGGTGCTGGTGGTCGACGACGATCCCTTCATGTTGAAGGTGATGCGCGCCATGCTCGAGGCCCTGGGCGGCCTGGAGGTGCACGGATCCAGCAACGCACCGGCTGCCTTCGAGGCGATTCGCGATGCCAGGCTGCGACCGGACCTGGTGATCCTGGACATCAACATGCCCGAGATGGACGGCATGGCGTTTTTCCGCCGGCTCTCGGAAATCGGCTACGCGGGTTGCCTGGCCCTGTGCAGTGGGGAGGGGGAGTCCTTCCTGCGCACCACGGCCCAGCTCGCGCAGTCCTACGGTCTGCGGGTCAGCGGCGTGCTCGGAAAGCCCCCGCGTCCCGACAGCCTGAGGGCCCTGCTGGGCGAGTGCGCAGGCCAGACGGTGCAGGCTCCGCGGTCCGGCAGCCCGGAGCGCACGATCGACGAGTTGCGGCATGCGCTGCAAGCCGGAGACATCTTCTGTGTCTACCAGCCCAAGGTGTCCTTGTTCGACGGGCGCGTGCTGGGCGTGGAAGCCCTGGCCCGCTGGCGCCACGCCGCCGATGGAATCATCCCCCCCGCGGCCTTCGTTCCCATGGCCGAACGCAACGGGGCCATCGGCCCGCTGACCCGCAGGATCTTCGATCTCGCCTTCGCCCAGGCCGCGGCGTGGCGACGGCGGGGCCTCGATCTGCTGGTGTCGGTGAACGCCTCGGCGCATGACCTGGGTGGGCTGGATTTCCCGGACTTCCTGCTGGACTGCGCGCGTCGGCATGAGGTCGATCCGTCCTGGGTGATGATCGAGGTCACGGAAAGCGGCCTGATCCAGGACGAGCGCCTGCTGGTCGAGGTGATGACCCGCCTGCGGCTGCGGCAGTTCCGCATGTCCATCGACGATTTCGGCAATGGCTACGCGACCCTTGGCAAACTGCGCGACCTGGTGTTCGACGAACTCAAGATCGATTTCGGCTTCACCCACGGAGCCGCCGTGGACCCGCGCAAGGCCGCCATTTTCGATGCCAGCGTGCAGGTCGGGAAAAACCTGGGCATGAAGCTCGTCGCCGAGGGGGTCGAGGAGGCGGCGGACTGGGTATTCAGCCGGGCCCACGGAGCCGAGGTGGCGCAGGGTTACTTCATCGCGCGCCCCCTGAATGCCGAGGACGTGGAGCCCTGGCTGGAGGCCTGGCTCCAGCGCTACCGGACCCAGATCGCGGCCCCCGCCGAGCCTGCGGCCTGAGCGCGGGCCGACATCTTCCGAATCCCTGTCACGCCATGCGTCGAGTCCTTCGTTTCCTTCCTGTCGTCCGCGCCCTTTGCTCCGCCGCGCTGCTGCTGGCAGTCTTGTGGCCTTCCTGGAGCTTCGCGGGCCAGCCGGTCTGGACCTTCGCGGTCGTGCCGCAGTTTCCCCCGGCCCAGATCTACGCCGACTGGCAGCCGCTGCTGCAGGCCCTGCAGCGCAAGACCGGGCTGCGCTTCAAGTTGCTGGTCTACCCGTCGATCCCGGAATTCGAGATCGCCTTCACGCGGGGTACTCCGGACTTCGCGTACATGAATCCCTATCACGTGGTCATGGCCCATCGAAGCCAGGGCTATGTTCCCCTGGTGCGCAACGACGCTCCGCTCAGCGGAATCCTGGTGGTGCGCGCCGACAGCGGCATCACCAGCATCCATCAGCTCGACGGGAAGTCGGTGGCCTTTCCCGCGCCGAATGCCTTCGGCGCCTCCCTGTACATGCGCGCCCTGCTGCATGGCCAGGGTGTGCACATCGTTCCGCACTACGTGGGCTCGCACGACAACGTGTATCGCGCGGTGGCGCGCGGCGACGATGCGGCTGGCGGCGCGATCATGCTGACCCTGTCCCGGGAGCCCGCGGGATTGCGCAAGCACCTGCGGGTGATCTACACCACGCCGGGTGCCGCGCCGCATGCCGTGGTGGCCGCGCCGCGGGTCCCGGCCGCGGATCGGCTGCTGGTGCAAAAGGCCCTGCTGGCGATGGGACGGGACCCCGCGGATGCCGCATTGCTGCGGGGCATCCAGATTCCGCACCCGATCCAGGCCGACTATGCGCGCGATTACGTGCCGCTGGAGCGCCTGCACCTCGAGCATTTCCTCGTGCGACCCAAGTAGGCGTCGCACGCGCCTGGCCATGCCACGCTTCCTGACCCTGGCGCGCCGCCTTGCGCCAAAGAGGTTCCGCGCCCAGCTGGTGCTGATGACCATCGGGGTGTCCCTGGTCAATTTCCTGTTGATCGGCTGGTACGTGGGCCACGATTTCGTGCAGTTGGAGAAACTCAACACCGAGAAGCGATTCACGGCGATCTCCGGGAATCTGATCATCGGCGCCACGCCCCTGGTCGTCGTCAGGGACTACGGTTCTCTCGAGACCATGCTGGTGGCCGCGGCCCGCCTGCCGGGCGTGCGCAGCCTGGCGGTCACCGACCAGCGGGGGCGGGTGCTGAGCCGCGTGAATCGTGATGCATCCGGCAAGCCCAGGGTCTCCTACGACTATTCGAGCCTGAAACCCCCGCGCGCGGACCACACCAGCATTCAGTGGCTGCGCCATGCGCAGGCCGGTCCCCTGCGGCTGTTCCTGTCGGGCAGCGACACCATCGAGATCTGGCGCCCCATCGGGGGGCAGGGGCTGGGGTGGCTGTACCTGCGCGCCTCGGCGCGCGCCATCCACGCCGAGTTCGCCGAGCTGGCCCGCAGGGCCTTCGAGTTCCTGCTGCTGCTGTTCCTGAGCAGCGGGCTGCTGCTCCTGGCCTTCCTGCGCCCGAGCCTCAATGCCATGGCGAGGGCCACGGAGTTCGCCAAACGCCTGGGCAACTCTGGCGAGGAGCAGCTTCCACCCTACCGCGGCAATCTGGAATTGCGGGATCTGGGCGAGACCCTAAACGAAACCGCGCGCACGCTGCGTGCCCAGGACTCCGCGCTTCGCAGCAACCAGGCGCGGCTGAGCGCCATCCTGGAGAGCCTGTCGGACGGGGTGGTGGTGCTCGGCACGGACGGGGTGATCGCACTGGTCAATCCGGCTTTCTGCAGCCTGTTCAAGGTTGAAGCCGGGCAGGCCCTGCAGGCGCGGATCACCCGGTTCCTTCCCGAGCTTGCCGATGCCGGCGGCGCCGTGGAGACGGGGCTGGCCCGCTATTGCGCGCAGCGTGGCGCGCTTTCCGAGACCGTGGGACGCTGCGCCGACGGCGAGGCCCTTCCCCTGGCCTTCGCCGTCAACCGTTTCGACATCGAGGGCAGGACCCTGTACGTCGGCTCCTGCCACGACCTGCGCGAGCGCGATCGACTGATCGGCGAGATCGAGCAGGCGCGCGACGCGGCCGTGGCCGCGAATCGCGCCAAATCGGATTTTCTGGCCTCCATGAGCCACGAAATCCGCACGCCGATGAACGGTGTCATCGGCATGCTCGAACTGCTGGCCCAGAGCAGTCTGAATGAGCACCAGAGCCGCATGGCCGAGCTCAGCAAGGCCTCTGCGGTGTCGCTGCTGGAGATCATCAACGACATCCTCGATCATGCCAAGATCGAGGCGGGAAAACTCGATCTGGTCGACGGCTCGCTGCAGCCGGAGCGCTGCCTGATGGAGGTGGGAAGCTTTTTCGACGTGCTGGCGCACAAGCGACAGGTGAGCTTCAGCCTGTACGTCGATCCCGCCCTGCCGATGCGCATCCGGGGTGACGAGCTGCGGATGCGCCAGGTCGCGACCAACCTGATCAGCAACGCGATCAAGTTCAGCTCCGGACAGGAGCGTCGCGGCCAGGTCTGGGTGCGTGCCGAGCTGGCGTCGGCCCAGGACGGCGATTGGTGCCGCCTGAGCGTGTCCGACAACGGTATCGGCATGGAGGACGCGACCATCGCGCGCATGTTCCTGCCCTTCGAGCAGGCGGACCGGTTCACGACCAAGCGCTTCGGAGGGACCGGGCTGGGTCTGGCCATCTGCCAGCGACTGGTGCAGATGATGGGCGGGCGCATCGACGTGGTCAGCCGGGTGGGCGAGGGCACCGTATTCACCGTCCTGCTTCCGCTGCGCGCGGACGGGGAGAGGCGTTCCAGCCACGGCGATGAACTGGCCGGTTTCGACTGCACCGTGCACGCGCGCTCCGCGTCCCAGGCGCAGGACGTGCTGGCCTGCCTGCGCGCCTCGGGGGCGCAGGCCGAGCTGGCGGAGGAGGGCGCGCCGGCGGCCGAGCGTCCGACTGCCCGGCGGCTGGAGATCTGGCTGGGGGACGAGGCCGCGGCGCGACGAAGCGCGAAAGCGTCTGCCCAGACGCTGGTCCTGCTGCTCGACGATGGCCGACGCCGCCAGCCTCGCAGGTTGGAGCCGAACCTGGCGACGATGGATGGCAATCTGCTGACCCGCTCGAGCCTGGTGCAGGCCGTTCGCTTCGCGGCGCAGATCGAGCCCGCGGACCAGGCGGCAGACCCGACCATGGCCAAGCGCCCCGCGGGCGCGCAACTCTCCCGGGAACAGGCCCTGGCCCAGGGGCGATTGGTGCTGGTCGCGGAGGACAACGAGACCAACCAGCAAGTGATCCGGCTCCAGCTCGAAAAGCTGGGCTGGGCCGCCGATGTGGTGCCCCATGGCGCGCAGGCGCTGCAGCGCTGGGAGCAGGGAAGTTACGCGCTGCTGCTGAGCGACCTGCATATGCCCGTCATGGACGGCGTGGAGCTGGCGACGGCCATTCGCGAGCGGGAAGCTGCGACCGGCCGGGCCCGCACGGCCATCGTCGCGCTGACCGCTGCGGCGATGCCCTCGGAGCTGGCGCGCGCCATGGGAGCCGGCATGGACGACTACGTGACCAAGCCCGTGAGCCTCGAGGAACTTCGCGTGGCCCTCGAGCGCTGGGGCGCGCGCCGGCCCGGCGCCCCGCGCCTGGATCACTCCGTGCTCAGCGCCCTGGTGGGCGACGATCCGACCATCCTGCGCGCGCTGCGCCAGCAATACGTGGCGGAACTGCAGGCCGGGCTGGGGGAGATGGACTTGGCCATGGAGCAAGCCGACCCGCAGCGTGTTCGCGCGGTCGCCCACAAGCTGAAGTCGGCCTCGCGCACCGTGGGTGCGATGGAGCTCGGAGACTGCCTGGAGCGGCTGGAACGATCGGTGGCCCGGGACTCAGCGCAGGCAGAGGTGCAGGCAGAGGCGCAGGCCGAGGTGCAGGCCCTCGTGGACACCGTGCGGGAGGAGGCCGGCATCGTGCTGCGCCAGCAGGCGGGGCTTGCGGGACAGGCCTGAGAGGCCTCGGCGCCGGCCGGCGGTGGCCCGGATATCATTTAACATAATGCAAATATGCGCCGTTTCTTCGGTGGCATCCACCAGCTGCAGCCAGCCACCGGCTACCGGCTACCGGCTACCACTGGCCCGGCTTGCGCCCCGCGTCCAGTGCGCGCCCCAGCACCTCGGCGGTATCCCGGTGGGATTGCTTCATCGCCAGGTCCATGGCCGTGAATCCCATGGCGTTGCGCAACTTCGGATCGGCGCCGGCCGCCAGCAGCAGTCGCACGGTCGAGACATGGCCGAAATACGCGGCCATCATCAGCGGCGTGGTGCCGTTCGGGGCCTCCTGGTTCACCCGCGCGCCGTGGGCCAGCAGGAATTTCACCAGGTCGTCGTGGCCGTTGGTTGCCGCGTAGGACAAGGCCGACCAGGCCGCAGCCCGGCCCGGCGGGTTGACCTGCGCGCCACGCCGCACCAGGGCCGCGGCCAGGTCCGCATCGCCCCGCAGGCAGGCGATCATCAGCGCGGTCTCTCCCTCCGGATTGCGCTGGTCCGGGTGCAGGCCCGGCTGCTCGATCAGGAGCCGGGCCACCTTCAGCGCATGGTTCTGCAGCGCCAGGTACAGCGCACTGTTGCCCCGGCGATCCACCGCGTTGGGGTCGAAGCCCTGGCGCAGCAACTCGCGCACCTCGCCCACGTCATCGGTCTGCAGGGCCCGGAAAAAATCCGTGAAGGCACCCGCCCGGGCCGGCGGGATCCCGCCGGCTCCCAGGCCCAGCACGCCCAGCGCAGCAGCCGCGCGCAGCAGCCGCCGACGCGTCGACAGAGCTTGTCCCATGGTCATTTCTTACTTGAACTCAATGCGCTAGTGGCTTGAAAAGCCTGTCAAAATTCGCTTCCGTGAACTCCTCCACCCGCGATTCCTCGCAGCCCCGCAACTGCGCCAGGAACCGAGCCACATAGCGCGTGTAGCCCGGCTGATTGGTCTGCCCCCGGTGCGGCACCGGCGCAAGGTACGGGCTGTCGGTCTCCACCAGGATGCGGTCCTCCGGAAGCTTTCTCGCCACTTCCTGCAGGTCCTTCGCGTTCTTGAAGGTCAGAATGCCGGACAGGGAGATATAGAAGCCCAGGTCCAGGGCCGCACGGGCTACCTCCCAGGACTCGGTGAAACAGTGGAACACCCCGCCGCAATCCGCCGCGCCCTGCTCGCGCAGCATGGCCAGCGTGTCCTCGGCCGCCGAACGGGTGTGGATCACCAGCGGCTTGCCCACTTCGCGTGCGGCCTGGATATGCACGGAAAAGCGATCGCGCTGCCATTGCATGTCTGCGTGGCTGCGTCCTTCCAGGCGGTAATAGTCCAGCCCGGTCTCCCCCAGCGCCAGCACCTTGGGATGACGCGCGCGCGCCACCAGCGTGGCCTGGTCGACCTCGGCCTCGTGCTCCGTGTCCGGATGCACGCCCACGGTGGCCCACACGTTGGCATGGCGCTCGGCGAAACCCAGCACCTGGTCGAACTCGGCGACCTGGGTGCTGATGTTCAGTGCGCGCATCACCCCATGTTCGCGCATGGACTCGAGGATCTCGTCCTCGCGTTCCCGCAGGCCGGGGAAATTCAGGTGGCAATGCGAATCGGTCAGGGGCATGTCGGGGGCGTGCGGGCGATGCGCGGCCCCGCGGGGCCGTGGCGCCGGGGTGGGCGCGCGCCGCGCGCGGGGCTCACAGCGTGTGGGTCGGGCGGTTGTTCGCCTCGGCGGCGGGGCCGAGGATTTCCTCGATCAGGCGTCGCAGCTGCTTGGCCTTCTCGTCGGCGGGAAATTGCACCCCGATGCCCTGCGTTCGATTGCCTGCGGCGTTCGCGGGGGTGATCCAGGCCACCTTGCCGGCAATCGGGAAGCGCTGCGGGTTGTCCATCACCGTCAGCAGGAGGTAGACATCGTCGCCCAGCTTGTGCTCGCGGGGCGTGGGAATGAAGATACCCCCGTCAGGAAAATAGGGGATGTAGGCGGCGTACAGCGCGGGCTTTTCCTTGATCGCGAGCTGGATGACACTGGGCCGCGACGTGGAGGTCGCGGCGCCGGCGCCGGCTGCGTGGGAAGTGGCCATATCAGTTCGCCCCCGAGGTGCAAAGTTGCTGCAATTCTACGACCCAGGCCTGGACCGCGAGCCCCGCGTGCACGGGGAAGTCCGGGGTGCGCGCGGCCTGCGCCAGACGCTGCCACCATTGCAGCCAGGCGCCCGTGTCGCCCTGCCCGGCCAGACGGCGCAGCGGGGCGTCCAGCTCCGCCAGGTAGCTGGGCGCCAGGCCCGAGCGCACGCGCACCAGGTCCAGGGTCAGCTTCTGCAGGGATTCGAGGGCCTGCGCGGGCGTGACGCCGTCGAGCTGGGTCACTCGTCCGGCCGCCAGCTGGCGTACCAGGCGGCGCGTCCACTCCAGGCCGCGCGCGGGGTCCGTGTCGAACACGGCGCGCCGGCTCCAGTCCAGCACCGCCTGGGCGTCGGCCTGGCCGCGGCGCTGCAGCTCGGCCAACGCCGTCTGCGGGTCGGGGCGTGCCCAGGCGCGCAGTCGACAGCGGCTGCGCAAGGTGGGAAGCACCCGGTCCAGTTGAAAGGTTCCCGTGAGAAAACATAGCGAAGCCGGCGGTTCTTCAAGAACTTTCAGAAGAGCATTCGCGGCCGGCGCTGCCATGGCGTCCAGGGGATGCACCACCGCGACCTTCGGCCCTCCCCGATGGCTGGTGCCCTGCGCCCAATCGATCAGCGCGCGCACCTGCTCGATGCCGATCTCGCGACCAGCCGCGGCCGGCCTGGCCTCCGCCGCCCCCTGTGCGCCCTCGCCGCCTTCCTCCGCGCCCAGGCCCAGTTCGGCGGCCAGCGCCGGCGGCACCACCAGGCGCAAGTCGGGATGGGTCCCCGCCCGGACCAGGTGGCAGCCGGCGCAGACGCCACAGGCCCGGCCCTGCCAGGGCACAAGGGCCCTGCCCGGCGCCTCGCACAGCAGGCCCGCCCCGGCATCCAGCAGGGATTCCCACAGCCCGGTGCCCCGGGATCCGTGCAGCAGCGTCGCTGGAAAATCCATCATTGATCTATAGTTCCAGGAACTTCTTGAGATTCTGGATCACGTCCTCTCGAACTTCCTCCAGGCTGCGAGAGGCATCGATCACACGCCAACGCCGCGGCTGCTCGCGCGCCAGTTCCAGGTATTGCCGGCGCACCCGCCCGAAGAACTCTTCCGGCTCGCGCTCGAAACGATCGCTCTGGCGTCCCTGATCGCGCATGCGTCTGGCCGCCGTCTCGGCCGGCAGATCCAGCAGCACGGTCAGGTCCGGCTGCAAGCCGGGGTGCACCCAGTGGGCCAGCGCCTCCAGGCGGTCGCGGGGAATGCCCTTGCCGGCTCCCTGGTACGCCAGCGTCGCGTCGGTGAAGCGATCGCAGACCACGTCCTGGCCACGCAGCAGGGCCGGCTCGATCAGGTGCAACACATGCTCCTGGCGCGCGGCGAACACCAGCAGCGCCTCGGTGGACGTGCTCATCGCCTCGTTGAGCACCAGCTCGCGCAGGCGTTCCCCGAGGGGCGTGCCGCCAGGCTCGCGCGTGGCCACGACCTCGCGGCCCAGGCCCCGCAGGGTCTCGACCAGGGCGCTGAACTGGCTGCTCTTGCCGGCACCGTCAATGCCTTCCAGGGTGATGAAAAGGCCACGTGCAGAAGGATGCTTCAAGGTCTTGCCTCAACGGGAAAGTTGGCGCCGCCGATCCCCGGGGGCGCTGGATGCTTCGGAAGCCCCGGAAGCCCCGGAAGCCCCGGAACTTGCGGAAATCCCCGAAGCCCGGTGCGCCTGCAACAGGTAGCGGCTCACCGCGGCATCGTGCTCGGCCAGGGTGTCCGAGAACACGCTGCTGCCGTCGCCCCGCGCCACGAAATACAGGGCGCGCCCGTCCGCCGGATGCAGCGCGGCCTGCAGCGCCGCGGCTCCCGGCAGCGCGATGGGCCCTGGCGGAAGCCCGGCGTGCACATAGGTGTTGTACGGCGACGCCACCTGCATGTCCTTGTGGCTCAGGTGGCCGTGGTAGGCGCTGCCCAGCGCATAGATCACCGTGGGGTCGCTTTGCAGGGGCATGCCGGCGCGCAGGCGGTTGACGAACACGCTGGCGATGCGCGCGCGGTCGCCGGGGCGGCCGGTTTCCTTCTCCACCATGGAGGCCAGGGTCAAGGCCTGGCGAGGGTCTTGCAGGGGCAGGCCCCGTTCGCGGCTGGCCCAGGCCTGCGCAAGTTCGCGCTGCATCAAGCGGTAGGCCCGCTTCAGCAGTGCCAGCTCCGAGCTGCCCCGGCCATACAGGTAGGTGTCGGGGAAGAATTCGCCCTCCGGGTCGAGATCCGCCGGCGCTCCGATGCGCTCCATGATCTGCGTCGGACTCAGGCCTGCCGCGTCGTGCTCGAGTCCAGGCGCCTGGTCGGCCGCGGCCAGGAACTGGGCGAAGGTCCAGCCCTCGGGGACGGTCAGGGCCAGCAGGGACTGGTCCCCGCGAGCCATCTTGCGCAGCAATTGCCAGGGCGTGATGCCCTGCTCCACCTCGTAGCTGCCGGCCTTGAGCTGGGTGCCCTCGCCGCTCAGGCGCGCCAGCCAGTAGAACAGGCGTGGCGACAGATCGGCACCCTGCGCGCGGATCTGCGCGGCGGCGCTGCGCGCCGGGCTGCCCAGGCGCACGGTGAAGTCCAGCGGGGAGTTCGCCAGGCGCAGGGGGGTCATCGCCCAGACGACGAATCCGGCAGCCGCGCCCACGGCGCCCACCAGGACTAGCGCCAGGAGGCGCGCCGGCCAACGCGATTTCAAGCCTTTCACTCGTTTCCAGGAAGCACGCCGCGGCGCGAGCGCGGCAGGGAAGGCCTTGCGCGCGCGCAGGTCGCGGCGGGCAGGTTTCGGATCAGATTCCTATACTAGCCGACCTACTCCCGATGCCAGTCAGCCGGCCTTTCCGGCCTTCCGCACGATGTCCTCCTCCCTCACCGAATTGCCAAGCGCTGGCATCCTGCTTGCGCGTGGTCCGCAGGCCGTCGATCTGCTGCACGCCCAGCTCACCCAGGAACTGCGCAACTGGCCCGAGGCCACCGCGCGCATGGCGGCGCTGTGCACGCCCCAGGGCCGCATGCTGGCCGATTTCCTGCTCTGGCGCGAGGCTGACGGGTCGATCGCCATGCTGCTCGACGCCGGCTTGCTGGAGCCCACCCTGAAGCGTCTGCGCATGTACATCCTGCGCCTGAAATGCACCCTGGAAGACGCTCGCGCGCAGCGCCGCGTCTACGGCCTGCTGGAAGCGGCCGACGCCGAGTCCTGCCTGCCGGGCGCTGCGCTGGCGGTCTGGGGCACGCGCAGCGTCGGCCCCGCCACGGCCCTGCGACTGCCCGACGCGCCCGGCCTGCGGCGTACCCTGCTGGTCGCCGAGCAGGCGCTGGACGACTGGGCTCCCCTGTCCGGCGTAGCGCGGAAGCCGGAGCAGGCCTGGCGCCTGGCGGAACTGCGCGCCGGCATCGGCCATGTCAGTCCCGCCACGGCGCAGCAGTTTGTGCCCCAGATGCTGAACTACGAGGTGCTGGGCGCCGTGGATTTCCACAAGGGCTGCTACCCCGGGCAGGAAGTCGTCGCCCGCACCCAGTACCGCGGCAGCATCAAGCGCCGCACCTTCGCCGTGCAGGGCGAGCAGCCCATGCAGGCCGGCGACGAGGTGTACAGCGCCGCCGATCCCGGCCAGCCTTGCGGCCTGGTGGTGGGGGCCGCGCCCTCGCCGAGCGGCGGCTGGGAGGGCCTGGCCGAGCTCAAGCTCGACGCCGCTGCGCAGGCCGCGCTTCACCTGCGCGAGGCGCAGGGCCCGGCGCTGCGCCTGGGCACCCTGCCCTACGAACTGCCCGCGGCCGGCTGAATTCCCCATGTGCCTGATCGCCTGGTCCTGGCAGCCGGGGGGCAAGCGCACGCTGCTGCTGGCCGCGAACCGCGACGAATGGTTGACGCGTCCGGCCAGCCCCATGCATTGGTGGGACACCCGGGACGAGGGCGTGCCGCCCCTGCTGGCCGGGCGTGACCTGCAGGGTGGCGGCACCTGGCTGGGCCTGCGGCGTGACGGTCTGCTGGCCGCGCTGACCAATGTGCGTGAACCCGCGCCGCGCGATGCGGTGCGGCCCTCCCGCGGTGACTTGCCGCTGCGCTTCCTGCGTGGCCGGCATCCCCTCGAGGATCGCGCCTGGGAGGCTCCCGATCCCATGGCCTGGGCGGCGGCACTGCGGCCGGGCATGCAGGCCTACGCCGGATTCAACCTGCTGCTGGCCGATCTGCGCAGCGGCCGCATGGCCTGGGTGTCCAACCGCGCGGGCCTCGCCGAGGTGCAGCCAGGAGTGCATGGCCTGTCCAACGCCGCGCTGGACACCCCCTGGCCGAAGGTGCTGCGACTCAAGCAGGGAGTGGCGCAGTGCCTGCAATCCGACGAGTTCCCGGCATTCGACTTTTTGCTCGATCGCCTGGGCGACCCCGACCCTGCCCCGGATGATCAGATTCCGCAGCCGCCCGAGGGCATGCAGCTCTCCCGCTTGTGGAGCCGCGGGCTGTCGGCGCCCTTCATTCAGCTGCCGGACTACGGCACACGCTGCTCCACCCTGCTGCGCGCGGATGCCGACGGCAGCGTGCACGTGCTGGAGCTTCAGCGCCAGCCGCAGGGCGGATCGAAGCGCGAGTACCGCTGGAACTGGCGCGAGACCTGAGCCTGCGGGCCCACGCGCCAGCTCGGACCGCTCAGACCGCGTGGGCTGCGGCGTGGGCGCTGGCCCAGGCCCACTGGAAGTTGTAGCCGCCCAGCCATCCTGTGATGTCCACCGCCTCGCCCACGAAATGCAGGCCCGGCACGCGCCGTGCCTCCAGGTTGCGCGGATCCAGCTCCTGCGTGGCCACGCCGCCGCGCATCACCTCGGCCTTGTTCCAGCCCTCGGTGCCTGTCGCCCGCGGCGACCAGGCGGACAGGGCCCCGGCCAGGCGCTCCAGCGCAACGCGACCGGTCTCGGCCACGCGCCGCGCTCCGTCCAGCCCCTGCTGCTCCAGCCAGGCCTGCGCAAGCCGTCGAGGAAGGACCTGCGCAAGCACGGTCAGCAGGGATTGACGCGAGCCCTGCTGGGCCTGGCGCAACAGGCCGGCCAGGTCCGCGCCTGCGCCCAGGTCGAAGCGCAGTGCGCGGCCCGGCTCCCAGTAGCTGGAGACCTGAAGCACCGCCGGCCCGGACAGTCCGCGGTGGGTGAACAGCAGGTCTTCGTCGAACTCGGCACCGTCGCAGTGGGCGCGCACCCCCAGCGCCACTCCCGCCAGGGACGCGAAAGGCGCGAAATCCTCCGCCGCGAAGCGCAGCGGCACCAGGGCCGGCCGCGGGGCCTCCACCTCCAGCCCAAGGGAGCGCGCCAGGCGCAGGGCCCAGTCGGTGGCGCCGATGGCAGCCACCGGCAGGCCTCCGGTGGCCACGACCACGCGCGAGGCGCGCAGCGCACCGGCATCGGTGTCCAGCTCGAAGCCGCGCGCACCCGGGCGCAGCGCGTGGACCCGGCAAGGGTGCAGCCAGCGCACGCCGCCGCGCTCGCACTCGGCGCGCAGCATGTCCACGATGGCACCGCCCGCGTGGTCGCAGAACAACTGGCCGCGGTGCTTTTCGTGGAACGCGATGCGGTGGCGCCGAACCAGGGCGATGAAGTCACGCGGCGTATAGGCCTGCAGCGCCTGCGCCGCGAAGCCGGGATCGCGCCCCACGTAGTAGCGAGGTCCCGTCGAGACATTCGTGAAATTGCAGCGCCCTCCTCCCGAGATGCGGATCTTTTCGCCGATGCGTCGGGCATGCTCGATCAACACCACCCGGCGTCCTCGCTGCGCGGCGATGGCGGCGCACATCATGCCCGCGGCGCCCGCCCCCACGACCGCGAGGTCGCAGGAGGACGCGGGCGTGGAACGTGAAGGCTCGGACATGGGGGCGCTGGGCAAAGCGCGCATTGTCGCCGATGCCGGCACCGCCTGCGCCCACAGGCCTGCAACACCTGCTTACAGCTCGCGGTGGCGCTGGCAAGCTGTTGAACTACCGCAGGGGGCCGCGCGCAGGCGCTGCGGGATGAGCTGCAAGGCGCCCAAGCCAAGACCAGGCTGGGCGCCTGGCCTGCTTGGGCAACGCCGCAGATCGCCCGCAGCGCCCGCGCCCGAAGGGTTGGTGCAGAATCGGGCGCTGGCCGCACCCCGGATCTTGCGCGGGCGGCCAGCCCGCGCTGCGATCCGGCGCACGCCCATCATCCCGATTCTGCACCAACGCGACCCCCTGCGGTAGTTCAACAGCCTGCTAGGCTTCGCGTTGCGCCGGCGTGTGCTCGCTCGCGCATGGCCCTGCCTGCCGCGGCATCCGCCGCACGTCCCCCCTTCATGTCCTCCACCGTTCGTACGAAGCCCTCGCCCGGCGCATCGCCCGTGCATGCCCCGCAGCTGTCCCGTGCCTTCCTGCCGTTGATGGCGATGGCCTGCGGCATCGCCGTGGCCAACATCTATTACGTACAGCCGCTGCTGGACCAGCTTGCGGCCTCCTTCCACAGCTCGGTCAGCGGCATCTCCCTGGTGCCCGCGGCCACACAGCTCGGCTACGCGACCGGACTGATCGGTACCGGCCCCATGGGCGACCGCTACCCGCGGCATCGGGTGATTCTCGGCATGGGCATCGCGCTCGTGCTCATGCTGGCGTGCACCGCGCTTGCGCCCAGCGTGCCACTGATGGCCGCCGCCTGCCTGGGCGTGGGCCTGACGGCTTCGGTCGCGCAGCAGATCATTCCCCTGGTCGCCCACCTGGCGCCGCCCGAACGCCGCGGCCGCTCGGTGGGTCTGGTGATGAGCGGGCTGCTGCTGGGCATTCTCGGGGGACGGGTGCTTGCCGGATTCCTGGGGCAATGGCTGGGCTGGCGCCTGGTCTATGGACTGGCTGCGCTGCTCAACCTGGGCTCGCTGCTGATGCTCTGGCGCGTGGTACCCCGGCTGGCGCCCGACGACACTTCGGCGCGCAGCTATCCGCAACTCCTGGGATCGACCCTCATGCAGTTCGTGCGCCATCCCCAGCTGCGCGCGGCGGGCATCGTCGGTGGCCTGTTCTTCGGGGCCTTCAGCGTGTTCTGGGTGGGCCTGACGCCGCTGCTGGCCAGCTCCGCCTACCACCTGGGGCCGGCCGTGGCCGGCCTGTTCGGGCTTCTGGGCCTGTCCGGGGCCGTCGTGGCGCCCTGGTCAGGCCGGCACTCGGATCAGCCGGGCGGGCCTCGGCGCGTGATGTTCATCGGCCTGTCCGCGGTGCTGGCGGCCTGGGGCGCGTTCGCGTTTGGCGCGCAGTCCCTCGTCTGGCTGGTGCTGGGCGTGATCGTGCTGGACATGGGAGTCCAGGGAGCCCACATCGCCAACCAGACGCGGATCTTCGCGCTGGATGCAGCTTCCCGCAGTCGGATCAACGCGGTCTACATGACCCTGTACTTCCTCGGGGGCTCGGCCGGAACGCTGGTGGCCGGCCAGGCCTGGGCGCTGGGGGGCTGGCTGGCGGTAGTGGGCGCCGGGGCGGCCTTCTCGGCTGCGGCATGGCTGCTGCACGCCTCCTGGAACCCCGGCCGCCTGGGGCTGGCGCAGATGGACAGCGCGGCCCGCGGCTGATCGGCCCTGCGAGCTGGCGCGGCCTCGGCATGGCGAGCGCGGACCGCCCGCAGGTCCACGCCGGTCACGCGCAGGTAATCGGCATCCAGCTGATCGCGCAACGACGGGGCCTGCATGGCCAGTTCCGCGCCGCTCAGTGCCCGGGTCACGCCGGGAATCTCCGCGGCCCAGCGGGCCTCCGGGACCGCGGCCGAGGGCGCTGTCGCGGGTGCGCGCGGTGCCGGGCCGGGCTGTGTCTGGGGCCCCGGGCCCCACACCACCGGCCCGAAGTCTTCTCCCAGGTAGAAGGTGCAGGAATCGCCATTGGGCAGGATCTCGTGCAGCGCATAGGACCAGAACCAATGCGTGCGCAAATCCAGCAGGATGGTTTCGCCGTCGTGGATGGGGCCGCCCGCGTGCACGTCGCAGCGGTGGGGGCCGCCGAGGATCCTGGCTCGCAGGCCATAGGGCATGTAGCGCCAGCCGGTTTGCTCGCTCCACTGTGCGCGCCCCCGCAGATTCAGGGAAATCGCGTCGCTACCCTCGCCGGGCGAGGTGGTCACGTAGACCGCGAAGGGGCTGACCGCGGAGGGACCGAGGATCGGCTCGTAGCCGATCCAGGGTGTGAGCTGCTTGCCCAGGTACGCGCGCTGGGTGGCGTGCTCGTCGCGGTAGTGGGCCATCTGCAGGCTGTAGTCGAAGGACAGGTTCGTGGCATTGAACAGCTGCACCTGCACCTGCGCGGCATGGGCTCCGGACCCAGCGCCGGCAGGCAGTGCGAGAGGAAGGCCGAGAGGCAGGCCGAGAGGCACAACGCCAGACAACACGACAGACACCACGAGAGGAAGGATCACTCGCATGGTGAGGGCTCTCAGGGAACGGTGGGGCCGGAGGCGGCTGCCTGGTTGCGTGCTCGCACGGCGCGCAGATCGATGCCGGTGGCGCGCAGGTAGTCCGCGTCGAGCTGCGCGTGCAGCGCCGGGTCGAGCCGCGCGAGTTCGGCACCGGTCATCGCGCGGCCGATGCCGGGAAGGTTCTGCAGCCCGGGCGCCGCGGCGCCCGGGGCCGCTCCGGTTTCCCCCCACAGCACGGGGCCGTAGTTGCTGCTCAGGTAGAAGGTGCAGGAATCTCCGTTGGGCAGGACCTCGCTGAGCAGGTAGGGCCAGAAGCTGGCCCTGCGGAAATCCAGCAGCACGGTCTGCCCGTCGGAGATCGGACCGCCGGCACGCATGTTGCACTCATGCGGCGCCCCGAACAGCTTGGTGAGCATGCCGAATTCCTCGTATTCCCAGTTGTAGCCGCCGTTCCAGGTGTAGCGCATGCGCAGGTTCAGGCTGATGGCATCGGTGCCGTAGTCGGGCGTCGTGACGGTGTACTGCGCGAAGGGAGTGACGGCGCCCTGCCCCAGGAGCGTGGGAACGTAGTCGATGTCCCGGGTCTGCTCCTGGCCCAGGAAGCTTCGGTTGAACGTGCCACCGCGCACGTAGTTGGCCATCTGCAGGCTGAAGTCGATGCCGTAGTCGGTGCTGTTCATCATTTGCACCTGGACCACGGTGGCATGGGCCGGGAGTTGCGCGCTGGCAAGCAGCGCTGCGAAGGCAAGTTTGCGCATGGCGGGAATCCTCGAATCCTGGATGCGCAGGGCTGGGTCCCGGCGCAACGAGGTTTCACTATCCCATGGGCCTGCATTCCCGCTCGGCGCCAGGGCTAAACGTCCCCATTCCCCGCGGGGGCGAAGGATCCGGCAGCGCCGAGGCTCCCCGGGCGGGGCCCGCGGCGGTTTCAGGCGCCGAACAGGAAGCCCACGAGGCGTCCCAGGGCCTGCAGCCAGGCCCGCATGCCGCGGCTGCGCGGCGCCGCGGCGGGCGCCTGCTCCTCCGGGCCGAACACGATGGCCTGGCCGTCCCAGCGCAGCGACAACTGGGCGCCGTCCAGCAGGTCGTCGCGCCCGTTGGCAGGGTCCAGCACCAGGGCCTTGCCCGACTCCAGGCGGGCCAGCACGAAATGCCTCCCGTCGGGAACCAGGGCCATGCAGGGCAGTTGCCCCGCATCCAGCGCGGGCGGGTGCAGGGTGACGGCGCGCGCGCTCAGGCCCAGGGCCTTGGCCCCCAGCAGCAGATCGATGGGGCTGAGCGCGCCGCTCGGACGCGCCAGATGGTCCCGCAGGGACAGCACGTCCGCCGGCAGGTCATGCAGGCGGGCGATCAGGACCAGGCAGGCCAGCCCGGCGTCGTCGGCCCCGGCCGGGACGTCATCCGCCGGCCATTCGCGAGGCTTCGGCACCGCCGCTTGTCTCATCGCTTCCCTCGGGTTCCTTGTGCATGTTGTCCGGTTGTTTCCAAGCATCGCGCCATGCGCGCAAAAACGACACATCGCACGCAGTTGATGGGAACAACCAGCGGCTCAATTTATCCATTTTTCGGGACAGGAGGGACCTTGGTCATATTTTGTTGCGAGTGTTTGCACCACTTGACGGCGGGGCCCGCGGCACGTCGTGGCCCTGCCGGCCGCTATGCTGCGCAGTGCCCCGCGCGGCGGCGGGCATGAGGCCCTGCGGGAATTACAAGGACATCGAGCGTGAAGACCTATCAGATAGCGAGCATTCCCGGCGACGGGATCGGCAAGGAAGTCGTGCCGGCGGGCGAGCGGGTGCTGGAGGCGCTGGCCCGCGGCGACGGGGGTTTTGGCGTCGAATTCCGGCGCCTCGACTGGAGCGCGGACCACTTTCGCCGACACGGAGTCATGATGCCCGCCGACGGACTGGAGCGCATTCGGGATTGCGACGCCATCCTGTTCGGCTCGGCCGGGGATCCGCAGGTTCCCGACCACGTCACGCTGTGGGGCCTGCGCCTGAGGATCTGCCAGGGCTTCGACCAGTATGCCAACGTGCGCCCCACACGCATCCTGCCGGGCATCGACGCACCGCTCAAGCGCTGCCGCCCCGAGGATCTGGACTGGGTGATCGTTCGCGAGAATTCGGAGGGCGAGTACGCGGGCGTGGGCGGTCGCGTGCACCAGGGGCAGCCGATCGAGGTGGCTACCGACGTCTCCATGCTCACCCGCGCCGGGGTCGAGCGCATCATGCGCTTTGCCTTCGGCCTGGCGCGGTCGCGGCCACGCAGGTTGTTGACGGTGGTCACCAAGAGCAACGCCCAGCGCCACGGCATGGTGATGTGGGACGAGATCGCCGAGCAGGTGGCGCAGGAGTTCCCCGACGTGCGATGGGACAAGGAACTGGT
>JAKBBP010000050.1 GCA_021808445.1 Pseudomonadota bacterium
CGCATCCGAGTTCCGCATCCGAGTTCCGCATCCGAGTACCCGTTCCGACCGGCAGCCGGTTCCCCCGTCATGCATCCTCCCCCGACGCAGCCCTGCAGCAGCGAGCCCACGCTCGCCGCCTCGGCATGGGTGCTGCGCTTCGCGCCCCTGATCCGCACGGGGGCCGAGGTCCTCGACCTGGCCTGCGGCGGCGGGCGCCACACGCGCGCGCTGGCCGCGGCCGGCCATCGGGTGCTGGGGGTGGACCGCGATGCCCTGGCGCTGCAGTCCCTGCGCGGCCTGCCCGGCGTGCGGACCTTGCAGGCCGACCTGGAAAACGCCCCCTGGCCGCTCCACCAGCGCTTCGGCGCGGTGGTGGTCACGAACTATCTATGGCGCGCACTGTTGCCGCAGATCGTGCGCAGCGTGGACGAAGGCGGCGTGCTGATCTACGAGACCTTCGCGCTGGGGCAGCAGACCGTCGGACGTCCGGCCCGAGCGGAGTTCCTGCTGCGCCCGGGCGAGCTGCTGGAGGCCGTGCGCGGCGAACTGCGCGTGGTGGCCTTCGAGGACGGGTTCCAGGCCTTGCCGCGCCCCGTTTTCCTGCAGCGGATCTGCGCCGTGCGTGAATGCGCCCCCGGCAGCGTGAGCACGGACCCGCCCAAGTACAATCTGTGAATTTCCCCTAGCGGCTGGCATGAACACCATCACTGGCAGCATCGTGGCCCTGGTCACGCCCATGCACGAGGACGGCAGCGTCGACTTCGACGCGCTGCGCCGCCTCATCGACTGGCACATCGCCGAGGGCACCGATTGCATCGGGGTCGTCGGAACCACCGGAGAGTCCCCGACGGTCGACGTCGAGGAGCACCAGCAGATCATCCGGGTCGCGGTCGAGCAGGCCGCGGGGCGCGTTCCGATCATGGCGGGCGCCGGGGCCAACTCCACCGCCGAGGCCATCGAGCTTTCGCACTTCTGCCGCGAGGTGGGCGCCGACTGCACGCTGCAGGTCGTGCCGTACTACAACAAGCCCACGCAGGAAGGCATCTACCGTCACTTCCGCGCCATCGCCGAAGCCGCGGACATCCCGATGGTGCTGTACAACGTTCCGGGTCGTACCGTGGCCGACGTGCAGGCCGAGACGGTGCTGCGCCTGGCGGACATCCCCAACATCGTGGGCATCAAGGAAGCCACCGGCAACATCGACCGGGCGCTGCAGATCCTGCGCAAGGCCCCGAAGGACTTTGCCGTCTACTCGGGCGACGACTTCACCGCGCTGGCGCTGATGCTCGTGGGCGGCAAGGGCAACGTCAGTGTCACCGCCAACGTGGCCCCGCGTCTGATGCACGACATGTGCGTGGCCGCGGTGGCCGGACGCGCGCGCGAAGCCACCGAGATGCACATGCGCATGATGGATCTGAACACCCTGCTGATGTGCGAGCCCAACCCCACCGCGGTGAAGTGGGCACTGGCCGCGATGGGCCGCATCGAGGCCGGCATCCGATTGCCGCTGGTGCCCCTGAGCAGCCGGCACGACGAACTTCGCGCTGCGCTGGCCGCGCTGGGCATTCCCGTTCTTCACTGACCACTCACGCTATGCGCCGAAACCCCGTACGCAGCCTGCCCCACGCGCGTCTGTCCTGCCTTGCCGCGGCTCTTGCCGCGGCCTTCGCGCTTGGCGGCTGCTCCTCGCTCGGAGACACCTTCCAGGGTCACGACGTGGACTACCAGAGCGCCAAGGCCGGTCCGACACTGGACATTCCTCCCGACCTCACGCAACTGGCGCGCAATCAGCGCTACATCGTGCCCGAGGGTCCGGCCAGGCAGGATTCGGTCAGTGCACTGGCCTACCAGAGCACCGTGCAGCAGACCCAGCAGCGGGTGCAGAGCAACTCGGTGCTGCCCGATTTCCCGGGCATGCACATCGAGCAGCAGGGCACGCAGCGCTGGCTGGTGATCGACGCGCCACCGCAGGCCCTGTGGGACAAGGTGCAGACCTTCTGGCAGCAGAACGGCTTCTACCTCACCGAGGCCAACCGTGAAATCGGGGTGATGCAGACCGACTGGGCGGAGAACCACGCCAAGCTTCCGCAGGATCTGATCCGCAAGTACCTGGGCAAGGTCTTCGACAGCCTGTACGACACCGGCGAGCGCGACCGCTACCGCACGGTATTCGAGCGCAGCCCCGACGGCAAGGCCACGCAGATCTTCATCAGCCACCAGACCATGGTGGAGGTCTACACCGACACCCGGCACACGCAGACCACCTGGCAGCCCGGCACGCCGGACCCCACCCTGGACGAAATCTTCCTGCGCAAGCTCATGGTCAGCCTGGGCGCCAGCGATGCGCAGGCCAAGGCCGAGATCGCCACCGCCCAGCAGCAGGCCCACCAGGCGCCGCGTGCCGTGCTGATCGACGGGGGCCGTGCGCTGCAGCTGCCCGACGACATGGAACAGGCATGGCGCCGCGTCAGCCTGGCGCTGAACACCGCCGGGTTCACGGTCACGCAGCGCGACCGCAGCGCCGGGAGTTTCGACGTGCGCTACGTGGACCCGCAGGCCGCGCTGAAAGCCGAGAAGGACAAGGAGGGCTTTTTCGGCAAGCTGTTCGGGCACGACAGCCAGAAGGTCAAGCCGGAGCACCTTCGCATTTCCGTGCAAGCCGCCGGCACGGGCTCCCAGGTCAGCGTCAAGTCGCTGGACGGCGGCTCCGACGCCGCGGCCTCGGAGTCCAACATCCTGAACATCCTGCAACAGCAGTTGCAGTAACGGCGGCAGTTGCAGTAACGGGGGCTGTCGCCAGGACGCGCCGCCGCATGCGCGCCCGCGAGGATCTGCGCACCCGGCACCTCCTGCCGGGTGTCAGGCGTAGCTGCGTACCTGCAGCGACAAGGATCGCAGCGCCGCGACGCCACTCTGCTCGGCGCGCTGGCACCAGTCCTGCAGGCGTTGGCGCAGCTGCTCCGCCGAGGCCGAGGAGTGCAGCCACACCTCGCTGAGCTCCTCGCGCATGCGCAACAGGGTGCGCAGACCCGAGCTGTCGGAGGCGGCCGCGTCGATCAGCGCGCGCGCGGGAGCATCCAGCATGTCGGGCTCGCGCACCACCAGGCGGCGCGCGGCACGCAGTGCGCGCAGGCGGGAGGGCTCTCCGCCCGCGGCGCGCACGCGGCGCAATTCCTCGCGCAGCGCGCGCCGCAGCTCGCGAGCGTAGCGCGCCATCAGGTCGTAGCGATTGGCAATCACGCTTTGCAGCAGCGCGGTGTCCACCAGCGGCCGCAGCTCACCCTGGCGCGCCTTGGGCGGCAGCTTGCGCACCCGTGCAAGGCCCAGTGCACGGAACAGCTGGATGTAGCCCCAACCCAGGTCGAATTCCCACCATTTGATCGACAGCTTCGCCGAGGTCGGGAACGTGTGATGGTTGTTGTGCAACTCCTCACCACCGATGATCAGGCCCCACGGCGACACGTTGCGACTGGCGTCGCGGCTGCTGAAGTTGCGGTAGCCCCAGAAATGCCCCAGGCCGTTGACCACGCCGGCGGCCCAGAAGGGGATCCACAGCATCTGCACCGCCCAGACCGTGGCACCCAAGGCACCGAACAGCAGCAGGTCGACGATCAGCATCACGCCCACGCCCTGCCAGGGCAGCCCGGCGTAGACCCGGCGCTCCAACCAGTCGTCGGGCGTGCCATGGCCGAAACGCTCCAGGGTGCTGGCATTGGACGCCTCGGCGCGGTACAGCTCGGCGCCGCGCAGCATGACCTCGCCAATGCCCTTGACCACCGGACTGTGGGGATCCTCCTCGGTTTCGCACTTGGCATGGTGCTTGCGGTGCACCGCAACCCACTGGCGCGTGGACATGCCGGTCCCCAGCCAGAGCCACAGCCGGAACACGTGCATCAAGGCAGGGTGCAGGTCCAGCGCTCGATGAGCCTGGGAGCGGTGCAGGTAGACCGTGACCGCCACGATCGTGAGGTGGCAGCTGAGCAAGGTGTACGCCACCATGGTGCCGATTCCGGCGTGCCACAGGCCATGAGCGGCCCAATCTTGCAAGACTTCGAACATCCGTGATTCCATCCCTTCACCGCCGGCCGGGGCCGCGGCGCGAACCGGGCGCATCGCGCCCTTGCATCTGCCCGGCACATCCCGGACCTTTCGCGTCAGCATACCCCAGCATCGCCAGGGGGCGCATCGGCAACGACCCGGGAGGGGTTCAGGCCTTGCGCTCCATCAGGGCGGCGAAAAAACCGTCGGTGCCCTGGCGCTGGGGCCACAGACGCAGCCAGGGTCCCTCGACGGCCCCGGGGAGCTGCTGCTGACGCCACCAGTCGGCGACGTCGAGCAGGCGCCAGCCGGGGTGCGCATCCAGGAAGGCCTGCACCACCTGCTGGTTCTCGGCCTCCAGCAGGCTGCAGGTGGCGTAGACCAGGCGCCCCCCCGGCTTGAGCAGGCGCGCCGCCTGCTCCAGGATGGAGGCCTGCTGCTGGACCAGGCGGGCCACCTCGGCCTCGCTGCTGCGCCATTTGAGATCAGGGTTGCGCCGCAGCGTACCCACGCCGCTGCAGGGTGCATCCACCAGCACCCGATCGATCTTGCCCGCAAGTCGCTGCACGCGCTCGTCACGCTCGCCGCGAATGGCCACCGGATAGACGTTCGACAGTCCGCTGCGCGCCAGGCGTGGGCGCAGGCGCTCCAGGCGAGCCTGCGAGACGTCGAAGGCATACAGACGCCCGCTGCCACGCATCATGGCTCCCAGCGCCAGGGTCTTGCCCCCGGCGCCTGCGCAGAAATCCACCACCATCTCCCCGCGCCGCGGTGCCAGCAGCAGGCCCAGCAACTGACTGCCCTCGTCCTGGACCTCCACCAGGCCCTGCTCGAAGGCGGCGCTGCGCTGCAGGGCCGGCTTGCCCTGCACCCGCAGGCCCCAGGGGGACAGGGGCGTGAGCTCGCTGTCGATGCCCTGCTCGCGCAGCGCCTCGCGCGCCTGCTCCCGCGTGCCCTTGAGCAGGTTGGCCCGCAGGTCCAGCGGCGCCGGGCGCAGCAGAGCCTCGGCCAGCGCCTCGAATTCGTTCCCGCATTCCCGTTGCAGGCGCGTGGCCAGCCAGTCGGGCAGGCTGTAGCGCACGGCGGGGGGCAGGCCGCCCGCATCCTGCGCCAGCGCCTGGGCGCGCCATTCCAGCAGGGCGGGCGCGAAGCCGGCCGTGGCCACCTCGCCCTGCCAGCCCAGGGCCAGCAGGCGAAGTTCCAGGCTGCCCGAGGGGGCCGATTGCGCGAGCTGGCGCCACAGGCGCAGGTTGCGCACCACGCCGTAGACCGTCTCGGCCAGCACATGGCGCTCGCGCTGGCCCAGGCGTGCATGGGCCCGGAAATAGCGCGACACCACCGCATCGGCGGGAAACTCGAAGCGCAGCACCTCGCGCAGCAACTCCTCGGCCGACTCGAGCAGGCCGGCGCGCGGGCGAGCGGTGCCCTTGCGAGGGGTGGATCGGCGCTCGCCGCTCATCGTCCCTGCTCCACGGCGTCCAGCACCCGCACCCGCTGGCCCTGCACGCGCAGGCGCCCTTCGAGCAGCGCGCGCACGGCCTGCGGGTAGATGAGGTGCTCCTGCTCCAGCACCCGGGCTGCCAGGCTGGCCTCGGTATCGTCATCGAGCACCGGAACCGCGGCCTGGGCCACGATCGGCCCGGCATCCACCTCGGAAGTGACCAGATGCACGGTCGCGCCATGCAGCTTCACGCCGGCCTCGAGGGCCCGGCGATGGGTGTGCAGCCCGGCGAAGGCGGGCAGCAGCGAGGGGTGCACGTTGATCAGGCGACCTTCGTAGCGCTGCACGAACCAGGGGGTGAGCAGTCGCATGAAGCCGGCCAGCACGACCACGGCCGGCGCATGCGCGTCGATGCGCCGCGCGAGTTCGCGGTCGTAGTCTTCGCGACTGGGGGCGTCGCGATGATCCAGCACCTCGCAGGCGATGCCTCGCTCGGCGGCGAATCCAAGCCCGGGGGCGTCCGCGCGGTTGCTGATCACGGCAGCCACGCGCGCCGCCCAGGCCTGTTGGGCGCAGGCGTTGACGATGGCCTGGAGATTGGATCCGGTGCCGGAAATCAAAATGACGATCGAAGGGACTTGCTCGGGCATGGCCGGCAGTGTAGTGGTGCCCCGGGCCGCTCCCGCGGCCGACCGCCCGCACCGGCACATAATGAGGGCTTTGCGTCCCCTTCCGCTGCCATGAAATGCCCCTTTTGCCAGCACCCCGACACCCAGGTGGTCGAGACCCGCGAGGTCGAGGACGCGACGGCGCTGCGCCGACGCCGGCGCTGCGCGGGTTGCGACAAGCGCTTCACCACCTATGAGCGCGCCGAGGTGAGCTTCCCCTCGGTGGTCAAGAAGGATGGCCGGCGGGTGGACTACTCCCGCGACAAGCTGGCCGCCTCGCTGGCGCTGGCCCTGCGCAAGCGCCCGGTGCCGGCCGAGGAGGTGGACGCCGCGATCGGGCGCATCGAGCAGCGCCTGTTGCAGACCGGGGTGCGCGAGCTGGAGTCGGCACGCATCGGGGAATGGGTGATGGACGAACTCAAGCGGCTGGACGAGGTGTCCTACGTGCGCTTTGCTTCGGTCTATCGCAGCTTCAAGGATCCGGCGCAGTTTGTGCAGATCCTGGAGGAAATGGCCCGCGGAGCGCAGGTGCGCGCCGCACCGCGCCGAAGCCCGCGGAGCCCGCGCAAATGATCGACCCCGGGAACCCGAAGCCCCCGCATGCCCCGATTCTCCCGCCGGGACATGGCGCCACGGCACAGCGCCCCTCGACACAGGCGGAACTGGACCTGCGCATGATGCGTCGCGCCCTTCAGCTGGCGGGGCGCGTGCTGTACCGCACCAGCCCGAATCCGCGCGTGGGTTGCGTGCTGGTGCGCGACGGGCGGGTGCTGGCCGAGGGCGCCACCGAGGAGGCCGGCCATCGTCACGCCGAGGCCGTGGCCCTCGACGAGGCGCGGCGCCGTGGCGTCGACCCGCGCGGCGCCACCGCCTATGTCACGCTGGAGCCCTGTTCGCACCACGGCCGCACACCGCCATGCGCCGATGCCCTGGTGGCCGCCGGAGTGGCCCGAGTGGTCGCAGCCGCCCGCGATCCGAACCCGCTGGTCGACGGTGGCGGTCTGCAGCGCCTGCGCGACGCCGGGGTGCACGTGGAGTGCGGCCTGCTGGAAAACGAATCGCGCGAACTCAACCTGGGGTTTTTCTCGCGCATCGAGCGCGGGCGTCCCTGGCTGCGCCTGAAGGTGGCGAGTTCGCTGGACGGGATCACCGCGCTGCCCAACGGCTCGAGTCAATGGATCACGGGGCCCGCCGCGCGCGCCGACGCCCACCACTGGCGCGCGCGCGCCTGCGCGGTGCTCACGGGAATCGGCACGGTGCGCGACGACGACCCGCGGCTGGACGTGCGCCACGTGGCCACCACGCGCCAGCCTTGGCGGGTGGTGGTGGACAGCCGGCTGGAACTCAAGCCGCAGGCCAGGCTGCTTCGCCATGGCGAGGCCGCCCGGGTGCTCGTGGCGCATGCCCTGGATCCTGCCGAAGCCGCGCGCCGCGGAGCCGCGCTGCTCGATCTGGGAGCGCAGCTGCTGGCGGTGCGAGGGGATGCCGGCAAGCCCGGCAAGGTGGATCTGCGCGAGCTCATGCACCTGCTGGCGCAGCGCCAGCTTGGCGAAGTCCACGTCGAGGCCGGGGCTCGCCTGAACGCCTCGCTGCTGGGCGCGGGCGTGGTGGATGAGCTGCTCGTGTACCAGGCTCCGCTGCTGCTCGGCCAGGGCGCCGGCATCGGCCCCTTCGGGCCGCTGCAGGCCCCGTCCGAGGGCCTGCGGCTGCACCGCGTGGAACTGCTGCCGATCGGCGCCGATTACCGCTGGCGCGGTCGCCTGGGCGGCTGATTCGCGCGCGCACCGCCCACGGGGGCCGCCGGGCGCGCACTCCGGGGCTTGATGCTCACGGGCACGCTGGCCGCCCTGGGAGCCTCGGCCGGTTCCGGCTCGCGAGGGGGTGTGGGGCGCGCGGGTCGCTGTGCCGCCTCGGCGGGGCGCAACTCGAGCGCCAGGCGGTCGAGCACGCCGTTGACGTATTTGAATCCGTCGGTTCCCCCATACTGCTTGGCCAGGTCCACGGCCTCGTTGATGATCACCTTGTAGGGCACCTCGGGCAGGAAGCGCATCTCGTAGGCACCCAGCAACAGCAAGGCGTGTTCCACCGGGGAGAGCTCGCGGCTGGGGCGGTCGAGCAGGGGCTGCAGCAGCTCATCGAGGCCGGCGGCTTCGCGAATGCAGCCGTGCAGCAGCGAATCCAGCAGCTCGCGGTCCAGCTTGATGGTCGGGAATCGCTCGTGCAGGAAAGCCTCGATGGCCCCCGAGTCGCTGCCGGAGATCAGCCATTCGAACAGGCCCTGCAGGGCCAGCTCACGAGCCTTGCGGCGTGCGCTCTTGGCGGGAGTGGGCGCGGTCATGATGCCTGCACCCCCATGCGCAGGGCACGGGCCAGGCGTGCCATTTCCACGGCCACGCGCGCGCACTCGGCGCCCTTGTCGATGCGCTCCAGAGCCTGTGCCTCGTCCTCCACGGTGAGGATGCCGTTGGCCACCGCGATGCCGTGGTGCAGGGCCACCTGCTGCACGCCCGCGGCCGAGATGTCGCAGACCAGCTCGAAGTGGTAGGTGGCGCCGCGGATCACGCAGCCCAGGGCCACCAGCGCGTCCACGTCGCCACGGCGTGCCAGCCACTCCAGCGCCTGGGGAACTTCCAGGGCGCCGGGAACGCTCAGCACCTGCGCGGGCTCGGCCCCGAGCTCGCGCAACTGCCGCGTACACGACTCCAGCAGGCGGTCGGTGATGTGCACGTTGAAGCGCGCCTGCACCAGCGCGATGCGCAGGCCGCTGGCGTCGAGCATCGCGGGGTCGTCCCGCAGTCGGGCGTTTTGCATGGAAGTCTCAGTGGGAAGGCACGGCCGGGTCGGCGTCTGCCTGGGGTGGCGGCTCGAAGCCTTCGATCTCGAGCCCGAAGCCGGTCATGCTGGGCATCTTGCGCGGCGCCGCCAGCAGGCGCATGCGGCGCACGCCGAGCTCGCGCAGGATCTGCGCCCCGATGCCGTAGTTGCGCAGGGCCGCCGCCGCGCCGCGACTGCGCGGCCTGCCGGCCGGCGCGGCGAAGCGCTGCGCCAGCTCGTCGGCACTCTCGCCGGCATTGAGCAACACCAGCACGCCGCAGCCGGCCTCGCCGATGCGCTCCAGCGCCTGCGCCACGCTCCAGCTGTGGCCGCTGGACTGACTGTCCAGCACGTCCATCAGCGAGATCGGCTCATGCACCCGCACCAGCACGGCCGAGGATGCGGCCCGTGGATCGCCCTTGACCAGGGCCAGATGCACGCCGCCGCCCGCGCGGTCGCGATACAGCACGGACTGGACCTCCCCGGCGGAACTGCACATGGCGCGTTCGTGCACGCGCTCGATCAGGCTTTCGGTGCGGCTGCGATATTCGATCAGGTCGGCGATGGTGCCGATCTTCAGACCATGGCGCTGCGCGAACCGTTCCAGGTCCGGCAGGCGCGCCATGGTGCCGTCGTCGTTCATGATCTCGCAGATCACCGAGGCGGGTTCGAAGCCCGCCAGGCGTGCCAGGTCGCAGCCGGCCTCGGTGTGGCCGGCTCGCATGAGCACGCCTCCGTCCTGCGCCGTCAGCGGAAACACATGGCCCGGCTGCACGATGTCCTCCGGGCGCGCGTCGCGCGCCACCGCCACGCGCGTGGTGTGCGCGCGGTCGGCAGCCGAGATGCCGGTGCTCACGCCTTCGGCGGCCTCGATGGACACGGTGAAGGCCGTGCCGTGTACGGAGCCGTTGCGCGGGACCATCGGCCGCAGTCCGATCTGCTCGCAGCGCTGTCGCGTGAGGGTCAGACACACCAGGCCGCGACCATGCGTGGCCATGAAATTGATGGCCTCGGCACTGACCTTGTCGGCGGCCAGCACCAGATCGCCCTCGTTCTCGCGATCCTCCTCGTCCACCAGGATGACCATGCGCCCTGCGCGGATCTCGTCGACGATTTCGGAAACGGGGCTGATGGGCATGGTGGAGACGCAGCGCGCGCGGCGCGGCTTGGAACGGGAAGAGGCAGGCTGCCGGCTCGCGCGGCCTGCGGGCCAGGGCGGCATTGTAGGAGCCCGCGGCCCGCCGGCGCACGCGCATGCGCGCTGCAGCTTCGCGCGAGCTGTTCGACAATGCGCGCAGGGGGGACGAAGCCGCTGGCGCACACCCGGCGCAAGGGGCACGGCCCGACGCCTCGAACCCGAACCAACGCAGACATGATCCTCGAAATCGCCGACATCCAGATCCAGCCCGGCCGCGAAGCCGAATTCGATGCCGCCATCCAGCGCGGAGTCACGCAGATCATCGCCCAGGCACGGGGTTTCCTCGGTTGGCAGGTCCACAAGGGTGTGGAAAATCCCCAGCGCTATGTGCTGCAAATCCGCTGGGCAAGCCTGGAAGACCACATGCAGGGGTTTCGCCAGTCGCCCGATTTCGCCCGCTGGCGCGACGTGGTGGGGCCCTTTTTCGCCAAGCCGCCGCAGGTCGAGCATTTCGAACTGCTGGGCGCGTCCGCGCACTGATCGGCCGCGGGGCGCTCCCGGCCCCACCCAGGCCGCGGCAGGCCCCGCCGGCGCGGCGGGCGCGGCGCGCGCCGGACCCCGTCGCCTTGCGGGCATAATTGCCGGCTGGCTCGCTCTTGCCCGCGTCTCGGTGCCCACAGCTTGTGGCTTCAGAACAGGAACTTTCGCTTTTCTTGCGCAGCGTGGAGAAACGGGCGTTCAAGCGCGCCCATTTCGCTACCCAGAATGCCGACTCGGCGCTGGACATCGTGCAGGAGTCGATGATCCGTCTGGCCGAGAGCTACGGATCGCGCGATGCAGCGCAATGGCCCATGCTGTTCCAGCGCATTCTGACCAATGCGATCCTGGACTGGCACCGACGCCAGAAGGTGCGCTCCGGCTGGATGAGCAATATGTCGGATTTTCGTGGATCCGACGACGATTCGGAAGTGGACTTCGACTTGCTGGAGTCCCTGGAAGTCGAGGATGCCTCAGGGCGCAGCGAAGCCGCGGATCGCCGGCTGGAGCGCATGCAGACCCTGGAGATGCTGGAAGAAGAAATTGCCCGGCTGCCCGAGCGTCAACGCGAGGCCTTCCTGCTGCGTTACTGGGAGGGGCTGGATGTGGCCGAGACCGCGCAAGCCATGGGATGTTCCGAGGGAAGCGTGAAAACGCACTGCTCCCGAGCGACGCAGACCCTGGCCAAGGCGCTACGGGCACGAGGTTTGGATCATGAAAACAGATAACGACCATGCGGCGCGGCAGGAAGCCGTGCAGGCGCGCTTCGGCTATGCCGTGGCAGCGCGGCTGAGCGAAGCCGGGGATCGGCTGTCGCCGGACATCGAACGACGTCTCGCGCAGGCGCGCGCCGCGGCATTGGCGCGCCACCGCCAGGCCCGCAAACGTCCCGCGATGACCTGGCTGAGCCGCGGGGGCACGGGCGTGCTGGGCACGGGCCCCGCGGACGGTTCCGCATGGCGGGCCCGGCTGGGGCTGGCCCTTGCGCTTCCCACGCTGCTGTTCGGGCTTTACATGCTGCAGCATTTCCAGCAGGAGCGTTTCGTGCATCGCATCGCGGACATCGACACTGCGTTGCTGCTCGACGACCTGCCTCCGCAGGCCTATACCGACCCTGGATTCCGCAACTACCTGCGGGAAGGCTCCGCGTGATGGGGCTCGCCCTGCGCGGCCTTCGGGATCTGGCCTCGCTGTGCCTGGGTGCGCTGCTGCTGGCTCTGGCGAGCTCGTCCTGGGCAGGATCCGCCCCCGCTCAGGCGACGGACTGGCAGCACCTGAGCGCGATGCAGCGCCAGGCGCTGGCCCCGCTGCAGGGGGAATGGGCGGGTTTTTCCGCAGATCGTCGCCGGAAATGGCTGAACATCGCAGCACGTTACTCGGCAATGAGCCCAGAACAACGGGAAATCCTGCAGAAACGTATGGTGGAGTGGGTGCACATGAGCCCCAGCCAGCGACGCCTTGCGCGCGAGAACTACCTGGCCACCGGTCGGGCTCCGGTGCAAAGCCGACGCAAGGCCTGGGAGCGCTACCAGCAACTCAGTCCCCAGCAACGCAAGGCACTGGCCCATGAGGGGCACAAGGCACTGGCTCCGCCGCATGTGGAACAGTACGTGAGCCACACGCCGCGGCGCCCCATCAAGCCGGTGAGGCCCGCCCTGCCTCTGCACCTTCGGGGTGCTCCCGCTGGGCATGCCCGGACCGCGGCTTCGGCCAGCGCGGCGAAGCCGCGCGCGGCCCCCACCCCGGGCGCGGCGCCGCGGAAGGCCGGCTCCTCCCCTGCCGCCTCGTCGGCAGCGGCTGCGACCGGCCCGGCGACGCGCGCCTCCGCGGCCGGGAAGACGACGGGCTCGCCCGCAGCGGGCACGGCCGGCGCCGCCGCGCACCCCGCCGCGGCAGCCTCCGGCACGAAATCCCCCACTCCGGGGACAGCCGGCGCAGCGCAGGCCGGCGTCCCGCGCTCCGCGGCCTCGGCCCCCGACGCGGCCTCCACCGCGGCGACGGCCCCGTCTGCTCTGTCTGCCCCGACGACCCGCGCTGGCGCGAGCGCCGCCGTGCAAGCTACCGGGAAGGCTTCGGTCCTCGCGGCCTCCGCAGCGGGCCGCCCGCTGCCCCCGCCCCCCGCCGCGTCCTCGAATCCCACCCATTGAGCCGAGCCGCGCCTGCGCGGTCATGTGGCTGTCACGCGCCCGTCATGCGGGCGCGCTGCAATGCGGCTTCATGCGGCCCTCCCTTGCCTCCCAAGCCCTGCGCGGCCTGCCCGACGCGCCCGCGGCCATGCCGGGCCCGGCCCGGGTCGCTGCCCAGCCCGCGGCCCCCGATGCCCTCGGCGACGACCCGGAGTCCCACCGCTACCGCACCCTGTGGCTGTCCGACGTGCACCTGGGCACGCGGGACTGCAAGGCCACCGCACTGCTGGAGCTGCTGCGCCATTGCCACGCCTCGACCATCTACCTGGTCGGGGACATCATCGATGGCTGGCAGTTGCGCAAGGGGTGGTACTGGCCACAGGCCCACAACGACGTGGTGCAGAAACTGCTGCGCAAGGCCCGCAAGGGGAGCCGCGTGGTCTTCGTGCCCGGCAACCACGATGAATTCGCCAGGCATTACGCCGGACTGCACTTCGGCGGCATCGAAGTGCTGGGAGATGCCGTGCACCTCACCGCCTCCGGCGCGCGCCTGTGGGTGGTGCACGGCGACTGGTTCGACGGCGTGGTCATGCACGCGAAATGGCTGGCCCACCTGGGCGATGCCCTGTACATCCTCAGCCTCAAGCTCAATCGCTGGCTCAACCATGCGCGTCACCGCATGGGTTTTTCCTACTGGTCGCTGTCGCAGTACCTGAAGGGCAAGGTCAAGAACGCCGTCAGCTACATCTCCAATTTCGAGCAGTTGCTGGCCGAGGAAGCCTCGCGCCGGGGCTGCGAGGGAGTGGTCTGCGGACATATCCATCGCGCCGAGCTGCGCCACATCGATTCCATCGTCTACGCCAATTGCGGGGACTGGGTGGAAAGCCTGACCGCGGTGGCCGAGCTCGACGATGGTTCGCTGCAATTGCTGATGTGGAAACCATCCTCGACCACCCCCCAGGTGCTGGCCGAACTGCACCTCCAGGCGCGCGCCTGAGCCCCCCACCCCCCGGCGAGTCCTGCCATGCGAATCCTGATCGTGACCGACGCCTGGAGCCCCCAGGTCAACGGCGTGGTGCGCACGCTGAAAACCACCATCGAATACCTTCGCCAGCGGGGCGAGGAGGTGGAGGTGATCGAGCCCGGGGCCTTCCGCACCCTGCCCTGCCCGACCTACCCCGAGATCCGGCTCAGCTGGCGCCCCTACCGCGCGGTGCTGGCCGGCGTCCGGCGCTTCGACCCGGATGTCGTGCACGTCGCCACCGAGGGCCCCCTGGGTATCGCAGCAAGGCGGGCCGCGCTGCGCATGGGCATCCCCCTGACCAGCGCGTACCACACCCGCTTCCCCGAGTACGTGAAGGCGCGCTTCCGGATCCCCCTGGCCTGGACCTATGCCTATATGCGCTGGTTCCACGGCGCGGCCAGGGTCACGCTGGTCCCGACGCGGGTGGTGCGGGAGGACCTGAGCGAGCACGGACTGCGCAACCTGGCGATCTGGTCGCGTGGCGTGGACACCGCCATCTTCCACCCTCGCCAGGGCCAGCGCCTGGCGGGCAAGCCCCCCGTGTTTCTGTACGTGGGCCGCGTGGCCGTGGAGAAAAACGTCGACGCCTTCCTGCGCCTGGACCTGCCCGGCACCAAGTGGGTGGTGGGCGAAGGCCCGGAGCTCGAACGCATCCGGCGGGAGTACCCGCAGGTCAGCTTCCTCGGGGTGCTCAGCCAGGATCGCCTGGCCGAGGTGTACTCGGGCGCCGACGTGTTCGTATTCCCCAGCCGCACCGACACCTTCGGCCTGGTGCTGGTGGAGGCGCTGGCCTGCGGCTGCCCCGTGGCCGCCTATCCGGTGACGGGCCCGCTGGACGTGATCGGGGACTCCCCGGCCGGGGTTCTGGACGAGGACCTGCGCAAAGCCTGCCTGGAAGCCCTGCGCATTCCCCGGCACAATGCGGTGTCGCACGCCCGCCAGTTCACCTGGGAGCGGGCCACCGAGCAGTTCCTCCACCACCTGCGTCAGGCCGCCGACCCCGAAGCCTCGGAGGACGGCGCCGCCATGCGCCGCGAGACCCCCGCGCCTTGAACCCGCCCTCCCCGTACAAGACCGCTGGCGCCACGAGGGCACTGGGTGCGCTGCGCAACTCGCTGCGCGGGCTGCGCGCGGCCTGGCGCACCGAATCGGCCCTGCGCCAGGAGGGCCTGCTGGCCGCGCTCCTGCTGCCTCTGGGCCTGTGGCTGGGCGACGACGGCGTGCAACGAGCGCTGCTCGGGGGCTCGGTCCTGCTGGTGCCCATCGTCGAGTTGCTCAACACCTCGCTGGAATGCGCGGTGGATCGCATTTCCCTGGAGCGCCATGAATTGAGCGGCCAGGCCAAGGACCTCGGGAGCGCCGCGGTGCTGCTAACCTTGCTGCTTTGCGCGCTGACCTGGCTGCTGGTGCTGCTGCCGAGATGGCTGTGAGCGCGAAGCCTGCCGGCGCGGCTTGCGCGGCTGGAGCGGCATGACAAGCATGCATTCCCTTTGCGTCTACTGTGGTTCTCGCACCGGTACGGATCCGGCGTATGAGCAGGCGGCGGTCGACCTGGGCCGGGCCATCGCCGCGCGCGGCCTGACCCTGATCTATGGAGGGGGCAGCGTGGGCCTGATGAACGTCACGGCCGACGCGGCGCTGCAGGCCGGAGCCCGCGTGGTGGGCGTGACCACCGAACTGCTGGTGCGCCGCGAAGTCGCCCACGAAGCCCTGAGCGAGCTGCATGTCGTGCAGACCATGCACCAGCGCAAGAAGATGATGGCCGATTATGCCGACGCCTTCGTTGCGCTGCCCGGAGGCATCGGCACGCTGGAGGAACTGTTCGAGATCTGGACCTGGCGTCAGCTCGGCTACCACAACAAGCCGGTGGGCCTGCTCAATGTGCAGGGCTACTACGACGGCCTGCTGGACTTCCTCGCCCAGAGCCACGAGCAGGGCTTCGTCTCCCCGCAGGTGCTGGGCCTTCTGGTGGTCGACTCCGAGCCGGAGCGGCTGCTGCTGCGCCTGGGCGGCGCGCAGCCCGTGTCGGACGACCCCTGGTGGCACATGCGCGAAGCCGTGTGAGCGCCGTGCGCGCCAGCCGGCGGTCTCGGACGGCGGTCTCGGACGGCGATCTCAGACGGCGGCTTCGCCGGTCTCGCTGGTGCGGATGCGGATCACCTGCTCCACGCTGGTGACGAAAATCTTGCCGTCGCCGATCTTGCCGGTGCGCGCGGCCTTCACGATGGAGTCGATCGCCGGATCGACCTGCTCGTCGCGAACGACCACCTCGATCTTCACCTTGGGCAGGAAATCCACCACGTACTCGGCGCCGCGGTACAGCTCGGTGTGGCCTTTCTGGCGCCCGAAGCCCTTCACCTCGGTGACCGTCAGTCCGGTGACACCGACCTCGGCCAGTGCCTCGCGCACCTCGTCGAGCTTGAAGGGTTTGATGATGGCCGTGATCTGTTTCATGGGGTTCCTCGCTGGATTTCCTGTCGGGCGCGCCAGTGCTGAGCCGCACGCACCCCGCTTGATTTCCTGGTTTCTTTCACTGTAACCGATTCAGGCACCGACCCGCGCCTGGCGGGCTTCCTGCTCCTCCCGCCAGCGCGAGGTGATGGGGTAGCGCCAGTCGCGCCCGAAGGCGCGGTGGGTGATGCGCACCCCGGGGGGAGCCTGGCGGCGCTTGTACTCGGCGATGCGCAGCAGGCCGAGCACGCGCTCGATGTCTGCCGCGGCGAGACCCTGGGCCAGCATGTCCTCGACACTGCGGTCGTTTTCCATATAGGCCTCCAGGATCGCGTCCAGCACCTCATAGGGCGGCAGGCTGTCCTGGTCCAGCTGGTCGGGGCGCAGCTCGGCCGAGGGTGGACGCTCGATGATGCGCAGCGGGATCGGCTCCACCTGCCCGGCTCGTTGCGCCTGCCGGTTGCGCCAGCGCGCGAGTTCCCATACCAGGGTCTTGCGCACGTCCTTGATCACGGCGAAACCTCCAGCCATGTCCCCGTACAGCGTGGCATAGCCGGTGGCCATTTCGCTCTTGTTGCCGGTGGTCAGGACCATGGCGCCGGTGTTGTTCGACAGTCCCATCAACAGCACGCCGCGAATGCGGGACTGAAGGTTCTCCTCCGTGGTGTCGCCCTCGTGCTCGCGCAGCAGGGGGCGCAAGGTGGAGCGGAAGGCCTCGAACATGGGAGCGATGTCCAGTTCGCTGTGGCGTACTCCCAGGCGCTGCGCCATGTCCCTGGCGTCTTCCAGGGAAATATCCGCGGTGTACGGAGAGGGCATCATCACGGTGTGCACCCGTTCGGGGCCGAGCGCATCCACCGCGATCGCCAGCACCAGCGCGGAGTCCACGCCCCCCGACAGGCCGATGAGCACCCCCGGAAAACCGTTCTTGCGCACATAGTCGCGCGTGCCGGTGACCAGCGCCGACCAGGCCTGGCGGTGCAGGGACATGGGCGGCGCCAGTTCGCCCGCAAGGGGGCGCGCGCCGTCGAATCGGACCACGGGAAGGCAGGCCTCGAACTGCGGAGCGCGCAGGCAGGGCTCGCCGGCCGCGTCCAGCACGAAGGATCCCCCGTCGAACACCAGCTCATCCTGGCCACCCACGCCGTGGGCAAACACCAGCGCCATGCCGGTCTCGCGGCAGCGCTGGCGCATCACCGCCTCACGCTCGCCGCTCTTGCCGAGGTGGAAGGGTGAGGCGTTGAGCACCAGCAGCACCTGCGCGCCCGCGGCTCGCGCCCGCCGCGGCGCCTCCGGGAACCAGGCGTCCTCGCACACATTGATGCCGCAGCGCACGCCCTGGCAGTCGAAGACCACCGGCTCGCCTCCGCTGGCGAAATAGCGCCGCTCGTCGAACACCTGGTAATTCGGCAGCTCGAGCTTGCCGTAGGTGGCCTCGATGCTCCCGTCGCGCAGCACCGAGGCCGCGTTCCAGCGCAGCGGGCGCTGCGTCGATGGGGTACGCTCATCGCCGGCGGCGCCGGGCACATGCGGGTGGCCGACCACCAGGACCAGGCCTTGCAGGCGGCGAAGCCGCCCGGCCAGCTCGCGCAGGGTCTGCTCCACCGCCTGCATGAAAGCCGGGCGCAGCAGCAGATCCTCGGGAGGGTAGCCGCTGAGGGCCATCTCGGGGGTCAGCAGCAGGCCCGCGCCGGCGGCGTGGGCCTGCTCGGCCAGCGCCTCGATGGCGCGGGCGTTGCCGGCAAGGTCGCCGACCACGGGATCGAATTGGGCAATTGCGATGGAAAGGGGCATGGACAGGGATTTTCGCATCGAGATCGGACAAGGGCTGGAATCCGTCGACGCCGGGCGCTGGGACGCGCTCGCGGCGGCGACTCCGGGCACCACGCTGTTCCAGCGCCACGCCTGGCTGTCGGCCCTGGAACAAAGCGCCTGCGCCATACCCGACACCGGCTGGCAGGCGCTGCTGCCCTGCCTGTTCGACGCATCGGGCGAACTGGCCGCCGCCTGCGTGGTCTACGCCAAGGGCCACTCGATGGGAGAGTACGTGTTCGACTGGGGCTGGGCCGATGCGCATGAACGCTGCGGCCTGCCCTACTACCCCAAGCTGTTGCTGGCCACGCCCTTCACACCGGTGCGCGGGGCGCGCCTGCTCGGACGCGACCGCGAGGCACGCGCAGCGCTGTTGCGCGTGCTGCTCGATCTCGCGCGCAGCGCCCGGGTCTCCTCCCTGCACCTGTTGTTCCTCAGCGACGAGGAGCGCGAGCTGTGCGAGGCGGCGGGACTGATGACACGCACCACCGTGCAATACCACTGGCGACAGGCCACGCCGCCATGGCCGGACTTCGACGCCTTCGTCGGGGCGCTCAACCACGACAAGCGCAAGAAGCTGCGCCAGGAGCGGCGCAAGGTGCGGGACAGTGGCGTGCAACTGCGCCGCCTGCGCGGGCCGGCCATCGATCGCTCGGCCTGGGAACTGTTCGTGCGCTGCTACGAGCAGACCTATGCCGAGCATGGCTCGATGCCCTACTTGAACCTGGAGTTCTTCCTGCGCCTGGGCCAGCACATGCCCGAACACCTTCTGCTGATCGTCGCAAGCCTGCACGGCGAGGACATCGCCTGTTCGCTGATCCTGCTGGACCCCGCGCTGCGACGCGCCTATGGACGCTATTGGGGCGCGCTGCGCCACGTGCCGCTGCTGCATTTCGAGCTGTGCTACTACGAACCCCTGCAGTTCTGCCTGGAGCAGGGCTTCGAGGTCTTCGAGGGCGGCGCACAGGGAAGCCACAAGATGGCCCGCGGCCTGTTGCCCGTGGAATGCACCTCGGCGCACTGGGTGGCCGAGCCGCGCCTTCGCGCGGCCATCGCCGCCCACCTGGATCGTGAAGGCGAGTTGATGCACGAGCAGCTCGACGAACTGCGCCGGCACCTTCCGATGCGCCGCGACACCGGACCTCGGCCCGCGCCCCGGCGCGAGGAAATCATGTAGGGCCTTCAGGCCCCGCGCCTTCGCATCTGCAACTCGGCCTGCACATGTCCCAGCAGGCCGGCGCAGGCCTGGTCCAGCAGGTCCAGCACACGTTCGAAGCCCTCCGCCCCGCCGTAGTAGGGATCCGGCACCTCGTCGCTGCCGGCGCGCGGCGCGAAACTCATCACCAGGCGCAGCTTGTGGTGCAGTGGAGGCGGGCAGGCCTCGCGCAGCCACTGCAGGTTGTCGTGGTCCATCGCGAGGATCAGGTCGAAGCGCTCGAAATCAGCCGGCTCGACCTGGCGCGCGCGCAGGGCTCGCAGGTCCACGCCTCGGCGCTGGGCATGGCGCTGCGCGCGCGCATCGGGGGCCTCCCCGGCGTGGTAGCCATGGGTGCCCGCCGAATCCACGTGCAGCTGCGCGTCCAGCCCCAGTCGGGCGGCCTCGGCGCGCAACAGGCCCTCGGCGGTGGGTGAACGGCAGATGTTGCCCATGCAGCAGAACAACACGGCATAGGACGAGGATTGCACGGGCATGGTCGGAAGCATCCAGGAGGCGAGGAGCGTACTGTAGTGCCTGGCCTTCAGGACTTCGCGCAGGACTTCGCGCGGCGCTGCGCTCAGGGTTGCACCCCCAGGCTGCTCAGGTCCACGCCGTGCGGGACCAGCGCAGGCACGTAGGCTGAGCCGACCCATCCACCCAGACTGCCCTCGACATGGCCGACGATGCTCGCCGTGCGCACGCAGGACCAGGGATCGTCGCCGGGCGAGGGGTGGGCAAGCACCCAGGCGAGGTAGGCGGGAAAGTAGCGGCCGTACAACCTGTTCAGGCGCGGCAGGCCGCGCCCTGCCCAGGCCATCGCGAACACCACACCCGACTTGCCGGAAAATTCGCGCACCACCACCCCGAAGGGCCTGCGCACGGTGGTCACCCAGACCGGCGTGCCGGCCAGGTCCATCAGTCCGCCGAGATCGAAACGCTGGGTCGGAAAGACGACCCGTCCGTCGGCCGCCGCGGCCGAGGCCGCATCTCCCAGCCCCGCACGTGCGGGCCCGGCCGCACACAGGCCCAGCAACAGCGACAGGGCTGCCCCGGCCAGCTGCGACCGGGTCTGGCCCCCGGAGCCGGCCGCTCGCCGCGGTCTCAAGGCTGCCGCACTCCGACGATGGGGCCGACGCCCAGTCCACTGGACATTCCGCTCATCGCGTAGGCGATGCTGCGGCCGAAGAAGAACGGGAGGCCCAGCAGGATCGAGCTCGGCGTGTCCATGTAGGCGCCGACGTCATCCAGCGCAAAAGCCTTGCCGTTCTGCAAGGCCAGGCCGTTGCCGATGTCGATGCTGGCGGGCCACGCGACCGTGGGCTGCCCCCCCACGCCATTGCTCAGGGTGATCGGAAGGACCTGCAGGGTCGAGGGGGTGAAACTCAGGGTCGCGCTGTCATAGGGAAGGTTCAAGGCGCCGAAGTAGCCGTTCGATCCGCTGTCGATGGCCGAATTCGGGTAGCTCTGGCCTTGCACGGTCACGCCGATATCCACGACGCCGTCGGTGGGAATGGCCTCGAAGCCCGTCGTCCGGTTGTCGTAACGCGTATCGAGCCCGAAGGTCAGCGTGCCTTGCGCCATCGGGACGCCGCTGGCCGCAATGGACGGCAGCGTGAGGATCAGGCCGTTGTTGTCCGAGGCCCCCAGAAAGCTCACGGGGTTGGCGACGTCGTCGCGTTTCGGCAGGGTCGACAGCCTGGTGCAAACGCTGCCGGTGCAGTCGAAATACAGGGCGCTGAAGCTGGACACGGCATCGACACCGAGAACGCCATTCCCCCCCATGGCGAGCAGGCTCCCGGAATTCGTGCCCAGGGATGCACAGGACGCCGGGACCGCGGGGGCGGGCCCTCCGCTGCCGTAGACCTCGATCGGCACGCCGATGGGCGTCTCGCCGCCTAGCTCCACGGTGGCCCGCTCCACACTGCCCCAGGCATACCCCGTCAGGTAATCCTCGCAGGTTGCAAGCTGCCCGCCGTCGGAAAGGTCGATGGGCTGAAGGTTCAGGCCCGCCAGGGCCTTGTAGCGCAGGCGCAGCCCCACGGAGCCGGTGTCGACCTCCACGTAGGGCACCGTCACGCAGTGGTCCGAGGAGTCGCACACCACGATGGAGACGTAGAGCGCGTTGATCGGCGCCCCGCCGGGATCCATGGCCTGGATCTGCGGATCCGCCTCCACCGTCATCCGCATCTGGTTGGCCGCCAGCGACGACGACGAGCCGCCGCCGCAGCCGCCCAGGCCGGCGACGGCCAGCACGGCCAGCCCCGCCGCCAGGCTCCGGAACAGTCGTCGGCCGCGCAGGCCCTTGAGCAACTGCAGGTGGACGTTTCTCATGGTGGAACTCCGGGATGAAACCGCGGCGCCCCGGCCTCCTGTGCAGGCCTGCGCCGGGTTGTACGCGTCTCCGCGATCGGACGCTGGCCTGCCAGGGACGCTAGGGGTTCAGCACACCGATCAGGGGTCCCGTGCCCAGGGCCGTGCTCTTGCCGCTCATCACGTAGGCGATGCTGCGTCCGAAAAAGTACGGCAGGCCGATCAGCGCCTGGGTCGACGACTGGTCATAGCCGCCATAGTCATCGAGCGCGTAGTTGGAGCCGGCACCCAACAGGTCGCTGTTGGCGATCTCGATACTCGTCGACATCGAGACGGCGGGAAGCGTGCCGACCTCGTTCGACATCGTGAGCAACAAGGCCTG
>JAKBBP010000011.1:0-1433 GCA_021808445.1 Pseudomonadota bacterium
CGCCTGCCGCCCGCCCGCCACCCCTCAGCGAGCCACGGTCTGCACCTTGACAGGCACTTTCACACCGTCGCGATATACGGAAATCGTGACCTGAGGATCGGCCACCTCGCCGCCGGGCTGGAAGCGGATGTGGTCGCGGGTGATGCCGTCGTAGTCGGTGGCTCGCAGCGCGGGCAGGAAGCGTGCGGGCTCTGCCGAGCCCGCACGCTGCATGGCCTGGGCCAGCACCATCGTCGCGTCGTAGGCATAGGGCGAGTAGGCCTGGTAGGCCTCGTGCCCGAAGCGCCGCTCGTAGCGCTGCCTCCACGCCAGGCCGCCAGGCGTGCGCTCCAGCGGCAGTCGCCCGTCGCCGCACACCATGTGGCGTATCGCCTCGCCGGCAATCCTGGGCAAATCGGACACGCAGGCGCCGTCCCCTCCCATCAGCGGCATGTCGAGCCCGAACCGATCCATCTGGCGCAGCATCAGACCCGCCTGCGTGAACACGCCGCCGAACAGGATGGCGTCGGGGTGCTGGCCGCGCACCCGCGTGAGCACTGCGGAGAAATCACTGGCCTTGTCGGTGGTGTATTCGCGGGCCACCACCCGCATGCCGCGCGCCGTCGCATCGCGCGCGAAGGCATCGGCCAGGCCCTGGCCGAAGGCGGTGCGGTCGTCGATCAGCGTCACCGTGCGCAGGTGCAGTTCCTGCTGGGCGTAGTCGGCCAGCGCGCGCGACACCACGGCATCGTCGGCGATCACGCGGAAGAAGGTCCTGGAGCCCATGCGCCCCAGGCGGCTGTCGGTGGCCGCGGGCATCATCATGGGAATCGACGCGGCGTCGAGCAGACGCTCGGCGGCGAAGGCGCCTCCGGAGGTGTCCGGGCCGACGACCCCCGCCACCTTGGCGTCGATGAATTTCTGCGCAATCACGGCGGCCTGCCGCGGGTCGCCCTGGTCGTCCTCCGAAAGCATTTTCCACACCACGCGGTCGGCTCCGATGCGCACGTTCCGGGCGTTGAGATCTTCCAGCGCGAGGGCCACGCCGTGGGTGAAATCCTGCCCGACCAGCGCGCGCGGCCCGGTCATTCCGGCGCTGACTCCAACCACGACGGTCAGGGTGCCGGCGCAGGCCGGCGCACCCCATGCCGCGACCAGCCCGGCCATGATTGCGCCCATCCGGATTGCGCCCATCCGGATTGTGCCCATCCGGATTGTGCCCATCCGGATTGGGCCCATCCGGCCGGCGTTCCTGCCATCCACGCGTCCAAGCACGCGTCCAAGCACGCGTCCAAGCACGCGACCCGCCATGCGACCAAGCCCGCAGCCTGCCCTGCGGGCAGGCGCGAGTTCGGTCGGCAGGGCCCGGCGGGGCGGGCTCCTGCGCAGATCTCGGGTGGCTTTTGCGATGCATGCGCGGTCTCGTGTCATGTCGGTCTCCTGTCGTTCCCGTC
>JAKBBP010000011.1:1533-38730 GCA_021808445.1 Pseudomonadota bacterium
CCCCTTGCCTGGATGGGCACCCAGGCTCAGCGCGACTGCTGCACGGCCAGCACCTGCTGCCTTCCGTCGCGGAATTCCTCGATGGTGACCGAGGGCGCGACCAGGTTGCCCTGCTCGGTGAAGCGGATGTTCTTCTTGGTCACGCCGTCGTAGCCGATGTCCCGCACATAGGGCAGATACCGGCTCGGCTCGACGGAGCCAGCCTTGGCCATGGCTGCGGCCAGCACCATGGTCGCGTCGTAGGCATAGGGGGAGAACACCTGCACGGGCACGGAGCCGAAGCGCGCCCGATAACGTTCCAGCCAGGCCGCACCCTCGGGCATGGCCTGCAGCGACAGGCCGCTCTCAGCGCACAGCGCACCGTTGACGGCCTCGCCTGCGGTCTGCGCCATCGCCGGCATGCAACTTCCATCGCCTCCGATATAGCGAGCTTCCACCCCAAGGCGCCGCATTTGGCGTAGCAAGGGACCGCCTTGCGCGTAGATTCCTCCATAGAACAGCGCGTCCGGCTTCAGGGCCCGCACCCGCGTGAGCACCGCCGAGAAATCGCTGGCCTTGTCGCTGGTGTACTCGCGCGCCAGCACGCGCATGCCGGAGGCCTTGGCCCCCCGGGTGAAACTGTCAGCCAGGCCCTGGCCGTACGCGGTGCGGTCGTCGATCACGACCACGCTGCGCAGATGCAGGCTGTCGGCCGCGTAGCGGGCCAGGCCCTCGCCCAGCGCGGCATCGTCGGCGAGCATGCGGAAAAAGGTGGCATGTCCACGCCGCGCGATGCTGGTGTCGGTGGACGCAGGGGTGATCTGCGCAATTCCGGCGCGAGCGTAGATGGCCGCGGCCGGCACGGTGCAGCCGCTGCTCGCATGGCCCACGACACCGTGGACCTTCTGGTCCACGAATTTCTGCGCGACCTGGGCCGCCTGGCGCGGGTCCCCCTGGTCGTCCTGCGCGTCGAGTTCCCAGAGCACGCGCTTGCCACCGATGACCATGCCGCGTCGGTTGAGCTCCTCGATGGCCAGGCGCACGGCGTTGGTGTTGTCGACCCCGACCGCGGCCAGCGCACCGGTCATGGGCTCGGCGCTGCCGATACGCACGGTCACCACCTCATCCTGCGCGAGGCAGGCGCTGGCGAGCCCGGCCAGCATGGCGCCACAGGCCGCGGACCGGAGACGAGCTCGGACGAGGCCCAGGATTCGACCAGGCTGGAAGCCGGGGATGCGGCCCGGGGCAGGCCGAGGGCCTGGATGCGGGTCGAGATGCGGGTCGAGATGCGGATCGAGATGCGGGTTGAGATGCGCGACGAGGTACGCAGCGGAATGCGCGTCCCGCATCGGGCGGCGGGCGGCGTGGGGGAAGGTGAGGGTCATGGCAGCGGCACGGGGAAGAGTTGGACCCCATTACACGCCGCATGAAAAACTTTGTTACGTTTGGGGCGATATCCCCCCGAACGCCCGGGGGTCACCTCGGGTCAGGACTCCTCGCCGTGCTCATCGAGCCACTCGTGCATGCGCGGTTGCAGGCGCTGCGCGAGTTCGGCCGCGGTCTCGCGCAGGAGCACGGCCAGGCGCGGCTCCAGCACCTCGCGCAAGGCCTGCTCGAGCTCGAGTTCCAGCACCGCCCGAGCCATCTCGGTGGAGACGGCCGGATGATCGTCCAGGCCCGGCTGCTGCGGCAGGGCTTGCACCGGAGCCTCCCGGGTCGCGCCGGCGGCGGGATGGATGGCCGCCAGCGACCCCACCACGCGAGTCTCCGGGGCCGGAATCGCCTGCGCCTGCGCCTGCGCGCGGCCCGGTGGCAGCTCGAGGATCTCGGTCAACACGGGAAGACGGCGGCCGGTGTCCATGTCAGGGCTCCACGTTGCGCGGCTCGCAGCCCGCCGCGCGATAGCTGCGAAAACGCTGCCGGGCCGCCGCCTTGGCCTGCGGGTCGGATCCGACCAGCTCGATCACCCGAGGCAGCTCCTGCCAGCCCAGCACCTCCCGGGCGCCCAGATTGACCAGGCAGTCGCGGCCTTGCAGCCCCCGCACATCGGCCCCTTCGCTGAGCACGATGGAGCTGCGCGCCTCCTGCGGATCCCCGACCCGGCAATGGGCCAGGAAGTCGGGCTGGGAGAAGGTCCACAGGCGCTGGTCGAGCTCGTCGATCCACTCCGCCGGGGCACACACCACGGTGCGCGCGCCCTTGGCGTCGGCGGCTCGCAGTAGGCCGCAGCAATAGCCCAGCGGGTCGGCCACGCCGACACGGAACTCGACCCGCGGCGCGCTCACGACCCTGCCCTCATCGCGGCGCCGTGCCCTGCTCCTGGGCCAGCAGGTAGTGCACCAGCAGGGGCACCGGACGTCCGGTGGCGCCCTTGTCGGCGCCGCTCTTCCAGGCGGTGCCGGCGATGTCCAGGTGCGCCCAGCGATAGGCCTTGGTGAAACGCTGCAGGAAACAGGCCGCGGTCACGCTGCCACCGGCGCGACCGGCGATGTTGGCCACGTCGGCGAAACGCGAACGCAGGCCCTCGGCGTACTCCTCGCCCAGCGGCATGCGCCAGCACGGGTCCTGGGTCTGGCGCCCGGCCTCCAGCAAGGCCTCGGCCAGCGCGTCATCGGGACTGAACAAGCCGCTGTTGACATGGCCCAGCGCGATCACGCAGGCGCCGGTGAGCGTGGCGATGTCCACCACGCTGGCGGGCTTGAAGCGCTCGGCGTAGTTCAGCGCATCGCAAAGGATCAGGCGCCCCTCGGCATCGGTGTTGAGAATCTCGATGGTCTGGCCGGATCGGCTGGTCACCACGTCGCCGGGCTTGACGGCGGTGCCACCGGGAAGATTCTCGGTGGCGGGAATCAGGCCCACCACGTTGATGGCGGGGCGCAGGCGCGCGATCGCCTCGAAGGCGCCCAGCACGGAGGCCGCGCCCGACATGTCGAACTTCATCTCGTCCATGTCGGCGCCGGGCTTGAGCGAGATGCCGCCGCTGTCGAAGGTCACGCCCTTGCCCACCAGCACGTGGGGCGCCTGCTTCTTGGGCGCGCCGTCGTAGCGCAGCACGATGAAGCGCGGCGGCTGCTGCGATCCCTGAGCAACCGCCAGCAGCGCGCCCATGCGCTCGCGCTCGATCTCGGCGCGCCCGAGCACCTCGACCTTCAGGCGATGACGCTTGCCCAGATCCTGCGCCACCTTGCCCAGGTGCGCGGGCGTGCAGTGGTTGCCGGGCAGGTTGGCCAGGTTGCGGCACAGGTCGACCCCGGCCTGCACGGCCACCGCCCGATCCAGGCGCGCGCGGGCCGGCGCGGCCTGGCGCGAGGGCGCGAGGATCTGCACCGACTCGACGCGGCAGGCGGGCTCGGGGTCGGGTTTGCGCGTGGCGCTGTAGACGTAGGCGAAATCCCCGAAGGCGCGCACCGCGGCCTCGATCACCGGCTGCTGGCCATCGGCGCAGGCCAGGTGTACCCGCGGGGCGGCCCGGCCCTTGAGGGCCGCGCAGGCCGCCGCCGCGGCCTTGCGCCAGGCTCGCCCATCGGTGGGGGCGGCTCCCAGTCCGACCAGCAAGGTGCGGCGCGCAGCCAGGCCCGGCACGCGGCCGAGCAGAAGCGTGTTGCCCAGCGCACCGGTGAAATCTCCGTCCTGGCGCGCCTCGGCCACGGCGGCATCGACGGCTTCGGCATCGGCCAGGCCGCTGCCTTCGGCGGATTGCTGGAGGAATACGACCAGGCAATCGCTGCGCAGCGAGGACAAGGCTTTCAGAGGGGCTATGCTAAATTCCATGAGGGCTCCTGACGTGGCTTGGCCCATTATTCCACCTGCGCAGGCCCCGTGTCTCGCCATCGGGCAGCAAGCGGGCGCCTCAGCCCGGCACCGGGAGCGGCCGCAGGTGGGCGCGAACCTGGTTTCCGCTTTACGCCACCACCCATTCCGATGCTGCTGGACAGTTCCCTGCGCCGTGAAATGGCCCGCCATTTCGGCGCCAGCTTCACGGTGCTGTTCTCGGTCGTGCTGACCCTGCTGCTGATCCGCATCCTGGGTCAGGCCACCGAGGGTCTGGCCAACCCGCGCGACCTGTTCCTGCTGATCGGCCTGGCTTGCCTGAGCTATCTGCAGTTCATTCTCGGCCTGGCGCTGTTCATCGCCGTGCTGATGAGCTTCTCGCGCATGCACCGCGATTCCGAGATGGTCATCTGGGCCGGAGCCGGGGCCACGCCGGGCCAGTTCTTTCGGACGGCGCTGCGCTTCAGCGCGCCGGTGCTGGCGGTGATCGCCCTGCTCACCCTGGTGGCTTGGCCCTGGGCGAACCGGCAGGACAGCGCACTGCGCCAGCGCTTCGAACAGCGCAGCGACCTCTCCCGCGCGGCGCCGGGCCAGTTCCGGCGCTCGGCCTCGGGCATGCGCGTGTTCTTCATCGGCAAGGGCGCCGATGCCAAGGGCCTGGCCCACGACATCTTCATCCGCGATTTCTCCGACGGGCGCGAGACCGTGACCGTGGCGCGCGCGGCGGCGCTGGCCGATCGGGATGATTCGCGCTACCTGATGCTGTCCGACGGGCACCGCTATACCCACACCCTGGGCAAGGCCGACTACCAGATCACGGGTTTCCGGGAAATGGGCGTGCGCGTGTCGGCGCTGAGCAGCCCGGCGGCGAAGGTGCTGCCCGGAGCGGTCAGCCTGGCCAACACGCCGAGCCGGGAGATCGACACCCCGACCCTGGCCCTGTCGAACAATCCGATCTGGGAAGGCGAGCTGTCCTGGCGCATCGGGGTGCCGGTGTCCACGCTGCTCCTGGTGCTGATGGCCGTGCCGCTGGCGGCGACCAATCCGCGCGCGGGACGCGCGCTGCAACTCATCGTCGCCGTACTGGTGTATCTCGTGTACCTGAACTTCCTCAACGCCACCCAACACTGGATCGAGGCCGGCAAGCTGCACCTGGGCAGCGGCCTGCTCGCGCTGCACGGCAGCGCGCTGCTGGTGCTGCTGGCACTGGCCTATGCCAAGGATCTGCTGCCACGCCCGCTGGGCGCGCGCGCGGCGGTCTGAGCGGGCGCAACCAAGCATGCAGACCATCCGCCGCTACCTGTTCCGCCAGCTCGTGGGCGCCATCGCGCTGGTGCTGCTGGTGTTCCTGGGCCTGCTGTTCTTCCTGGACATGCTGAACCAGCTGAGCAACAACGGCCACGGCTTCGCCGCGGCCATGCTGATGGTCGCCCTGCAACTTCCTTCCCGTGCCTACGACGTGCTGCCCATCGCGGTGATCACCGGCACCGTGTACGTGCTGGCCGGGCTCGCCGCCTCCTCGGAATTCACCATCCTGCGCATGGCCGGGCTGAGCCCGCGCGTGGCCCTGCTCCAGCTGGTCGGCTTCGGCCTGCTGTGTTCCGCGCTGGTGTTCGCGCTGGGCGAATTCGCCGCGCCCGCGGCGCAACGCATGCAGGCCGCGCTGCAGGCGCACGCCTCCGGAGGACAGTTCGGGACGGCGCCCAACGCGGGCATCTGGGTCCGCAATCGTGAAGGCGCCGACGACGACCAGATGATCAACATCGGCAGCGTGAGCTCCGACGGCGAACTGCACGATGTGCGCATCTACGTGCTCGATGACTCCGCGCACCTGCTGCGCACCGTGCGCGCGGCCAGTGCGCGGTATCAGTCCGGCGGCAGGTGGCTCTTGCACGACGTTCGCTCGGTACGCCTGCCTGGCGGCAGCTCCGGCGACGTGCAGACCAGCACCGCCCCCACGCTGGACTGGCGCACGTCGGTGTCGCCCTCGATGCTGGACGCGCTGGTGCTCAGCCCGCAGGACATGTCGGTGTTCGACCTGTGGCGCTACATCTCCCATCTGCGCGCCAACGGGCAGTCGGTACAGCGCGACGAACTCGAGTTCTGGCGCAAGCTGCTGTATCCGCTCAGCGGGGTCATCATGATGATGCTGGCGCTGCCCTTTGCCTACCTGCATGCGCGCTCCGGCCAGATCAGCTGGAAGGTGTTCGCGGGCATCATGCTGGGGGTCAGCTTCATCCTGCTCAACACCCTGGCGTCGCGCCTCGGACTGGTCGCGAACTGGCCCGTGTGGCTGGCTGTCGCCCTGCCCTACCTGCTCTACGGCAGCGGGGCCCTGGGCTTTTTCCTCTGGCGCGTGCAGCGCCACTGACGCGGGGCCGCAGCGCTCGCCATCACCATGAACCTGCACCAATTCCGCTTCCTGCAGGAGGCCGTCCGGCGCAACTTCAATCTCACCGAGGCCGCGCGCGCACTGTTCACCTCGCAGCCTGGGGTCTCCAAGGCCATCATCGAGCTCGAGGATGAGCTCGGCGTGGAGATCTTCAGCCGCCACGGCAAGCGCATCCGCAAGCTCACGCCGCCGGGCGAGGAGGTCTTGCGCAGCGTGGAGATCATCATGCGCGAAGTGGGCAACCTCAAGCGCATCGGCCAGAACTACGCCGCGCAGGACAGCGGCCAGCTCACCATCGCAGCCACGCACACCCAGGCGCGCTACCGCCTGCCGCTGGTGGTGGCCGAGTTCCGCCGCCGATTCCCGCGCGTCAGCGTTCATCTGCTCCAGGGCAACCCCGATCAGGTGGCCGCCGCCGTGCTGGAGGAACGAGCCGACCTGGCCCTGGCCACCGAAAGCCTGCTGGACCATGCCGGCCTCGTCACCCTGCCCTGCTACGAATGGCAGCACATGGTGGTCACACCCAAGAATCACGCGCTCAACGACGTGGCCGAACTGTCGCTGGAGGATCTCGCACGCTACCCGATCGCCACCTATGGCCAGGCCTTCACCGGACGGCGCCGCATCGACCAGGCCTTTTCGCAACACGGACTGCAGCCGGACATCGTGCTCGAGGCCATCGACTCGGATGTGTTGAAGACGTATGTGGAGCTGGACCTGGGCATCGGGCTGATCGCCGAGATGGCCTTCCAGCCGGAGCGCGACACCCTGCTGGTGGGTCGGCCGGTCGGCCACCTGTTCGGGCCGAACCTCACCCGCGTGGCCTTCAAGCAGGGGGTCTACCAGCGCGGCTTCGTGTATGTGCTGGCCGAACTGCTGTCGCCGCGGCTCTCGCGCAAGCTGGTCGAGCAGGTGCTGCGCGGAGAGGCGACGGGAGATTTTTCCATCTGAGGCGCTTCGCCGCGGCCATGGGCACTCAATGCGCCCAGGCCTGTGGAGGGCGCGTGGTCATCGTGAAGTCCAGCGGCGGCAGGGTCGGGGCCTCGGCGTCGACGGCTTCGGCGACCTCGACGGGCCGCGTGGCGGCCCGGCCCGGCCGTGCCCGCGCCGGCCGCGGCCTTGCGGCAGCCGGCGCAGGGGCCGGCGCCCGCAGGGAACCGTCGAGGGCCAGCGGCATGTCCGGAGGATTCAGGCCATGCAGGGGCGGCTGCTCCGGCTGCGGGGCTCGCTGCAGCTCACGTGCCAGAGCGTACAGGTCCAGCAGGTCGCGGTAGGCGGGAAGGTCGAAGCCCACGCGCGGCTTGCCGGGGTCGTCGGCGATCAGGCGCTCGATCACGGTCAGGCATGCGGGACCGTTCCAGGATTCGGTCAGCAAGGCCAGTGCTCGCGGGTAGTCCAGCAGATCCCTGGGGGCCTGCGCAGGACCTTGTTCCCACGGCAGGATGCGCACGTTGAGTCGCCCGGCGCATTCGCGCATCAATTGCTCGTAGTCGGCTCGGCGCTGGCTGCGCCGGTACAGGTCGAACAGGTACAGATAGGGCAATGCACTGGTCAGGCCCCTGGCCTCGTCGACCGCGCGGCGCATCACGTCGATGGCCTTGTCGTAGTCGCCGATGCCGATGAAAAAATCCGCCAGGTGCCCATGGTCCACGACCTCGTCGATCTGCACATGCTCCGGCGGGGACAAGGGCCGCTGGAAGGCCTCGCGATCCAGCTGCGAGGGGTCCTCGCCGGGCCGCGTCACCGCGGATGCGACGGCCGGCCGCTGCGCGGCGCCAGGCACGTCCCCGAGCGCCGGGGTGTCCCAGGCCATGTCCCCAGCGTCGGGCTGCGATCGGGCCACGCTCGCAGCCCCGCCGAGCGCGTGCACCGAGCCGACCCGCGAGGGCAGGCCCGCCGCGAGCGTGCCCGCCGGCCAGGGTCGTTCCAGCCGCGGCCTGCGGGTGATCCACAACAGCAAGGCGATCAGCAGGGCCAGCGCCGCAAAGGCCACGAACACGGCAGTGCGTCCATGCGCCGGGCCGGATCGTGCCCGACTCGTCGGGCTCGTCGGGCTCGTCGGGCTCGTCGGGCTCGTCGGGCTCGTCGGACTCGTCTGGCTCGTCTGGCTCGTCTGGCTCGTCTGGCTCGTCTGGCTCGTCTGGCTCGTCTGGCTCGTCTGGCTCGTCGGACTCGTCGGACTCGTCGGACTCGTCGGACTCGTCGGACTCGTCGGCTTCGGCCGAGCAAGCGGCTCCTGTTCGAGCCGGGCGCTGCGTGCCTGCAGATCGAGCACCTGCTGATGCAGCGCTTCGATGCGCTGCATCAGCTGCGCATCGCTGGCCTGGAGCCTGCGCAACTCCGGCTGCGCCAAGGAGGCCCCCGACGGTGGCGTCCTGGCCGTGCCAAGGGGGGCCAGGGACGCGACGGCATCGGGCGCGACCCCGCGTTGCTCGGCCCGTTCGCGCGACAGCCAGTCCAGGCGCAGATGGCCCGCGGCGGCGGACGGCCGGGGCGCCGGCACCGTCGCGTGCCCGCGCCGGTGCTCCACGGGCCGTTCCCGCGCGGACTGCGCGGTCTCTGGCGCCGGACCCGCGCCGCGCGCGTTGCGAAGCTGCTGCTCGGCACGCAGGGACGGCTCCACCAGCAGCGTGTAGCTGCGGCTGCGCCGGAACTGACAGCCCATGTGGATTCGCAGCCGCAGGAAGGCCCCGCGCGGTCCGTGGCGGCTGCTCAGGTCGATGCTGGACCAGCCGTGGGCGCCGGCGTTGCGCACCACGACGCGCAGATCCTCGCGCGGCACGCGCCGCTCGCCGTCGAGCAGATCCACGCGCACGCAGTCGGCCACCAGCGGCAGGCCCGGGTCCATGCGCACGGGAACCCTCAGGTGCAGGGCCTGCCCGAGCACCGGCGCGCCCTGCACCTGCCCCAGCATCATGGCCTGCGCAGGCGCGGCCGTGAGAGCGACTCCCAGCGCGGCGATTCGCGCAAGGCCCAGGCCATGCACGGTGCCTCGCCAGGCGCGTTGCAGGACTGCGGCCAGCCGATGAATGAGGGTTTGCACGGATGCTATGTCGATGAATGCGGCTTTCTTGCGTCAATTTATCAGTGAACACCGGGCCTTCCGGGGCAAGGGCGAGGATTCCCGGCAAAACCGTGAAATTCTTTGCAAGAATTCAGGTCTTTCCCCTGCCCGAGGCCGCCGAAGACCGCGCCAAGGCCCCTGCTCTCCATGAATTTCCTGCCCGACTCCCCTGCCGAAAGGCCTGACACCCAGGCGGACTCGCCTGTCTACGAGCCCGGCGACCCGGCGCAGGACGATGCGCTGAACGAAGCTCGCGTGTGCGTACTCGAGCTCGACGTGAGCGCCGACGCCGGCGCCATGCCCCCGCCAGCCATCGCCGCCGGCATCGAGGCCTTGTCCACCGCACTGCGCGATCCGGAGATCCGTGTCGTGGTGCTGGTGCTGCGCTGCCTGGACAACGGCCCCTCGCAGACTCCCGCCACACCCGCGCAGGTGGATGCCATGCACGACTGGCTGCTGGCGCTGTGGGACAGCGACAAGGCCACGGTGGCGGCGGTGGACGGGGAGGCCGACGGGGCCGCTCTGGCGCTGGCCCTGGCCTGCGACCTGCTCGTGACCTCCCGCGAGGCTCGGCTGCGCCTGCAGCCGCGCCTGCAGCATGCGGGGCGCGCCGCAGCGGCAGGCTGGCTGGCCGCGCAACGCCTTCCGGGCTCCGCGGCCTCGGCTCTATGCCTGGGCTGCGAGCTCGATGCCGTGCGCGCCCACGCGATGGGTCTGGTCGCCGAGCTGGCCCCGGCCCGCTTGGCACGCGAGCAGGCCATGGCGCTGGCGCGGCGCCTGGCGGGGCAGCCAGCGCAGGCACTCGCCGGCGTCAAGCACCAGCTCGCGGCACGCGCCGGGCAAGGGCTTGCCGAGGTGCTGGCCGGAGAACGCGCACGCTGGCTGGGCGGCGCGCGCTGAACATCCGGGCGCGGCCCGGTGCAGGATGCCGGCCGCCGCGCAACAATAGCGCTGCACCAACCAACCTGGAGACCCCATGAAACTCGTGCGGTACGGCAACGAAGGGCGCGAGCGCCCCGGAATCATCGACGCACAGGGACGCCTGCGCAGCCTGCAAGGCGTGGTCGACGACATCGGGCCGCAGGTCTACTCGACGGCCGGGCAGCGCGCGCTGCGCGCACTGGATCCGCAGACGCTGCCGCTGGTCAAGGGCAAGCCGCGGCTGGGGGTGCCTTTCGTGGGCATCGGCAAGTTCGTCGCCATCGGATTGAACTACCACGACCACGCGCGCGAGACGGGCACCAAGGTGCCCTCCGAGCCCATCGTGTTCAACAAGTGGACCACCTGCCTCAGCGGACCCTGTGACCCCATCGAGCAGCCGCCGCATTCGACGCGACTGGACTGGGAGGTCGAACTCGGCGTGGTCATCGGCCGCGCGGCGCGCTACGTGGGCGTGGGCGAAGCGCTCAAGTACGTGGCCGGCTACTGCACGCTCAACGACGTGTCGGAGCGCCAGTTCCAGATCGGACGCGGCAGCCAGTGGGACAAGGGCAAGGGCTGCGATGGATTCGGTCCCGTGGGCCCCTGGCTGGTCACCGCCGACGAAGTGGGCGACCCGCAGAACCTGGCCCTGCGCCTGAGCGTCAACGGCCAGCTCATGCAGGACGGCCATACGCGGGACATGATCTTCGGCGTGGCGCAGATCGTCAGCTATCTCAGCCACTTCATGACCCTGCTGCCCGGCGATCTGATCGCCACCGGGACGCCGGCCGGCGTGGGCCTGGGCATGAAGCCGCCGCGTTTCCTGCAGCCGGGCGACGTGGTCGAGCTGGAGATCCAGGGCCTGGGCACCCAGCGCCAGGAAGTGCGCGCCTCGCGCCACCGCGTGGCACCCGATGCGCGGGACCTGGTCGATCCGCCGCGGGATGGCGGCCTCGGAGCCCTGCAGGCCTGATTGCCCTCGCGCATCGCGGTCGCGCGCGCCGCGCTACATTGCCATCCATGCCCGAAACCGATCCAGCGCGCGCATTGCGACTTCTCCAGGACATCTGGGGCTACTCGAGTTTTCGAGGCATGCAGGCGCCGGTGGTCGAGCATGTGGCCGCCGGTGGAGATGCCCTGGTGCTGATGCCCACGGGGGCGGGCAAGTCCTTGTGCTTCCAGCTCCCGGCGCTGCTGCGCCCGGGGCTGGGCGTCGTGGTGTCGCCGCTGATCGCGCTGATGCAGGACCAGGTGGCCGCGCTGCGCGAGCTCGGCCTGCGCGCGGCCTTCCTGAATTCCTCGCTGGATGCGGCCGCCGCCCGCCAGGTACAGGCCCAGGCGCGCGCCGGCGAGCTCGATCTGCTGTACATGGCCCCGGAGCGCCTGCTCAGCGAGTCGGGACAGCGCCTGCTGGAGCAATGCCGCCTTGCGCTGTTCGCGATCGACGAGGCGCATTGCGTGTCCCAGTGGGGGCACGATTTCCGCCCGGAATACGGCCAGCTGGAGATCCTGCGCGAACGCTGGCCCGAGGTACCGCGCGTGGCGCTGACCGCCACCGCCGACATCCCCACGCGGCGGGAGATCGCGCAGCGCCTGCTGCTGGACGGCGCACGAAGCTTCGTCTCCAGCTTCGACCGTCCCAACATCCGCTATCGCGTGGTGGAAAAGCGCGACGGGCGGGCCCAGCTCGCGCAGTTCATCCGCGACGAACACGAGGGGGACTGCGGCGTCGTGTACGCACTGTCGCGCAGCAGCGTCGAGGAAGTCGCCGGGCTGCTGGCCGCGCAGGGCATGAAGGCCCTGCCCTACCACGCGGGGCTGGATTCCGGCATGCGCGCGCGCCACCTGCGGCGCTTCCTGGACGAGGACGGGGTGATCATGGTGGCCACCATCGCCTTCGGCATGGGAATCGACAAGCCCGACGTGCGCTTCGTCGCCCACCTGGACATGCCCCGCTCCATCGAGGGCTATTTCCAGGAGACCGGGCGCGCAGGGCGTGACGGTCTGCCGGCGCAGGCCTGGATGGCCTACGGGCTGGCCGACGTGGTGCAGCAGCGCAGGCTCATCGAACTTGGCGAAGCCGACGAGGCGCACAAACGCCTGTCCACCGCCAAGCTGGACGCCATGCTGGCGCTGGCCGAAGCCGCAGACTGTCGGCGCGTGCGCCTGCTGGCGTATTTCGGCGAAGCTTCCGAACCTTGTGGCAATTGCGACAACTGCCTGCAGCCGCCCGAGATGGTGGATGCCACCGAGGCCGCGCAGAAACTGCTGTCCACGGTCTACCGCTGCCGCCAGGCCAGCGGCACCAGCTTCGCGGCCACCCATGTGATCGATGTTCTGCGCGGCAAGAGCGGCGACAAGGTACAGCGTTTCGGCCACGAGCGCCTGTCCACCTTCGGGATCGGCGCCGACTGGTCGGAACAGGATTGGCGTGTGCTGCTGCGTCAACTCGTGGCGCAGCATCTGCTGGAGGTCGACTCCATGCACTACAACGTGCTGCGCCTGACCGATGGCAGTCGCGAGGTCCTGCGCGGCGAGCGTCGCGTGTCGCTGCGCCGGCAGGCCCCGGCCGCGGCCCGCCGTCGCCGCGGCGCGACCGATGCTTCGACGCGGCAGGCTGCGGTGGCGCTGCGCGATGCCGACGCGCAGCTGTTCGAACAGCTGCGCGCATGGCGCGCCGAAGCAGCGCGCGACCATGGCGTGCCGGCCTATGTGGTGTTTCCCGATGCGACCTTGCGGGCCATTGCGATGGCCCGTCCGCGGGACCTGGACCAGCTGCGCAGCATCTCCGGAGTGGGGGACAAGAAGCGCGACACCTACGGCCCGGCCCTGGTGCGCCTGATCGCCGGGGACGCCGCGGCCTGATCAGGCCCGCGCATGGGCCCTGGCTCAGCGCTTCGCGCCCGGCGCCCGCTCCAGGGTGCGCGCGGTCTGCCGCAGCAGGCCGGCCAGCGCCTGATCCAGCAAGTCCTGCGTGGCCTGCGCATAGTGCGCCGCGTCCTGCACCGCCACCTGGCGGGAGGCCTCGAAACTCCAGGCAGAGCGCAACTCCTGCCCCGCGCCGGCGTAGATCTGGCAGCGCAAGCCCAGCTCGACCCTGCGCGCGTACACATCGTGCTCCAGGCTGTCGAGACGGCAGCGCAGCGACGCGTCGACGCTTCCCGGCGCGTCGCCACCTTCCACGGCGGCCACCCAGGCCTGGCGAGCCAGGGCCCCTCGCAAGGCCGAATCGATCATTTCCGCCGGAGGCACCAGCCAGCGGCTGTCGCGATAGGGCATGAGCTGCAGGGGGGTCGGGCTGTAGAGCATGTCCACGCCCTCCAGCCCGGGCGCGGCACGCACCGGCATGACACGCAGGGTCAGCGCCGCCAGGCCCGGCGCGGACTGCGCAATGCGCGGCACGCGCAGGCGGTAGTCGGTCTGCGCCGGGCGCCGGGTCACCTGCGGCAGCGCGCAGGCCGCCAGCGCCAGGACCATCAGCAGGGGCAGGGCCGCGCGTACCCTGTGCCCAAGACAAGTCTGGTACTTCACCTCAGTGCTCTCCCGGCCCGGCCGGCGGCAGCGGGGCGCCGAACAGGAGTTGGTTGGGGTTGTGCTGCAAGCTGCGGCTCAGCTCGGTGAGTTGCCGGCTCAGGCTTTGGAGCTGCGCGCCCAGGCGCTCGTAGTCGGGGAGCGTGCGGCTGCGCAATTGCTGCGCCGCCTGCGTGCCGGCCTGTCCCAGGCGGGCGGCGCTGCGGCCCGCCCGCTGCCAGTCCTGCGCGGCGATTTCGAGCTGCACCAGTGCCGCCTGCGCCGAGGCCGCGGTACGGCGCACCTGCTCCAGCGTCACGTCGGCATGCTGGCCCAGCTGGTGGCCCTGTTGCCCCAGCGCCGCCAGCTCCTCGCTGCCCTGGCGCAGGTTGTCCAGGGTGGCGCCGATGTCCTGGCGATGGGCGTCGAGTTCGGCGGTGGTGCGCTCGACATGGCGCAAGGTCTCGCTGATGGCGCGCACATTGGCCGGGCTGAGCAGCACGTCGAGCCGATTGGCGATTTTCGACAGGGTCACCGCGGCGTCGTTCAGGCCGCCTTCGAGGCGGGAGAACACCGAGGGCGCGTACTGGATCACCGCGTAGGGCTGCCCGGGCCGGGGCAGCAGCGGCTGCGCCGAATGCCCGCCGCTGAGGTTGATCACCGACAGGCCCGTGACCCCGCGCGGGGAGAGCTGGGCGACGGTGTCGCTGCGCACGGGAACCTCGCTCTTGATGGCCACCTGGATGCGGATCAGCGTAGGGTTGCGCGGATCGATCTCGATGGAACTCACACGCCCGACCGCGACTCCGCGGTACAGCACGTCACTGGCCGGGCTCAGCCCGTTGACATTGTCGGTGGCGTAGATCAGGTAGGTGGTGGTGTCGGTCTGGCGCGCGCCCGTGCTGAGCCACCAGACCGCACCGGCGAGCGCCATCACCATCGCGATCACGAAGGCGCCGACTGCGGTGTAGTTGACCTTGGATTCCATCGATCGGACCGGCGTGGGGCTGGTGTTCGGCTCAGGGGTCTTCGCGCGAGCATAGCGCGCCGGGGGCCGCGCCGCGGGCACTGCGCCAGAAGGCGCTCGAACGACCGCTGCGCAGGTAGTCGATCAGTTCGGGCTCTTCGCGCTCGGCCAGCTCGGCGGCGCTGCCCACGGCCAGCACGCGCCTGCGCGCCAGGAAGGCCACGAGATCGCTGCCGTGCCAGATGGAATCCAGGTCGTGGGTGACCTGCAGCACCGTCAGCCCGAGCAGGTCACGCAATTGCGCGATCAGCTGGTCGAAGGCCGCGGCGCCCACCGGGTCCAGCCCCGAGGTCGGCTCGTCCAGCACCAGCAGCTCCGGGTCCAGGGCCAGCGCGCGCGCCAGCGCCGCGCGCTTGACCATGCCCCCCGAGAGCTCCGCGGGGAACTTGTGCGCGGCGTCGGCCGGAAGTCCGGCCAGCCCGATCTTGAGCATGGCGACCTCCGGCAGCATCGGGCGCTCCAGCGCCGAATGCTCGCGCAGCGCCAGCACCACGTTCTCCAGCACGCTCAGTCCGGTGAACAGCGCGCCGCCCTGGAACAGCACCCCGATGCGGGTGCGCAGCCGGGTGCGCAGCGCGGAATCCGGGACCAGAGCGTCCTCCCCGAACAGCTCGAGCGAGCCGCCCTGGGGCTCGCGCAACAGGGTCAAGGTGCGCAGGAGCACCGACTTGCCGCTGCCCGAGCCGCCGACCAGGGCCATGATGCTGCCTCGCGGCACATCCAGGTCGACGCCCTCGTGCACCGTGGTCGCTCCGAAGCGATTGACCAGACCGCGCGCGCGGATCACAAGGCCGCCACGCGCCTGGCCCCCGGTCGACGCTTTCGTGTCCATGGATCAAAGCCCCAGCATCTTGTACAGCACCGAGAACGCGGCATCGATCACGATGACCAGGAAAATGGACTGCACGACGCTGGTGGTCGCGGCCCGCCCCACCGCGGCCGCGCTGCCCCGCACCCGCAGACCCTGCATGCATCCCACCAGCGCGATGATCACCGCGAAGACCGGCGCCTTGATCAGCCCGAGCAACAGGGTACGCACATCGACCACCTGGGGAATGCGCAGCAGATACTCGCGCCAGGGCACGCCGAAACCCAGCGAGGCCACCATGCCGCCGCCCAGCAGGCCCATCGCATCGGCCAGCAGGGACAGCAAGGGCAAGGCCACCACCAGGGCCAGCACCTTGGGAAGCACCAGCATCTCGAAGGGAGAAAGGGCCAGCGAGCGCAAGGCGTCGATCTCCTCGGTAATGCGCATGGTGCCCAGCTGGGCCGCATAGGACGAGCCGGTGCGCCCGGCCACCAGGATGGCCGCCAGCAAGGGGCCCATTTCCCGCAGGGTGATGATGGCCACCAGGTTCACGATCAGCACGTTGGCGCCGTAGGTGGCCAGGGTCGCGCCACCCTGGTAGGCCATGACCATGCCGATCAGGAAGGACAGCAGGCCGACGATGCCCATCGCGCGCAGCCCTCCGGACTCCAGCTCCGCCGCCACCTCGCGCCAGCGCAGGCGCGCCGGATGCAGCATCAAGGGCGTGCCCAGCCAGGCCAGTTCGCCCAGCGTGGTCACGAAATCGCGCCCCTCGCGCAAGCCTTTGACCACTCCCCGCCCAACGTCGCCGAGCATCCCGGCATGGGCCCGCAGGGGCAGCTCCGGAAGCTCCAGCGCGCGCTGATCCACCAGATGCAACAGGCGCGCCGCGGCATCGGGAAGCCCCGAGGCGTCGAGCTCCATGCCCTGCCCCCGCCACGCCCGGAGTCGCTCCAGCAGGACCCGCGCGCCCGCGGTGTCCAGACGCAGATCCCCCGGATCCGCGCGCAGCGCGAGGCTTCGCAACCCGGGCGGGAAGTCCAGGCGCGGAGCCTCGCGCAGTTCGCGCACGGTCCAGGCGCCGCCGATGCGCAGCACGCCATGCCCGGTTGCCGAGCCCGCCTGCTGCGGCTCCCAGCGCGCCCAGGCTGCGGGCGAGGTCGCGTGCTCGGCGGGCTGGCTCACCGTGGGTCAGCCCTGCGGCGCGGGAGTGGCCCGCAGGACCTCCTCCAGCGTGGTGACGCCTTCGGCCACCTTGAGCGCACCGGCCAGGCGCAGAGGCCGCATGCCGTCGCGCACCGCCTGCGCACGCAAGGCGTCCAGCGCCGCGCCCCCCGCGATCAGCGCGCGCTGGGCGGCGCCCACGGGCAGCAGTTCGTACAGGCCCACGCGGCCCAGGTACCCGGTGTTGCGGCATTCCAGGCAACCCACGGCCCGGCAGGGCCTCCCCTGGGCGTTGGGCTTCCATGGCGCCACGGCGGCCTCGAAGGCTGCCTGGTCGAAGCCCGCGTCGGGCTGCCGGCAATGCACGCACAGCGTGCGCACCAGGCGCTGCGCGAGCACGCCCAGCAAGGTGGCCCCCAGCAGATAGGGCGGCACGCCGAGCTCGAGCAGACGCGTGATCGCGCCGGCCGCGTCATTGGTATGCAAGGTGGAAAGCACCAGGTGTCCGGTGAGCGCGGCCTGCACGGCCATGTCGGCGGTCTCGCGGTCGCGGATCTCGCCCACCATGATGATGTCGGGATCCTGGCGCATCAGCGCGCGCAGACCTTCGGCGAAGCCGAGCTCGATGCCGCTTTGCACCTGCATCTGGTTGAAGGCCGGCTCGACCATCTCGATCGGATCCTCCACCGTGCACACATTGACCTCGTCGGTGGCCAGGCGCTTGAGGGTGGAATACAGCGTGGTGGTCTTGCCGCTGCCGGTGGGGCCCGTGACCAGCAGGATGCCGTGCGGACGCGAAGTGAGTTCCTCCCAGCGCGCGGACTCCGCGGCGGGGAATCCGAGCGCGGAAAACTCGCGCAGCACCACGTCGCGGTCGAAGACCCGCATGACCAGCTTCTCGCCGAAGGCCGTGGGCAGCGTGGACAGGCGCAGTTCCACCTCCTCGCCGTCGGGACGCCGGGTCTTGATGCGCCCGTCCTGCGGGCGGCGGCGCTCGACCACATCCATGCGCCCGAGCAGCTTGATGCGGCTGGTCATGGCGTTCATCACCGACGGAGGAACCTGGTAGACCACGTGCAGCAGCCCGTCGATGCGGAAGCGGATCACGCCGAACTCGCGCCTCGGCTCCAGGTGCATGTCGGAGGCGCGCTGCTCGAAGGCGTACTGCCACAACCAGTCCACCACCTGGACGATGCCGGCATCGTTGGCGTCGATCGCGCGCCCGCTGCGCCCCATCTCCACGAGCTGCTCGAACTGGTTCGCACCCGAGGCCGGAATCGCTCCGTTGCGCTGAGCCTCCCGCACCGAGCGCGCAAGACTGAAGAACTCGGCCGTGTAGCGAGCGATGTCCGCCGGGTTCGCCACCACCAGCTGAACCGGGCGGCGCAGCATGCGCTCGACCTCGGGCAGCCAGCCGGTGTCGAAGGGCTCCGCGGTGGCGATGGTCGCGCCCTGCGCATCGGCCGAGACCGGAAGAATGCGGTGGCGCTCGGCGTAATGTCGCGACAGCAGGTCGCCGATGCGCCCGATGTCCACCTTCAGGGGATCGATACGCAGCAGGGGCAGGCCGGCGCGCTCGGCCAGCCACGCGCTGAGCGCATCCAGGTCGAGCAGCTTGCCGTCCGACCTGCGGGGCAGCGAGGCCGCGGCCACGCGCTGCAGGGCGTGCTGGCGCGCGCTGCCGTGCGCGCAGCGGTCGAGGCCCCGGCGCAGCGCGGCCTCGTCGATCCAGGCGTCCTCGAACAGCGCCTGCAGCACCGTCTGCCAGTCCAGGGCCCCTTGCAGGCGCAGGGGGCGGGCGTCGCCCGCCGGGCGCGGCGAGGCCTGCGGGTCCGCCTGGGAGTGGGCCTGCGGGTGAGGCGGCTGCTGGGCCTGCCGGGGGTCCGAGCTGGAGCGTGAGGGCATGGGCCGAGTGTAGAACGAGCCGCCTACGCCGAGGGGCCCAGCTCGCAGGCCTCGAAGACTTCGCGCCAGGCGGCCAGCTTGCGCTCGAAACTCCAGCTCGCATTCGCCGGACTGCTCGAGGGCAGGCGCCAGACCCTCGGGGCCAGGGCACGGGTGATGCGCAGGGAGCGCGCCGACTCCCCGCCATTGTGCGCAATGCCCCGCAACGCAGGCAGGCGCTGCACCAGCTCGGCCAGCGCATTGGGTTGCGCGTGCCGGATGCTGGTGTCCAGGCTGCCCTGGCGCTCGCAGGCGGCGTAGACGTCCCAGATGCCCAGCCCCGAAGCCTCGATTTCCCGCAGACGCGCCGCGTAGGGCAGCGTGCGCAGATCGATGCCGAGCAACTCCGACAGCAGGGGCCAGAATTGGTTGCGCGGATGGGCGTAGTACTGGCCCGCCCGCAGCGAGGCTTCGCTGGGAAAGCTGCCGAGCAGCAGCAGGCGCGTGGCCGGCCCCGCCACGGGGGCGAGGCCGCGCAGGAGCGGGGCGGAAGCGGACTTGGGCATGCTTGGTGTCCAATGGTAGGCAATCCGCCGCGCCTCGACGCGGCGTTCCATGGAGCCCCATCGATGAGCCTGACCACCCCCGCGCCCACCTCCACGCATCGCCCCGCCCCGCGCAGCCGCCTGCCCCGGGTCGGCACGACCATCTTCACGGTGATGTCAGCGCTGGCGCAGAGCTGTGGCGCCATCAACCTGGGGCAGGGCTTTCCCGACTTCGAGCCCGACCCCGCGCTGCTCGACGCCGTGACGCGCGCACTGCGCGAGGGCCACAACCAGTACCCGCCGATGGCCGGCGTGCCACTGCTACGCGAAGCGCTGGCCGCCAAGATCGAGCAGTTGCACGCCAGGCGCTACGACCCGGGCGAGGAGATCACCATCACCGCGGGAGCCACCCAGGCGCTGCTGACCGCGGTGCTGGCCGTCGTGCACCCGGGCGACGAGGTCATCGTGCTCACCCCCGCCTATGACAGTTACCTGCCGTCCATCGAGCTGGCCGGGGGCGTGGCGCGCTGCGTGCCCCTGGACTCCGACTTCGGCCCCGATTTCGACGCCATCGCCGCGGCGCTGGGCCCGCGCACCCGCGCCATGCTGATCAACTCGCCCCACAATCCCAGCGGGCGCGTGTGGAGCCCCGCCGATCTGCGGCGCCTGGGCGAACTGCTGGCCCCCACGGACGTGGTGCTGATCAGCGACGAGGTGTACGAGCACATGGTCTACGACGGGCAGGCGCATCGCAGCGCCTGCGCCGAGCCCCTGCTCGCCGAGCGGGCCTTCGTGGTGTCCAGCTTCGGCAAGACCTACCACGCCACCGGATGGAAAGTGGGCATGGTGGCGGCGCCACGCGAACTCAGCGCAGAGTTCCGCAAGGTGCACCAGTTCAATGTGTTCACGGTGAACACGCCCATGCAGTGGGCGCTTGCACAGTACCTGGGCGAGCATCCCGAGGCGCACCTGGAGCTGCCCGCCTTCTACCAGGCCAAGCGGGACCGCTTCCGCGCCGGGCTGGGCGCCACGCGGCTGCGCCTGCTGCCTTGCGAGGGCACCTATTTCCAATGCGTGGACTACAGCGCGGTCAGCCATCTGCCCGAGGCCGAGTTCTGCACCTGGCTGACCCGCGAGATCGGCGTGGCGGCGATTCCGCTGACGGCCTTCGAGCCCGAGCCGCGGCTGGCGCGACGCACCGCACGATTTTGTTTCGCCAAACGCGACGAGACGCTCGATGCGGCACTGCAGCGCCTGGGCGCTCTGTGAATCCCGCGAGGGGCGCGGGCTGGGGGTCGCACGTCGGGCCGGGGTTCATGTAGACTCTCGGCTCGCGTGAACACGCGGGTGTAGTTCAATGGTAGAACGGCAGCTTCCCAAGCTTCATACGAGGGTTCGATTCCCTTCACCCGCTCCAGTTTTCCTGCAAGGTTTTCCTGCAAGGTTTTCCTGAAAGTCCCGGGCGTGCGTGGGTCGCTGCCTGCTGCGATCCGTGGCCATCCGCGGCCATCCGCGGCTGATCGCCCGGCCCGAGCCCTGGGGGCAACACCCCCCCCAGGGTCCCGCCATGGCGACGATTGCCGGGAAGGCCCGATCAGTTCGCGATGGCCGGGGGCACACCGGCGCCGGGCGGCTTGGGCATGGGCGGATACTTGGGCTTGATGAGCCGGTGCTCCCCCATGATCACGGTGATGGCGGGCGGATAGCCGAAGGCGGCGCCGTAGACTCCGTCGATCACCGCGCCATAGGGCCCACCGAACACCGCATTGCCCAGGGCCATCTTTTTGATGCGCGGGCGCGCGTCCACCACACCCTCGGGCATGCCCGGCTTGCTGCAATCGATGACCAGGCTGTCGTGCGACTGGTGCACGGTCACCGTCGCGGGCGTGGCAAGGCTCCAGTGGCCCTTCTTGTTGCTCAGCTGGCAGGATGCGCCTTGCACCTCGTTGCCAGCCTGGTCGACGGTCTTCACCGTCACCGGCTGGTGGGCGCCGTCGACGATGGAGGCGCAGCCCGACAGAGAGGCCAAGGCGACCAAGGTCGCCACGCCGATGAGGGATTTCGCGGTCATGGGTGTTCCCTTTCCTTTCCAGGTGCTCCCCGAGACACGGGGCGAGCAACCATCCTAGGGTGAGGGTTTCCTCGGATGGACCCGCGGCGTAAAGCGGGGATTTGCCCTGGATGACCCTGACGTGATGGGGCTCGGGAGCTCCCCGGCGCGTGCGCCATGCGACGCGGCACGGGGATCCTGGTCACGCAGTCGGCTTGCGTATCGGCAGGGCCTGCCTGCGAGGTCTCGGCGCAGCGCCGGGCCGCCTCGCTTCTGCGCATGGCAGCTCTCGCGGTGGGCTAGACTGCGGCCGATGTGTGACTCTCCAACAACATCGGAACATGCTGCCGCCTCCCAAGAGCCGGCCGCGAGCCCGGCCGACACGGCGGGGCGTGCCATGCCACAGCGTGGCGTGCGCTCCTTCGTGCTGCGCACCGGGCGCCTGACCAGCGGGCAGGCGCGTGCGCTGAGCGAACTGGGGCCTCGAAGCCTCGTGGCCTACCAGGCGGAGATCGTCGACTGGGATGCCCGCTTCGGGCGCCGCGCGCCGCGGGTGCTGGAAATCGGCTTCGGCATGGGGGAGGCGACGGCGCAGCTGGCGCGCCAGCAGCCCGAGCGGGATTTCATCGGGGTGGAAGTGCACACCCCCGGGGTGGGTTCGCTGTTGCTGCGCATGCGCGAACTTGGGCTGGACAATGTGCGCATCGTCCAGCACGACGCGGTGGAGGTCTTGCGCGACATGGTCGCGCCAGGCTCGCTGGACGCGGTGCATGTGTATTTCCCGGACCCCTGGCACAAGAAGCGCCACCACAAGCGTCGCCTGATCCAGCCAGCGCTGGTCACGCTGGTGGCGTCGCGCCTGCGTCCCGGAGGGCTGCTGCACTGCGCCACGGACTGGCAGGATTACGCCGAGCACATGCTGCGGGTGCTGCAGGGCGAAGCCGCGCTGCGCAACACCGCCCAGGGCTACTCCCAGCGCCCCTCCTGGCGCATGCCGAGCAGGTTCGAACAACGCGGGCTGCGCCTGGGCCACGGCGTGTGGGACCTGATTTTCGAGCGCCACGACCTCGCGGGTGGATAAAATCGAGCTTTTCCGTACGAGCCGACTACAGCGATGGATTTCGAACAAGCCCGTTTCAACATGATCGAGCAGCAGATCCGCCCCTGGGATGTGCTGGACCAGGACGTGCTGAACCTGCTGGGAGCGGTCAAGCGCGAGGACTTCGTCCCCGCGGCCTACCGTGCCATGGCCTTCACCGACATGGAGATTCCGCTGCCCTGCGGGGAAATCATGCTGGCGCCGAAGGTCGAGGCCCGCCTGCTGCAGGAGCTGGCCGTGCGCAAGCACGAGTGGGTGCTGGAAATCGGCGCCGGCAGCGGCTTCATGGCTGCGCTGCTGGGCCATTGCGCAGCGCACGTCATGAGCCTGGAAATCCACTCCGAGCTGGCTGAGTCCGCCCAGCAGCACCTGCGCCAGGCCGGGGTGATGAACGCCACGGTGCGCTGCATGGATGCGTCCCGGGAACTGCCTCCGGGCGAGTTCGACGTCATCGTGCTGTCCGGCTCGGTGGCGCAGATCCCGCAGGCGCTGGTGGATCGGCTCAAGCCGGGCGGTCGCCTGTGCGCCGTGGTGGGCGATGCCCCGATCATGCGCGCGCAGCTGCTCACGCGCAGCGGCGATCGCCAGTCGCGAGTGGTCGACCTGTTCGATACCGTGGCTCCGCGCCTGCATGGCTTCGCCGAGACGCCTCGCTTCCGTTTCTGAACCCGGGCGACGCCGGCCTCCCCGGCTCGGCGCGCTCTCTCGCAGGATCTCCCATGACGATTGCGCAACTGACCGTTGGCGAACTCCATGACATGCTCGACAACCACCCCGAGGAGCTGGGCTCCTGGCAGGTGGTGGACGTGCGCGAGCCCTGGGAGCTCGAACGCGCGAGCATTCGCCACCAGCGCTTCCAGTGCACGCCCATCCCCATGGCCACGATCCCGCTGCGCCAGGGCGAACTCGAGCGAGGCAAGAAACTGCTGATCATGTGCCGCACCGGCGGGCGCAGCACCCAGGTGGCGAACTTCCTGCTGCAGAACGGCTTCGAGCAGGTCTACAACCTGCAGGGCGGCATCACGGCGTGGTCGCGCGAAATCGACCCGTCGATCCCGACCTACTGACCAGGCTCGGAGCCGGACCCCGGCTGCCGGCGCGTCGCGGCATTGCGCAGGCGCTGCGCGATCCAGTGCGCCTGCGCCCGCGCGGCGCCTCGGTGGGCCGAGCTGAACTGCCGCGCCGCGGTGCGCGCCCGCTGCAGCGCCACGTCGTCATCCAGCCAGCCCAGCAGGCGCTTCCACACGCCCTCGGCGTCCCCCGCACGAGCCACCGCTCCGGCCTGCTCGCCCTGCTCCACCGCCTGCGCGAAATTGAACACATGGGGCCCCATCACCACGGGGCATCCCTCGGCGCAGGCCTCGATCAGGTTCTGGCCGCCCAGAGGCAACAGACTGCCGCCGACGAAGGCCGCATCGGACATGGCGTAGTACGCCGGCATTTCGCCGATGCTGTCGCCGATCCATACGTCGAGCTCGGCGTCGGGCTCCCCGCGACTGCGCGAACCGTGACGCAGCCCGCGCTGATCCAGCAGGGCTTGCAGGGCGGCGACGCGCTCCAGGTGACGCGGCACCAGCACCACCAGCGCGCGTCGGGACAGGCCCCCAGGCATGGCATCCAGCAACAGCTGTTCCTCGGCTGCGCCGCGATCCTCCCGGGTGGAGGCCAGCACCAGCACCCGGCGCGCGGCCGCGGCCCTCCAGCGCTGGCCCTGGGCCCGCAGGGCGGCGTCGGCGCGCCGGTCGAACTTGAGGTTGCCGGCCACCACCACGTCGCGCACGCCCAGACCACGCAGGCGCGAGGCGTCGCCTCCGGTCTGCGCGGCTGCCCCGGCCAGGGCGCCGCAGGTGGCATGCGCCAGCGCGGGCCAGCGCGCCCAGCGCGCCGCACTGCGCGCCGAAAGTCGGGCATTCGCCAGCAGCAGCTGGATACCCCGGTCGGCGCAGGCACGAGCCAGGTTGGGCCAGAGCTCGGTTTCCATCAACACCCCCACGCTGGGCTGGAAATGCTCGAGGAATCGGCGCACCGCCCAGGGCAGGTCGTAGGGCAGCCAGACCTGCGCATCCCCCTCTCGCAGCAATTCGACACCGGCGCCGCGCCCCGTGGGCGTGGTGTGGGTGAGCAGCAGGCGCAAGCCGGGAATCTCCCGCCGCAGCGATTCCAGCAGAGGAGCCGCCGCGCGGGTCTCGCCCAGGGACACCGCGTGCAGCCACAGCAGCGGCGCCTCGCCGCGCGCGGGAGCTGCCGCGCGGTAGTGCCCGAAGCGCTCGCCCAGGTGGGCGCGGTACAGCGCGTCGCCCCGCGAGCGCCAGAGCAGGCGCAACACGGCCAGGGGCGCGAGCAGCCACCAGGCCAGGGTGTACAGGCGGACCGCGCGCCGCTGCGCGAGCCTGCCCGCGGGATCCTGGCGCCCGCGCTCACCTCCCCGCGGAGCGTGCGCGCTCATGCGCGACCGCCTGTCGCGGGTCCTGCCGCGGGTCCTGCCGCCGTGTCCGTTGGTCCACGCTGCGCCAGCATGTCGAGCGCGGCCTGCAGAACCTGCGCGCTGCTGGGCGCGCGGCCGATCTCGCCCAGGTTTCGATGCGGCGAGCTGGCCTGAATGCCCACGTGCAGCGGCGAGGTGGCGGTGTAGACCCCCACCACCGGGCATTGCACGGCGGCCGCCAGAAAACTCAGGCCCGTGTCGACCCCCACCACCAGCGAGGCCGCGGCGAAGGCCTGCGCCCACTCGAGCAGTCCCAGCCGGCGCGGCGCCACGACCACCGGTGCCGCGGCCGGGTCGGCGACAGCGGCGAGCACGCGCTCCGCGATGCGCTGGGCGCGCGCCCGTTCGATGTCGCTGCCCCAGGCCAGCACCAGGGCCAGCCCGCGCTCGCGAAGCTGGATGCCCAGATCCGCCCAGGCGTCCTCCGGCCAGAGCTTCTCGTCGCGAGCGGTGGCCGAAAGCAGCACGGCGAAGGGCGCGCGGCCGGGCAATCCCTCGGGGCGCACGGCCGTCGGGCGCAGGCCGTAGACCGGCTCGCCCTGCACCGCGTAGCCCAGCGCCCATGCGCACAGCATGCGGTAGCGAAGCACGGCCGACAGCGTATCGAAGGGCGGCGCGCTCATGCGCCGGTCGTACAGGCAGGCCGCCAGGGGTTCGCGGCAGGCACGCCCCTTCCAGCCATAGCGCGTGCCTTGCGCCAGCCGGGCGAGGATCGCGCTCTTGCACAGGCCCTGCAGATCGATGACCGCGTCGAAGTGCCGGGCGGCAAGATCCGCCCGCAGTTCGCGCCACTGCGCGCGGGTCTGCGCTGCCAGCGGGCGGCGGCGCCACTCGCGCCAGGGCACCGCGATCGCGCGCTCCACGCCGGGGTGCTGGCGGACCAGGTCGGCATAGCCGGGCTCGAGCATCCATTCGATGCGCGAGCCCGGCCGGTGGTGCAGGATGTCCTGCACCACCGGCAGAGCCTGCACGACATCGCCCATCGAACTGGTCTTGACCAGCAGCACCCGCAAGGGCCTGGAATCGGGCATCGCCGGGGGGGTCAGAAGGGCAGCTTCAGGTCGGGCTGCAATTGCAGCAGTGCGGCGCGGAACTCCTCCTGGATGCGCCGCAGGCCGGCCTGGTCGTGGGCCTCGAAACGCAGGACCACGCAGGGCGTCGTGTTGGACGGACGGGCCAGGCCGAAGCCGTCGTCGTACTCCGCGCGCACCCCGTCGATGGTGTGTACCCGGCGGGAGCCGGGAAAACGCCCTTCGCGCTGAAGGCGCTCGCACAGGGAGAACTGCTGCTGCGCCTCGGTCGGGATCTTCAGCTCGGGCGTGGATACCGAATCGGGCAGCGCGAGCAGCTCGGCCTGCACGTCGGCCACGCGCGACAACAGTTCCAGCAGGCGCGCGGCCCCGTACTGGGCATCGTCGAATCCGTACCAGCGATCCTTGAAAAAGATGTGCCCGCTCATCTCGCCGGCCAGCGGCGCGCCCACTTCCTTCATGCGCGCCTTGATCAGCGAATGGCCGGTGCGCCACATCATCGCCTCGCCGCCGTGGCGCTGCACCCAGGGGGCGAGGTTGGCGGTGCACTTGACGTCGAAGATGATCGGCGCGCCGGGGTGGCGCCCCAGCACATCGGCCGCGTACAGCATCAGCTGGCGGTCGGGCCAGATCACGTGGCCGTCCTTGGTCACCACGCCCAGGCGGTCTCCGTCGCCGTCGAAGGCCAGGCCGATCTCGGCATCGCCTTCGCGCAGCGCGCGCTGCAGGTCCTCGAGGTTGTGCGGATCCGCCGGATCGGGGTGGTGGTTGGGGAAACTCCCGTCGACCTCGCAGAACAGCTCGGTGACCTCGCAGCCCAAGCGGCGCAGCAGCTCGGGAGCGAAGGCTCCGGCCACCCCGTTGCCGCAATCCACCGCCACGCGCATGGGGCGCGCCAGGCGGATGTCCGACACGATGCGCTGCAGGTAGGGCTCGACCACGCTGGCACTGCTCAGCGCCCCGCTTCCCTGCGCATAGGTCTCCGACACCGTCAGCTCGCGCAGCGCGGCAATGTCCTCTCCGTGCAGCGCGTCCCCACCCAGCACCATCTTCAGGCCGTTGTACTCCGGCGGGTTGTGGCTGCCGGTGATCTGGATGCCATTGGCGACCTCGGTGGTGGCGCAGGCGAAATACAGCATCGGCGTGGCGTTCATGCCCAGGTCGATCACGTCGAGGCCGCCGGCGCGCAAACCTGCCGCCAGCGCGGCCCCCAGGCGAGGCCCGGAATCGCGCCCGTCGCGACTGATGTAGACGGCCTGCTGGCCGCGCGCGCGCGCCACGGTGGCGTAGGCGCGACCGATGTGCTCGCAGGCGGTCTCGGTGAGGGAGCGGTCGACGATGCCACGGATGTCGTAGGCCTTGAACAGCGAAGGATCGAGTTGTGCCATGGATTGCGTGCGGTGGAACCCGGGGCCACGCGGGCCGCCGGGTCGAGGCAAAATGCCATTTTCTCATGCCGACTCGTCATGGCCACCTATCTTCTCGGCGACCTGCAAGGCTGCGACCAGGCCTTCGCGCGTTTGCTGGATCACCTGCGCTTCGATCCGGCCTGCGATCGCCTGATCGTGCTGGGTGATGCCGTCAATCGCGGCCCCGGCTCGGCCGCATGCCTGCGTCGCCTGATGCGCCTGGGAGCCAGTGCGCAATGCCTGCTGGGCAATCACGATCTGCACCTGCTCGCCGTGGCGGAGGGCGTTCGCCGCGCGCACCGCAGCGACACGCTCGACGACATCCTGCGCGCTCCCGATCGCGACGAGCTGTTGCAGTGGGTGCGCGAGCGACCGCTGGCCCTGCTCGAACAGGGCTGGTTGCTGGTGCACGCGGGCGTGATGCCGGACTGGAGCGTGCACCAGACCCTGGAACTGGCCGGCGAGGTCGAGGCCCAGCTGCGCGCACAGGATCTTCGTGGCTTCCTGGCCGATCTGTTCGGCAACGAACCGGCGCGCTGGTCGCCGGCCCTGCGCGACGCCGAGCGCTGGCGCCTGACGGTCAACGCCCTGACCCGCCTGCGCTACATCGACACCCGCGACGGGAGCATCGACTTCCATTGCAAGCAGGCTCCGGCGGGAGCGCCGCCGGAGCTGCTGCCCTGGTTCGCGGTTCCCGGGCGCGCCACGCGCGGCACGCCGATGGCCTTCGGGCACTGGTCCACCCTCGGGCTGTCGTGGAGCGATGGCGCGCTGTGCCTGGACAGCGGCTGCCTCTGGGGGGGCGCGCTGAGCTGCCTGCGCCTTCAGACGCCGCTGCGTCCCTGGCTGGAGCTGCGCTCGCTACCCTGCGCCTGCCAGCGCAAACCCGGCGCCTGAGGCCCGGCAGGCCCCTCCCCCTGGGCATGCAGGGCAATCCCGTGTACAATGGCCGTTTTTGCCAACGCTTATAAAGTGGAGTGCTGTATGGCACGCGTCTGTCAGGTTACCGGCAAAGCGCCGATGGTGGGCAACAACGTTTCCCACGCCAACAACAAGACCAAGCGTCGCTTCCTGCCCAACCTGCAATACCGCAGGATCTGGGTGGAGAGCGAGAACCGTTTCGTGCGCCTGCGCGTCTCGAACGCCGGCCTGCGCCTGATCGACAAGGTCGGCATCGATGCCGTGCTGTCGGATCTGCGCGCTCGCGGTGAAGTCTGAATTCGTCAAGCAACAGGAGTGACGCGCCATGGCCAAAGGCGGACGTGAAAAGATCAAGCTGGAGTCGACCGCCGGAACCGGTCACTTCTACACCACGACCAAGAACAAGCGCATCCAGCCGGAGAAGATGGAAATCGCCAAGTTCGATCCGGTTGCGCGCAAGCACGTGGTGTACAAGGAAACCAAGCTGAAGTAAGAAGACCCGGGAGCTGGCTGACGCAGCAAGCCGCCGCAAGCCCCCCGTCGCAAAAACCCGCCCTCCGGCGGGTTTTTGCTTTTGGGCCCGCGCGCGGCGCCCACAAAAAAGCCAGCCGAAGCTGGCTTTCCTGCTCGACGCAGCAGCGGGCCGCAGCCCGCCGTCAGGACGATTTACTTCTTGTCGGCGCTGCTGGCGGCCGAAGCGGCCGGAGCGGCAGCGGAGGCCGGGGCCGACGCGGCGGCGGCGGAAGCAGCCGGAGCAGCCTTCGAGGCAGCGGCGGCGGGCGCCGAGGCGGCCGCAGCGGAAGCAGCCGGGGCGGCGGCGGAGGCCGGAGCCGAGGCGGGAGCAGCTTCTTCCTTCTTGCCGCAGGCCGCCAGAGCCAGAGCAGCGATCATGGAAGCCAACAGAACGGACTTTTTCATTTGATTCCTCAAGCGTCAGAACAAGACACAGGCCATGGAACCGGACAACGCCGGCTGAATTTTGGGAAGCTTGAACCCGCCGCCCACGTCTGCGGCGCACAGTTCAGGTGAAAAGTATAGCGCCACCTCGGGTTTGCCCCGATAGCCTCGTGATGTTTGCATCCAAATGTTGCGAAACGTTCACAAGCCGAGCGCCCGTGGCGCGAAACCCGGCTCGGCCAGCTCCCAGGCCTGATCGAAGAACTGCAGCGAGGCCTGGGCCTCCCGCCCGTCCTGCCGCAGGGCCCGGCGCTCGCGCTGCGCGGGCAGCGCCACCAGGGCATGCTCGCGCAGCCACAGGCCCTCCGAGGGCGCCTCGATGCCGGGCGGGAGTTCGCGACACTCGAGCAGGTGCGCGAAATCCTCGCGCCAGGTCACGAAGCGCGAGCACGAGGCCAGGAGCCGCGAATAGTCGCGCGCGAGCAGGCGAACGCACAGGCGCCGGCGTGGCAGGGCCCAGCGCCTGAGCGCCTGCACCACGGCGCTCTCGTCGAGCGGCCAGTCCTCGTAGTCCGCGCTGTACATGCACCACTGCGCTCCCGGATCGAGCAACAGCTCGCGCACAGCCTGGCGCCAGGCCTCTCGCCCCTCGATGAGCTGCTGCGCCGGCCGCGCCTGGGGGTCCTGCGTGGAATCCATCGACGTCTCCAGAGGCCTGCCGCTCGCGCCGGCCCTTCACGCTTGCCGGGCGTGCGCCCAGCCGAGCCCGCACCATTGCAGCATCAACTCGCGCTCGGCCGCGGTGGCAGTTGCGTATTGTGCGGCATCGAGTTCGCGCGCATCGGCCAGGCGCCGCAGCAGGGTGGAGCGGGCAAGCTCGCCCGGCACGCTTTCCCCGTTGATGCTCAGGCCGGAGGAACTCCACAGCATGCGGCTGCGGCGATCCAGGCGCAGGCCGTGGCGCACCGCGACGCGGGCCGCATCGCGTGCATCGCCGGACGCGAACACCACTTCCTGCTTCGGCTCCGTGAGCAGCTCGCCCAGGGCCTGCGCGAAGTCGGCGCGCCCGGGGCGCAGGCGCGCGAAGGCCTCGGCCACGAAGCGGACCATGTCCTCCGGCAGGCGCGCGGGGTGCGCACCGACGGCCGCCGACAGCTTGCCTCGATCGCTGTAGCGCGGAGCCGGCTGCAAGTCCTCGGCCATTTTCCACAGCAGCTGGCGCAGCAGTTCATCGCCGGGGGGCGCACGAAATCCCACCGAATAGGTCATGCATTCACCCTGGGCGATTCCGTCGTGCCCCCAGCCCGGCGGCAGGTACAGCAGGTCCCCGGGCTCGACGATGAAATCCTCCTGGGGCACGAAACCCCGCAGCAGCTTCAGGGGCTGCCCCGCCTGCATGCGCGGGCGATCCACCGCGCCGATGCGCCAGCGGCGACGCCCCTGTGCCTGCAACAGGAACACGTCGTACTCGTCGACATGGGGCCCCACCCCGCCGCCATCACTGGCCCAGGAGATCATCAGGTCGTCCAGGCGGGCATCCGGCACGAAGCGGAAGCGGCGGAGCAAACGGGCCACGCCCTCGTCGTGCAGGTCCACCCCCTGCACCAGCAGGGTCCAGCGCGGCGCGCGCGCGGCCGGAAGATCGCGCCGAGCCAGAGGCGCGTGGCGCACCTCCCAGTGCCTGCCCTCGCGCTGCACCACGCGGGCCTCCACATCGTCACGCAGCGCCAGCTCGAACAGCTCGCGCCGCGACAGCAGCGCCTGCATGTCCGGCAGAGCCTGCCGCACCAGCAGGGGCTTGCGCTGCCAGTACTCGCGCAGGAAACGCTGCCGGCCGATACCGGGGATCTCAAGCAGATGGGGGGACACGCAAACCTCCGCGGGCGTTGCTCGACAGGCCGCGCAGTGTAGCCCGCCGCGGAGTGCGGGCGCGCGAGGTCCCCAAGCCCACGACGCGCGCCAGGCCGCGATTGTGGCGCACAATGTCGGCCCCGGCGCGCGGTGCGCCGAGGCCCCTCCCCGCGCAGGACAACCGACATGCAAGTAGCCCCCGACACCGTGGTCACTCTGGCCTGGCGCCTGACCGACGCCCAGAACGAAGCCCTGGCCGACGACGAAGGCGGCACGGACTTCTACGTGGGCGGCACGGACCTGCTGCCCGCCATCGAGCGCGATCTGCTGGGCAAGTCGGTGGGCGACTCCGGTGCCTTGCAGATCGAACCCCCGGATGCCTTCGGCGACTACGAGCCCGAGCGCCTGCGCATGGAGGACCGCGCCTTGTTTCCCGAACTGCTGGAGCCGGGCATGCAGTTCGAGCAGCTTCCCTCGGGATGCGCGCCCGCCGAGCCCGGCAGCCTGTTCACGGTCACCGACATCGCCGAAGGCAAGGTGGTGCTGGACGGCAACCATCCGCTGGCCGGCATGGCGCTGCGCCTGCATTACCGCGTTCTCGAGGTGCGCCAGCCGGACCCGGACGAGCGCGAAGCCCGCAGCGCGCAGCTCGATGACGTGGACAGCGGCATGTTCCTGGTGAAGGGCTCGGGCTGAGCGCCGCGCCCGGAGCCTGCCGGGCGGGACTAGTTGTGTCCTGGACACTAGGACATCGCGCCCATGGTGCTGCGCAGGCGTGCCAGCGCGATGCCGAAGAAGCCCGCGCCGATGCCCGCGATGGCCAGCAGTTGCGGCCAGACCTCGGTCAGCCCTGCTGCGCGGAACAGCGTGGCCTGGGAAAGACTGACGAAATGGGTGGTCGGCGCGACCAGCATCAGCAGGCGAACGGCCTCGGGCATGCTTTCCCTGGGCGTGCTCGCGCCCGAGAGCATTTCCAGCGGCAACAGCACCATGATGAGCAACAGGCCCATCTGGGGCATCGAGCGCGCCAGCGTGGCCAGGAAGATGCCCAGGGAGGTGACCGCGAACATCTGCAGCGCAGCGCCCAGCACGAAGACCCAGGTCGTGGATGGAAGCGGCAGGCCGATCAGCCCGTGCACGACCAGCCACAGCGAGGCGCAGCATCCCAGCAGCACCACCAGGCCCATGGACCAGACCTTGGCGGCCATGATCTCCAGCGGGCTCAGCGGCATGGCCAGCAGGTGCTCCAGGCTGCCGTGCTCGCGCTCACGCAGCCAGGCCGCGCCGGTCAGCACGATGCCCAGCATGGTCACGTTGTTGATGAGCTCGGCCACGGCGCCGAACCACGACGGCGTCAGCGCCGGATTGAAGCGGTTTCGCAGCACCAGGCGTGCCGGCGCGCCCGCCTGGGAGTCCGCGATCCGATGCCGCTCCAGGAACTCGGCGATTTCGGCCTGGCAGATGGCCTGCACGTAGGCGCCCCCGGTGAAGGCCTGGGTCATGCGCGTGGCGTCCACGCTGAGCTGCAGGGTGGGTGCGCGCCCTCCCAGCAGGTCGCGCTCGAAATGCCGGGGAATGTCGAGCACGAAGGTGTAGCGCCCGGCATCCATCGCCGGGTCCACCTCCCGCAGGCTCATGTCGGGCGGAGGCAGGAAATACGGCGGCCCGAAGGCCTCGCGCAGGCGCATCGACAGCGTGGAATGGTCCTCGTCGACCACGGCCAGCGGTGCCCGATGCAGGGTCTCCGGGGTGCCGGTGGCCGCGCTGTAGATGGCCAGCGTGAAGGCGAAGGCGATCAGCACCAGCATCGCCCGGTCGTGGAGCAGGCTGCGCAGCTCCTTGAGCCCGAGGTGCCAGACGTTACGCAGGCCTTGCACGAATCGACGCGAGGCCATGCTCAGCGCTCCTGACGCCGCAGGAGCAGCGCGCAGGCCCCCAGCAGCACGGGCGCAGCCAGCATCAGAGCACCCATCTGCGGCCACAGATCCCCCAGCCCCAGCCCCTTCGAGAAGGTCCCTCGGGAGACGATCAGGTAATGGGTGGTCGGGTACACCCTTCCCACCCAGGCGCCCAGCCCCTGCAGGGAGGAGGTGGGATCGAGCAGCCCCGAGAACTGCACGGCCGGCAGCACGGTCCCGATGGTGGTGGCGAAAATCGCCGCCGTCTGGGTTCGCAGGAAACTGGACATCAGCAGACCCAGCGCGGTGGCGTCGATCGCATACAGCAGGGAGGCCAGGCCGAAGGCCACCGTGCTTCCGCGAAAGGGGAGGCCGAATACCCAGCGCGCCCAGGCCCAAAGTACCGCGGCATTGAGCAGGGCCAGCATCACGTAGGGCAACTGCTTGCCCAGCAGGAACTCCAGGCGCGTGCTGGGCCCGACGTAGAAGTTCAGGATCGACCCGAGCTCCTTCTCGCGCACCACGCTCAGCGCCGCGAGCATGGCCGGAATCATGATCAGCAACAAGGGAATGATGGCCGGCACCATGGCCACCAGGCTGCTCACGTCAGGGTTGTAGCGATAGCGGATCTCGATGCTCGCGGGCTGGGCCTGCGCCCCCTGGGGCCCGCGCTGCGCGGCACGCCGGGCCAGCCAGGACGCATGGACCGCCTGCACGAATCCGTCGACCGTCTCGGCGCGCGCCGGCATGGATCCGTCGACCCAGGCGCCGATTTCCGGGGCCAGCCCACGCTGGAGATCGCGCCCGAAATGGGGCGGAATCTCCAGCGCGAGCGCAAGTTCCCCAGCGCGCAGGCGCTGTCGCATGTCGGCGTCGCTGCGCAGGGCGGCGCGCTGGGTGAACTCCCGGGCACTGGCGAAGTCGCGCACGTAGTCTCGGCTGATCGAGCTGTCATCGCGGTCGAGCACGGCGAATCGCAGGTGCTGTACATCGAGGTTGATGCCGTAGCCCATGATCACCAGCAGCAGCACGCTGCCCAGCAGTGCCAGACTGGCCCGCACCGGATCGCGCAGCAGTTCCAGGGTCTCGCGCCAGCTGTGGCTGAACAGGCGCGTAAGGGAGCGCTGGACCAGGGTGGGCTGCCTGCGCTCGATCTGCGGCGAGCCGGGCGGGACAGGAGCCGACGCCTGCTTCGCGCTGCGCTGCGATGCCGGCAGCGCCCCGGCCCCGGATGCCCGCGGAGCCTCGATCCACTGCACGAAGGCCTGCTCCAGCGATGCGGCGCCACGTGCCCGGGTCAGCTCCTGCGGCGTGCCGACGGCCAGCACCCGGCCCGCGTGCATCAAGGCCACCCTGTCGCAGCGCTGCGCCTCGCTCATGCGGTGGGTGGACACGAACACGGTGACGCCGTCGCGCCGCGCCAGGGTCTGCATCTGACGCCAGAACCATTGGCGCGCCAGGGGATCGACCCCCGAGGTGGGCTCGTCGAGGATGAGCAATTCCGGCCCATGCAGCATGGCGACGGCGAAGGACAGGCGCTGGCGCTGGCCGAGGGCCAGTCGCGCCGGCCATTGCTCCATCACGTCCTGCAGTTCGAAGCGCTCGGCGGCCTGGGCCACCGCCTGGATCCGCTGGCGCGCGGACAGGCCGAACAGTCGGGCGTGCAATTCCAGATTCTGGCGCACGCTCAACTCGGGCCACAGGGAAAAACCCTGGGTCATGTAGCCCACGCGCTTGCGTGTGGCCAGGTCCCGGGGGTCGGGCGCGTGGCCCAGCACGCGCACGCTCCCCTCGGTGGGCTCGAGCAGGCCCGTGAGCATTTTCATGGTGGTGGTCTTGCCGCAGCCGTTGGATCCGATGAAACCGAAGATCTCGCCCCGATGCACGCTCAGGTCGATATGGTCGACGGCCACGAAGTCACCGAAGCTCCGGCTCAGGCCTCGTGCCTCCACCACCCGTGGAGCGTCCGGGCTTGGCGTCGCCGGGGCTTCGAGGTCTGGCTCGGCCAGTGCCTGCGCCTGTGCCTGCGCGCCGACCAGGGCCACGAAGGCCTGCTCCAGGTCGACGCAGCCGCTGAGCTGGAGCAGCCGGGCGGGGCTTCCGTCCGCCACCACCCGTCCGCCGCTCATGGCCACGATCCAGTCGAAATCCCGCGCCTCGTCCATGTAGGCGGTGGCCACCACCACGCTCAGCGGGCCCCGGCCGCTGCGCTGTTCGCGGATGCTGCGAATCAGGGACCAGAACTGCACCCGCGACAGTGGATCGACACCCGTGGTGGGCTCGTCGAGCACGAGCAGGTCGGGATCGTGCAACAAGGCGCAGCACAGGGCCAGCTTTTGCTTCATGCCTCCGGACAGTGTGGCGGCCGGACGCTGCGCGAAGGCCTCCAGGCCCGTAGCCCGCAACAACTGGCGGGCGCGTTCCTCGCGCCAGGCCCGCGCGAAGCCCCGCTGACGACCGAAGAAGTCCAGGTTCTCGGCCACGGAAAGCCCGCCATACAGACTGCGGCCCAGCCCCTGGGGCATGTAGGCCACGCGGTGGCGCAGATGCGACAGGTGGCGTGCATCGCGCAGGCTGCCGCCCAGCACCTGCACGTCGCCGCGCTGCAGCGCGCGGGCTCCGCACAGCAGGGCCAGCAGACTGGATTTGCCGACTCCGTCGGGTCCGATCAGCCCCACCATGCCCACGGGCGGCAGGCTCAGGTCCGGCAGGTCGAGCACCTCGCGGTGGCCGTAGCGCAGACCGACCCCGCGAAATCTCGCCAGGGGCTGCCCGACCTCCCGCGCGGTCATGGAAGGACCCGCAAGTGCGCCGGCCAGGCCATGCCTCGACGCAGGCGCACGTAGGCCACGCCGGGCATGCCGCTCTTGAGCTCGGGTCGGTGGGCCGCGGCCCAGGCCGCGTCCACGCGTGCGCGCACACGGAACATCAGCTTCTGACGCTCGCTGGCGGTCTCCACGGTCTTGGGGGTGAACTGCGCCACCGCCGATACGTAGGACACCAGGGCCGGCACCGCGCGGCCTCCGAGGGCATCGGGAACGATGCGGGCCTCGTCGCCGATGGCCACCTTGCCGGCGTCGGACTCGGGCAGAAAGAAGGACATGCCCAGGTCCGCGGTGTCGAGCAGGCTGATCACCCGCGCGCCCACGCCGAGCATCTCGCCCGGGCGAGCGACCACGTACTGCACCTGTCCGTCCACCGGGGCGCGCAGGGAACAGTCGCCCAGGTCCACGTCCACGCGATCCAGCGCGGCTCGCGCGACCTGCACCGCGGAGCCTGCCTCCACGGCCTGCAGACGCGCCGCCTCGATGGCGGTCGAGGCCGCGGCCGCCTGCGCGCGCGCAGCGCTCAGCGCTCCCTCGGCGCTGCCCACGCGCGCCTGGTCGTCATCGAGCTGCTGCTGCGACACGCCGCCGGCTGCCAGCAACAGGCGCGAGCGTTGCAGACGGCTGCGCGCGGCCAGCCGTTCCGCATCGCGCTGGCCGATCTGGGCGGCGGCCGCGTCTCGCTCGCTGCTACGCAGCCGGACCTGGCTGCGCGCGGTGGCCTCGGCGTCGCGGGCTCGCTGCAGCTGGGCCAGCGCCTCGGCGCGCTGGGCCCGCAAGGGCGCGCAGTCGAGCCGGGCCAGTTCCTGGCCGGCGCGCACCTGCTCGCCCTCCTGTACCTGCAGGCTGAGCAGCCTGGCGGGAATGCGCGTGGCCAGCTCGAGCTCCACCGCTTCCAGGCGGCCATTGCCGGAAGCCAGCCCGTCCTGCGCCGGCTCCAGCCCCAGCCAGTACCAGGCGAGGCCGCCCAGCACCACGGCCGAGACCGCCAGCACCCACCATCCCCGAGCGAGCTTGACGCGCATGCCCCTGCCCTCGAGATCCGTCCATCACGGACCCTGCGGGGAAATTGTGCGCGAGCGCTGCCGAGGCGGAGGCGCGCCAGATCAAATACGCATCCTGCGGCGGCGCAGCTGCGCTGCGCGCCGCATCGTCCGGTTCAGGATCCCGTGGATCCGAAGCCGCCGGCGCCGCGCTGGCTGTCGAGGGAAAACTCCGACACGACGCGGAACTCGGCGCGCACGATGGGCACGAACATCATCTGGGCGATGCGCTCGCCGGGCTCGATGCGCAAGGCAGGGCTCGACGGCGGGTTGCGGTTCCACACACTGACCATCACCTGCCCCGTGTAGTCGGCATCGATCACTCCCAGGGAATTGCCCAGCACGAGGCCGCGCTTGTGCCCCATGCCGGAACGGGGCGCGATCACCGCCATCAGACCGGGGTCGGCGATGTGCATGGCGAATCCCGTGGGCACCAGCACCGCAGGGCTGCCCGCGGCGATGTCCAGCGGCGCATCGATGCAGGCGTGCAGGTCGACGGCTGCGGCCATCGGCGACTGGTAGCTGGGCAGGCCCCATTGCTGCAGACGGGGGTCGAGGACCCGGAGTTCGACGGGAGCGGTCGCGGGGGAAGTCAAGGGCAGGCTCCGGACAGAAGGGGGGAA
>JAKBBP010000011.1:38830-79020 GCA_021808445.1 Pseudomonadota bacterium
AAGGGAACAAGGGAACAAGGGGGAGAGGTCGAGGTCGGGGGCCGCGCGCCATGGCGCCTGGCGCACCCGGCACGCCTCAGCTGCGCTCCGGCAGGCGCGTGGCGATCTCGGCGATCAGGCGCCGGGCCAGATCGAGCTTGTCCATGCGGGGCAGTTCGCGAACGCCCTGTGCATCGATGAGCACGCAGCTGCTGTCCTCGCGTCCGAAGGTCTGCGGCCCGAGGTTGCCCACCAGCAGGGGCACGCCCTTGCGTTCGCGCTTGGCCTGGGCATGGGCCACGAGTTGCTCGGACTCCGCGGCGAAGCCCACGCAGAACGGCGCATCGGCACGGGCCGCGACCTCGGCGAGGATGTCGGGGTTGAGCCGCAGCCTGGGCAGCGGAGCGGCCCCGTCGGGCGGTTTCTTGATCTTGCCGGGCTGGGCCTCGGGACGCCAGTCGGCCACCGCGGCCGCGGCGATGAACACGTCGAAGGGGGCGCCGCCCAGCTCGGCCTGCACCGCCGCGTGCATCTGCAAGGCGGTCTCCACGGCCACGGTGCGCGCGCCGTAGGGCGGCTCCAGCGCGGTGGGCCCGGCCACCAGCACCACCTCGGCCCCCGCCTCCCACGCGGCGCGCGCCAGCGCCCAGCCCATCTTGCCGCTGGATCGATTGCTCAGGCCGCGCACCTCGTCCCAGGGCTCGAAGGTAGGCCCGGCGGTGAGCAGCACGCGCCGACCGCGCAGCAGCCGCGGCTGCCACAGGGCCTCGATTTCCCACATCAACTGCTCGGGCTCGAGCATGCGACCGTCGCCCACCTCTCCGCAGGCCTGCGCGCCGCTGCCGGGGCCGGCCAGGCGCAGGCCGTCGCGGCGAAGTTGCTCGGCATTGCGCTGCACCGCCGGGTGCGCCCACATGGCGCGGTTCATCGCCGGTGCCAGCAGCGTGGGCACCTGATCACGCGCCAGCAGCAGCGTGGCCAGCAGATCGTCGGCCATGCCGGCGGCCGCCCTGGCGAGCAGGTCCGCGCTGGCGGGCGCGATGACGAAGGCGTCGGCCTCGCGCACGAGGTCGATGTGGTCCATTCCGGACGCTCGCAGGGGATGCCAGGAATCCAGCGCCACCTCCTGCCCGGACAGGGCCTGCAGGGTGATGGGGCCGACGAAACGCGTGGCGGCCTCGCTCATCGCCACCTGGACCCGATGCCCCGCCTTGACCAGCAGGCGGGCGAGCTCGCAGGCCTTGTACGCGGCGATGCCGCCGCTGATGCCCAGCAGCACGCGGCGCCGGGCCGGCTCCGGGGATCGGGTTGCGTCCGTCATGCCGGCCTCAGGCGTCCGCCGCCGCCAGGCGTTGCTCGCACCAGGCCTCGGCCGCCCGCAGCGCGGCCTCCACGCCTTCGGGGCGGCTGCCCCCGGCCATCGCGAAATCCGGCCGACCGCCGCCCTTGCCTCCGACTTCCCGAGCGGCCTGGTTGACCAGGTCGCCGGCCTTGAGCCGGCCCACCAGGTCGGCCGTCACGCCGGCCGCCAGCTGCACCTTGTCGCCATCCACGCTGGCCAGCAGCACCACGGCGGACTTCAGGCGGGCCTTGATCTGGTCCACGACGGTACGCAGCGCGGCCGCGTCGGCACCGTCCAGGCGGGCCGCCAGCACGCGCACCCCACCCACCTCGCGGGCCGCGTCGGCCAGCGCGAGGCCGCGCGAGGCGGCCTCGCGCGCCTTCAGCGCGGCCAGCTCCTTGTCCTGCGCGCGCAGTTGCTCGAGCAGTTGCGCGGCCCGCCGGGGAAGTTCGTCCTGCGGGGTCTTGAGCAGGGCCGCCAGCTCGGCCAGTTCTCCCCCCTGGCGCTGCGCCAGCGCGAGCGCGCCCAGCCCGGTGGTGGCCTCGATGCGCCGCACCCCGGCCGCCACCGCGCCCTGCCCGGTCACGCGCAGGCTGCCGATGTCGCCGGTGCGCGCGACGTGGGTCCCGCCGCAGAGTTCGCGACTGGCTCCGATGTCGAGCACCCGCACCTCGTCACCGTATTTCTCGCCGAACAGCATCATCGCGCCGGTCTTGCGGGCCTCCTCGATGGGCAGCACCCGCGCCAGCGTGGGCGTGTTGAGCAGCACCTGCTCGTTCACCCACTGCTCGATGCGGCGGATCTGCTCGTCGCTGATCGCAGCGTCATGGGAGAAGTCGAAACGGGTCTTTTCGGAGTCCACCAGCGAGCCCTTCTGCTGCACGTGCTCGCCCAGCACCATCCGCAGGGCCTTGTGCAGCAGGTGGGTGGCGCTGTGGTTGCGCATGGTCGCCAGCCGACGCTGGGCGTCGACCTCGGCGTCGAGTTGCTGGCCCAGCTCCAGGCTGCCGCTTTCCAGGCGCCCGTGGTGGCCATACACCTCGGCCTGCAGCTTTTGCGTGTCGTGCACGGCGAAGCGCAGGCCGGGCGCCACCAGCAGGCCGCTGTCGCCCACCTGGCCGCCCGACTCGGCGTAGAAAGGCGTGCGGTCCAGCACCACCACCCCCTCCTCGCCTGCGCGAAGGATGCTCACCGCGCTGCCGCCGGCGTACAGGCCCAGCACGCGCGCTCCCTGCACGCGCAGATGTTCGTAGCCCTCGAATCGCGTGGCCTCGCCGTCGTACTCCAGGGCCTCGGCCATGCGGAAGCGTCCGCTGGCGCGCGCCTGCTCGCGCTGGCGCTGCATGGCCTGCTCGAAGCCGGGCTCGTCCACCGCGACGCTGCGCTCGCGGCACACGTCGGCGGTGAGGTCCAGCGGAAATCCGTAGGTGTCGTACAGCGTGAAGGCCACCTGCCCGGCCAGCACGGCTTCGCCGCGCCCGCGCATCGCGTCGAGTTCGCCCTCGAGGATGCGCATGCCGTTTTCCAGGGTCTCGCCAAAACGGCGCTCCTCGGCCTCCAGCACCTCCGCGATGCGCGGCGCGGCTTGCGCGAGTTCCGGATAGGCGTGGCCCATCTCGGCCACCAGATCGCCCACCAGGCGATGGAAAAAGGGCTCGTGGCGCCCCAGCTTGTACCCATGGCGCAAGGCGCGGCGCGCGATGCGTCGCAGCACGTAGCCCCGCCCCTCGTTGCCCGGGATCACGCCGTCGGTGATCAGGAAGGCGCAGGCGCGGATGTGGTCGGCGATGACCTTCAGCGACACATGGCCGAGATCCTGGCAGCCGGTCTCGCGCGCCGCCGCGGCGATCAGGCGGCGGAACAGGTCGATCTCATAGTTGCTGTGCACGTGCTGCAGCACGGCGGCGATGCGCTCCAGGCCCATGCCGGTGTCCACGCAGGGTCGTGGCAGGGGCTTTTGCGCGTAGCTGACGGTCTTCCAGGCCTCGCCGTGGCGCTGCACCTGGGCGATGGCACCGTCGCGCTCCAGGGCCGCCTTGGCCGCCTTGGCCTCGAGTTCGCTCGCGAAGGTCTGCTCGCCGGCGACGCTGCGCTCGAACTGCATGAACACGAGGTTCCAGATCTCGATGTAGCGGTCGCCATCCTCCTCGGGCGAGCCGGGAGGGCCGCCCCAGACCTCGGGCCCATGGTCGTAGAAGATCTCGCTGCAGGGTCCGCAGGGGCCGGTGTCGGCCATCTGCCAGAAGTTGTCCGAGGCGTAGCGCGCGCCCTTGTTGTCTCCGATGCGGATGATGCGCTCGTGCGGCACCCCGACCTCGTCGGCCCAGATGGACCACGCTTCGTCGTCCTCCTGGTACACGGTGACCCAGAGCTTGTCCTTGGGCAGTCCGTAGACCTCGGTGAGCAGGCCCCAGGCGAAGCGGATGGCGTCGCGCTTGAAGTAGTCCCCGAAGCTGAAGTTGCCCAGCATCTCGAAGAAAGTGTGGTGGCGCGCGGTGTAGCCGACATTCTCGAGGTCGTTGTGCTTGCCGCCCGCGCGCACGCAACGCTGCGCGGTGGTCGCGCGGCTGTAGGGGCGCTTGTCCTGGCCCAGGAACACGTCCTTGAACTGCACCATGCCCGAATTGGTGAACAACAGCGTGGGGTCGTTGCCGGGAACCAGCGGCGACGAGGCCACGCGGGAGTGGCCCTGGGAGGCGAAATAGGCGAGGAATTTCTCGCGGATGTCGGATACGTTCATGGGTTCACCTGGGATGGCCGCCGTCGACGCCTCGGGCAGGCGGCAGCGAAAGCGCGATTTTAAGGGCCAGCCCCGCCGCGTGCCCGCACGCCGGCGCGGCACGCGCATTACAGTAGGGAGTTCGCGCCCGCGCGGCGCGCGCATTGCCCTTCCAGAACCTACCAGACACTGCGGAGACCCTCATGCCCGAAGCTTCCACCGCTTCCGCGCTCGCCCCCCTGCGCGACCCTTCCCTGCTCAAGACCCAGGCGCTGATCGGCGGCCGCTGGGTGGATGCCGCCGAGCGCGTGGCCGTGCACGACCCGGCCACCGGCGCGCTGCTCGCGGAGGTGCCCCGCCAGGGCGCGGCCGACGCCGAGCGCGCCATCGAGGCGGCCGCATCGGCCTGGGAGGGGTGGCGCCGCCAGACCGCGCGCCAGCGCGCCACGGTGCTGCGACGCTGGTTCGACCTGCTGCTGCAGCATGCCGACGATCTGGCCCTGATCATGACCGCCGAGCAGGGCAAGCCGCTGGCCGAGGCCAAGGGAGAGGTCGTCTACGGAGCCAGTTTCGTGGAATGGTTCGCCGAGGAGGCCAAGCGCATCTACGGGGAGACCATCCCCAGCCCGGACCCCAGCAAGCGCCTGGTGGTCCTTCGCCAGCCCATCGGCGTGTGCGCGGCCATCACCCCCTGGAACTTCCCGCTCGCCATGATCACGCGCAAGGTGGCCCCGGCGCTGGCCGCCGGCTGCCCGGTGGTGATCAAGCCGGCCGAGCAGACGCCGTTGACCGCGCTGGCCGCGGCCGAACTGGCGCAGCGCGCGGGCATGCCGCCGGGCGTGCTCAACATGCTGACCAGCGACGCCGCCGGCTCGGTCCAGATCGGCAAGGTGCTGTGTGCCAGCGACGTGGTGCGCCACCTGTCGTTCACGGGCTCCACCGAGGTGGGGCGCATCCTCATGGCGCAGTCCGCGCCGACGGTGAAAAAGCTGTCCCTGGAACTGGGCGGCAACGCGCCGTTCATCGTGTTCGACGACGCCGACATCGACGCCGCGGTGGAAGGCGCGATGCAGAGCAAGTATCGCAACGCCGGCCAGACCTGCGTGTGCGCGAATCGCCTGTACGTGCAACGCGGGGTCTACGAGCCCTTCGTCGAACGCCTGGCGCGGCGCGTGGCCGAACTCAAGGTCGGGCCCGGCACCTCGGCCGGAGTGCAGATCGGCCCGCTGATCGACCAGCAGGGCCTGGACAAGGTGCGTCGCCACGTGGACGATGCGCTGGCGCGCGGCGCGCGGCTGCTGACCGGCGGCAAGGTGATCGAGCAGGGCGCCGGCCGCTACTTCGAGCCCACGGTGCTGGCCGACGCCGACGCGTCGATGCTGTGCGCTCGCGAAGAGACCTTCGGCCCGGTCGCACCCGTGTTCGCCTTCGACACCGAGGAGCAGGCCATCGCCGCGGCGAATGCCACGGAATTCGGGCTGGCCGCCTACTTCTACAGCCGCGACGTGGCGCGGGTCACGCGGGTCGGCGAAGCCCTCGAGTACGGCATCGTGGGCGTGAACACGGGGCTGATCTCCAACGAGGTCGCCCCCTTCGGCGGGGTCAAGCAGTCGGGGCTGGGGCGCGAGGGCTCGCACCACGGCATCGACGAGTACCTCGAACTCAAGTACCTGTGCGTGGGCGGCATCGGCGCCTGAGCGCGCCCCGCCCTCCCCTTTCCCGGAGAATTTCCCACCATGCAAGGCCCGAGCGCGCTGTTCCAGCCCCTGAAGCTGGGACGCCTGGAACTTCCCAACCGCATCCTCATGGCCCCGCTGACGCGCTCGCGCGCCTCGCAGCCCGGCGACGTGCCCTCGGAGATGAACGCACGCTACTACGCGCAGCGCGCCTCGGCCGGGCTGATCGTCGCCGAGGCTTCCCAGATCAGCCGCCAGGGCCAGGGCTACGCCTTCACGCCGGGCATGTACACCGACGCCCAGGAGCGCGGCTGGCGCCTGGTCACCGACGCGGTGCATGCGGCGGGTGGGCGCATCGCCGCGCAGCTGTGGCACGTCGGCCGCATCTCGCACCGCCTGCTGCAGGAGGACGGGCAGGCCCCCGTGGCGCCGTCGGCGCTGCGCGCGGAACACGGTGAATCCTTCGTGGTACTGCCGGAGGGCCCCAGGCGAGTACCCTGCGACGAACCTCGCGCGCTGCGCACGGAGGAGATTCCCGGCATCGTGGCGGATTACGCGCATGCGGCCGAGCGCGCACTGCGCGCCGGCTTCGACATGCTCGAGCTGCACGCGGCCAACGGCTACCTGCTGCAGCAGTTCCTGGCACCCAACAGCAACCTGCGCAGCGACCGCTACGGCGGCAGCCTCGAGCATCGCGCACGCATCGTGCTGGAGGCCCTGGACGCGCTGCTCGGGGTGGCCGGACCCGAGCGCGTGGGGGTGCGCATCTCCCCGCATTTCGTGCGCCACGACATCGACGACCCCCAGACCGAGGCCATGCACCTGTACCTGGCGCGCGAGTTCGACCGCCGGGGCGTGGCCTACGTGCACACCGTGGACTCCTCCTGGTCGGCCGGGCCCGCGCTGAGCGAGGAGTTCCACGCCCGGCTGCGCCAGGCCTACACGGGGCGCATCATCGTCTGCGGCGGCTATGACGCGGCACGCGGCGCGGCGCGCATCGAGCAGGGACTGGCCGACGCCGTCGCCTACGGACGCGCCTTCATCGCCAACCCGGACCTGGTGCGACGCATGCGGGAGGGCGCGGCGCTGAACGTCCCCGACCCGGGCACCTTCTACGGCGGCGACGAGCACGGCTACCTCGACTACCCCGCGCTGGGCTGATCCGCGGCGCCACGCCCGCCCCACTCCCCTACAATTCCCGGCTTCGAACATGTACCGCCGCGGCCCGCGGCCCCTTCACCATGTCTTCCATCAAGAAAGTCGTGCTCGCCTACTCGGGCGGCCTGGACACCTCGGTCATCCTGCGCTGGCTGCAGGAGCAGTACCAATGCGAGGTGGTGACCTTCACCGCCGACATCGGCCAGGGCGAGGAACTCGAGCCGGCGCGGGCGAAGGCCCTGAAAATGGGCATCAAGCCCGAGAACATCTACATCGAGGACCTGCGCGAGGAATTCGTGCGGGATTTCGTGTTCCCGATGTTCCGCGCCAATGCGCTGTACGAAGGCGAATACCTGCTGGGCACCTCGATCGCGCGCCCGCTGATCGGCAAGCGCCTGATCGAGATCGCGCGCTCGACCCGCGCCGACGCGATCTCGCACGGCGCCACCGGCAAGGGCAATGACCAGGTGCGCTTCGAGCTCACCGCCTATGCGCTGATGCCCGGGGTGAAGGTGATCGCGCCCTGGCGCGAATGGGACCTGCTGTCGCGCGAGAAGCTGCTGGCCTACGCGGACCGCAACGGCATCCCGGTGGATTTCAAGAAGCGCAAGGGCGGCGCGCCCTACTCCATGGACGCCAACCTGCTTCACATCTCCTACGAAGGCGGCGTGCTCGAGGACCCGAACACGGTGCCGGAGGACAAGATGTGGCGCCTGACGGTGTCGCCCGAGAAGGCGCCGAACAAGCCGCAGGTCATCGAGCTCGAATATCGTCGCGGAGACATCGTGGCCATCGACGGCCAGGCGATGAGCCCCGCGCAGGTGCTGGCCCACCTGAACGCGGTGGGCGGGCGTCACGGCATCGGACGCCTCGACAAGGTCGAGAACCGCTACGTGGGCATGAAGAGCCGCGGCTGCTACGAAACCCCCGGTGGCACCATCATGCTGGCGGGGCACCGCGCCATCGAGAGCATCACCCTGGACCGCGAGGTGGTCGCGCTGAAGGACGACCTCATGCCTCGCTACGCCCGCATGATCTACAACGGCTACTGGTTCGCCCCCGAGCGCGTGCTGCTGCAGGGGCTGATCGACGCCTCGCAGGCCACCGTCAACGGCAAGGTGCGGCTCAAGCTGTACAAGGGCACCATCATGTGCGTGGGCCGCGAGTCCGCGACCGACAGCCTGTTCGACGCGCGCATCTCGACTTTCGACGACGACGGCGGCGCCTACAACCAGGCCGACGCGGCCGGATTCATCAAGCTCAACGCGCTGCGCCTGCGCATCGCCGCGAATGTGGAAGCCGCGCGCGGCAAGCGCTCGGGGCCGAAGGCCAGGCCCGCCAAGTCCGCCAAACCCGCCAAGTCCGTGAAGGCCCCGAAGTCGGCGGGCAACGGGCGCGCCAGGAGCGCGCGATGAGCCCCCAGCCGCTGCGTGGCGCGGTGGTGCCGCGCGCCAATGTGTATTTCGACGGCCGCTGCGTCAGCCACACGGTGCAGCTCGATGACGGCAGCCGCAAGAGCGTGGGCGTGATCCTGCCCGGCAGCACGCTGCTGTTCAACACCGGCGCGCCCGAGGTGATGCAGGGCGCGGGCGGCTGGTGCGAATGGCGCATGCAGGGCAGCCAGGAATGGATGCGCAGCGCCGAGGGCGAGGAATTCTCGGTCCCCGCCAACGCGCGTTTCGAGATTCGCACGGGCGACGAGGCCTACCACTACGTCTGCCATTTCGGCTGAGGCGCGAGCCGTCCTCGAACGAAGGGCCGCCGGCGGGAGACATGCCCCGCCGGCGGCCCTTCGCATTCGCGGCGGCGCTCAGCTGGAATGGCCTGGATGCAGCACGCGGTCCTGCAGGCGCTTGAAGCCGATGAGCTTCATCACGTATTTCTCGTAGATCGGCTCGGAGTTGCCGGTGCGCATCTTGCGCATGAAGTACTTCTCGAATGCGATCTTGGCCAGGTGCACCCACTTTCCGGAGCCGAACCAGTTGACGTCGCGCGGGGGAATCTGGGGGATCGCGGCGAAGGCAGCGCCGGTGGTGCCGAAATCGGCCAGACAAATGGCCTGCCAGGTGCCCTTGTGGGTGGGCTGCGCGCCTGCCAGCTGCTCTTCCAGGTTGTGCACGATGGCCGAGACCATGGACTCGATCATGAATCCGGTCTTGGGCACCCCGCAGGCCACCGGTGTCGGTCCCACGGGGGGAATGGCGATGCACACGCCCGCGGAATAGATGTTCGGGTACTTCGGACTGCGCTGGTGCTCGTCGACGAGGACGAAACCTCGCGGGTTGCACAGGCCCTCGACCTTGGCCACGGCGTCGACGCCCTTGAAGGCCGGCAGCATCATGGAGTGCCGGAACGGCAGCTCGTGCTTCTTGAACACGTTGCCGAGGGCGTCGAGCTCGTCCACATGCATCTTGCCCGCTTCGACCCGCGTGGTTTTCGCGTTGGTGATCCAGCGAATGTCGTGATCGCGGAACTCATGCTCCATGATGCCCTTGGAATCCCCCACCCCGTCCAGGCCGAGATGCCCGATGTAGGGCTCGGCGGTCACGAAGGTGATGGGCACCTTGCTGCGCAGGCGCCGCTTGCGCAGCGCGGAATCCAGAATCATCGTGTACTCGTAGGCCGGGCCGAAGCAGCTCGCCCCGGGCATCGCGCCGATGATGACAGGGCCGGGCTGCGCGCACAGGCGCTCGAAATCCTCGTAGCACTTTTCCGCGTGATCGATGGTGCAGATGGACTGGGTGAAGCCGCCGTGCGGGCCCGCCCCCTCCACCTCGTCGAAGGCCAGCTTCGGGCCGGTGGTGATGATCAGGTAGTCGTAGCTCAGGCTGTCGCCGCCCTGCAACCGGATGATGCTCGCCGCCGCGTCGATGGATTCGGCCGCGCGCCCGATGAACTCGATGTTCTTGCGTTCCAGGTACGGAGCGATCGGCAGCACCACCTGATCGCGCGAGCGCCAGCCCACGGCCACCCAGGGATTCGAGGGCACGAACTGGAAATAGTCGACGCTGTTGACGACCGTGATGCGATGCTCGGCCCCGAGCTTCGCCCGCGCCTCGTAGGCAGCGGGCAATCCGCCGATGCCCGCGCCAAGAACGACGATGTGTGCCATGAGTGCTTCCCTCTCCTCGCAAGAACCGGTGGTTGATTCCCCGGTGTGAGCCCCGGGGTGATCCGGGCCGATGACGAGATGCCCGGGCCTGTATCCATGCGAAACAGGATAACCACCGATGCAGTCCGTGTTTCGCCAGGCCCGCTGGCGGCGCGAACCGCGATTGACGGGCATCAAGGCGCCTGCGCGCCCCCTTGGTATTCCCCCCAAGCTGACTAACCCTAATACTCCCCACTGCATTGTTTCATTTGTATCTATACTCTCCCCGCTATCTGCACCGAATGCGCGCGATCCCGTCGCGGATCGAGGAACCAAAGCCTGAGGAAGCACGACACCCATGAAATCCCCTCGCCCCCTGTGGAACCCCTACGTCGCCGGCGTGGTGCTGGGCTCCGCACTGCTCGCCACCTTCCTGGTCACGGGCAACGGCTACGGCGTCACCGGTGCCACGACCCTGGCCACCGCCGCCGCGGCCGGACACATCGCCGCCGACACGGTCGCCCCCGGCATGTACCTGCATGGCCTGTTCCAGGCCGGGTTGAACCACTGGATCAGCTGGGAGGTGCTCGGCCTGGCCATTGGCGCGCTGGCGGGAAGCCTGCTGGCGGGTCGCTTTCGCTGGGAACTCGACGGACCTGCGCGCGCGGCGCGCGGCCTGCGCCTGGTGCTGGCCCTGGTCGGCGGTGCCGCCTCCGGCTTCGGGGCGCGTCTCGCGCTGGGCTGCACCAGCGGCATGGGACTGTCGGGAGGCGCCACCCTGGCTGCCGCCGGCTTCCTGTTCCTGATCGGATTCTTCGTTGCCGGCATCGCGTTCGGGCAACTCACCAAGGGGCTGTGGAAATGAGTTTTCCTCTGGGGTATACCGGCCCTGTCTCGGGTATCGTACTGGGCACCGTATTTGGCTACGTTCTGGAGAACGCCGGCTTCGGCAGCGGCTGCAAGCTGACCGCGCAACTGCGCTTCCAGGACTGGGCGGTGTTCAAGGTCATGTTCACCGCCATCGTGGTGGCCTCGGGCGGGCTGTACCTGCTGCAGGGGCTGGGACTGGTGAACGTGAGCAATGATCTGTTCGTACCCTCGGTGTTCCTCTGGGGAAGCTCCCTGGGCGGAGTGCTCATCGGCGCGGGCATGGCCATCGGAGGCTACTGCCCCGGAACCTCGCTCGTGGCCTTTTGCTCCGGGCGCGTGGACGGGCTGGTGTTCCTGCTGGGCATCGCGCTGGGCACGCTGGGTTTCAACGCGGGATTCGAATCCATCAAGACCTGGGCCTGGAAGCAGGTCGGCCCCGACTCGCTGACCCTGCCGCAACTCCTGCACCTGCCCGCCTGGGCGGTGTGGGCCCTGCTGCTCGCGGTGCTGGTGGTGGTGGGCTACCTCACGCGCGACGTGGGCTCGCGCCCGAAGGCGGCTTGATCCGGCGCAAAAACCTCGCGCCCCGTCCCTGCACGCGCACGCGCCCGGCACTACGATGATCCGCTTTGCGTCGCTCGATGCAGCTGCGCGCGCAAGCTCGCGAATCGCCGCCACGGGCAGGCTCGGCGCGCCCGGCATGTATTTCACAGACCCCCTTCCGAAGGAGACCGAACATGGCCCAATCGCGGATCAAGTCCCGCATCAAACTGTCCCACGCCCTGCCCGTGCTGGCGCTGGCCACGGCGGCGGTCGCGCCCATGCCCCAGGCCCTGCGTGCCGTGTCGCCGACCGCGGTGGCGCAGGCCTCGGCCAACCCCTGCGCCCCGGGCAACCCCTGTGCGCCGGGCACGAGCAAGAAAAAGGCCAAGGCCGGCAATCCCTGCGCGCCGTCCTCCGGCAAGTCCGGGAAGAAGTCGTCCAACCCCTGCGCGCCGAGCTGATCGCGCCGGAACGCATCGCGCCGATCGCGCCAGCCTTCGGCCCTCGCACCGTGAGCACCCGGACCGCAGTGCCGCGCGAGCTCGTGCTCGACGCACTGCGCCGGGCGCCGCGCCGACCGCTGGAGTCGGCGCTCGAGCTCACGCTGGACCATCTGCGCTCCAGCGCGCGCAGCGGCCGCGGCGTGCTGGCGGACCTTCTCGGACGCGCCGAGGCCTTCGCCGAATGGGAGCATTACCCGCCGCGCGACGCGCTGGACCCGCGCAGCGGCTACCGCTTCTACTACCACGCCCACGACGCCCGGCAGCGAGCCCGCGACGAACACGGGCATTTCCACCTTTTCGCGCCGCGCCGCGTCGGTGAACCCGAGCATGTGCACCTCTTCGGCCTGTCGGTCGACGCGAGGGGCATGCCGCTGCGCGTGTTCACCACCAATCGCTGGGTGACCGCCGAGCACTGGCAGGACGCCGCATGGACCCTGCGCGCCCTGCGTCGACTCGACCTCTCGGGGGCTCGCCCGCGCCGCGTGGCCTCCTGGCTGCAAGGCATGGCCTGCCTGTTCGCGCCGCAGATCCAGACCATGGTGCTCGAACGCGATCGACGCATTTCGCAACGCGCGCGGCAGCGCCCGCTGGAGCGGGTGCTCGAGGACCGGCGCAGCCATATCGTCAGCCAGTGCAGCGTGGACCTGGCACGGCAGTTCGAATTCCTGAAGGCCGCGGGCATCGCCTGAAGACGCCCGGCCGAGCACCGATCACGCTTGTTGTACAACCCGGAGGAGAACCATGAAGACTCTGAAGTACCTGCTGGCTGCCGGCTTCGTCGGCGCCTGTGCGCAACTGGCCTCGGCGGCCACGCTACCCGGTCCGCTGGTCACGCCCCAGTGGCTGCACCAGCATCGCTCCGAGGTGACCATCGTCGACATCCGCGACGACATGGACACCCTGACCCGCGCCCCGAAGTTCGAGACGGACAAGAAGACCGGCGCGAAGAAGCTGCTGGCCACCGGCGGCCACCTGGAGGGCGCGCTGTCGGTGGACTTCGGCAAGATCCGCCAGAACAAGGAAATCGACGGCAAGAAGATCGTGGCCCAGTTGCCCAGCGCGGAGTACTTCACCAAGGTGATGGACGAAGCCGGGCTGGACAAGGGCAAGCCCATCGTGATCGTTCCCACCGGCGCGACCGTGGACACGATGGACATGGCCACGCGCCTGTACTTCCAGCTGCGCTACTTTGGCGAGCCGGAAGGCCAGGTGGCGATTCTCAACGGGGGCGTCAATGCCTGGCTGCAGGACGGACTGCCGGTGAGCACCGCCAAGATCGCCGCGCACAAGGGTGACTGGGCTGCCACGGGCGAGGACAAGGACATCCTGGCCACGCTGGAGCAGGTCAAGGAAGGCCTCCGCAGCGGCGCCAACCAGTTCGTCGATGCGCGCCCCACGCCGCAGTTCCTGGGCATCGTGGTCAAGCGCCCGGTCGACGCCTCGGGCGGCCACCTGCCCGGCGCGCGCTCTTTCCCCACCGACGCCATCGTCAAGCCGGTGGGGGCCGCGCATGAGTTCATGAACGCCTCCGACTACCGCAAGATCTACGCCGAGTACGGAATCCAGCCTGGCGCCGCGACCGTGACCTACTGCAATACCGGGCACCTGGCCTCGGGCGCCTGGTTCGTGGACCATGAGATCCTGGGCAACTCCAAGACCCGCCTCTACACCGGTTCCATGACCGAGTGGACCAACCTGGGCAACCCGACGGTGGGCCTGCCGGACTGAAGGCTCGACGCTCGGTGATCACGGGGCGCCACGGGCGCCCCTTTTGGTTCCCGGCGCCGAGGAGCGCGCCGGGCGCGGCTCAGACCACCACGGGCTCGTACTCCAGCTCGATGCCGAAGCGCTCGCGCACCGATTCGCGCACGCTCTCGGCCAGGCGCAGCACCTCGGCTCCGCTGGCCCCTCCGCGGTTCACCAGCACCAGGGCGTGACGCTCGTCCACCGCGGCGGCACCGACCTTGCGCCCCTTGCAGCCGCAGGCGTCGATCATCCAGGCAGCGGCGAGCTTGTACGTGCCGTCATCCAGGGGATAGCTGACGATTTCCGGGAACTCCTCCAGGATTTCGTTGCGAATGCTGCGATTGACCACCGGGTTCTTGAAAAAACTGCCTGCATTGCCCAGGCGCGCGGGGTCCGGCAGCTTGGCACGCCGGATCGCGCAGACGGCGTCGAAGACCTCGCGTGGCGAGGGCTCGGCGATTCCCGCGCGCTCCAGGTGTCGCTGCAGCTCGGCATAGCCCAACTGGGGGCGCCAGGGCTTGGGCAGGCGCAGGCGCACCCGCGTGATCACCGACTTGCCCGCCAGGGCCTGCTTGAACAGCGAGTCGCGATAGCCGAATCGGCAGGCTCCACGCTCCAGGGTCACGGCGCGCCCGGTGGTCAGGTCGACCAGATCCAGGGATTCGAAGCGTTCAGCCAGCTCCATGCCGTAGGCGCCGATGTTCTGCACCGGGGCCGCGCCCACCGTTCCCGGGATCAGCGCGAGGTTCTCCAGCCCGGGATGTCCCTGCTCCAGGCTCCATTGCACCAGTTCGTGCCAGCCCACCCCGGCACCCGCCTCGATCACGGTGGATGCGGCGTCGTCATGCAGCACGCGCATGCCCCCGATTTCCACCTTCAGCACCAATCCAGGCGGGTCCTGGGTGAGCAGGAGATTGCTGCCGCCCCCCAGCACCAGCTTGGGCAGGCGGCCCAGCTGGGGATGGTCCACCACCATGTGCACCTGCCGCGCATCGGCGATGCGCACCAGGCTTGCTGCCCGCGCGCCGACCCCGAAGGTGTTCAGCTCGCGCAATTCGACATCGTGTTCGATCGCCAGATCCATACAATTTCCCAGTGCGGCCCTTCGGCCCGCCAAGCTCCATTATTCCCCGTCACCGCGGACGCCCCGTGGCTCCGCCAAAGCCCATGCCATCCTTCGACGCCGTCCTCGAACCCGACCTGATCGAAATCCGCAACGCCGTGGATCAGACCGCCAAGGAAGTCGCCAACCGCTTCGACTTCAAGGGCAGCTCGGCGAAGATCGAACTCGCCGACAAGACCATCACCGCCTGGGCCGACAGCGAGTTCCAGCTCGGCCAGCTGCGCGACGTGCTGTTGGCCAAGATGGCCAAGCGCAATGTCGACGTGCGCTTTCTCGAGCATGGCAAGCCCCAGCCGGCCGGCGGGGACAAGTTCAAGCAGGTGTTCACCGTTCGCTCGGGCATCCCGCAGGATCTGGCCAAACGCATCACCGGCGCGATCAAGGAATCGCGCATGAAACTGCAGGCCTCCATCCAGGGCGACACCGTGCGGGTCACGGGCGGCAAGCGCGACGACCTGCAGGCGGCCATCACGCTGCTGCGCAAGCAGATCGACGACACGCCGCTGTCCTTCCAGAATTTCCGCGATTGAGCCCCGGGCGGCGGCAGCGGCTCGCGGGCTGGCTGCCCTGCGGGGCTGCCCCGAAGGATCAGCGCGGGGGCTTGCGCGCCCCGCCCGCGGCCTTCGCCTTCGATCCGATGCGGCTTTCCTCGCCCCGCAGCAGCTTGCGGATGTTGTGCTGGTGGCGCCAGATCACCAGCAGCGAGATGGCCCCCAGCGCGAGCACCAGGGAAGGCTGCAGGCGCCAGACCAGTTTCTGGCCGAGCAGCGCGTAGAACGGGGCGAACACCGCCGCGGCCAGGGCGGCCAGCGAGGAATAGCGGAAGAACACGGCCACGATCAGCCACGTGAGCACGCTGGCAAGGCCCAGCCAGGGGTTGGCCGCCAGCAGCACGCCGGCCGCGGTGGCCACGCCCTTGCCCCCACGGAATCGGAGGAACAGCGGCCACATGTGTCCGAGCACCACGGCCAGCGCCACCAGCGGCACGGCCGCGGCCTCCAGCCAGCCGGCCTGCGCCGCGCGCTGCGCCAGCCACACGGCCAGCCAGCCCTTGCCCCCGTCCAGCAGCAGGGTCAGGGCCGCGGCGGCCTTGCTGCCCGAGCGCAGCACGTTGGTGGCTCCGGGGTTGCCGGAGCCATAGCTGCGCGGATCGGCCAGGCCCATGGCGCGGCTGACCAGCACCGCGAATGGCAGGGAGCCGAGCAGGTAGGCCAGCGCCGCGGCAAGCAGTGCATCCATCATCGAGACAGGTTCCATCGCCGCGGATTCTAGTGTCGCCCCGGGCAGCTTTCGGCAGCGAAGCCCTAAAATGCGGGAATGTCCGATTCGCTCAATGCCGACCTGCACTGCCATTCCCTGGTTTCCGACGGAACCCTGGCCCCGGCCGTGCTGGCGCGTCGCGCTCGCGACAACGGCGTGCGGCTGTGGGCGCTGACCGACCACGACGAACTCGGCGGCCTCGCGGAAGCCGCGCAGGCCTGCGCGGAGATCGGGCTGGATTTCGTCAACGGCGTGGAGGTCTCGGTCTCGGTGAACGACCAGACGGTGCACGTGGTGGGCCTGGGAGTCGACCCCGCCCACGAAGGGCTGCGCGCCCGGCTTCGCGCCATGTCCGAGGGGCGCGACGCCCGCGCCCATCGCATCGCCGAGGCCCTGCGCGAGCACACGGGAGTGGAAGACGCCTATGCGGGCGCCAGCCGCCTGGCCGGCAACCCGGCGCTGATCTCGCGTACCCATTTCGCCCGTCACCTGGTCGAGCGCGGCGTATGCTCGAACACCGGCGAGGTGTTCTCGCGCTTTCTCACCCCCGGCAAGCCCGGCTACGTGGAGCATGCGTGGGCCACGCTCGAGCAGGCACTGGGCTGGATCCAGGACGCCGGGGGCCTGGCGGTGCTGGCCCATCCGGGGCGCTACCGATTCACGCCGCAGCGTGAACGCGAGCTGCTGGCGCGCTTCGTGGAACTCGGCGGTGCCGGCATCGAAGTGATCACAGGCAGCCACAGTGCATCCGACTGGCGCAAGTACGCCGCCTTGGCGCGCGAGTTCGGGCTTCGCGCGTCGCGCGGCTCGGACTTCCACTGTCCGCGCGAGAGCCGCTGCGACCTGGGGCGCCTGCCGGAGCTTCCCCAGGGCCTGCGCCCCATCTGGGAACTCCTGCACTGAACGGCCCGCGCCGTCCCAGCGAATCCTCGCCCATGGCCCAGTACTTCAGCCTGCACCCCGACAATCCGCAACAGCGCCTGATCAAGCAAGCCTGCGCGATTCTGCACGCAGGCGGCGTCGCCGCCATTCCCACCGACTCCTCCTACGCGCTGGCCTGCCATCTCGACGACAAGGCGGCGGCCGAGCGCCTGCGACGCATACGCCAGGTCGATGCGAAGCATCACCTGACCCTGCTGTGCAGCGACCTGTCGGAACTGGGAACCTACGCGGTGGTCGACAATCGTCAGTTCCGTCTGCTGCGTGCGGCCACGCCCGGACCCTACACCTTCATCCTGGAGGCCACCCGTGAAGTGCCACGCAGGGTCTCCCATCCCTCGCGCAAGACCATCGGGGTGCGGGTTCCCGACCATGCGGTGGCGCGCGCGCTGCTGGTCGAACTGGGACAGCCCCTGCTGGCCACCACCCTGATCCTGCCGGGGGACGTGGACCCCCTGAACGAAGCATCGGAAATCCGCGCCCGCCTGGAAAAACAGATCGACCTGGTGCTCGACGCCGGCCCCTGCCCGCTCCAGCCGACCACCGTCATCGACCTCAGTGGCGCCAGCCCCGAGGTGCTGCGCCAGGGTCGTGGCGACGTCGCGTCGCTCGGACTGGACCAGCCGGACTGAAGCCGCCGGCGCCACCAACCCCCACACCATGGACCAACTCATCCAGGCCATCACCGTCTACGCGCTGCCCGTGCTGTTCGCGATCACGCTGCACGAGGCCGCGCACGGTTATGCCGCCCGCCACTTCGGCGACAACACCGCCTACATGATGGGACGGCTGTCGCTGAACCCGGCGCGCCACATCGATCCCATCGGCACCATCCTGGTTCCGCTGGTGCTGTATTTCGGGACCGGAGGATCCTTCCTGTTCGGCTACGCCAAGCCGGTCCCTGTGAACTTCGGCGCCCTGCGAAACCCCAAGCGCGACATGGTGTGGGTGGCCCTGGCCGGGCCCGCATCGAATTTCGTGCAGGCCTTCCTGTTCGGACTGGCACTGATGGTCATGAGTCGCCTGGGCCTGCGCGAGGCTTTCTTTTTCGACGTCGCCCGCGCGGGGATCCAGGTGAACCTGGTGATGTTCGTGTTCAACCTGTTCCCGATTCCGCCGCTGGACGGAGGACGCGTGCTGGTGGGCCTGCTGCCGCTGCGCCAGGCGCTGGCGCTGTCGCGCATCGAGCCCTACGGCTTTTTCATTGTCATGGCGCTGGTACTCACCGGCATTGCCACCTCCGTGTGGCTGCTGCCCCTGATGCTGCTGAGCCAGAAGTTGCTGGGCCTGCTGCTCAGCCCTTTTCAGCTGATCCTGTAACCCGCCCGGCCACGCGCCGCGCGCCGGATCGGCGGCGCTGCGCCCGGCCTCGGCACTTCCCTCGCTCGAGGATCCATCATGACCCACCGTCTCCGCCATCGCCTGGACGTGCGCTCGGCCGCGATCGGCACCGCCCTGGCTTGCGGCCTGCTTGCGGCCGCGCCTGCGCAAGCTTCCGAGATTTCGCTGCTGGTCGGCTCCTTCGACGGCTACCACAACGACACCGCGGCCTGGCAGAGCGACGCGCTCTGGACCCATGACTACGGCTCGCAGCGCCTCGACCTCAGCCTGGAAGCCTCGGTCGGCCGGGTCTTCGGCCCTGCCGGCAAGCCGGGCTCTCCGCTCTGGCACCTGGGGCTCACGCCGTTCCTGCGCTGGTGGTTCACGCCCGACACGGCCGTCGAGGCCGGTATCGGCGCGAATGTGTTCTCGGGGACCTACATCGGCTCCAAGACCATTTCCACCGCCTACCAGTTCGGGGATTCGCTGGGGCTGTACCACCGCATCGCCGACACGCCCTGGGGCGTGGGCCTGCGCTTCACGCATTATTCCAATGCCGACATCAAGCGCCCCAACCCGGGCCAGAACTACCTGCAACTGCGCCTGAGCTATGAACTCCGCTGATTCCTTTCCCGAACGCGTGCTGTCGGGCATGCGCCCGACGGGTGCGCTGCACCTCGGCCACTATCACGGTGCCCTGAAGAACTGGGTGCAACTGCAGCAGGACAAGCCCTGCTACTTTTTCGTCGCCGACTGGCACGCACTGACCACGCATTACGAGTCGCCGGAAGTCATCGCCAGCCACACCCATGACATGGTGATCGACTGGCTGGCCACCGGCGTGGACCCCGCCAAGGCCACGCTGTTCGTGCAGAGCCGCCTGCCCGAACATGCCGAGCTGTTCCTGCTGCTGGGCATGGGCACCCCCCTGGCCTGGCTGGAGCGCGTTCCCACGTACAAGGAGCAGATCTCCAACCTCAAGGACAAGGACCTGCTCACCTACGGATTCCTCGGCTACCCGCTGCTGCAGGCGGCCGACATCCTGATCTATCAGGCGCGCTGGGTACCGGTTGGCGCGGACCAGGTCCCCCATGTCGAGATCAGCCGCGAGATCGCGCGGCGCTTCAACACCCTGTACGGCAAGGATCCCGACATCGAGGCCAAGGCCCGCGCCGCTGCCGCGCACCTGCCGGAGGAGGATCGGCAGCGCCTGGCCGCACTGCGCCGCGGGGCGGACCAGGACGGCCAGGTGGAACTGCGCGACCAGGCCCATGCGCTGATTTCCGCGAGCAAGCTCTCGCGCGTCGACAAGGATGCCCTGCGCGCGCAGGTCGACGGTGGCCGGCGCAGCATCCTGCGCGAACCGGAGGCATTGCTCACGCCGGAATCGCGGCTGCCCGGGCTGGATGGGCGCAAGATGTCCAAGAGCTACGGCAATTCCATCGCGATCCGCGAGGAGCGCGCCAGCGTGGAGCACAAGATCCGGCGCATGCCCACGGATCCGGCACGCGTGCGTCGCAGTGATCCGGGCGATCCGGAGAAGTGTCCGGTGTGGCAATTCCATCTGGCCTACAGCGACGACGCCTGCCGCGAGTGGGTGCACCGCGGCTGCACGAGCGCCGGCATCGGCTGCCTGGAATGCAAGCAACCCGTGATCGACGCGGTCTTGCGCGAGCAGCAGCCCATGCTCGAGCGGGCGCAGCCCTATGTCGACCAACCCGCGCTGGTGCGCGACATCCTGGACGCGGGCACCGCCAAGGCGCGCGAGACCGCTCGCGAGACCATGCGCGAGGTGCGGGACGCCATGGGGCTGCTCAGCGCCTGATCAGGGTTCCCGGGGTGGCTCGCCGGCTTCGGCGCCCCGCCTGACGCGGCGCGCCAGCGCCCGCCGCATCAGCGCGCGCAGGGCCAGTCGGCCCAGCCACGAGCCCAGCACCACGAGCACCAGCAGCAGCAGCAGGCCCTGCTCGAAACCGGCCAGGCGCCGGGACACATGTTCCCAGGCGTGGCCGAAGCCCCAGCCCAGTCCCGCGACCAGCGGAGCCCACATCATGGCGCCGATGACGTTGAACACCGCGAAACGCGCGGGCCCGACTCCGGCAGCGCCGATCAGGATGGGCCCGGCGATTCGCAAGCCGTAGAGGAAACGCACCGCCACCACCGCGCCGCCGGGATGGCGCCGCAGCAGGAGAAGCACGCGCCCCAGCCTGGACTGCAGGCTCGGCAGGCGGCGCAGCAGCGCGCCCCCCCACAGACGCCCGATCCAATAGAAGAACTGGTCGCCGGCGCTGGCGGCGAGCACGGCGACCGCGATCACCCGCCACAGCTCGAGCCACCCGGCACGCGATGCATAGCCGGCCGCCAGCAGCACGGTCTCGCCTTCCGCGAAGGTGCCCGCTGCCACCGCCAGGTAACCCCAATCCTTGACCCATTGATCGAGCAAGACCGACTCCCGGGGCAGCGCCGTGCCGCCCCATGGACCTGCATGATGCCTCGGACGCGGCCCCCGCGCGCGACGGGCACAAAAAAGCCGACCCTGCCGGGTCGGCCTCTCGACAGCGAAACGCCTGTACGCCCACCGCATGCGGAAGCGCTCGACGATGCCAGACGAAACAAACCGCGCCGCGATGCGGCGACGGTCGCCCGAAATGGCAAAACGCCCGGCTATCGCCAGGCGCTGTATCTACGATCCTGCGATGCGATCAGAGCACGCGGATCTGCGAGGCCTGGGGACCCTTCGGGCCGGCCTTCACGGTGAACTCCACGCGCTGGTTTTCTTGCAGCGTGCGGAAGCCCTTGGCCTGGATTTCGCTGAAGTGGGCGAACAGGTCCTCGCCGCCTTCGTCGGGCTTGATGAACCCAAAGCCTTTGCTCTCGTTAAACCATTTGACGATGCCGGTGGGCATGATCTTCCTTTCAAGTACTGAATATCAATGACATGCAAATCTTCAACAAGCCCAGCCGGTTTATCGAGTGAATCCAAACCCAAACTGTGCGCAGCAAAGCGCCCGTCTTGAAGCGACTGCAGGGCTTACTATACACCGATTGGCGCTTTTGCAAGCATTCCCCGGCCCGGCCCTTCCAAATCGTCGGAGACCGGGGACTTCGGCGTTGTCTCCGGGCCACAATCGCGAGCTTCCCCCTGGGCGGCGAGCCGGGGCCGGACCTCGCCGAGGCCCCCCGGCCGCGTGCGGCCCGGCATAACACCCACGTTCTTCCATGCAGGTATTCCGAGGTTTTCAGCACGCCGCGCTGCAGGTGCCCAGCGCGGTCAGCATCGGCAACTTCGACGGTGTGCATCGTGGCCACCAGGCCATGCTCGCGCTGCTCGTGCACGAGGCCAGGCAGCGCGGGCTCAGTCCCTGTGCGCTCACCTTCGAGCCTCATCCGCGGGATTACTTCGCCGCAGTGCGCGGCCAGCCCGAGCTTGCTCCGCCACGGGTGGCTGGGCTGCGCGACAAGCTCGACGGCCTTGCACGCTGCGGCGTGGAGCGCGTGGTGGTGCTGCGCTTCGACGCCGCGCTCGCTTCGCTGCCAGCACAGGATTTCATCCAGCGCGTGCTCGTCGATGGATTGCATGCGCGCTATGTGCTGGTGGGTGATGACTTCCGCTTCGGCGCGGGCCGTGCGGGAGACTACGAAATGCTCGATGCCTGGGGCCTTCGCCTGGGCTTCGAGGCCGCGCGCATGAACGCCTATGAGTTGCACGCGCGCCGGGTATCCAGCTCGGCGGTGCGCCAGGCACTGGCCGCGGGCGATATGCGCCTGGCGGCCAGCCTTCTGGACCGGCCCTACAGCATCTGCGGGCATGTACAGCATGGCGCCAAGCTCGGACGCGAGCTGGGCTTTCCCACGCTGAATCTTCGCTTCGGCCCTGCCCGGCCCGCGGCGCAGGGCATCTTCGTCGCGAGGGTGCACGGGCTGCAGGCGCAGCCGCTGCCCGCGGTGGTCAGCTTCGGGCGCCGCCCCAGCGTCGAGGACTCCGGCCGCGTGCTGCTGGAGGCCCATGTCCTGGATTGGAGCGGGGACGCCTACGCTAAACTCGTGCGGGTGGAATTGCTGCACAAGCTGCGGGACGAAGTCCGCTACGACGGCCTGCAAGCCCTCACCGCCGCGATCGCCGCCGATGTGCGGGCCGCGCGCGCGTGGTTCGCCTGCCCGCCCGCCGACTCCCCCTGAACCCAGGCGTCGCCCAGGGCGCTCGGGCCGGGGCCTGCCCGACGACGCCGAGGGCACGCCCGCGCCGCACGCCCAAGCACTCTGCCCGGCCCACCCCGAAGCCACGGAAAACGCCCGCGCCAACACGGCGCAACCGCATGCCATGACCCATCCCGAAGCGCCCGCCAAGCCCGATTACCGCTCCACGCTGAACCTGCCCGACACGAGCTTTCCGATGCGGGGCGACCTGCCTCGGCGCGAGCCCGGCTGGGTGCAGCGCTGGCAGGAAGAAGGCATTTATCAGCGCCTGCGCGCGGCCCGCGCGGGGCGCCCTCGCTTCGTGCTGCACGATGGCCCCCCCTACGCCAACGGCCAGATCCACATCGGCCACGCCGTGAACAAGATCCTCAAGGACATGATCGTCAAGGCTCGCCAGCTGGAGGGCTTCGACGCCGTCTACGTGCCGGGCTGGGATTGCCACGGCCTGCCCATCGAGAACCAGATCGAAAAACTCCATGGGCGCAAGCTCGGGCGCGACGAGATCCAGGCCCGCAGCCGCGCCTACGCCACCGAGCAGATTGCCGGGCAGATGGCCGATTTCAAGCGCCTTGGCGTTCTGGGCGACTGGGAGCACCCCTACCGCACGATGGACTTCGGCAATGAAGCCGACGAGATCCGTGCCCTCAAGCGCGTGGTCGAGCGCGGCTTCGTCTACCGCGGACTCAAGCCGGTGCATTGGTGTTTCGACTGCCATTCCTCGCTGGCCGAATTCGAGATCGAGTACGCCGACAAGACCTCCCACACCCTGGACGTGGCCTTTCCCAGCGAGGATCCCGAAGGCCTGGCAGCGGCCTTCGGGCTGCCCTCCCTGCCCGCACCGGCCTTCGCGGTGATCTGGACCACCACGGCGTGGACCATTCCGGCCAACCAGGCCCTGAACCTCAACCCCGAGCTCGACTACAGCCTGGTGCACACGCCGCGCGGCGTGCTGCTGCTGGCCGCTGCGCGGGTCGAGGCCTGCCTGAAGCGCTACGGACTGGAGGGCAGCGTGCTGGCCACGGTGCGCGGCGAGGCGCTCGCCGGCCTGCGTTTTCGCCACCCGCTGGCGGCACTGCATCCCGGCTACGACCGCAGCAGCCCCGTATACCTTGCGGAATACGCCACGGCCGACGACGGTACCGGCATCGTGCACTCCTCGCCCGCCTACGGGGTGGAGGATTTCAACTCCTGCATCGCGCATGGCATGCGCACCGAGGACGTGCTCAACCCCGTGCAGGGCGACGGCGTCTACGCCGCCGATCTGCCCTTGTTCGGGGGCCAGCAGATCTGGAGCGCCGCGCCGGCGGTGGTTCAGGCGCTGCGCGAGGCGGGCCACCTGCTGGCCACGGAGGACATCCGCCACAGTTACCCGCACTGCTGGCGCCACAAATCGCCGGTGATCTACCGCGCGGCCAGCCAGTGGTTCGTGCGCATGGACGAGGGCGAGGGCGTGTGCACGGTCGACAAGGCGCCGCGTACCCTGCGTGATACGGCGCTGCAAGCCGTGGAGCAGACGGCCTTCTATCCGGCCGGAGGCAAGGCGCGCCTTCACGACATGATCGCCGGACGCCCCGACTGGTGCATCTCGCGTCAGCGCGCCTGGGGCGTGCCCTTGCCTTTTCTGCTGCACAAGGCCAGCGGCGAGCTGCACCCGCGCACCCTGGAGCTGATGGATCGTGCAGCCGAACTGGTGCAGCGCGAGGGCGTGGAGGCCTGGTCGCGGCTGGATCTGCGCGACTGGCTCGGCGACGAGGCACAGGACTACGAAAAGTCCCAGGACATCATCGAGGTCTGGTTCGACTCCGGCACCACCCACTGGCACGTGCTGCGGGGCAGCCATCGCGATCAGCTGTCCTGGCCGGCCGACCTGTACCTGGAAGGCCACGACCAGCATCGCGGATGGTTCCACTCCTCCTTGCTCACGGGCTGCGCCATCGACGGGCGCGCGCCCTACAAGGCTCTGCTCACCCACGGGTTCACGGTGGACGGACAAGGCCGCAAGATGAGCAAGTCGGTGGGCAACGTGATTGCGCCGCAGACAGTCAGCGACAAGCTCGGCGCCGAGATCATCCGCCTGTGGGTCGCCTCCACCGATTACTCGGGCGACCTGGCGATCTCCGACGCCATTCTCAGGCAGGTGGTCGAGAATTACCGGCGCGTGCGCAACACCCTGCGCTTCCTGCTGGCCAACGTGTCGGATTTCGACCCGGCCACGCAATCGGTACCGCCTGAGCACATGCTGGACATCGACCGCTGGATGCTGGCCCACGCCGGCGCCCTGCAGCGCGAGATCCTTGCGCACTACGCGGCCTACGAGTTCCACCCGGTCGTGGCACGGCTGCTGGTGTTCTGCTCCGAGGATCTCGGGGGCTTCTACCTCGACGTGCTGAAGGATCGGCTGTACACCACCCAGACCGACGGCCCCGCGCGACGCAGCGCGCAGACCGCGCTGTGGCATCTGGCGGCGGCCATGCTGCGCTGGATCGCACCCTTCCTCAGCTTCACCGCCGAAGAGGCCTGGGAACACTTCGCACCGGAGCTGGCAAAGACCCAGCGCAGCATCTTCGTGCAGACCTTCCATGAGATCCCGCGACTCGACGACGAAGCCGAACTGCTCGCGCGCTGGGCTCGCATCCGGGAACTGCGCGACGAAGTCAACCGCGGCGTCGAACAAGTTCGCGCGGAGGGGCGCCTGGGCTCGTCGCTGCAGGCCTGGGTGGAACTCGGCCTCCCCGAACCGGACCTGCGGCTGCTGGCCGGCCTCGGCGAGGAAGCACGTTTTGCCTTCATCGTCTCGAAACTGGAGCTGCGCGCGGCCGACGCCACGCAACTGCGGGTGAGGCCGGCCGAGGCCGCCAAGTGCGAACGCTGCTGGCACTGGGTGGAAGACGTGGGGACCGACAGCGCCCATCCAGGACTGTGCGGGCGCTGCGCGAGCAATCTGTACGGCCAGGGCGAGGTGCGACGCCATGTCTGAGGCCCCGCTCGTGCGGCCGCGCCGCCATCCGCCGTCCTGGGCGTGGCTGCTGCTCGCACTGGCGGTGCTGGCCCTGGACCAGTTCAGCAAATGGCTGGTGGCGCGGGACTTGCCGCTGGACGCCTCGATCCCCGTCACCGGATTCTTCAACCTGGTGCACATCGAGAACCCCGGCGCAGCCTTTTCCTTCCTGGCCGCCCAGTCGGGCTGGCAGCGCTGGCTGTTCACCGCGCTGGGCCTGGGCGCCTCGCTGCTGATCGTCGGCGTGCTGCTGCGCCGGCGTCGCCGCCCCATGCTCGGGCTGGCCCTGGCCTTGATTCTCGGAGGCGCACTGGGCAACGTCGCCGACCGCCTGCTGTGGGGCCACGTGACCGACTTCCTCGATTTCTACCTGCGCACGGCCTCCGGCTCCTGGCACTGGCCGGCCTTCAACCTCGCCGACTCCTCGATCTTCCTGGGCGCCGTGACCCTTTTGATCGACGAGCAGCGCGAAGCTCGCCGCCGCGCCTCGCGCCCCGGGTAGACCCGGCCTTGCGGGGAACCCCCGGGGGTTATAACCTTGCGGCCATCATGGTTGTATCCAGACATGACGGGCCCCGCAGATGACCCCCGAGGAAGCCAGGCGCCATCCCTTGGCGCAACAAGGAACCGTGCGCGTGAGCGTGTGCACGCTGGACTGGCGCGACCCCCTGCGCTGGCTGGCGGCGGGAGCGCGCGACATGCGCTCCTGTCCTGCGCTCAGCCTGGGCTACGGTGTCCTGTTCACCCTGGTGGCCTGGGGGCTGGGATGGAGTCTGCGCAGCGATCCGCAATACGCCTTGCTGCTGGCCAGCGGGGTCATGCTGCTCGGCCCGGCCCTGGCCATGGGCTTGATCCAGGCCAGCCGAAGCTGCGAGGCGGGCCGGCGCCCGCGGCTTCGCCCCTGCCTCATGTGCTGGTGGCCGACGCGCTCCAGCGTGGCTCTGTTCGCGGGCCTGCTGCTGGTGCTCGAACTGCTGTGGGCACGCAGCGCCCTGATCGTGTTCGCCCTGTTCGCCGACGCCATGGCGCCCGCGCCCACGCTGTCGGGCATGTTGCTGGATCCGGCCAACCTGCCCTTCCTCGCGGCCTACGTCGCCGTCGGAGCGCTGTTCGCCGCCATCGCCTTCGCCTGCAGCGTGATCGCCGTGCCCATGCTGCTGGACCGCCCGGTGGACGCCATCACCGCCGCGCTGACCAGCGTGCGGGCCTGTCTGGAACACCCCTGGGTCCTGATGATGTGGGGCGCGCTCCTGACCTTGCTCACCGTGCTGGCGCTGCTGCCGGCCGGCCTGGGGCTGTTGCTGGTCGGTCCGCTGCTCGGGCATGCCAGCTGGCATGCCTACCGTGGCATCCTGTGTCCGGCCAGCCCTGCCGCGGCCTGAGCACGGACCGAGGCCTTGCCGGCCGTCTCCAGCGCTCAGGGCTGCAGCACGATGCTGCCCGTGGTGGCCCGGCCTTCCAGCGCACGGTGCGCCTCGGCGGCATCGCGCAGCGCGTAGCGCTGGCCGATCAGCGGGCGTACCTTGCCCGCCAGCACCACCTCGAACAGCTCCGCGGCCATCTCAAGCTGGGTGGCCCGGTCGGCCAGATGGGTCATCAGGGTCGGGCGGGTCACGTACAGGGAACCACGCGCCGCCAGGTCACCCAGGGTCACCGGAGGCACCGGGCCCGAGGCGTTGCCGAAACTGACCATCAGTCCGAAGGGCTGCAGGCAGCCCAGCGAGCGCTCCCAGGTATCGCGCCCCACCGAATCGTAGACCACCGCGACACCCTTGCCGCCCGTGAGTTCGCGAACCCGGGAGACCAGATCCTCGTTGCGGTAGTTGATGCAATGCGCGTAGCCGTTGTCCAGGGCCAGGCGGCACTTCTCGTCGCTGCCGGCGGTGCCGATGAGCTGCACGCCCAGGGCCCGGGCCCATTGCCCCGCGATCAGACCCACGCCGCCGGCAGCGGCATGGAACAGCGCGACGTCGCCTGCCTGCAGCCGACGCGTGCGGCGCAGCAGGAATTGTGCGGTCAGACCCTTGAGCATCATGGCCGCCGCGGTCTCGAATTCGATGCCGTCGGGAAGCTTCACCAGCACCCGCGCCGGCATCACGCGGGCCTGCGCATAGGCCCCGGTCGGCCCATGGCAGTAGGCGACGCGATCCCCCTCGCGGAACTCGCTCACCCCTTCGCCCACCGCCTCGACCACGCCGGCCGCCTCCAGGCCGATGCCCGCGGGGAGTTGCAGGGGGTAGAGTCCCGTGCGGTGGTAGACGTCGATGAAGTTGACCCCGACCGCGGCATGGCGCACGCGCACCTCGCCCGCGCCCGGGTCGCCTGGCTGGACCTGCTGCCACTGCAGCACGTCCGGGCCGCCGGTGCGCTCGATGCGAATCGCATGGTTCATGGCAGTCTCCGTTGTCCCTGGTTTCATTCGCGCCATCCCCACGGGTTCGCGCACAGGGAATAATTGTGCCCATTCCGGCGTGCGCCTGCATGCACGCCCCGGCCCGAAATCCTGGAACCCGCCCGATGCGATTGCTGCTGGTCGAAGACGACATGATGATCGGCGAGAGCGCGCTCGATGCGTTGCGCGCCGAAGGCTACGCGGTGGACTGGGTGCGCGATGGCCGCGCCGCCGACGCCGCCTGGAGCAGCGAGCACTACGACCTGGTGCTGCTGGACCTGGGGCTTCCGGCGCGCGACGGCCTGCAGGTGCTCAAGGCCGCCCGCGAGCGGCACGACGCCACCCCGGTGCTCATCGTCACCGCCCGCGACGCGGTCGATGAGCGCATCCGCGGACTCGACGCGGGCGCGGACGACTATCTGCTCAAGCCCTACGACCTCAACGAGCTGCAGGCGCGCATCCGCGCCCTGCTGCGGCGCGCCGCCGGGCGCGCCGAGCCGGCCTTGAGCCACGGCGGCGTATGCCTCCATCCAGCCACGCGCGAAGCCACGCTGCACGGCCAGCCGCTGGTGCTGTCGCAACGGGAATGGGCCGTGCTGGAAGCGCTGATGCGCCGCCCCGGGGTGATCCTGTCGCGTGCGCAACTGGAGGAAAAGCTCTACGGCTGGAAGGACGAGATCTCCAGCAACGCCGTCGAGGTCTACGTGCACAGCCTGCGCAAGAAGCTGGGAGCCGAGTTCATCCGCAACATACGCGGCATGGGCTACGTGCTGGCGCGGGAAAGCGACTCCGGCGCGGGGGACAGCGCGTGAAATCCCTGCGTGCCAAGTTGCTGGTGCTGCTGACCGCGGCGGTCCTGACCGCCGCGCTGGTGCAGGCCGTCGCGGTGTTCCGCAACGCCATGCGCGAGGCCGACGCGGTGTTCGACTACCACCTGCAGCAGATCGCGCTCTCGCTGGCCACGGGCGAGCTGGGCCTGCCGGGCTTCGGTCCCAGAGGCCACGCCCGTGAGGACCTGGACTACGTGTTCCAGGTCTGGGCACCCGACGGCCAGCGCATCTACGTATCGCGCCCGCGCGTGGAATTGCCCGACCAGGCCGTGCTGGGCTATGCCAACGTGGCGGTGAACGGACAGAACTGGCGCGTGTTCTCCATGCAGGCGGGCGGCCGGACCATCCAGGTGGCACAGCCCCTGCTCAGCCGGCGCGCGCTGGCGCTGACCTTCGCGCTCAATTCGGTGTGGCCGATGCTGCTGATCGTGCCGCTGCTGCTGCTGGTGGTCGCCTGGGTGGTCCGACGATCGCTGACCCCGCTGCGCAAGCTGTCCACGGAGTTGGAGAATCGCGCCGCGACCTCCTTCGACCCGCTGGACCCCGGGTCCGCCATGCTGGAGATGCGCCCGGTGGTGCGGGCGATGAACGGCCTGTTCGCGCGCACCCGCCAGGCCTTCGATGCCCAACAGATGTTCGTGGCCGACGCCGCGCACGAGTTGCGTTCTCCTCTGGCAGCCCTGAAACTGCAATTGCAGATGCTCGAACGCGCTCCGGACGAATCCACCCGGCGACTGGCCGCGCAGCGCCTGGATTCCGGCATCGACCGCGCCACCCACCTGGTCGAGCAACTGCTGGCCCTGGCTCGGGCCGACTCCGGCGGGCGCGAGGCCCCGGCGCCCGTTTCCCTGACCGAAGCGGCTCGCCAGGCCCTGGCCGACACCCTGGACCTGGCCCAGGCCCGGGGCATCGACGCCGGACTGGAGCAGGCCGAGGAACTCACCGTGCTGGCGCCTCCGCAAGGCCTGCGCATGCTGGCACGCAACCTGGTGGACAACGCCGTGCGCTACAGCCCGCGCGGCGCGCGCGTGGACGTGCGGGTGCACGTGCAAGACGGCAAGGCATTGCTGGAGGTGGACGACTCCGGCCCCGGCATCCCGGCCGCCGATCGGCCACGGGTGTTCGACCGCTTCTACCGCCGCGCCGACGCGCCTCCCGGAGGCAGCGGCCTGGGCCTGGCCATCGTGCGCAGCGTGGCCGAACGCAGCCATGCGAGCGTGGAACTGCTCGACTCCCCTCTCGGCGGCCTGCGCGTGCGCGTGAGCTTCTCGCAGTCGACCTGAACTCGCGGCGGGGCCCGGATGCCCGACCGGGCCTGGGCTCAGGTGCCCTGTGGCGCGTCCAGGTCGAAGGCGCGGTGCAGCGCGCGCACCGCCAGTTCCAGGTACTTCTCGTCGATCAGCACCGACACCTTGATCTCCGAGGTGGAGATCATCTGGATGTTGATGCCTTCCTCCGACAGCGTGCGGAACATGGTGCTGGCCACGCCGGCATGGGAGCGCATGCCCACGCCGACGATCGAAACCTTGCACGACTTGGGGTCGCCCAGCACGTCCTTCGCCCCGATATGGCCCTGCACCTCGTTCTTCAGGATCGCCAGCGTGCGCGCGTAGTCGTTGCGCCCGACGGTGAAGGAGAAATCCGTGAACCCGGCCACGCTCTGGTTCTGCACGATCATGTCCACTTCGATGTTCGCCTGTCCCACCGCGCTGAGGATCTGGTAGGCGATGCCCGGGCGATCGGGCACGCCGACCACCGTGATCTTGGCTTCGTCGCGAGCGAAGGCGATGCCGGAAACGACGGCACGTTCCATGTTCTGGTCCTCTTCGAAAGTGATCAGTGTGCCGCTGTGCATCTCCTGCTCCAGCGGAATATCCCATGGCGTCAGGCTGGACAGCACGCGCAGGCGCACGCGGTACTTGCCCGCGAATTCCACCGAGCGGATCTGCAGCACCTTCGATCCCAGGCTGGCCATCTCCAGCATTTCCTCGAAGGTGATCGAGGGCAGCTTCGAGGCCTCCGGCACGACCCGCGGATCGGTCGTGTACACCCCGTCGACGTCGGTGTAGATCTGGCATTCGTCGGCGCCCAGCGCCGCGGCCAGGGCCACCCCCGAGGTGTCGGAACCACCGCGGCCCAGCGTCGTGATGTTGCCCTGCCCGTCCATGCCCTGGAAACCGGCGACCACCACGATCATTCCCTGGTCCAGGTCCGCGCGGATGCGCTGCTCGTCGATGGACTCGATGCGGGCCTTGGTGAAGGCGCTGTCGGTGTGCACCCCCACCTGGAAGCCGGTGTAGCTGCGCGCGGGTTGCCCCATGGATTTGAGCGCCATCGCCAGCAGCCCGATGGTCACCTGTTCGCCGGTGGAGGCCACCACGTCGAGCTCGCGCGGATCCGGCTCGGGCTGGACTTCGCGCGCAAGGGCGATCAGGCGATTGGTCTCCCCCGACATGGCCGAGACGACGACCACGACCTGGTTGCCGGCCTCGGCCCATTTGATCGCGCGCCGGGCGACGTTCTTGATGCGTTCGACGGAACCAACTGATGTTCCGCCGTATTTCTGGACGATGAGCGCCATGATGGGACGTTGAAGGGGCGCGACCCGCCGCTGGGGCCGCGGCGACGCAAAAAGCCCTGGATTATAGGGCTGGCGAAGCGCCCGGTTCGCAGCGCAGCCACCCGGAGTCGCGCCACAGGCGCGCGTGGCCGATCCTCGCGAGCACCGCGGCGTCGGCGGGGGCCTCGATCTGGCGCAACAGGTTGTCGATCTGCGCCGCGTTGCTGCGCAGCCCGAGCTCGGCCAACCACACTCGCAGCACCTGCGCACGCCTCGGGGCTTCCCAGCCGGCCAGTTGCGCCAGACACAGGCCGGCCTCGCCGCGGCAGGCATGCAGGTCCCGCAGGGCTTGTTCGCGCAGCTGCCCGGCGGCCTGCGCGCACAGCGCCGCGCTGCGCCCCAGGGTCCGACGCCAGGCGGGCTCCAGGCGGTCGAGCACCGGCAGCAGTTCGCCACGGATACGGCCCCGGCGCAGCGCCAGGTCCTGGTTCATGGGATCGATCACATAGGGCACGCCAGCTGCGTCCAGCTCCGAGCGCAGCCGGGGCGCGGGACATTCCAGCAAGGGGCGCCCCAGCCACACCCCCGCGCGCCGCGCGGCCGGCGGCATGGCCGCCAGCCCGGCGGGGCCGGCGCCGCGCAACAGCGCCAGCAACAGGCTCTCGGCCTGATCGTCGGCATGGTGTCCCATCAGCAACCAGGCGCAGCCCAGTTCGCGCGCGGCCCGCGCAAGCGCGTCGTGGCGGGCCAGTCGCGCCTGCTCCTCCAGGCTGTCGCCACGGGCACGGCGCACCTGCACGGACAGAACATGACAGGCCAGACCCCATGCCGCGCAGCGCTCGCGAGCATGCCGGGCGAAATCGTCGGCAGCCGCCTGCAAACCGTGGTGCACGTGCAGCGCATGCACGGTGCGCCGGGGCCACACGCGCAGCGCCGCCAGCAGCAAGGCGGTGGAATCGGCGCCACCGCTGAACGCCACGGCCAGCGGGCGCGACGGGTCGGCCAGCGCGGCCCCCGAAGCCCCCCCCTGCTGCATGCGCACGAAACGCCGCAGCGCGGCCACGGCGCCGCGCGTGGCCGCCGGGGGCGGCCTCAGCGCGCCGACTTCGTGTCCTGGAATCGACCGAAGGCGCACAGCCGCTCGTAGCGCTGGCGCACCAGATCGGCGGGCTTGACGCCCTGGAACTGGCGCAGGCTCTCGCCCAGCGCGCGCTTGAGCGAGGCCGACATGGCCTGCGGGTCGCGATGCGCCCCCCCCACCGGCTCGTTGACGATCTTGTCGATCAGGCCCAGCGCCTTCAGGCGATGCGCGGTCAGGCCCAGCGCCTCCGCGGCGTCCGCGGCGCGCTCCGAGCTTTTCCAGAGAATGGAAGCACATCCTTCGGGCGAAATCACCGAATACACGGCGAACTGCAGCATCAGCACATGATCGGCCACGGCGATGGCCAGCGCTCCCCCCGAGCCCCCCTCGCCGATGATGGTGGAGATGATGGGAACTTCCAGTTGTGCCATCTCCAGGATGTTGCGCCCGATGGCCTCCGACTGATTGCGTTCCTCGGCGTCGATGCCGGGATAGGCGCCGGGGGTGTCGACGAAGGTGAACACCGGCAGCCCGAACTTCTCCGCCAGCTTCATCAGGCGCAAGGCCTTGCGGTAGCCCTCGGGCTTGCTCATGCCGAAGTTGCGCATCGCGCGCTCCTTCGTGTCCCGACCCTTCTGATGGCCGATGACCATGCAGGCCTGGCCGTTGAACCGCGCCAAGCCGCCGACGATCGACAGATCGTCGGCGAAGTGACGGTCGCCGTGCAATTCATGGAAGTCCGTGAACAGGCTGGCCACGTAATCCAGCGTGTAGGGACGTTGCGCGTGCCGGGCGATCTGCGTGACCTGCCAGGGACTGAGCTTGCTGTACAGGTCCTTGGTCAGTTGCAGGCTCTTCTTCTGCAGGCGCGAGATCTCTTCCGAGATGTCGACCGCCGATTCGTCCTGCACGAAACGCAGTTCCTCGATCTTGGCCTCGAGTTCGGCCACCGGCTGTTCGAAATCCAGGAAGACTTTCTTGCTCATGATGTGATCGGTTCGCCGAGAGAGGCCCCGGGGAGGGGCCCGCGGATCCCGTCCGCGGTGCGAATTCAGTATTCCACCGGAATCGGGTCCAGGCTGCGCCAAATATACCAAGTACCCACGGAACGCCAGGGTTCCCAGGCGGCGGCCACCTCCCGCAGTTCGCTGCGGCTGACCGCCTCCCCGGAAAAGTAGCACTGGCTGATACCCTTGCGCAAGCCGAGGTCGTCCAGCGGCAGCACGTCCGGGCGCAGCAGATGGAACATCAGGAACATCTCGGCCGTCCAGCGACCGATGCCCCGGATCGCCACCAACTCCTCGATGATGGCCTCGTCAGGCATCTCGTGCCACTGGCGGGGATGCACCAGGCCCTGCTCGAAACGGCTGGCCAGGTCGCGCAGGTATTCGGCCTTGCGCAGGGACAGGCCGGCCTGGCGCAGGGACTGCGCGTCATGCACCAGCAGGCTCTCGGGCCGCACCGAGCCGACCAGGGCCAGCAGGCGTTCCCACACCGACTGCGCGGCGGCCACCGAGATCTGCTGGCCCACGATGGAGCGCGCCAGGGTCTGGAAGGCGTCGCCACGACTTTGCAGCCGGGCCTTGCCGTACTCCGGGATCAGCCTGCGCATCACGCGGTCGGCGCGCATGAGCTCGCCGCAGGCCTCGTCCCAGTAGGACGGCACTTCGGCGACCGCGGGCTTGTTCCTGGCCGCCATGGCTCAGGCCTTGCGCCACAGCGTGACGCCGCCCGGCTTGTCCTCGAGCTGGATGCCGCGCTCGAGCAACTCCGCGCGAATACGGTCGGCACTGGCGTAGTCGCGCGCCTGCTTGGCCTGGGCACGCAGCTGGACCTGCTGCTCGATCCAGGCCCTGTGCGCGGCATCGGCCCCGCCCTGCAGGAATTGCTGCGGCGGGCTCTGCAACAGTCCCAGGGTCGCGCCCAGGCCCTTGAGCAGCACCGCCAGCGCCGGGTCGGCGCTGCGATTGAGATCGCTGGCCAGTTCGAACAACACCGCCAGCGCCTCCGGGGTGTTGAAGTCATCGTCCATCGCTGCGCCGAAACGCCGGGCCAGGGGATGCTCCCAGTCCACCGCGCCCGCCCCGCCCTCGTGCCCCTCGTGCTCCTGCAACGCGATGTACAGGCGCTCGAGGGCGCTGCGGGCATCGCGCAGCGCGTCGTCGCTGTAGTTCAGCGGGCTGCGGTAATGCGCCCGGATGATGAAAAACCGCAGGGTCTCGGGATCGACCTTCTTGAGCACTTCGCGGATGGTCAGGAAGTTGCCGAGGGACTTCGACATCTTCTCCTCGTCCACGCGCACGAAGCCGTTGTGCATCCAGGTTCCCACCCAGTGCGTGCCGGTGACACCCTCGGTCTGCGCGATCTCGTTCTCGTGGTGGGGGAACTGAAGGTCGGCGCCGCCACCGTGGATGTCGAATTGCTCGCCGAGCAGCTCGCAACTCATGGCCGAGCATTCGATGTGCCAGCCCGGCCGCCCCTCGCCCCATGGCGAATCCCAGCGCACCTCGGCCGGCTCCTCCGGCTTGGCACGCTTCCACAAGACGAAATCCAGAGGATCGCGCTTGGCCGCGTCCACCTCCACGCGCTCGCCCGCGTGCAGTTCATCCAGCGACTTGCCCGACAGGCGTCCGTAGCCGGGAAAGCTGCGCACGGCGAAATCCACGTCCCCGGCTGCGTCCTGGTAGGCCAGGCCTCGCTCGACCAGGGCGGCGATCATGCGCTGCATGCCCGCGATGTGCTCGGTGGCACGCGGTTCCAGGTCGGGCCGCTGGATCCCCAGGGCATCCGTGTCCTCGTGCATGGCCTGGATGAACCGGTCGGTGAGCTCGCGCACGCTCAGGCCGCTTTCCACCGCGCGGCGGATGATCTTGTCGTCCACATCGGTGATGTTGCGCACATAGGTCACGCGCAGGCCCCGCGCCTTGAGCCAGCGCTGCACCACGTCGAACACGGCCATCATGCGCGCATGCCCCAGGTGGCAGAAGTCGTACACGGTCATGCCGCACACGTACATGCGCACGTGTCCCGGCTCCAGGGGCACGAGAGCCTGCTTGCTACGCGACAGGGTGTTGTAGATGTGAACGGTCATGGAATACGCGAAGAAGGGCGCAGCGCGCAAGGGCGAAAACTTAGCACAGGCCGTCATGCCGCGGCGCAGGCGACATGGGCTGGATGCGCCCGGGCAATTCCATGCAGCAGGAACTGAGCATGGGCTTCATGGGCATGCCGAAGCCGGCCCTGGCCCCCCGGCCGGCGCGCGTCAGGCAGAACCCGCACGAGCCACGAGCTGCGCGAAGCCCAACATAGAATGCCCAGGCCTGTCCTGCCCGAGCCCGCCATGACCTTCCTACCCGGCCTTCGCCGATTTCGCCGAGCCAGCGTGCTGATGGCCCTGCTGCTGGGCTGCGCATGCAGCCTGGCGCGCGCCGATGACCTGGACCAGGTCCGGCAATTGCAGGCGGCCGGCCATCTGCGGCAGGCGCTGCAGGTCCTGCGCGGATTGATCCGGCGACATCCCGGGGACCCGCAGTACCAGCTCACCGAGGCGCTGATTCTGCAGCAGCAGCACCACGACGCACAGGCCATCGAGCTGCTGCGAGCCTTGATCCGGCGCTACCCGGAACTGCCCGAGCCCTACAACAATCTCGCGGTGCTGTACGCGGCGCGCGGCGAAACGGCTCGAGCACTTGAGTCCCTGCAAATGGCGCTGCGCGCCAACCCGGACTACGCCACCGCGCGCGCCAACCTGGGCGACGTCTACCTGCAACTGGCCGAGCAGTCCTATCGCCAGGCTGCCGCCAGCGCCGGCGACGACGCGGCGCGAGCCCATGCCCGAGCCAGCCTGAAGCGCCTGCAGGCCGGCGTGGACGCGACACCGCCGATGCCGGTGCCGTCGACCGGCACGGCCACGCGTTGAGCCAGTGCCCGTCGAGACCCGCCCGGCGTCCACCCGCGAACCCCACCCTGCCGGCTCGTTCCCGCCGGCGCGCAACTGGAGACCTTCCGATGCATCCTTCCCGCCAAGCGTCATCCCGCGCAGGCCTCGGGCGCCGCCTGTTCCTGGCGCTGTCCCTGGGCTGTGTGGCGGCCCTGCCGGGCGCCCTCCCCGCGGCCGCCGCGGCGCCCGCGCCCCGCGTGCAACTGCAGACCAGCCTGGGCACCATCGTCGTGCAGCTCGACCCCCAGCGCGCTCCGCTTACCGTGGCGAATTTCCTGCGCTACGTGAACAAGGGCTTCTACGCCGGCACCGTGTTCCATCGCGTGATTCCCGGCTTCATGATCCAGGGCGGCGGCTTCACCCGGCAACTGGAGCAAAAGCCCACCGCCGCGCCGATCCAGCTGGAGAGCCGCAACGGCCTGCGCAATCTCCGGGGCACCATCGCCATGGCCCGCACCAGCGACCCGAATTCCGCCACCTCCCAGTTCTTCATCAATCTGGTGGACAATGCCAGTCTGGACTATCCCCAACCCGACGGCTACGGCTATGCCGTGTTCGGGCAGGTTGTCTCCGGGATGAGCGTGGTGGACCGCATCGCAGCGGTTCCCACCCACGACGTGGGGCCGATGCAAAACGTGCCCGTGAAGCCCGTGGTCATCGAATCCGCGAAGCTTCTGCCCTGACAAGGCCCAACCGGGCGAAGGCCCCGTCCGCACTGCAACGTCACTTCCCCCTTTCCTCCGAGGCATGCATCCATGGTTGAACTCCACACCAACAAGGGCGTGATCCGCCTGCAACTCGACGCCGAGAAGGCCCCGAAGTCCACCGAGAACTTCCTGGCCTACGTGCGCAGCGGTCATTTCGACAACACGATCTTCCATCGCGTGATCGATGGCTTCATGATCCAGGGCGGCGGATTCGAGCCCGGCATGAAGCAAAAGCCCACGCAGGCACCGATCGCCAACGAGGCGAACAACGGACTGAAGAACAAGCGATACACCATCGCGATGGCCCGGACCAACGATCCCCACTCGGCCACCGCCCAGTTCTTCATCAACGTGGCCGACAACGCCTTCCTGGATCACAGCTCGCCGAGCCCGCAGGGCTGGGGCTACGCGGTGTTCGGCCACGTGGTCGAAGGCCAGGACGTGGTCGATGCCATCAAGGGCGTGAAGACCGGCAGCAAGGGATTCCACCAGGACGTTCCCGTGGACGACGTGGTCATCGAAAAAGCCGTTGAAGTCTGAAGTCGAGGCCCCTGGCGCGCAGCAGCCGGCCCTTCCGGCCACGCTGCGGGGGCAGCCGCAATGGCGCCGGCTCGCGCTGGTGTCCGACCTGCACCTGGGCCCCCAGGCGCCGCGTACCACCGCGGCCTTCCTGGGCTGGCTGCGCGGGCCGGCCCGGCGCGCCGACGCGCTGCTGATCCTGGGCGATCTGTTCGAAACCTGGGTGGGCGACGACCTGCTGGAGCAGGCGCCGGCCGATGAACACCACGCTGTGTGCGAGGCCCTGGCCGCGCTGTCGGCCGGGGGTTGCAGCGTCGCGGTGCAACGCGGCAATCGCGATTTCCTGCTGGGCGAGCATTTCGCACGGCGCTGCGGCGCGCGCCTGATCGACGACCCCTGCCTGCTGGATCTGGGTACCCAGCGCATCCTGCTCAGCCACGGCGACGCCTTGTGCATCGACGACCATGCCTACCTGCGCTGGCGCGCCACCTGCCGCGACCCACGCTGGCAGGCCGGCTTTCTCGCCCAGCCCCTGGCGCAGCGCCAGCAGCAGGCGCTGGCCGCGCGCGAGCAGAGCCGCCAGCGCCAGGCGGCGATGGAACAGCTCGGCGACGCGGACCCCGGTGAGGCCCGCAAGTGGCTCCTGGACGCGAAAGCGCCGTGGATGATCCATGGCCACACGCACCGGCCGCGCGACCACTGGCAGGACGCACAGCTGCGCCAGGTGCTCAGCGACTGGGACCTGGACCAGGCAGCGCGGCCGCGCGCGCAGGTCCTGTGGCTGCAGCCACGGCCCCGGTGGATCGGCGTGGAGCGCGAGGACCTGAGCGCGCGTCCTACTTGACCAGTTTCTCGAAACTGTCCTTGTCGAACTGCTCGGTGCGCATCGCGTCCTCGGGCCCCACCTGGGCGGAGCACACGCCGCGCTTTTCCAGCTCGCGCCACAGCATCGCCACCTGGTGCTCGAGCTGCGCCGCGTGGTCCACCAGGCCCAGCACGGCCTGGCTCAGCGGATCGTCCCCGTTCTGGGTCACCGCATAGGCCGAGAAGCCCATGCGCGTGGCCGCGGCCTCGCGCTGCTGCTCGCCCTGCTTGTCGATGATGCGAGCCGGGTTGCCCACCGCGGTGGCACCTGCCGGAACGGCTTTCACGACCACCGCGTTGGAGCCGATGCGTGCGCCGCGACCGACGGTGAATCCACCCAGCACCTTGGCTCCCGCGCCCACCACCACGCTGGATTCGAGGGTGGGATGCCGCTTGGTGCCCTTGTACAGCGAGGTACCGCCCAGTGTGACCCCCTGGTAGATGGTGCAGTCATCGCCCACCTGCGCGGTTTCGCCAATCACCACTCCCAGCCCATGGTCGATGAACACGCGCCGCCCGATCTGGGCCCCCGGGTGGATCTCGATGCCCGTCAGGAAGCGACTCCAGTGCGAGATCCAGCGCCCGAGCCAGTGGTAGCCGGCCCCCCACAGGCGATGGGCGAGTCGGTGCATCCACAACGCGTGCAGGCCCGGGTAACAGGTCAGCACCTCCCAGCGCGAACGCGCCGCGGGGTCGCGCTCCAGAATGACCTGTATGTCTTCGCGCAGGCAGCTGAACATGGAAACGAGGCGATGGTTGGCGGGGCCGCCGGACAATACCCGGGCGGGCACCCAGTGTATTGGACCCCGCCGCAGCTCGCTCAGACCCTCACGGCCCGCCCTCGGAGAGCCGGCGAGCCTGGAGCAGCGCGGCATGGCAGATGCCGCGCAGGATCTGCACCTCCTGGCGGCTGAGCGCGGCACGCGAAGCCAGGCGACTGAGCCGGGGCAACAGCCTGCGGGGAGCCTGCGGATCGAGGTAGCCCAGGGCCAGCAGGGTCTGCTGCACATGGTCGAGCAGGCCCTCCACCTCGGCGTGGGTGGCCGGCGGCTCGGGCGCCGGTCCCGGCGCCGCGTGCTCGAAGGAACCCACCGCCTTGCGCCACTCCCAGGCAACGATCTGCACCGCCTGGGCCAGGTTGAGGGAACCATATTCGGACGAAGTGGGCAAGTTCAGCAGAGCATCGCAGCGCCACACCGTCTCGTTGTCCAGCCCGTGGCGCTCGCTGCCGAACACGAAGCCCACACGCCTGCGCTGCTGCGAGGCCATGCGCGCGAGTTCAGGCAGCCACTGTGGCCCCTGCAGCGGCGGACCGAAGTCGCGCACCCGCGCGGACAGCGCCACGAGCAGGCCGCAATCGCCCGCCACCTGGTCCAGGCGATCGCCCTGGCGCGCCTCGCGCAATACGTCGTCGGCACCACTGGCCATGGCCAGCGCCTCGGGCTGGCTGCGCACGTCGGCAAAGCGAGGCGCGACCAGTCCGAGATGACGGAACCCCATGGTCTTGATGGCCCTCGCCGCGGCCCCGACGTTCCCCGCCCGGCTGGTGCCCACCAGCACGAACAGGGCTGGCGCCGGCGGATCGCCGGGGGAATCGCCGGGGGAATCGCCGGGGGAATCGCCCTGGGAATCCTGGCCTTGGATAAAATCGTTCACGAAGTTCCGCTCTTTCACGACAACCCGCACATTCTCGCCGAGGCGCGCCTGCCGCGTCCGCGCCGCACACCATGCATCCCATGATCAACGTCGCCGTTCGCGCTGCACGCGAAGCCGGCAAAATCATCAACCGCGCCAGCCTCGACCTCGACCTGCTGCGGGTGTCCGAGAAATCGG
>JAKBBP010000051.1 GCA_021808445.1 Pseudomonadota bacterium
CCGGGCTGACGCAGACCCTGAACGCCGCGCGCGCTACCGGCGCCTACGAGCGCAAGCTCGCCACTCTGGCAAGGGTGCCGCTGCTCATCATCGACGACTTCGGCCTCAAGCCGTTGCGCGCCCCCGCTGACGAGGACCTGCACGACCTCATCGCCGAGCGCTACGAGCAGGCCGCCACCATCGTCACCAGCAACCTCGACTTCGACGAGTGGGACCAGGCATTCGCCGCCAACCGGCTGCTCGCCGCCGCTACCCTCGACCGCCTGCGCCACAACGCCTACTGCCTGGAGCTCACCGGACGTTCGTACCGCGATCCGAAGGTGCCTCCGGCCTCGAAAAACACCCCTTCGAACAAACCCCACAACCCGGCAAAATAACGTCCTTTATCCGTCCCGTACGAATGGGGGTGAAGCATTTCACCCTGACAGACAGCCGCGCAGCTCGGCAAGCTGGCGCCGGTGGCGATCGGTAAGACCATGCCGGGCCCGGAAGGGCTCTCCCTAGCATCTGTGTCATGACGCGTGAGAACGCTTCGTTGGTCATGCTCCCTGCCCTTCCTCTTTACGGTTCGCGCAGCGCCTGCTCGACCGTGGCCAGCATCAGGCACAAGGTCATGGGCTTGATGGGTGACTCGATGAAGCCTCGCGAGAGGTAGAAGCGCCGGGCCTGCTCCGAGATGGCATGCACCAGCAGCGCGGTGACACCGGCGATACCGGCGGCCTGGATCGCGCGCCGGATGGCGTCGTTGAGCAGCGCGGTGCCGATTCCATTCTGGTGGTGGTCCTTGTGGATGGCCAGGCGGCCGAGGACGAGCACGGGAATCGGGTCGGGCCGGTTGCGCTTCATGCCGGACGGCGCCTCGGCGTGGCCGAGGCCGCCGGCAGCCAGGCAGTAGTAGCCAATGACTGTGTCGCCCTCGCACACGACGTAGGTGCGGGATGAGCCGTTAGCCTGGTTCTTGGCTGCGCGGCGTTTCAGCCAGTCGTCCAGCGTCGGCTCGCCGCTGTCGAAGTCGGCGAGCTGGTGCCGCTCAGTCAGCGGTTGTGGCGCCGAGAGCATCGGCGCGGTCACTTCCCGCCTTTTCCTGCGCTCTTGCCTGCAGCCTTGCCGGTGGCAGCGGCCGTGTCCCAGGGCGCGCGGGCCTTGAGGGTGCGGCGCAGGCGGTCAGTGGGCGCGGGCGGCTGATCGAGCATGGCCTGGAAGGCGGCCATGCTTTTCGCATCGAGCGCGAAGTAGGTCTGGTCGAGCAGCACGTCCTCGGCCTGCCGGCAGGCAGCTTCGAGCATGAAGTCCGAGCGGCTGCGACCCAGGCGGTCAGCGGCTTGGTCGATGAGGTCGCGCTGACCGGCCTTGGCGCGGATGCTGATCGTGACGGGTTCCTGGGCTTGAGCTTGGGCCATGGGGGCGCCTTTCGCGTAATGCGTTCGTGATGTCAGCATTGTATGTCACTTGTCCATACATTGTTTGATTGAACCGTTCAACACCCATTGAACACCTGCTCGCGCATTCCCCTTCCTAGGCTGGCTGAGCTGGCCCGCCGCGCAGCGGCGCAGGATCACCACCAAGCGGCGCGACAGCCACCGGCTGGGCAGGTAACCATTGCAGGCGGCATGGTGATCGTCAAAAATGGTGCATCTGTTGACGATGTTGCATCCGGTCCGATGATTTTGCACGCGCCGATCCAATTTTTACCAGGGAAGGAAGGCCGGCCGGCCAGTTGTGGATAAGTGTACGGTCTACGGCATGGCGTCCTCGGTTAGAAGTCGTGCTCGTGCGGCACCCGTAACGCTGCATTACCGAGAAAGAAGCTAGGCCATGATTCGTCGCCCCACGCTCCTCCTTTCGACCTTTCTGAACTTCACGTCGAAGGAATGCGGCTCTGCCATGCGTGGAGGGCTACGGTGCTGGAGCGCGATACCGACGCGCTCCGTTCGCGGCCGGAATGGACGAAAAAAAGCCCGACTACTGTAGTCGGGCTTTTTTTGTAAGCGGTTGATTTCGCTTGAATTTCTGGCGGAGTGGACGGGACTCGAACCCGCGACCCCCGGCGTGACAGGCCGGTATTCTAACCAACTGAACTACCACTCCTCTCGCACTACGGCACACCGCAGAGCGAAAGCAAGCATTGTGCGTCATGCCCCGCCGGCTGTCAATATGCGCTGGATCCACGGCGCGCACGCAAGCCCGCCCCAGAATCCGAGCACCATGGCCAGCTGCGATGCGGCCAGGAGGCGGGTGAAGCGCGCGCTGCCGCCGGTGGCCGCGGCCAGCGACTTGCTCAGCGCGTTGGTGCTGAAGGCGGCGCCGACGCACAGGGTCGCCAGCCGGGCGGCGAGCCCCCCGCCGGCGTGCAGTTGCAGTGCCGACACGGCGGAGGAGTGGGCGTCGGCCAGGCCGGCCAGCGCGGTGGCGACCAATACCCCGCTGCCGCCGAAGCGCCGAAAGGCCTGCTCGGACACGAAGAGCATGGCGCCCACGGCAGCCGCGAACACCAGCGCCGCGCGCGGGCTGAACGGGCGGCCGGTGACGTCGGCGCCACCCGGGGCCTGGCCGCGTCGCCGCGCCTGGCGGGCGCTCCACCAGCCGGCGCCCAGGGTCACGACCCCGGCCAGCAGCAGCGCCGGCGCCAGCCAGGCCAGCAGCCCCGGCGCCACCACGGCGGTCATCACGCTGAGTTGCACCACGGTGGACACGTTGGACCACAGTGCGCCGGCCAGGCAGGCCTCGAACCATTCCGGATGTTCCCGCGCGCGCCGCGCCATGGCGGCGATGGTGGCGGTGCTGGACACGAAGCCGCCCAGCAGCCCGGTGAGCGCCAGTCCCCGCAGGGGGCCGAGCCAGCGCAGCGCGACGTGGCCCAGGGTCTGGATGGCCATCAGCAGCACCGCCAGGGTCCACAGGGTGTGGGGATTGAGCCCGCCCAGCGCGGCAAGCGCGCGCTTGGGCAGCAGCGGCAGCACGACCAGCACCGAGGCGGCCAGCAGCAGACCATGCTGGAGCTCCTGCTCGCTGAGCACGGAACGCACGAAACCGTGCAGTCGCGCCTTCGCCGCCAGAAGCACGGCCGCCAGCACGGCCAGCGCCGAGGCCAGCGCGGGTTCGCGCATGGCCAGCGCGCCCAGCAGCACGCACAGCAGCAGCGCGATCTCGGTGGTGATGCCGGGATCGGTCTCGCGCGTGCGCAGGTAGCCGGCCACCGCGAGGCCCGCCACCGCCAGCACGACCGCCACCAGGGCGGTGGGCCCCAGGCGCGCGGCGGCCGCACCGGCCAGCGCGGCCAGCGCGAAACTGCGCAGGCCGGCACTGGCCTGCTCGTCCGGGTGGCTGCGCTCGCGCTCGACGCCGATCAGCAGGCCGGCCCCCAGGGCCGCCACCCAGCGCAGGAGATCGCCGAGGCTGGTGTCCATGCCGCATTCTCGCCGCGCCGCGCGCTGCGGCAAGCCCCGCGGATCAAGGACGCGGCAGGGAACCCGCGGCGGAGCGGGCGGCGGCGGAGCGCCGGTTCCAGGCGTCGAACAGCGCCATGCCGGCCAGCATGCAGGCAAAGAACTCCCAGCGGTCGGCTCGCAGGCTCAGCAGGTTGAGCAGGGCCGGGCCGGGACAGACCCCGCACAGGCCCCAGCCCGCGCCGAACAGCACGCTGCCGGCGACCAGGCGCCCGGTGATCGCCCGCTGGCTGGGGAATTCCAGCATGCCGCCCAGCAGCGGACGCCCCCGGCGCATGGCCAGGCGGATGGGCACGGCCGAGGCGGCCACCGCCCCCCCCATCACGAGCAGCAGGGTCGGATCCCAGGGTCCGGCGATGTCCAGGAACCCGAGCACCCGCACCGGGTCGACCATGCCGCAGAGCATGAGCCCAAGGCCGAACAAGCTGCCGGACAGCAGCGCAAGAAGGTTGACGGCCCGCTTGCTCATGCGAGGCTCCCGCGCGCCGGGATCACAGCGCGACTCCCAGCTGCCGGCTCAGGAACACCGTGACCATGCCGCTGGCCATGAACAGCCCTACCGCCACCAGGGAACGGGCCGACAGGCGTGGAATGCCGCAGACCCCGTGCCCGCTGGTGCAGCCCGAGCCGAGGCGGGTGCCGAAGCCCGTGAGCAGGCCCGCCGGAAGCACCAGCGCCGCCGGCAGCGCATGCCCTGCTCCGGGGAAGCTCCCGCCCAGCCCCAGCCACAGCAGGCCGCCGAGCAGCACGCCGCCCATGAACCAGCCGCGCCAGGCCTGCGCGCGCACGCCGTACACGGCGTCATGGAGCATGGCCCCGGCAATGCCGCTGCAGCCCATGATCTTGCCCGCGCCCAGCGCGAGCAGGCCGGCGGCCGTTCCGATCAACACGCCGCCGGCGACCGCGGCCAGCGGGTGCAGATGGCTCCATTCGATGACGAAGGACATGTGGCGCGGCTCCCCGGCTGCCTGGACATGGCGCCATTGTGGGGGTCGCGATACATATACTTCTATCAGTATTTGTCCGGGGGTTCCCGACCCATGCGCGAAAGCACCTCACGTGCCGCGCGTTCGGTGCCGACGGAATGCGCAAGCGGTGCCCGGCACAGGCCGGCCAGCTCGTAGCGCAGGTTCTCGTAGATCTCGGCGGTGGCGGGGAAACCGGCCAGAACGGCGTCCAGCGCGGCGTCCATCGGCAGGGACTGGAGCTGGGCGCGAATGCGCGCGACCAGCAGCCGGTACTGCTCGGGATCGGGACGGCGGACGTCGCGCTCGATGCGCTCGAGCAGCGCGGCCAGCATCGCCAGATCCCTCAGCCCGGATGGCAGGGAATTCGCGCTTGGCTTGGAAACAGTGGATTGCGACATGGCAGTGCAAGATCTCTGCGTACCCATGCCGAACATGCGGGCCGGGTACGGGAGTTTCAAGTCCCTCGCCCGGCCCCCGCCTGCCGGCGAGGGACGCCCGCGGCCGGTCCTCAAGCCTTGAGCGCTTCGGGACGCAGCGGCAGTTCGCGCAGCCGCTTGCCGGTGGCGGCGAACACCGCATTGGCCACGGCGGGCGCGATTGGCGGCGTGCCCGGCTCGCCGAGCCCGCCCGGCGCCTCCCCGCTGGGCAGGATGTGCACGTCGACCCGCGGCGCGCTGTCCATGCGCAGCATGCGGTACTTGTCGAAATTGCCCTGCACCACCCCGCCGTGCCGCAGGTCGATGCGGTCGTACAGCGCCGCGGTCAGGCCGTACACCACGGCACTCTGGATCTGCGCGGTGACGATGTCGGGGTTCACGACCTGTCCGCAATCCACCGCGCAGGTCACGCGGTGCACCCGCACCTGCCCCTTGGGATCCACCGAGACCTCGGCCACTTCGGTGACGTAGCTGCCGAAGGAGTGGTGCATGGCGATGCCGTGGAAATGCCCTGCCGGCAGCGGCTTGCCCCAGCCGGCCTCGCGCGCCGCGACGTCCAGCGTGGCCAGCGCGCGCTGGTCCCCGTGCACCAGCAGATTCCGCCGGAAGCGGTAGGGATCGGCGCCCGCGGCGTGCGCCAGTTCGTCGAGGAAGGACTCGACGGTGAAGGCCGTGATGGAGTGGCCCACCGAGCGCCAGAAACCCACGGGCACCGGGGTGTTGCACAACACGTAGCGGGTCTGCGCATTGGGCATGGCGTAGGGCAACTTGACGGCGCCCTGCACGGAACTGTCGTCGATGCCGTCCTTCACGTATTGCGGGAACACGCGGGAGAAGATGGAGGGGCCGATGATCTGGTGGTCCCAGGCCTGAAGCTTGCCGTCGCCATCGAGCACCGCATGCAGGCGGTGCAGGTTGGCGGGGCGGTAGAAGTCGTGGCGGGTGTCATCCTCGCGGGTCCACACCACCTTCACGGGCTTGCCGCTGGCCTTGGACAGTTCCACCGCCTGGGACACGAAATCCTGCTCGAAGCGCCGCCCGAATCCCCCGCCCAGCAGCGTGGTGTGCACGTGCACCGCGTGCGCAGGCAGGCCGGTGATCTTGCCGGCCACGATCTGGTTCAGGGTCTGCGCCTGGGTGGGTCCCCAGATGTCCACGCGATCCTTCTGCACGAAGGCCGTGCAGTTCATCGGCTCCATCGTGGCGTGCGCCAGGAAAGGCAGCGAGTACTCGGCCCGCAGGGTGCGGGCACCCGGCGCCGCTGCGGCCGGAGCCAGCGCCGCCTCGCCCTCGCCCACCTTCCAGGCCACGGCGCCGGGCTGCTGGCCGGCCTTGCGGAACAGGTCCAGGATGCCGGCGTCGTCGAGCGAGGCGTTGGGGCCCGGATCCCAGTCGATGCGCAAGGCGTCGCGCCCCTTGCGGGCGGTCCAGAAGTCCTTCGCCAGCACGGCCACGCCGTCGCCGGTGCGATGCACCGAGTGCACGCCCGGCATGGCGCGCGCGGCCGAGTCATCGACGCCGCGCAGCGTCGCGCCGAAGGCCGGCGGCTGCGCGACGCTGGCGACGAGCATGTCCGGCAGCTGCATGTCCAGGCCGAACACCGCCTGCCCCGTGGTCTTCTCGGGAATGTCCACCCGCGCCAGCGGGCGTCCGATGAGCCGGAATTCCTTCGGGTCCTTCAGGCGCACCTCGCCGGGCACCGGCAGGCGCGAGGCCTCCTCGGCCAGTTCGCCGAAACGGGCCTGGCGACCGCCAGGGCCGTGCACCACGCCGGCCGTGACGCTGCAGGCCGAGGCATCGACCTGCCAGCGGCGCGCCGCGGCCTGCACGAGCATGGCCCGCGCGGCGGCACCGGCACGGCGCAGCGGCAGCCAGGAACTGCGCACACTGGTGCTGCCTCCGGTGGCCTGCATGCCCAGCAGGGTGTTCTTGTAGGCGTCGTGGGCACCCGCCTGCTGCAGTTGCACGCGCGGCCAGTCGGCATCCATCTCATCGGCCAGCAGCATGGGCAGCGCGGTCATCACGCCCTGCCCCATCTCGGATTTGTCCACCACCAGCGTGACCTGGTCGTCGGTGCCCACGCGCACGTAGGCGTTGGGCGAGAAACTGCCGGGCTCGGCCAGGGGGTTGAACACGGGCGCATGGTCCGCCGCGGCCTGGGCCGCGCGGGAGGCCAGCGGAAGGGCCAGGCCGAGCACCAGGCCACCGCCGGCCAGCGCCGAGCTCTTGAGAAAGGCGCGGCGCGAGGCCGCATCGCGAGAGAGTTCGAGCAGTTCGTCGGCCATCTCAGGACTCCTCGGCAAGCGCATGGGCGGCGTCATGAATGGCGGCGCGGATGCGGGGATAGGTTCCGCAGCGGCAGATGTTGCCGGACATGAAGGCGTCGATGTCGGAATCGCTGGGCTTGGGGGTCTGCTTGAGCAGGGCGCTGGCCGACATGATCTGACCCGACTGGCAGTAGCCGCATTGCGGCACCTGGTGGGCTACCCAGGCCGCGCGCACGGCCTTCGCCTCGCGGGTCTGCAGGCCTTCGATGGTGGTCACGTGCATGCCCTTCACGGAGGACACGGGGATCTGGCAGGAGCGCACCGCGGTGCCGTTCAAGTGCACGGTGCAGGCGCCGCATTCGGCGATGCCGCAGCCGAACTTGGTGCCGGTGAGGTGCAGATGGTCGCGGATGGCCCACAGCAGCGGCGTGTCGGGGCTGAGGTCCAGCGACTGGGGCTTCCCGTTGACGGTGAATTCGATCATGTTGTTCTCCCTCGGCTGCGCGTCAAGCGCAAACCTTTGGAATCCTAAGAACAACTCGGAATTCTTGCGCGGGACCGCGCAAACGTGAAATCCTGTAACAACGCGACCCGGTGCCGGCGGCTCACTCGCCGGCGGCTCAGTCGCCTGCGGCTTCGTCCGCCCCGTCGCGATACTGGCGCCAGGCGCCCAGCGCCTCGCGCATGCCCAGCACCTGGCGCTCGAAGATCGGGCAGGCCTGGCAGATCATAAAGTGGGCACGGATGATCGCCCGCTCGCGCAGCCGCAGCGCGCGGTCCTCCCGCGCAATGACCAGCGCGGTGACTTCACGGCATGTGCGAAAGGGTTTGAAACTCATGATCTCTGTTCCGAAAACCAGCGTAGTTGCAGGCATTCCCGCAAGCGCAACCTGGCGCGGGAAAGCATCTGCCATACGTTGGTCGCGGTGAGGCTCAGCTCCTGACAGATTTCGTCGGTGCCCAGCTCCAGCCATTCGCGCATGAGGAACACGCGCCCGAGCTGGCCGGGCAGCAGGTCCATGCAGGCCTCGAGGACTTCGAGGAACTGCTTCTGGCGCAGCACTTCCGCCGGCGCGTTCCAGGTCTGCGGGAATTCCGCGAAATGCCCATCGGCGGCAAACATGTGCTCGGCCGGGTCCTCGCCCTCCTCGGTCTCGTCGAACTGCTGTTCGCGCTGGCGCTGGCGAAGCTGGTCCAGCACCTTGTGTTTGAGAATGCCCACCACCCAGGTCTGCAGCTGGGCGCGCCCGCCGAAGCGCGAGAGCCCCTCGAGGGCCGCCAGCAGCGCCTCGGACACCGCATCCTCGGCCCACGCGCGGTTGCGCAGCTGCAGCAATGCCAGGCGCATGAGGGTGGGGCGCAGGGCCTCGATGCGCGAAAGCCATTCGGCCTGCTGTTCAGGGCTGGCACTGGTGGGTTCGGGAACGCTCATGGTCGGTCGACGGGAACGGCTGAGCGGATTCTTTCACAGCTCGCCCGGGTCGGCGATGCGTAGTTGTCAGGAATCGGCGCGCCGCCCGACCAAGCTTGCATCGCGGCATGGTGCCGCGCCCACCCCGAGGAGACCCCGATGTCCGCTTCCCTGTCCGGCAAGACACCCATCGACTTGTTGCGCCTGCCGCTGCGCGCCTGGAGCCTGGCCAGTCGCGCCCTGGACGCGCTGCGCGCCCCGGCGCTGCTGGCCGCGCGCCTGTATGTGTCCTACGTGTTCTTCCATTCCGGACTGGAGACCTTGCACAACTGGCAGGGAACGGTCTGGCTGTACCAGAATGAATTCCACGTGCTGCTCCTGCCGCCGCTGATCGCGGCGCTGGTGGGCACCGCGGGCGAGTTGCTGCTGCCTCCTTTCGTGGCGCTGGGCCTGGGTGGACGCTTCGCCGCCACCGGGCTGTTCGTGGTCAACGCGGTGGCGCTGCTGTCCTACATGTACGCGCTGCAGCCCGCGGCCATCGAGCTGCACTACATCTGGGGTTCGCTGATCGCCTCGGCGGCGCTGTGGGGCCCGGGAAGCTGGTCGGTGGACGCCTGGCTGGCCTCGCGCCGCGGGGCGCCTCGCGCCTAGTCCTGTCCCGCTCAACCCTGGGGCCCGGGCCGCGTATGGCCCGGGCTTTTTTATGCCTGGGTTCAGGCGATGCAGGACTCGATGCCGTCGAGCCAGCCTTCGCGCACGGCGCGCTGCAGCCAGGCCCCGAAGTCCCAGCCGGGACCGGCGCTGCGCAGGGCCGCGGCCACGCTGGCGCCGCGTCGCAGGGCGCGCAGCCAGCGCCGCTCGGCAGCGCCCAGGGCCTCGCACTGCAAGCCGTCGGCGCCGCGCCAGGCCCATGCGCATTGCGCGCCGTCGCCCAGCGCCTGGCGCAGACGCCCGGCATCCACCTGCGGGTCCCGATGGAGTTGCCACAGGCTGACCACCGGCCAGCGTGCATCCAGCAGCGTGACGCCCTCGGCCAGGCGCAGGCGCAGCTCGGAGGGGTCATGCAGGGCCAGGGCTTGCAGATGCTGCGCATCCAGGCGCGGGGCGCCCGCGTATTGCAGCTGCCACAGCGCCCAGTCCAGGCGCGCGCTGTCGCGCAGCCAGGGCCAGGCACGCAGGCGCCGCAGGCGCCCCACGTAATCGGGAAATTCGGCACCGATGCTCGCCAGGTCTCCCGCGCGCGGGGGACGGGCGCGCCAGTAGGCGGCGCACAGCGCACGCATGGGCGCCTCGCCCAGCATGGCCAGCAGGGTCGGGAATTGGGCCTGCAAGGCACGCTCGGCGTGCGAGCGGGCGTTGCCGCGCATGGCGTCGAGCCCGGCCTGCCAGGCCAGACGGGTGGTGTCCACGCGCAGCGCGGCGGCGGCCGGCAATTCGGCGCGCGGGTCGAACAGTGCGCGCAGCAACGCGGTCTGCCGCTGCAGCTCGCGTTGCAGGGATGGGGGATCGCCGTCGGGCGCGACGTCGGTCGGGACCCGCCCGGCAGCCGGCGCATGCCCGGCATCACGCGCATCACGCGCATCACGAGAATCGCGCTCGGGGGGCGCGGGCTGCGCGGGAGGGTTCATGCTCAGGCTCCGGGGCCCGGCGATGCTGCCTGGGCCAGTCGTTCGCGGGCTTGCGCCGCCTCGTCCAGCAGGACTTGCAATTCGGGGATGGCCGTGTCCCATTCGATCAGCGTGGGCACGGGGCCCAGCAGCCGCAGCGCATGGGCGTAGGCGCTCCACACGTCGGGCGACACGGCGCTGCCGTGGTCGTCGATCACCAGGCCCTGCTGCAGGCTGTGGCCGGCCAGGTGAATCTCCCCCACGCTGGCGCCGGCGCCGGACTGCGCCAGCGCGTCCAGCCAGGCGCATACCTCGAGCAGCGGTGATTCGGCGCCGCGGTTGCGCGCATTGACCATCAGGTTGTTCACGTCCAGCAGCAGGCCGCAGCCGCTGCGTCGCGAGAGTTCTGCGAAGAATTCGGGCTCCGGCATCTCGGAGTCGCGAAACTCGATGTAGCTGCTCAGGTTCTCCAGCAGGATCGGGCGCCCGAGGCGCTCCTGCACCTGCTGCACATTGGATTCGAGCACGCGCAGCTGCCCGCGGGTGAAGGCCAGGGGCAGCAGGTCGTTGGCATGGGCCACGCCGCGCGCGCCCAGGGGCGCACGGGCGAAGCAGGCGTGATCGGACACCCGCGCGGGCTCGATGCGCTCGACCAACGCGGCCAGGCGCTCCAGGTGCTCGGGGTCCACGCCGCAGGCCGAGCCCAGCGCGAGCCCCACTCCGTGCAGGCTCACCGGGTACAGGCCGCGCATGTGCCGGAGCACCTGCGCGGGCGCATCGTCGGGGCAGAAAAAGTTCTCCGAATGCACTTCCAGGAAACCCAGCGCGGGGCGCTCGCGCGCCACCTGCGCATAGTGCGCATGGCGCAGTCCGATGCCGGCCGCCACGGCCGGCAGACTGTCTGGCATGGGCATCCTGGTCTCCGGAGTCCGTATCCGCCCTGGCCTCACATCATGTGCTTGGCCATCTTGGCCTCGAAGGCCTTGGTCTTCGCCGGGGAGGCGAGCACGGCCTTGGCCTGGGTCATGTCCAGGCCGCCCATCTTGGCGCAGGTGCCGGAGGGTTCGACCACGAAGTCTCCCGGGTTGTAGTTCATGTTGGCGGTGCCCTTGCAGGAGTGCAGGCCCGACAGACCGGCACAGTCGTTGTGGCCGGCGGTGGCCACGCCGAAGCATTTGCCCAGGGTGTCGGCATGCGCGGCGCTGACGGCCCCCAGGGATCCCAGGGCGAGCAGCGAGGCGGCGGCGGCGGCTTGTACGAGTTGGCGCTTGTTCATGATGTCAGACTCCTCAACGTGATGGTTTGCAAAGGTGGTTTGAAGTGAATCGAGGTGGATCGAATGCGCTCCACGCTGGCTTGGTCGCAGGGGCTCGGGCTTTCCTGACAAGCCGCGCGCCGACGAATGTGTAACGCTTCGCGACAAGCCCGCTCCCCGGGTGCGCACTAGGATGCCCGCCATGTCCGAAGCTCGCGCCACCTGCCCCGCCCCCGCCCCCGCCGCCCCGCCCTGGCTGCGCGTGGCCCCGGCCTTGTTCCTGCTGCTGTGGTCCAGCGGCTTCGTGTTCCTGGCGCTGGGCCTGCGCTACGCCGATCCGCTGACCTTCCTGGCCCTGCGCTATGCCTGCGTGGTCGTGCTGCTGGCCATGGCCTGTGCGTGGATGCGTCCGCGCTTTCCTCGCGGTGCGCGCCAGTGGGGACACCTGGCGATGATCGGGCTGTTGCTGCAGGCGGGCTATTTCTGCTCCACCTACCTGAGCCTCAAGCATGGAATGTCGGCTGGCGCGCTGGCGCTGATCACTTCGCAGCAACCCATTCTCATCGGGCTGCTGGCCCCGGCCATCGCCGGCGAGCGCGTGGATGCCATGCGCTGGCTGGGCCTGGCGCTGGGGGTGTGCGGCGCGATGCTGGTGATCGTCTCGCGCTCGGGGATCCACGTGGCCTCCCCGCTGGCCTTGCTGTTCGCGCTGAGCGCGCTGCTGGCGCTGACGGCGGCCACCCTGTGGGAGAAGCGCTTCGGCCAGCCCACGCACCCGCTGGCGGCGAACCTGATCCAGTACTCGGTCGGCCTGGCCGTGGTGGCGCCCCTGGCCTGGTCCCTGGAGCCCATGCGCCTCCAATGGGCTCCGCAGATGCTGCTGTCCCTGGCCTACCTGGTGGTGGCCAACTCCATCGTGGGCATCACGCTGCTGCTGGCGATGATCCGCCACGGCGAGGCCTCGCGCGTGTCGGCGCTGTTTTTCCTGGTGCCTCCTGCCACGGCCCTGATCGCCTGGGCCGCGCTGGGCGAGCGCGTGGCGCCCCTGGCCTGGCTGGGCATGGCGCTGGCCGCCGCCGGCCTGCACCTGGTGATGCGCCAGCGCGCGCGGACCTGAGCCGGCGCGCGCCGGCTCAATCCCGAAGTCCCGCCAGCGGATGGGTCTCGGGAGTCCAGGGGCTGAGGAAAAAGTCCCGCACCGCCCGCGGATCGACCTGGTCGACGCTCGCCGGCTTCCAGCGGGGCCGGCGATCCTTGTCGATGACCAGCGCCCGAATGCCCTCGATGGCGTCGCCATGCTCGCCACCGGGCGGGTGGAAGCAGTGGTACATGAGGTCGCGCTCCATGCGCAACTCGTCGGCCAGCGCCATGGTGCGGGCGCGACGCACCAGCTCCAGGGACACCGCCATCATGAGGGGCGAGCGCTGGCGCAACTGGTCCAGGGTGGCTTGCGCGAACTCGCCCGGGTCGGCCTCGAGCGAGGCCAGCACGGACGGCAGGTCGGGTTGGGCGAAGTGGCGATCGATGGACTCGCGCTGCTCCAGCAGCGGCGACGGCGATGGCTTGCGCGCCGCGCGGCTGGAGATGTCGCGCAGTTCGCCCGGCTCGTGCGCTTGCAGCAGTCGTTCGCACAGGCCACCCAGATCCGCGGACTCGACCAGCAGATCGCCCAGTCCGCAGGCGATGGCGTCGGGCGCGTGCAGGCCATGTCCGCTGAGGGCCAGGTATTCGCCGAGGCGTCCGGGGCAGCGCGCCAGGAACCAGCCGCCGCCCACGTCGGGAAACAGTCCGATATTGGTCTCGGGCATGGCCAGCACCGAGCGCTCGGTGAGCACGCGCAGCCCGGCACCCTGGCTGATGCCCATGCCTCCGCCCATGACCACGCCGTCCATCAGGGCCACGTAGGGCTTGGGGTAGCGGTGGATCAGGTGGTTGAGCGCGTATTCCTCGGTGAAGAAGGCATCCAGCTCGGGGTCGCCCGCCAGCCCGGCACGGTGGAAGAACTTGATGTCGCCTCCGGCGCACAGCGCGACCGGACGGCCTTCGCGGGTGGCCCCGCGAAGCACCACGCCGATGACTTCGGGATCGGCGGCCCAGTCGCGCAGCGCCTCGGTGAGACGGCGCACTGCCTGCAGGTCCAGCGCGTTGAGCGCCTGCGGTCGGTTGACGGTGAGCAGCCCGACGCGTCCATGGCGCTCGACCAGCACGGGGGCCGCGGCCGCGGCAGAGGGTTCCTGGTGGTTCAACGGCGTCTCCTGGGATCTCGGCGGCGCATGTTAGCGAAGCCTCCAAGGGAACGCGCGACGACTGCGGCGACTACGCCGCGGCTTCGGGATCGTCCGGCGGCGCCCGGCCGGGCTCGCGTGCCTGCGAGGCCACGGGAGTCGGGATGGCGTCCAGTTCCTCCAGCTCCTCCGCGGCCTGCGCGTCACTGGTGGCGGTCGTGGAGCCGGCCGCGCCGTCGGGAACCACCGCGGGGGGAACCAGCGCGGCGGGCAGTCCCAGCTGCAGGCGCGACTTCAACACCTGCTGGTGGCCGGGGCGAACGTGCACCACGGCGCCATCCACGCCGCGTCGCACGGCGTGGGCCCGCAGCGAGGTGTCGCGGGCCTGGGGGACCAGCAACACGCTGCCGTCTCCACGGCGCAGGCTGGCCACCAGCGGGGTGTGGGCGCGGTTGCCGCGCTCGATGACCACGCCGAGCTCTCCGTTGGCCAGCTCGACATAGGTTCCCGGAGGGTACAGGCCGAGCACGCGAAGCAGGGTCGCTCCCATGGCGTCGGGATGGTCGGCCGGCCCCAGCAAGGCGCCGCGCGCAGCCAGCGCCGGGGTCAGGGCCTGGCGCGTGCGCCGCCTGCTGAGCTTGGCGGCGTAGACGTCGACCCGGCGCAGCAGCTCGGCGGCGCGCTGCCCCGGCTCCAGGCTGTCCGCATCGCCGTCGGCGTGCACCGTGTGGTGCTCGCGCACCGCCTGCAGCCACAGCGGGTCGGTGACGCCGACCTGTTCCAGCGCCTCCGCGCTGCGCTCGGCATGATGGCGGATGACCTCGCGCTGGCGCATCGAGGGCGGATCGAGCTGGCGCGCCAGCTGGTCCTGCATCTCGCCCATGGCCAGGTTCATGGTCAGGGCCGCGCCCGTGACGGCGCGCAGATCGGACTCGGGCCAACCCAGCCAGGCGCCGCCCAGCACGACCATCATCGCGCAGCACACCGAGTGCAGCGCGCTGTACTGGGCCGGGTTGTTGACCTTTTCGTTGAGCAGGAAGTACAGGGTCAGGTCCGGGTATTCGCGGGCCAGCTGCTGCAAGTCGTCGACGGCCTGCCCGATGCGCTCCAGCCAGGAGGCATCCCGGTTTTGCGCCAGCAGCAATTGCGACACCTTGCCGCGCATGCGCTCGACGGCGGCCAGGCCATCGTCCACGCGCTGCATGTACAGCCGCGAGCTCGCTACGTCCTCGGCCTGTGCCGCGAAGTCCACCGTCTGGTTCATGTCCCTGGAAAAGTCCTTGCGAAAGCGGGAGCAGGCAGCACCCGGGGCCAGGGAAAAGCATAAGGGGACGCGCACGAATGCGCAGATCGCAATACGAAGAAATGCCTGGTGTTCGAGAAATTTTTCTTAATTTGCAACAGCTTTCAGACTAGCTCTCCGTGCCGGCCAGGGCTGCACACGGCGGGATCCCTTCAGCGCGGCACCGCGCCCATGGCGCCGAACCACTGGGCGCTGTCGGCCAGCTGGCGCGCGCGGGCCTGCGCCTGGCCGATGCTCGCCTGTGCGTATGCGCGCTGGGCCGACAGCACCTGCAACAGGCTGCCCGCGCCGGCCTCGTAGGCCTCGCGCGCCATGCGCAGGGATTCGGCGGCGCTGGCCAGCGCCAGCTGCTGGGCCTGCACGGCCTGCGCGTCGTGCTGCAGGGCCTGCAACACGTCGGCAACCTGCGCGAAGGCCTGCAGCACGGTCTGGCGGTACAGCTGCAGCTGGCCTTCATAGGCCTGTTGCGCGGCGCGGCGCTGGGCGCGCAGGGTGCCGCCATGCCACAGGGGAGCACCGAGCACCGCCGACAGGCCCCAGGCCTGGCCGCCGGACAGAAGCGTGCCCAGGCCGGCTGACTGGGCGCTCCAGCTGGCATCCAGCGCGACCCGGGGGAACAGGTCGGCCTCGGCCACGCCGATGGCGGCGCTGGCGGCGTGCAATTGCGCATCGGCGGCGCGGATGTCCGGACGCTGGCGCACGAGTTGCGAGGGCACCACCATCGCCAGATCCCGCGGCAGGTGCAGCTCGGCCAGCTCGAAGCCCGGCGCCCTCCATGCGCCGGCGCCCCGCCCGACCAGCAGGGCCAGGGCGTCCTGCGCCGCGGCCAGCTGCTGGAGCAGCGGGGGCTGAAGGGTCTGGTCGGCGGCGAGCTGGGCCTGCGCCGCGGCCAGGTCGGCGCCGGATGCCCGGCCGGCGGTGCGCGCCAGCTCCACGAGCCGCAGGTTGTCGCGGTCGGAGCCGAGGATCTCGCCCAGGGCCCGGAGTTGCTCGCGGGCCGAGGCGGCGGCGATGGCCTGGGCGACCACCTGGGCGCTGAGGCTCAGGCGCACGGCGTCGAGCTGGGCCGCCTGGACCTCCACCAGGGCCTGGCGCTGCTCGACCAGGCGCCGCGTGCCGCCGAACACGTCGGGCGCGAAGCTCACCAGGGGGCCGGCGCTGATTTGCTCGAGCACGGGGGCTCCCGCCTGGGCGCTGGCGCGCGTACCCGAGGCCTGCAGGTCCAGCTGCGGCAGCGCGGCGCCGCGTGCGGCCGCTACCTGCTCGCGCGCCTGCGCGAGCGCGGCGACGGCCTGGCCCAGCGTGGGGCTGTCGGCCAGCGCCAGCTCCACGGTGGCGTCGAGCCTCGGGGCGCCGAAGGCGCGCCACCAGCGCGCCGGCATGGCGGCATCGGCGCGCAGGCGCTGCGCCGGGGCCGACGCGCCGGGCGGGGCCAGGCTGACCGGCTGCGGGGTGTAGGCGGGCTCGGCCGGAGCGCGCGGGGCGTGGAAATCCGGCCCCACGGTGCAGGCGCAAAGCATCAGGCTGCCCACCAGCAAGGCGGCCGCGCCCGGCAGCAGGCGTCGGGCCCCCCGCCACCTCGCGGCCTGCCGCGGCGATGCGCCAGCCCGCGGTCCCGCCGACGCCCGCGTGGGGATGCCGGGAACGGGCCCTGGGCGCATGTCGGCTGGGTCATTCATAGCGCAGCGCCTCGATGGGATCCAGGCGCGAGGCCTTGCGCGCCGGGTAGAAGCCGAAGAACACGCCCACCGCCGCGGCGAAGCCGAAACCGCCGATCATCGCCGCCGGGGACAGCAGGGTGGGCCAGTGGGCCAGCGCCGACACGGCCGCGGATACCCCGACCCCGCAGGCGATGCCGGCCAGGCCTCCGGTCGCGCTGAGGAAGGTGGCCTCGGCGAGGAACTGCAACAGGACATGCAGCCGGCGTGCCCCGATGGCCATGCGCAGGCCGATCTCGCGCGTGCGCTCGGTCACCGACACGAGCAGGATGTTCATGATGCCGATTCCGCCCACCAGCAGGGAGATCGAGGCCACCACCGCGAGCAGCAGGGCCATCACCGCGGAGGAACTCTGCGCGGTCTCGGCGATCTGGCTGAGGTTGCGCACGGAAAAATCCGCGGTGTCGCCGGCGGCCACGTGGTGCCGGCGACGCAGGGTCTGGGTGACCTGTCGCATGGCGGCGTCCACCTGTTCGGGGCTTGCCGCCTGCACGAAGATCACGTTGACGTAGCCGGTCAGGCGCGGCGGAATCCTGAAGGGATTGGGCGGCGCGGGAAAGGCCGCCGCCGTGTTGTTCACGGGCACGCTGGCCGCGCCCAGCGCGGTCACGGCCACGGTCTGCGCCTGGCTGGGCGCGGCCACTCCGAGCACCTTGCGCTGCGCGGCGCTGAAGGGCAGCATGATCAGGTCGTCCTGGTCCTGGCCGTAAGGGGTCTGCCCCTTGGACTGCAGCAAGCCGACCACGCGCACGCTGAAACCCTTGACCAGGATGTTGGCGCCGATCGGGTTGGCGTAAGGACCGAAGAGTTCGCGCGCGACCGTCTGGCCGATCACCGCGACCATGGCCGCCGAGGCCTGGTCGGACTCCTCGAGCGCGCGCCCTCGCTGGATGCGCCAGTTGGTCATGGACAGGTAGGCGGGGGTGACGCCCTGGATGCTGGTGCTCCAGTTGTTGCCGGCGTACTGCACCTGCCCGACCTGGCGGATCATGACGGCGGTGCGTGCCACCGCGGGGGCATCGCGGCGCAGCGCGCGCGCATCGGCCTCGGTCAGGGTGGAGGCGCTGCCGAAGCCGGCGCGCACCCCGGCGCGGGTGGTGGCGCCGGGCATGACCACCAGCAGATTGGTGCCCAGGCTCTCGATCTGCTTGCGCACCGCGGCATTCGCGCCCTGCCCCACCGCCACCATGACGATCAGCGCGGCCACGCCGATGAACACGCCCAGCATGGTCAGCGCCGAGCGCATCTTGTTGCGCGCGATGGCCTGCGCGGCCGCGGCGACGATCATCCCGGCGAAACCCGCGCCGGCCATCGCGGAGGAGTCGGGCTCCCCCTGCCTGCCCTGCCTGCCCTGTCCGCCCTCCTCGGGCGTGGGTGCCGCTGCCCCTGGCACCGCGAGGTCGGCGATCTCGCTGGGCGAGGGGTTGCGGTGGTCGTCGACGATGCGGCCGTCGCGCATGGTGATGACCCGTCCGGCGTAGGCGGCCACGTCGCTTTCATGGGTGACGACGATCACGGTCAGCCCCTGCTCCGCGTTCAACTGGCGCAGGGTGCGCATGATCTCGTGCGAGGTTCGTGTGTCGAGGTTGCCCGTGGGCTCGTCGGCCAGGAGCAGCGCGGGACGGTTGATCAAGGCCCGCGCGATGGCCACGCGCTGCTGCTGCCCGCCCGAGAGCTGCCCGGGGGTGTTGGCCTCGCGCCCGCCCAGGCCCAGGCGGGCGAGGGATTCGCGCGCGCGACGCATGCGCTCGGCGCGGCGAGTCGGCCCCGCCGTTCCGTACAGCAGAGGCAGGGCCACGTTGTCCAGGGCGCTGGTGCGGGCCAGGAGGTTGAAGCTCTGGAACACGAAACCGATGCGCTCGCCGCGGATGCGAGCCAGGCGCGGCTCGTCCAGGCGCGCCACGTCGAGCCCCTCGAGCAGGTAGCTGCCCGAGCTGGGCCGGTCCAGGCAGCCGCACAGGTGCATGAGGGTGGACTTGCCGGATCCGGAGGAGCCCATGATGGCGACGAATTCGCCCCGCTCGACCCTCAGGTCCACGCCGTCCAGCGCCCGCACCTCGGTATCCCCGGCGACGTAGACCCGGGACACTGCGCGCAGCTCGATCACGGCCTCGCCCATCTCCGGCTCCCCGCGCCGGGCCCGCTACATGCCCAGGCGCAGCGGGGCGGCCGCGCGGGCACCCTTCGCCGCGTCGCCACGCTGTTCGCCCACGATCACCGCATCTCCCTGGCGGATCTGCCCCCCCAGCACCTCGGCGTAGGTGTCGTCGTCCAGGCCGATGCGCAGGGCCACGGCCACGGGCTTGCCGTCGCGCAGCAGCCATACCCGGGAGCCGGAGCGGGCGCCGGCACTTCCCCCCGAGACCTGCGGCGCGGCGAGCGCACCCGGCTCGAAGCGCAGGGCCTGGTCGGGCACGCGCAGCACGTCCTGGCGCCGTGCCGTGACGATGTCCACGGTGGCCGTCATGCCGGGCTTGAGTCGCAGCCCGGCGTTGTCCACACCGAGCACGACGTCGTAGGTGATGACGTTCTGCACCGACTGCGGCGCCTGGCGCACCTGCGTGACGCGGGCCTCGAAGCCCCTGCCGGGCCATGCCTCCACGGTGAAGCGCGCGGGATCGCCGTCATGCACGTTGCCGATGTCGCTTTCGCTGACGTTGGTGTCCACCTGCATGCGGGTGAGGTCGGTGGCGATGAGGAACAGCGTCGGCGTCTGGAAGCTCGCGGCCACGGTCTGCCCGATGGTGACGTTGCGCGACACCACGGTGCCGTCGACGGGGGAGACGATGTTGGTGTAGCCCAGGTTCACGCGAGCGGCCTCGAGGGCGGCCTCGCGCTCGCGCACCGTGGCCTGGTCCAGGGCGAGTTGCGCACGCGCCTGGGCCAGGGCGTTGCGCGCGACGTCGACCACGTCCTGCGAGACCACGCCGCGGCCGATCAGCGAGGCCTGGCGGCGCTCGTTGATGCGGGCGTAGTCCAGCGCGGCTCGATCCTTGTCCAGCTGGGCGCGGGCCACGGCGAGCTGAGCGAGGTTCTCATCCACCACCGTCTGGTAGGGGCGCGGATCGATGCGCGCGCAGGACTGCCCCTTGCGCACGCGGGTGTTGAAGTCGCAGGACTGCGACTGGATTACCCCCGATACATAGGAGCCGACGATGACGGTGAGCACGGGGTTGACCGTGCCCGTCGCGTGGATGCTGCGCGCAACCTCGCCGCGCGTGACGGGCTCGGTCAGGTAGCGCACCGCGGCGGGCCGCCGCGCCATCCACCAGGCCAGGCTCGACGCAGCCGCCAGCACCAGCAGCGCGACGCCGGCAACGATGCGCAGGGCGCGCGCACGGCCGCGCGCCGCATGCGGCGATGCTCCGGATGAAGCGCTCACGACATGCTCCCGCGAGTCCACATGCCGCGGTTCTAGCGCCGGTGGCGCCGGCGCGCGTTGACCCAGGTCAGCGACGATCCGAGGCGCTGCGCGATGCGCCTTCAGCCTTCAGCCTTCAGCCTTCAGAGCAGGTGGATGGCCTGCGCGGGGAACATCCAGTCGATGGCGCTGCCCAGCATCCAGCAGGCGATGCTGGCGAGCAGGAACACCAGCATCTTGCGCACCATGCCGGGCTCGA
>JAKBBP010000109.1 GCA_021808445.1 Pseudomonadota bacterium
GGCAGTTGGCACCGCCCAGGCGCAGGATCGGCGCGTCGAGCCGGTCGAAGGCCTCGCTCTCGGCGATCATCGCGCTGACCTCGGCCCCGATGCCCAGTTCCTTCGTGCCTTCGTAGACACACAGCAGACGGGTGGTCTTGCTCACGCTGTCGATGAGGGTGCGAGGGTCCATGGGGCGCAGGCTGCGCAGGTCCACGACCTCGGCGCTGATGCCCTGGGTTTCGAGCTCGGACGCGGCGGCCAGCGCGCGATGCACCATGATGGAGGTGGCGGCGATGGTGATGTGGCTGCCCTCGCGGCGCACCCGGGCCTCGTGCAGCGGCTCGGTGTAGTAGCCCTCGGGAACCGGCCCCTTCATCTTGTAGAGCAGCTTGTGCTCGAAGAACATCACCGGGTCCGGGTCCTCGATGGCGGCGAGCAGCATGCCCTTGGCATCGTGGGGGGTGGAGGGCTGCACGACCTTCAGGCCCGGCACATGGGCGAACCAGGACTCCAGGCTCTGGCTGTGCTGCGCGGCCGCGCCCGTGCCCGAGCCGCTGGGAAAGCGCATGACCAGGGGCACGGAGGCCTTGCCTCCGAGCATGTAGCGGATTTTGGCGGCCTGGTTCACGATCTGTTCCATGGCCAGCGCGGCGAAGTCGGAGAACTGGAATTCGAACACCGGGCGCCGGCCCAGCAGCGCCGCGCCCACGGCCACCCCGGCTCCGCCGAGTTCCGAGATCGGGGTGTCGATCACGCGGGATTCGCCGAAGCGATGCACCAGGTCCCCGGTGACCTGGAAGGCTCCGCCGTAGACCCCGATGTCCTCGCCCATCAGGAACACGCGCTCGTCGCGCTCCATGGCGATGGACAGGGCTTCCTGGATCGCTTGCGCGTAGCTCAATTCGCGGACTTCAGCGGCCATGTTCGGGCGCTCCCTGGCTGGGGCTGTAGACAAAATCGGTCAGGTGTTCGATGCTGGGCTCCGGGCTGGACTTGGCGAACTCGATGGCTTCCTCGATCTGCGCCGCGACCTCCCGGTGCACGGCGGCGATCTGGCGCGCGTCCGCCAGGCCGGAGTCGAGCAATTGCTGCTTGAAGCGCTCGATGGGGTCGCGGGCGAGCCAGGACTCGATTTCCTCCTTGGTGCGGTAGCGGTTGCGGTCGCTCTTGGAGTGGCCGCGATGCCGGTAGGTGATGCACTCCAGCAGGCTCGGCCCCTGCCCGGAGCGCGCGCGCTCGACCGCCTCGAAGGCCGCGTCGGCGACGGCGAAGAAGTCATTGCCGTCCACGGTCACGCCCGGCATGCCGTAGGCCGCGGCGCGCTGCGCGACGCGCTCCACCGCGGTGGAGCGCTCGATGGACGTGGACATGCCGTAGCGGTTGTTCTCGCAGATGAACACCACGGGAAGCTTCCACAGGCCCGCCATGTTCAGGCTTTCGTGGAAGGCCCCCTCGTTGTTGGCGCCGTCCCCGAAAAAGCTGGCCACGACCTGCGCGCGCCCGGTCTGCTTGAGGGCCAGCGCAGCTCCCACGGCGATGGGAATGCCGCCTCCGACGATGCCGTTGGCCCCCAGGTTGCCGCTGGCCACGTCGGCGATGTGCATCGAGCCTCCGCGCCCCCGGCAGTAGCCGGTGTCCCGGCCGAAGAACTCGGCGAACATGAACTTGGGATCCGCGCCCTTGGCGATGCAATGCCCATGGCCGCGGTGGGTGGAGGTGATGTAGTCCTCGGGCTGCAGCGCCGAGCACACTCCGGTCGCACTGGCTTCCTGGCCGATGGACAGGTGCATGGTTCCGTGCACCAGGCCTCGCATGTAGGCCTGCTCGGCGCCTTCCTCGAATTGGCGGATCAGCAGCATCTGCCGCAGCACGCGCATCAGGGCTTCGGTGTCGAAGCGGGCGTGGAGCTGGCGGGTCATGAGCTCCGGGCTCGAGTGGTTCATGCCGCGGCTCCGATGTCGCCGGCCAGCATGGCGTCCTGGCGCCGGCGCAGTTCGACGATGCGCGCCGCCGGGTCGACGGCGGCGTTCTTGTAGGTCAGCAGTTCGCCGCGTCGCACCGCCTGCAGCACCCGCCCGCCTTCCAGCAGCCCGCAGGGAATCGCCTGCTCGCGCCGGGCCGCGTCGGCCTGCATGGCCCAGGCCCGGTAGGTGTACTCGCCGATGGCATCCAGGCGCTCGCCGGGCTGCAGGTCGCGCTTGGCGACGGCGCAGACCTCGGCGGAGGGACGAGGCAGCGGGGCCATGTCGGCGCGGCCGTACAGCACGGCGCGCGCGCAGGTCAGGGGAACCTCGAGGCTGCACAGGTGGTAGGGGCGGTAGAAGGTGTAGTAAGGCCCCTTGCCCAGTTGCAGGTAGTCCATGCGCTCGCGCAGCCGCGGATGGGCCATTTCCGCGACCACGAACACGCCGGGGGCGACCCCCTTGCCGATGGTGTAGTCCACCACGCCCTTGCGGGTCAGCACGCCCCCGTCCTCGCGCGGGCACAGCACCCGGTGCAGCTGGTCCAGTCCGACGTTGGGCCCGTGCATGCCGGGAATGTCGGGCACCAGCCCGGTGGCGTTGGCGATGGCGGACATTTCCACGGCGGTCTTGGAACCGTCCACGAACTCGACCAGCATGCGCGGATTGAGGTGCTTGGACTTCGCTTCCTCGGCGTAGTCGTCCGGCGTGGCGTCGACGTTCAGCGGGTTGTTCTTGCCCTTGCCCGCCGCGATCACCGGGTAGCCCAGGGCGCTGACGAACTGGATCAGCTCGATGGTCGAGCTCGGCTCATCGCCCGCGCCGAGGGAGTACACCACGCCGAGGCGATCCGCCTCGCGCTTGAGGTAGGCGCCGATGGTGACGTCGGCCTCCACGTTCATCATCACCAGGTGCTTGCCATGCTCCATGGCCAGCAGGCCGATCTCCGCGCCCACGGCGGGCTTGCCCGTGGCGTCGACCACGACGTCGATCAGGCCGCTGCGGCACACCAGCCCGGCATCCTGGGTGACGCCGACGTAGCCATCGAGCATGGCCTGGTCCAGCGCGCCCTGGCTGTCCACGACCCTCCACTCGTCCTCGCGCCTGCCCGCCTCGGCCAGCGCCCGCGTGGCGGCGGGGATGGACAGGTCGGCGATGGCCGCCACGACGATGCCCTGCATGTGCAGGACCTGGGTGACGATGTCGCCGCCCATCATGCCCGAGCCCACGACGCCGATGCGTATCGGCCGGCCGGACTGCGCGCGGTTCTGAAGGTCGGCGGCCAGGCCGCTGGGGGCGATGTTGATCACGGGCATCTCCGGGAAGTGGGGCAAGGGGGCCTGCTCGGTCAGCACACGAGCAGCATGAACATTTGTGCCGGATATTAGCTCTTTGTTCTACCTACCGACACCAGATCCGGGAAAATACCTAATCGGCCACGGACCGGGAAAGTCCGGTTTTTCTTCATGATGTCAGCGACTTACCACCGATGTTCCGCGATGTTGTTCGGGAAATACCCGGTGAACCCACAGCCTGCTGGAAGTGAACAATTGCGCTGCGTGCATCACTTCCGTTCTTCCCAGAACCATTCCAACCCGGGGGTGATCCAGCACGCCGAACGGGCCTTGCACGCCCTGCAGGGGCCGCACACACCTTGAGGAGACAACCCGACATGAACCATGGATCGAATCGCCCCCTTCGCCCCCTTCGCGCCCTTCGCCCCCTTCGTCCCCTTCCACTGGCGCTGGCGCTGACGCTGGGCCTGGGCATGGGTGCCGCGCACGCGGACACCTTCAATTTCGGCGGCTACTTCCGCGCCGGCCCCGGCACCTCGAGCAACAGCTCCAACGGCGGCCCTGCGCGCCAGTGCTACAACCTTCCGGGAGTCGACGCCGGGCACTACCGTCTGGGCAACGAGTGCAATTTCTACGGTGAGTTCGGCTTCAACGATTACGGCAGCGTGGGT
>JAKBBP010000012.1 GCA_021808445.1 Pseudomonadota bacterium
CCCCGGCTCGACCTTCATGCCGGTGAAGGCCTCCACCGCGGCCCTGGACAACCGCTTCTGGATGCTGGGCGCGGCGGTACCCATGGGGCGAGGCCAGTTCAACCTGTCGTACTCCCACACCGACAACCAGGAAGTGGCTTCCAGCCAGGCCAGCCTGATCGGCGTGGGCTACCAGTACTCGCTGTCGCGCTCCACGATGCTCTACGGCGGGCTCAGCCACGTCTCCAACGGCAGCGCCGCCGCCTATGGGGTGCATGACGCCACCAACACCTTCGCCGGCAGCTACGGCCAGTCCGCCAACGGGCTGGACCTCGGCCTGCGCACGTCGTTCTAGCCGGCCTCGAACACCCCCATCCACACGCCCACCCGCCCTTCCAGCAGGTTGCGGGCATGGTTGCCCGCCATCACGGGGAAGTCCGGCCCCATCACCACGCCGAGCCCTGGCGTGGAGGGTCTGGAGGACGCGGCCGCCGCGGCCTTGAGCTGCGCGGCCCAGTCCCGGGCGGCGGGTGTGTCGTCGCGCCAGGTCAGCGCGCGCAGGCCGCAGGCCTCGATGGCCTGGCGCGTCGCCCCGGCGTCGAGCAGGAAGCTGTCCTGGGGATCATGCGCCCACGGCGCGGGGTAGTGCGGCTCGCCCTCGCCGCGAACCACGTCGTAGGTGGCGAAGCGCCCGCCCGGGGCAAGCACGCGACGGACCTCCCGGTACAGGCGCTCCCGGTCCGCGATGTTCATCGCCACGTGCTGCAGCAGCACCACGTCGAAACTTGCGTCGGGGACGCTCAGCGCGAGTGCGCTCGCGCAATGGAATTCCACGCGCTGCTCCTGCCCGGTGCGCAGGCTCAGGTAGCGTGCCGCTTCGATGAAGCCTTCGCTGAGATCCACCCCGGTGACCCGGCAGCCTCGGCTTTCGGCCAGCATGCGCGCCGGGCCGCCGATGCCGCATCCCAGGTCCAGCACCCGATGCCGGGGCTCGATGCCGGCCAGTTCCGCCAGTTCGGCGGTCGCGGCATGCCCGCGCGTGTGGAACTGATCCATGGCGCCGAGCTGCCGCGGCGTCAGGGCTTGATGCTCGGGTCCGAGGGTGGCGAGCGCCGCACGGATGCGATCCAGGAGCCCTTTTGCCGAATAGTGATCACGAATGCTGCTGAAATCCTGGCTCATGATTGGCTCCTCCTCCTCGTACTCAAAGATCCCTCGGTCCCCGCCGCATGCGGCAGTCCTGGCTTGAGAGCCCAGAGCGTGCCCCGCGTCCAGGCGCGCCGTACACTGGATTTCCACAAGGGAGCGCAAGACCATGGCCGATCAGGAACTCGTGTTCTACACCCATCCGCGGTCGCGCGGAAGAATCGTGCGCTGGATGCTCGAGGAAGTCGGGGCAGCCTACCGGACGGTGTTGCTGGAGTACGGCGGCTCGATGAAGGCACCCGAGTACCTCGCGCTCAATCCGATGGGCAAGGTGCCCGCCTTGCGTCACGGCGACGTGGTGGTCACGGAGGTCGCCGCCATCTGCGCCTACCTGGCCGATGCCTTTGCCGCAAGGGGGCTGGCCCCTGCCCGCGATTCGAGCCTGCGCGGTGCCTACTACCGCTGGTTGTTTTTCGCGGCGGGGCCGCTCGAGGCTGCCGTATCGAACCGCGCGCTCGGATTCGTGGTCCCGCCCGAGCGCAAGGGGATGATCGGCTACGGCAGCTACGAGGAGGCGCTGGATGCCCTGGAGGGCGCCGTCAGCTCGCGCTCTCCCTACCTGCTCGGCGAGGACTTCAGCGCCGCCGATGTGTACGTGGGTTCGCACCTGGGCTTCGGATTGCGTTTCGGCACCATCGAGAAGCGCCCGGCCTTCGAGGCCTATTGCGCGCTGCTCGAGCAGCGCCCCGCACGACGGCGCGCAGACCAACTCGACGACGCGGCTGCCGCCGCGGCCACGCCGCGCGCCTGAGTCCGTCGGAAGGGCGGCGACCTTACATGATCGCGTTGAACATGTAGCCGACCGACACGATGCCCGCGGCCACCACCGCCGCGAACAGCGCGATCAGCCTGGGCTTCATGACCTTCTTCAGGATCAGGAATTCGGGTGCCGACAGCGCTGTCACCGACATCATGAAGGCCAGGGTCGTACCCAGTGCCGCGCCCTTGCCCAGCAGCGCCTGCACCACCGGGATGATGCCCGCCGCGTTGGAATACATGGGCACGCCGATCAGCACGGCCAGTGGTACCGACCACCAGGCACCCTTGCCCATGAGATGGGCCATGAAGTCCTGCGGCACATAGCCGTGGATCCACGCCCCCACGCCCACACCGGCGACGATGTACGGCGCAACCTTGAGCACGATGTCCCGCACGTGGCGAAAGCCCTGGGCGAATCGCGCCTGCCAGTCCATGCGCTGCTCGATGCCTTCGGAAGCGGGGATCTCGAACACCCACGGCTCGACCAGGTGCACCGGGTTCATGCGCCCGATCACCAGTCCCGCGGCGATGGCCACCAGCAGGCCCATCCCCAGGTACAGCAGCGCGATGCGCCAGCCGAACATGCCGTACAGCAGCGCCAGCGCGACTTCGTTGACCATGGGCGCCGACACCAGGAAGGAGAAGGTCACTCCCAGCGGGACCCCGGCCGTGAGAAATCCGATGAACAGCGGCACGGCGGAGCAGGAGCAGAAGGGCGTGACGATGCCCAGCCCCGCGGCCAGCACGTTGCCGGCGCCCTGGCGCCTGCCGGCCAGCAATGCGCGGGTCTTCTCGGGGGTGAAGAAGCTCTGCAGCACCCCGACCGCGAACACGATCAGCGCGAGCAGCATCAGCACCTTGGGCACTTCGAAGACCAGGAAGGCCAGGGCTGCGTACAGATGGCTGCCCGGCGCGATGTGCGCGGCACCGGCGATCCAGCGGGTGAAGCCGGCGCTTGCCGGCTCCAGCATCCAGTACAGGGCAAACCAGGCACCCACGTACAGCACGGCTGGCAGCCAGGCGCGCAGCGCCGCGCCGCGCGAGCCCCATCCGGCGATGGGGCCGGCAGCGCCGGTGGGTGGGGAGGAAGCAGGGTGGTTCATCATGGCCTCGGGACGGAAACTCTCTGTCCTGGAAGACGAACCATTCCCGAAAAGGATGCACGCCGCCCGACCCACAACCTGTTCGCGATTCCCGGTCCGGCCCCGGCCCGAAGCGCTCCTTCAGGCGCCGTCCGGCCCGGTGTGGCAGCACACGCTGCCGTCAGGATCGAAACGCACGCCGCAGCGCTCGACCAGGGCCTCGCGCAGGCGCTTTCGTGCGCGCAGCAATCGAGCCTTGGCCGCCGGCAGGCTGAGTCCGGCCGCTTCGGCGTAGCCGCGCACCGTCAGCCCGTCGAGGTCGCAGCGCTGCACGATGTCGCGGTCCTCGTCGCCGAGAAAGGGCAGGTTGCGCGCGATGCAGGCGTCGAGTGCCTCCACCGGCGCGCGTTCTTCGGCAGGCTGCGCGGGCAGATCCTCGGGAAGCTCCACGCTCGGGTGGCGCAGGCGCCCCGCGTCGACCAGCGCATGGCGCGCGACCTGGAACAGCCAGGCGCGGGGCTTGTCCAGGCTGCAAAAGCCCCGGCCCTGGCGCAGGGCCTTGACGAACACCTCCTGCAGCAGGTCCTGCGCGGCGTCGGCGTCGGAGGCGTGGTGGGCCAGGAATCCCAGCAGTTCGGCCTCGTGCGCCTGCCATGCGCGCAGCACGCAGTCGAAGCCGGCATCCGCGCCGGCATTCGCGACGGACTCCGCGACGGACTCCGCGACGGACTCCGCGACGGACTCCGCGACGGACTCGACCGGGGCGTTCCCGGGCTTCGGCATGGTCTTCAGCAGCAGCGCCCCGGCTGCGCCTGCGTCTGCGGCGTGCAGCAGGCGCGGGTTTCGCTGGCGGGGCTGCAGCAGGCCGCGGCGGGCGCGTCCTGAGCGGTTTCGCGGAACACCGGGATGCTGCCCAGCGTGCGGTAATGCTCCCACGCGATGCCCTGCGGGTCGGTGACCCAGTGCTTTTCGCTGCGCGCGTAGCAGCAGGTGGTGGCCCCTTCGTCGAGCAGCGCGGCGTCCGCGGCGCCGGCCCGCTCCTTGAGCTCGGCGAGCTCCTCCTCGGTGTCGGCCTGGATGCCCAGGTGGTCGATGCCGGCGCTGGCGCCTCGGGTCGAGATGGCGAAATTCAGGCGGGGATCCTCGATCATCCACTTCGCGTAGTCGGCCTCGACCCGGGTCGGCTCGACGCCGAACAGCCGGGTGTAGAAGGCGATGCTGGCCGCCAGGTCATCGACGTGCGCATGCACGTGAAAGCGTTTCATGCCCTTGCTCCTCCTTGCTCGTACCAGCCACGCGTGGCCCCGACCAGGCGGACCACCAGCAGCATCACGGGGACCTCGATCAGCACGCCCACCACGGTGGCCAGCGCCGCTCCCGACTGAAAGCCGAACAGGCTGATGGCCGCGGCCACCGCCAGTTCGAAGAAATTGCTGGCGCCGATCAGCGCCGAGGGGCAGGCGATGGCATGCTGCTCGCCGACGGCGCGGTTCAGCACGTAGGCCAGCCCGGAGTTGAACAAGACCTGGATCAGGATGGGCACCGCCAGCAAGGCGATGACCAGCGGCTGCGCCTCGATGGCCGGCCCCTGGAAGGCGAACAGCAGCACCAGCGTGGCCAGCAGCGCGGCCATGGACCAGGGCCCGATGCGCCCAAGCGCAGCGTCGAAGGCCGCCTGGCCGCGGCGCAGCAGCAGCGCGCGCCAGGCCTGCGCCAGCGTCAGCGGAACCAGGATGTACATCAGCACCGAGAACAGCAGGGTGGCCCAGGGCACGTGGATGGCCGAGATGCCGAGCAGCAGCGCGACGATGGGCGCGAAGGCGAAGACCATGATGGAATCGTTCAAGGCCACCTGCGACAGGGTGAACAGCGGGTCGCCGCCGGACAGCCGGCTCCAGACGAACACCATGGCCGTGCAGGGGGCCGCCGCCAGCAGGATCAGCCCGGCGATGTAGGAGTCGATCTGCGCGGCCGGCAGCCAGGGCGCGAACAGGTGACGGATGAACAGCCAGCCCAGCAGGGCCATCGAGAAGGGCTTGACCAGCCAGTTGATCCCCAGGGTGATGCCGATGCCGCGCACATGCCGCCGCACCTCGTGCAGCGCGCGGAAGTCCACCTTCATCAGCATGGGAATGATCATCACCCAGATCAGCAGCCCGACCGGAAGGTTGACCTGGGCCAGCTCCAGCCGGCCCAGCCACTGGAACGGGCCGGGCATCCGCTGCCCCAGCACGATGCCGGCAACGATGCACAGGAACACCCACAGCGTGAGCCAGCGCTCGAACACGCTCATCGGCGCGCTGCCGGCTCCACGCGCCACGGCCTCGCACTGCGCGCTCATGATGCCGGTGACTCCAGGCCCATCGCCTCGCGCACCGCGGGCACCAGGCGGGCGCGGATGTCGTCGCGCACGCGCAGGAAACTCTCCAGCGGCTCGCCGTGCGGGTCATGGAAGGGCAGGTGGATGCTGGGCACGGGGCGAGGAAACACCGGGCAGGCCTCGCGGGCGTTGTCGCACACGGTGACCACCAGGTCGAAGGGCTGGTCGATCAGGGTGTCCAGATCCTTCGGGTACAGATCCTCGGTGGGGAGTCCGGCCAGGCGCAGCGCCTCGACGGCCCCGTCGGCCACCTGGGGCTGCGGGCGGATGCCGGCCGAGCTCGCGCGCACCATCCCGGCAAGCTCATGGTTCAGTATCGCCTCGGCCATCTGCGAGCGGCAGGAATTGCCGGTGCACAGCACGAGCACGTTGCGTATGGAGGGGGTCATTCGATGGCTCCGGCGGGGGGCTCGCAGGCCTGGCAGGCCTGCGAGACGTCGGAGACCGGGGAGCCGAGCGCGGACAGGCAGGGGTTGCCGCCGCAGCAATTGGCGCTCAGGAATCCGATCAGCTCGTTCATCACGGGGAAGTCGGCCGCATAGATGGCGAATCGCCCCTCCTGCCGTCGGCGTGCGAGGCCGACCCGGCTCAGGTGCGCGAGGTGGAAGGATAGGGTGGGGGCCGGCAGGCCCAGGCTCTCGCCGATGGCGCCGGCGTGCAGCCCCTGCGGCCCCGCCTGCACCAGCAGTCGGTAGATGGACAGGCGCGATTCATGGCCCAGGGCGGCCAGGAGCTCTGCTGCGGTCAATGTTTCCATGATTCAATAATCGTGGAAATGTAGGCCGCCGTCAAGGGGGACATTCCTGTCCTGGCAGGACACGACTAGCCCTGCGCGCAGGCGCGTCGCGCCACCATGTCGATCTCGATGAGGGCGCCCTTGGCCAGGCCCGTCACGCCGATGCAGGTGCGTGCCGGCCGGCGCTGGGCCGGGAAGTAGCTGGCGTACACCCGATTCATGGCCTCGTAGTCGCTGTCGAAGGCGCGGAGGTACACGCGCACGCACACCACGTCGGCCAGGCTCAGGCCACAGCCTGCCAGGACCACGCCCAGGTTGTGCATGACCTGGTGGGTCTGGGCCTCGATGCCCGGCGGGTAGGCCGACTCCACCGAGCTCCCGGTGAAGGGCATCTGGCCCGTGATGAACACCCATCCATCGGATTCGACGGCATGGCTGAAGGGCGCGACCGGGTCGGGCGCGCCGCCGATCATGTGAAAGGTCATGGGCATGGCAATCGGGTCCTTGGGTGGCTCTGCGGCGCGGGGGCATGGCGCCGCGGAGCCCATGCTAAGAACCCGTGCTGCGCCTGCACAAGACACCTCCGGACGTCGCGCAAGCCAGCGATTCACCCCTCGCCAGAGGAAGGCGGGCTGCGGCCCCGCGCAAAGCATGCGGTTTTGCACAACAGATTGTGCGTTGCGACACAAGCGATTCCCGAGGAGCGTTCCTAGCATGGGTCTCAAGGCGGCGCACGCTCCAAGGCCCGGGGATCCGGATCGAAGGAGATCCGTCCTCCACCCCCTTGTTTCCCTGACCGGAGAAGTCCTCATGTCCACCGCGATGTTGCAACACCCCGCCCCGGCGCAGCCGGGCCCGGCAAGATCCCGCGCCTGGCGCCGCCTGGCAGCCTGCGCCGCCGTGGGCGCCGCCGCCTGGCTGGGCCATCTGGCCATCGCCCAGGCGGCCGAGCCCGATCCGGGCGGGCTTTGCGCGGCGCTGCAGAAGCAGTACCCGCAGTTCCAGGGCAAGACCCTGGTGGACGCCCTGAATCCGCACACCCCCGGCTACGAGGCGCTGGATCCGAAGGATCCGAGTCGCTACATCGGCTTCGACGTGGACCTGGCTGAATCCCTGGGCAAATGCCTGGGCTTTTCGGTGAAGTACACGCCGGTGGCCTTTGCCGCCTTGCTCCCCACCCTGCAAAGCGGTCGTGCGGACTTCGTGATCTCCGACATCTACGCCACCAAGGAGCGGGCCAAGGCCGCCGACTTCATCACCTATTCCAAGGTGTTCGACGGAGTGCTCGTCGCCAAGGACAACCCCAAGAAAATCAGCGGCATCAACCAGTCGCTGTGCGGCATGACGGCCGCCGAGAACACGGGCTTCGTCGAGGTTCCGCTGGTGCAGAACCTGGCCGCCGCCTGCAAGGCCGCCGGCAAGCCGGCGCCGAAGGTCCAGCTCTATGACAACAACGCGGCGTGCATCCAGGCCGTGCTCGCCGGAAGGGCCGACACCTACATCAACGATGTGAACACGGTCGACCAGGCCGTCAAGGCCTACCCGACGCAATTGAGCAAGGCGGTCGCAGTGACCCTGCCGTACCACATCGGGATCGCCGTGCCGCAGGGGAACCACGCCTTGCGCGACGCCATGATGGCCGCGCTGAAGGCCTTGCAGACCTCCGGTGCGCAGGCCACGCTGATGCGCAAGTGGGGCCTCGACCAGGGTGCGGTCGAAGCGCCGACGCTCGTGACCGCGCAGTGAGCGGGGAGGCGGCGTGGCACTCTTCTTCCACTACCTGAGCCTGGCTTACCTGCTGCACGGCATCGCGCTGACCCTGGCGGTCACGGCCTACGGATTGGCCGGTGGCCTGGGGGCGGGCATCGTGCTGGCGGCCATGCAGCTGTCCGGCCAGAAAGGGCTGGCGGCGCTGGCTCGAGGCTACACGGTGGTGTTTCGTGGCACGCCGCTGATCCTGCAAATGGTGTTCGTCTACGACGCGCTGCCTCATTTCGGCGTTCGCTGGAGCGCGGTGGCCTCGGCCGGCGTCGCACTGGCGGCGAACGAAGCCCCCTTCATCGCCGAGATCCTGCGCTCGGGCATCCTGGGTGTCGACCGGGGTCAGGTGCTCGCCGGGCGGGCGCTGGGCATGCCCGGGCGGGTGCTGATGCGCCATGTGGTTGCGCCCCAGGCGATTCGAACCATGATCCCCGCCTTTGGCAACGAGGCGGTGAGCGCCCTGAAAAACTCCTCCCTGGCGTCCTTCATCTCGGTGCAGGAGCTGACCCTGCGCAGTACCCAGCTGGCCTCATCGACTTTCGACTTCTTCTCCGTGTTTTTCGCGTCGGGACTGCTCTACCTGGTCCTGACCGGGAGCGTCTCCCTGCTGCAGCTCGGCGCCGAACGCGTGCTCGATCTCGATCGCCAGGCCACGGGCTCGATGCGCGGGCTGGCGCGTCGCCTGCGCGGGGCCGCCTGGTGGCGCAGGCCGCGCGATCTCGCGCAGCCTGCGCCCCGCGCGACGACGCCGGAGGATCCTTCCCGCTCCTGCGGCGTGGCGATCGACCGCCAGCAGCGCGCGCAACGTCTGGCCTCGGCTCCCATCGCCCTGGAGCTCCGGGGGCTGAGCAAGAGCTACGGCGAGCACCGCATCTTCAGCGAACTGGATCTGCGGGTGCACTCCGGCGAGGTGGTGGCGCTGCTGGGTCCCAGCGGCTCCGGCAAGAGCACCCTGCTGCGATGCCTGAATCGCCTCGAGGTCTGGGACAGCGGAACCGTGCTCATCGGCGGACACCGCATGGGCATGAGCCCCGGCGGCGTCGTGCTGGGCCCCAGCGCCGTGGCTCGTCAGCGGGTGGAGCTTGGCGTGGGCATGGTGTTCCAGCACTTCAACCTGTTTGCCCATGTCAGCGCCCGCGAGAACATCGCCGGGCCCCTGCGATGGGTGCTCGGCTGGTCCGCCCGCGAAGCCGATGCGCGGGCCCAGGAGTTGCTGGATCGGGTCGGCCTGGCGGACCGCGCCGAAGCCCTGCCCAGGCATCTTTCGGGAGGACAGCAGCAGCGCGTGGCCATCGCGCGTGCCATCGCGCCGCGGCCCAGGGTGCTGCTGCTGGACGAGCCCACCTCCGCGCTGGATCCGGAAATGGTGGGGGAAGTGCTGGAGGTCATCCGGCGCCTTGCGCGCGAGGAGGGTCTGACCATGCTGATTTCCACCCACCAGTTGCGCTTCGCCGAGGAGGTGGCCGATCGCGTCGTCTTTCTCGCGCAGGGCCGCATCGTCGAGGAGGGGCCAGCCCATACGGTACTCCACGCGCCCAGCCACGCCTTGACCTCGCGATTCATTCGGGTGATGGCCGCCGGCCAGTTGTCGGGAGCGCCCGCCTGAGAGGCCGGCTTCTCGACTCCACCCCCTGTCCCCTTCCTGACCGTCGTTCACGGAGACTCCATGTTGCATGATCTGCCAGCCCTTCCCCGCAATGTCCACTGGGGATATTTCGATGCCGCACTGGCCCCCGTTCTGCATGTGCGCAGCGGGGACTTCGTGCGCGCCGAGGCCGTGACCCATCACGCCGGCGACGCTCCCGATCTGATGATGGACGAGGCTCTGCGCACGCTGTATGCCAGCATTCCCGAGCAGGACCGCCAACCCGGCGTGCACCTGATGACCGGACCCATCCACGTGGAGGACGCGAGGCCCGGGGACATGCTGGAGGTGCGCTACCTGCAGATGCTGCCCCGCTTTCGCTATGGGTCCAACCTGGCCGCGCACTGGGGACACCTGTACGAGGAACTCGGCGCGAAGGAACGCGTGACCATCTACGAGCTCGACGAGCAGTGCCATACCGCCAGCGCCTTGTTCGCCTACGACTATCCCGGGAAGTACCTGGTGCCAGGCCGCATCACCTCCCGCGCCAGCTGCAGCTGCCAGCCCGCGCTCTCCGGCGTGCGGGTGCCGGTGCGTCCGCATCTGGGAACCGCGGGGGTGGCCCCCGACGCCATGGGGCGCGTCAGCACGGTGCCCCCAGGGGCCCATGGCGGCAACATCGACAATTGGCGCATCGGCGCGGGCTCGACCATGTACTACCCCGTGGCGGTTCCGGGCGCGCTGTTCTCCGTCGGCGATCCGCATATCTCCCAGGGGGACGGCGAGATCAGTGGAACGGCGATCGAGGCCTCGCTCAATGTGGTGTTCCAGGTGGTGGTGCGCAAGGATTTCCATTTTCCGTCGCCCCTGCTGGAGACCTCCGAGATGTGGATCGTGCATGGCTTCGACGAGGACCTCGACGTGGCCATGCGCCATGCCGCCAGGGACATGCTGCAACTGCTGGTCGATCGGCATGGCCTGAGCCGCGACGACGCCTATTCGCTGATGAGCGTGGGGGCTGATTTCGGGGTGACCCAGGTGGTGGATGGCAAGCAGGGCGTGCATTGCAAGATGCCGCGGGGGCTGTTCGCCCCGAAGCGCACAGCCTGAGCCGGACCCCGGCCGATCCGCCGCGCCCGGGGTCGGCCCCTCAGGGGCACGCTTCTTGCGGTTCGTCTCTCCCGAACGCGGGAGCGAACCCAGGTGCACACCGAGCTTTTCACGACCGACCCCTATCCGGTGCAGGAGCGCCCCGAAAAGTGGCGCGAAGCCCTGCAGCCGCACCATCTTCGCGCGCGCGTGGAGCCGGCACGGGAGCCCTTGCATGCCACCATGCTGGCCGCGTGCTCTCCGCTGGGCATTGCCATGGCCGCTATCCACTCCTCGGCCCAGTGCCTGGAGCGCCACGCCGCGCCTGCGCAGGAGTTGTGGCTGTGCCTGCACCTGGCGGGCCCGGCACGCCTGCAGGAAGGCGGTCGGACCCAGGAGCTCGAGCCTGGCGACATGGTGTACGGCACGTCGCGCGCCGAAGTGGAGTTGCGCTTCGACGGGGATTTCCGCCAGTTCATGCTGCGCATGCCTGCCGAGACCTGGAAGTCACGCCTGGCGGGGCCCTTGCGAGCCAGTTCCGGGCGACTTTGCGGGCGTCACGGCATGGCCCATGTGCTGTCCAGCACCCTGGGCGCGCTGGCCGATTCGCTGGATGGCCTCGACGCGGCGCAATGGCCTTCGCTGGAGCAGAGCCTTCCGGAGATCCTGGCGGCCAGCCTGGCCAGCGAGGTCGTTACGGCCGCGCAGCAGGGCCTGCGGGCTCCGCAGGCGGCCTTGCTGCACAGGATCCTGCGCCACGTCGACTCCCACCTGGCCGACCCCGCGCTGAGCCTGGCCGACATGGCGCGGCGTGAACGGGTATCGCCCAGGACCCTGCAAAAACTCTTCGAGGCCAGCGGCAGGACCTTCTCCTCGCATGTGCGCGCCCGGCGCCTCGAGCGCTGTCGCGGTGACCTCGGGAACGGCTCCTACGGCCACCTGTCGATTTCCGACATCTGTTATCGCTGGGGCTTCAACGATCCCGCTCATTTCAGCCATGCCTTCCGCGAGCACTTCGGCCTGTCGCCACGCCAATACCGCGAACAGGCCAGCCTGGCCAGCCGCCAGAGCCTGCAGTCGGTGGCGCACCGGGGTCGCCCGGGTCGCCATGCCGGCCCGGTGCCTGCGCCTGCATGCGAATCTCCCGCGCTCGTGCCCCGGGTGCCCGTGCCGGAGCCCGAGCGTTCGCAGGGGGTGCGTCATCACCATCTCTGCGCCAACCGCCATACGGTGCACTGGGGCTATTTCAGCCACTCGCTTCCCCCGGTGCTGCGGGTCGAAGCCGGAGACCTCGTGACCGTCGAGACCCTGACCCAGCATGCCTACGACGACCACGAACGCATGATCCAGGGCGACTCGGGCGCGCAAAGCGTGTTCCACTGGACCAAGGATCAGAAGAACGTCGACAGGCGGGGGGCGGGGCCCGCGGATGCCTCGATCTACGGGCGTGGATGCGGCGAGGGCTTCGGCGTGCACATCTGCACCGGTCCCATTCATGTGAAGGGGGCCGAACCTGGGGACATCCTGGAGTTGCGCATTCTCGACGTGCTGCCGCGTCTGTCCGCGAACGCGCGCTTCGCGGGGCGAGTGTTCGGCAGCAATGCCGCGACATGGTGGGGCTTTCATTACAAGGAATTGCTCACCGAGCCCAGGCCGCGCGAGGTCGTGACCATCTACGAGGTGGACTGGCCCGCGCGCGGCGAGGGCTGCGCCTGTGCCCGAGCCGTCTACAGCTACCGCTGGGTTCCGCAACGCGATCCGGCGGGGGTGTGGCATCCGACCATCGACTACCCGGGAGTGCCGGTGGATCGATCCAGCATTCAGGAGAACCACCAGGTGCTTCGCGGGGTCACGATCCCGGTGCGGCCTCATTTCGGGGTGATCGCCGTGGCGCCAGCCGAAGGCGGCATGGTGGATTCGATTCCTCCGGCGTACTTCGGGGGCAATATCGACAACTGGCGCGTGGGCAAGGGCTCGACGGTCTATCTGCGCGTGGCCGTCGACGGGGCACTGCTGTCGATCGGCGATCCGCATGCATCGCAGGGTGATTCCGAGCTTTGCGGAACCGCCATCGAGTGCTCACTCACCGGCGTGTTCCAGGTGCACTTGCACAAGGCCGGGGACCTGGCGGGCCAGCCTTTCGCGGACATCGACTACCCGCTGCTGGAGACCGAGTCCGAGTGGGTCCTGCATGGCTTCAGCCATCCACAGTACCTGCGGGAATTCGGCGAAAGGGCTGCCAGCGAGGTCTACGAGAAATCCTCCCTGGACCTGGCCATGCGCGATGCCTTTCACAAGACCCGGCGCTTTCTCATGAGCTCCCAGGGGCTCAGCGAGGACGAGGCCATCTCCCTGATGTCGGTGGCGGTCGATTTCGGCATCACACAGGTGGTCGACGGAAACGTCGGCGTGCACGCCATCATCCGCAAGGCTCTGTTCGAACAGCGGGCCACCGGGCCACGGTCCGAGCCCTGATCCGGGACGCGCCCTCCTGGTGCGCGACTCCCCCTTGCGGGGACCCGTCCGCACCACGATGTCCCCCGGCGCGTGGCTCCGGCTCGACGTTTTCGCTGCGCGGGCCCGCATGCGTGCTCGTGGAGCGGCTCGCGGCTCCTGGCCCGGGTCTTGCATCTTCCGTCTCGCATCTTCCGTTCGGCAGGCGTCCCGGACACCGTGTACGAGCCGGCGTCGCGGGCTCGCGTCCTTCGCCTCATTCCACCGGCTCGGTTCTACAGGGAGTTTCGAATGTCCAGTGTCATCGATTCTTCGGTCGTCCACCCCCGTGCGTCGGCCTTCCAGGGCAGGGAGCGCTGGGTTCAGCTGGCGCTCGGCGTGGTCTGCATGATGGCCATCTCCAGCCCCCAGTACGTCTGGGCGCTGTTCACCAAGCCGCTGCTGGGCCAGGTGGGAGGCAGCCTCGCCACCCTGCAGGTCACGTTTTCCATCCTGATCGTGCTGCAGACCTTTTTCTCGCCCTTCCAGGGCTGGCTGGTCGACCGCTTCGGCCCTCGTCTGCTGTTGTCGCTCGGGGCCGTGATGACCGGGCTGAGCTGGGTTCTGTCCGCCGGCGCCAGCACCGACATGCAGCTCTATCTCAGCTACGGTGTGCTCGGAGGCCTCGGCACGGGCATCATCTATGTCGGCGTGGTCGGTCTCATGGTGCGCTGGTTTCCGCGCCAGCGCGGGCTCGCGGTGGGGGTGGTGGCGGCGGGCTACGGCTTCGGCGCCATCGCTACCACCTTCCCGATTTCCAGCAGCCTGGCCAGTTCGGGCTTCGCCCATACGGTCACGGTGTTCGGGTATCTGATCGGGGCGGTCGGGCTGATCGCAGCGCAAGGCATTCGCCGTCCGCCCACCGAACTGGCGGCACCGGCCTCGGTCCCGGCGTCGGGCGCCAGCCCCGCGCAGATGCTGCGCTCGCCGGTGTTCTGGCTCATGTTCCTGATGATGACCATGATGTCCACCTCGGGTCTGATGGTGATTTCCCAGATGGGAGCCTTCGCCAAGGACTTCGGCATCGCCTCCACCCTGGTCTGGGGCATGGCGGCCTTGCCGCTGGCGCTGACCATCGACCGCTTCGCCAACGGACTGACCCGTCCGTTCTTCGGCTGGCTGTCGGACCGCATCGGGCGCGAGAACACCATGGGCCTGGCCTTCGGGCTCGAGGGCCTGGCGATGGCGGCGTGGCTGGCCCTGCACAAGGATCCGCTGCTGTTCGCGCTGTTGTCGGGGGTGGTGTTCTTCGGCTGGGGGGAGATCTTCTCCCTGTTTCCGTCGACCCTGACCGACACCTTCGGAACGCGCCACGCCACCACCAATTACGGCATCCTGTACATGGCCCAGGGCATCGGCTCGATCCTCGGCGGTCCGATCGCCGCGATGATCCACCATGCCAGCGGATCCTGGGCGGCCGTGTTCGGCATCATGATCGCGCTCGACCTCGCGGCGGCGCTCCTGGCGGTGTTCGTGCTCAAGGGCGCGCGCTCTCGCTACCTGGCCCGCGGCGCCATCGCCACCTGAGAGCGCGCCATGCCGGAGGCCCAGGGTCTGGATCATCGCGACCTGCTGCTGGGCCTGCTGGCCAGCGCGGCCAGCGCCACCGACGTGATGGCCTTTCTCCGGCTGCACCAGGTGTTCACCTCGGCGATGACCGGCAACACGGCCCTGCTGGGCATGGCCCTGGGGCAGGGCCGGTTGCTTGCGGCGCTGCTTTCGCTGCTCGCGCTGACGGGCTACATCGCAGGCGCGGCGCTCGGTGCCCTGGTGCAGCGACACGATCCGGGGCACGAATTGCGCGATATCCTCGGCGTGGAGTCGGCCGTGCTGCTAGGCGTCACGCTGCTGTGGTGGTCCCGCGGTTTCCCCGCGGCGGGGCCGCTGCTGCAGCTGTCGGTCGCGGGAACCGCGCTGGCCATGGGCCTGCAGAGCGTGGCGGCGCGCAAGATCAACGTGGACGGCGTGTCCACGGTGGTATTCACCAGCACCCTGACCAGCATGGTCATGACGTTCATGCAGGTCGGGGTGCAACGGCGCCCGGGCTCCTTGTTCCAGGCGCGCAGGCAGGCCCTGGCCTTTGGCATCTACGCGGCCGTGGCGGTGCTGACCGCGACCCTGCTGCGTGGGTACGACCCGGTCGCCGCGGCCCTGCCGTTGTGTGCGGTGCTGGCGGCGCTGGGCCTGCAGGGTCGGATGAGCCGCAGCAGCCGGCGTAGCTGAGTCCTGACGGCTCGCCCGGCGCTGCTCCCCCAGGCGCCGCAATCCCTGGGCGCGGCCTCTGCCGCCCGGGCTCCCGGAGGCGGTGCCTTGACCCCGCCGACCGCAGGTCTTGAAATCCGGCGCTTCGCCCCTACAATTAGCACTCGCAACCGCTGAGTGCTAACAAGCGGATGGCTGGGGCCCGGCAGCACGGGGCCCCCCACCCGCAGGGCACCGGTGTGCCGCGCCCCACGGGGCGCGGCATGCGTTGGACAACTCGGTTTTGAACCCTCGAACACCTCCTCAGGAGCAACCTTCATGAAATTGCGTCCCCTGCACGATCGAGTCATCGTCAAGCGTGTGGAACAGGAAACCAAGACGGCTTCCGGCATCTACATCCCCGACGCCGCTGCCGAGAAGCCCGATCAGGGTGAAGTTCTGGCGGTCGGCCCCGGCAAGCGCGACGACAAGGGCGAGCTGCTGCCGATGGCGGTCAAGGTCGGTGACCGCGTGCTGTTCGGCAAGTACGCCGGCCAGACCGTGAAGCTCGACGGCGACGAACTGATGGTCATGCGCGAAGACGACCTGATGGCCGTCATCGAGAAGTAATTCCGCGCGACCGTCCCACCCTACTGAATCCGGAGAATCACAGATGGCTGCAAAAGAAGTTGTTTTCGGCGCCGATGCCCGCGCCCGCATGATGGAAGGCGTGACCGTCCTGGCCAACGCCGTCAAGGCCACGCTGGGCCCGAAGGGCCGCAACGTGGTGCTCGAGCGCTCCTTCGGCGCCCCCACCGTGACCAAGGACGGCGTGTCCGTGGCCAAGGAGATCGAGCTCAAGGACAAGCTGCAGAACATGGGCGCGCAGATGGTCAAGGAAGTCGCTTCCAAGACCAGCGACAACGCCGGTGACGGCACCACCACCGCCACCGTGCTGGCCCAGGCCATCGCCCGCGAAGGCATGAAGTACGTGGCCGCCGGCATGAACCCGATGGACCTCAAGCGCGGCATCGACAAGGCCGTGACCGCGCTGGTGGAAGAGCTGAAGAAGATCTCCAAGCCCTGCACCACCAGCAAGGAAATCGCCCAGGTGGGCACGATCTCCGCCAACGCCGACGAGGACGTGGGCAAGATCATCGCCGAGGCGATGGACAAGGTGGGCAAGGAAGGCGTGATCACCGTCGAGGACGGCAAGAGCCTGAACAACGAGCTCGACATCGTCGAGGGCATGCAGTTCGACCGCGGCTACCTGTCGCCCTATTTCATCAACAACCAGGACCGTCAGGTCGCCACGCTGGACAACCCCTACGTCCTGCTCAACGACAAGAAGATCTCCAACATCCGTGACCTGCTGCCGGTGCTCGAGCAGGTGGCCAAGTCCGGCCGTCCGCTGCTGATCATCGCCGAGGACGTGGACGGCGAGGCCCTGGCCACGCTGGTGGTCAACAGCATCCGCGGCGTGCTCAAGACCGTGGCCGTGAAGGCTCCGGGCTTCGGCGACCGTCGCAAGGCCATGCTGGAAGACATTGCCATCCTCACCGGCGGCAAGGTGGTGTCGGAAGAAACCGGCATGAACCTGGAGAAGGTGACCCTGGCCGACCTGGGCCAGGCCAAGCGAGTCGAAGTGGCGAAGGAAAACACCACCATCATCGACGGCGCCGGCAATGGCGACGACATCCAGGCCCGCGTCAAGCAGATCCGCGTGCAGATCGAGGAAGCCACCTCGGATTACGACCGCGAGAAGCTGCAGGAGCGTGTGGCCAAGCTGGCCGGCGGCGTGGCGGTGGTGAAGGTCGGTGCCGCCACCGAAGTCGAGATGAAGGAGAAGAAGGCCCGCGTCGAGGATGCCCTGCATGCCACGCGCGCCGCGGTCGAGGAAGGCATCGTCGCCGGTGGCGGCGTGGCCTTGCTGCGTGCCCGTACCACCCTGAAGGTCACGGGTGCCAACCACGACCAGGACGCCGGCATCAAGCTGGTGATGCGCGCCATCGAAGAGCCGCTGCGCCAGATCGTCGCCAACGCCGGTGACGAGCCGAGCGTGGTGCTGAACAAGGTGGTCGAGGGCAAGGGCAACTTCGGCTACAACGCGGCCAATGGCGAGTACGGTGACATGATCGAGATGGGGATCCTGGACCCCACCAAGGTCACCCGCACCGCGCTGCAGAACGCGGCTTCGGTCGCCGGCCTGCTGCTGACCACCGAGTGCATGGTGGCCGACGCGCCGAAGGAAGACGCCCCGGCGGCCCCGATGGGCGGCGGCATGGGCGGCATGGGCGGCATGGACATGTAATGTCCGGCGCGCTTCGAGGCTTGGGCCTCGAGGCGCGCACCGCCTTGTGGTAGTGCCCCGAAAGCCTGCGCATCGCGCAGGCTTTTTTGCATCCGCCCGGAGACTCCCGACGCGGTGCTTCCGCGCCTGGGTTCAGACAGGTCGCGGCGGTGCCAGCAACCAGCTTTCGATCAATTGGCTGGCCTCGTCCAGGCCCATGCGCGCCGTGGCGGAGAACAGTTGCACCGATGTGGGGGCGAGCAGCCCGGCACGCGCGCCGTTGCGCTGCAGGTCGTCGCGCACGGCCTGGGCCTGGCGCAGCTGCTGGTTGCGCGAGAGCTTGTCGGCCTTGGTCAGCAGCACGTGAACCGGCAGGCCCGAGGGCGCGAAATAGCCCAGCAGGGTCCAGTCCAGCGGCGTCAGGCCCTGGCGGCAGTCGGCGATGAGCACCAGCCCGGCGAGCTGGCGCCGCTCGGCCAGGTACAACGCGATGAAGCGTTCCCAGCGCTGCTTGGTGGCCAGCGGTACCGAGGCGTAGCCGTAGCCGGGCAGGTCGGCCAGCAGGCCCACCGTCTCGCCACCCAGTCCGACCGCGAACAGGTTGATGTGTTGGGTGCGCCCCGGCGTCTTGGACGAAAAGGCCAGGCGGCGCTGGCCGCACAGCACATTGATGGCGGTGGACTTGCCCGCGTTGGAGCGCCCGACGAAGGCCACTTCCGGCCATTCGCTGTCAGGCAGCTGGCGCAGTTCGGCCGCCGTGGTGAAAAAGCGCGCGGACTGCAACAGGGCGTTGGTGTCCGGAGCGGGCCTGCTGGAATTCCCTATATTCGTCATGACTTATATATCGCTAGCATGCGGCATCTTAGCCCTGCGTCGCCCGATACCCGGCGGACGCCGCGCAACGGGCTTGCACCGGGACGTCCTTTCGAAGCCATCCATGCCCCACGCCTCGCATCCCCGAGCCCAGCGCTCCCGCTCCGGCGCCCAGGGGGCGCGGCAGGCGCGACGGGGGGCGCTTGCGGCGACGGTGCGCGCGGCCCGGCGTGTCCTGGGCTGCGGCGGCGCCTGCTGGGTCCTGGCGTCGGCGGCGCTCGCGGCTCCCGGCCCGGCCGAAGCGACCCTGAGCGCGCAGGCCCCGGGCGCGGCACAACTGCGTCACGGGCAGGAACTGGCCCGCAGTTGCGCGGCCTGCCACGGCATCGACGGCAACGCCACCGGGCCGCAGTTCCCGAAGCTGGCCGGGCAGGGTGCGGCCTACCTGGAGCGCGAGCTCGAGCGCTTTCGCCCGACGCGGCCCGGCGCGCCGGCGGCGCGCCCCAGCCCGGTGATGAATCCCATCGCGCAGGGGCTGTCCGAGCAGGACCGCCGAGACGTGGCTGCGTATTTCGCGTCGTGCGCGCTCAGGCCCGCGCTGGCGCCCCTTGCGGCCGAACTGCCCGCGGGGGCGCGCATCTGGCGCGGCGGCATCGTGGGACGCAGGGTGCCGGCCTGCGCGGCCTGCCATGGCGCCGACGGCCATGGGATCCCGCCCCTGTACCCGTCGCTGGCGGGGCAGTGGTCGGAGTATCTGGTGTCGCAATTGCGCGCATTTCGCGACGGTATCCGCAACGATCAGGGGCCGATGCACGAGATCGCTTCGCGCATGACCGAAGCACAGATCCGCGAGGTGGCCGATTTCGCCTCGGGCCTGCATTGATCCAGGCGAAGCCGCGATGCGCATGGTGTTGCATTTGACGCATTCGTTACCACGTCCCATGTGCGGGTTTGCTATATTGCGCCGGTCTGGCTTCGCTGTTCGAGGCCCAGTTCCCGCTACCCTGCGTATACACCATACGGTATCCATGGCGGCGCCCCTGCCGCGAACCCATGGCGCTCCGGCAGGCAGCCGCCCCATCGAGCACCACACCCTGGTCTCGCATGCCTGCGGCGGCGCCCCGCGCCGCGGCGCAGGTCGCCGCGTGCGGCGCGTGAGTCCCTAGGTCTTTCCACGGCAGTCCATGTCCTCCACCCTCACGACCCTCAGCACTTCCGGCCTGCAACTGCGCCGTGGCTCACGAGCCTGGCGCGCCGGCGTGGAGCTGTTGTCGTCGATGCGTTTCGCCATCGCCCTGCTGGTCGTCGTGGCCATCGCCAGCATCATCGGCACGGTGCTGGACCAGGGCCAGCCGCTGAACAACTACGTCGACGAGTTCGGCCCGTTCTGGACCGCGGTGTTCCACCGCATGGACCTGTTCAACGTCTACAGCTCCTGGTGGTTCCTGCTGATCATGGGGGTGCTGGTCGTATCGACTTCGCTGTGCCTGGTTCGCAACACGCCGAAGATCCTCGCCGACCTTCGCAGCTACAAGGAACATTTCCGGGAGCAGGGGCTGCGTGCGCTGCACGACAAGGCGGAGGCCGGCATGCCCTTGTCGCGCGCGCAGATGGTGCAACGGGTGCAGGCGCACCTGCGCCTGCGTGGCTACCGCAGCCGCGTGCGGGAGAGCGAAGGAGCCACCCTGGTGGCTGCCAAGACGGGCGGCATCAACCGGCTGGGGTACATCCTGGCGCACGGCGCCTTCGTGTTCATCTGCGTGGGCGGCCTGCTCGACGGCGACATGATGATCCGCCTGCAGATGCTGCTGACGGGCAAGAAGCTGCTCACCAGCAACATGCAGATCTCGCAGGTCCCGCCGCAGAACATCCTTTCGGTGCACAACCCGAGCTTTCGCGGCAACCTGCAGATTCCCGAGGGGGGCAGCTCCAACACGGCGGTGCTGACCATCGGCGACGGCTCGGTACTGCAACCTCTGCCCTTCACCATCAAGCTGCACAAGTTCCAGGTGGACTATTACTCCACCGGCATGCCCAGGCTGTTCGAAAGCCAGGTGCAGATCACCGACGCGCGCACGGGCAAGAGCTTCCCCGCGATCATCAAGGTGAACTCGCCGCTCACCTACGATGGCGTGACCATTTTCCAGTCGGGCTTCGATGACGGCGGCTCGCACCTTCAGCTCAGGGCATGGCCCATGCACGGCGCCGGCGACAAGCCCTTTGCCATCGACGGCGACGTGGGGAGCACGCGCCAGCTCAGCGACGGCAGCCAGAGCCTGAACCTGGAGTTCACCGGTTTTCGCGCCATCAACGTGGAGAACCTGAACGCGGCCACCCAGCAGGGCAAGGCCTCGGTGGCGCCGCGCGGGGGCCTGTTCGCGGGCCTGGACAAGCATCTGGGTGCCGCGGTGAACAGCCAGTCGGCCACCCATCCGACCAATGTCGGCCCGGCGGTGATCTACAAGCTGCGCGATGCGGCCGGGCAGGCCCATGAGTTCTTCAACTACATGCTGCCCATCGAGCTCGACGGGCTGCGTGTGTTCGTCGCCGGGGAGCGCAGCGAGCTGGGCGGCAGCTACCACTACCTGCGCATTCCGGCCGACTCCCACGACAGCGTCGACGACTGGATGCGCATGCGTGCCGCGCTGGAAGATCCGCAGATGCGTGCCCAGGCGGTCGATGCCTACGTGCGCGACGCGCTGCCGCCCAATGCTTCGGCGCAACTGATCGCCCAGTTGCGCGAAACGGCCGGGCGCACCCTGGACGTGTTCGCCGGCGTCATCCCCAAGGATCCCTCCACGGGCAAGCCCCTGCTGAGCTCCCCGGGCGGCTTGCCGGCGCTGGCCGAATTCCTGCAGCGCAATGTTCCGAAGCCGCAACTGGCCAAGGCGTCCAAGGTGTTCATCGACGTGCTCAACGGCACCCTGTGGCAGCTGTGGGAGGCCGAGCGTGCCAAGGCGGGCCTGCAGCCACCGAAGCAGGACGAGGCCAGCCAGCGCTACTTCAACGCCGCCGTCCTGGCGCTGTCGGATGCGACCTTCTACCCGGCGCCGCTGTACATGCAACTGGCCGGCTTCAAGCAGGTCGAGGCCAGCGTGTTCCAGGTGGCGCGCGCGCCGGGCAAGATCATCGTCTACATCGGAGCGGGCCTGCTGATCCTGGGCGTGTTCACGATGCTGTACATCCGGGAGCGCCGCGCCTGGTTCCTGGTCAAGGACGACGGCGAGGATGCCAGCACGACGCTGATGGCGATGAGCACGAATCGGCGCACAATCGATTTCGAGCGTGAATTCGGCGCCATGCGGGACGCTGTCCTGCCACCCGCGAGCCGGTCGGCCGCGCGCGGTGCCGATCCAACCTGAGAAGGACCCAAGCGATGGAACTGACAAGCAAGCACGCAGGCATCGACCTCGATGGCGCAGGCCTGGAGCGGCGCTCCGGCCCGCTGGGCTACCTGAGCCGCCGCAGCGCCTACGACTGGGTGTTCCTGGCGATCATCCTCGGCACCGACGGCTACGTGCTGCACCGCTTCGGCTCGGCCATGGGCTACTGGGTGCAGCTGATCTTCCTCGGCGCCACCACGGCCCTGCTGTTGCTGGGCTGGGGCTGGAGCGCGCTGAAGAACCTGGCCATCGCGGTCGGGGCGCTGTCGTTGCTGGGCATCAGCCAGTACTACGGCCCCGGCGGCGTGCCGGCGCTGGCGCGGGGAGAGCAGGAATTCCTGCTCAAGTTCTTCCTGTCCAGCCAGACGGCGATCCTGTGGATGGCCCTGTTGTTCTTCCTGTCCACGGCGAGCTACTGGGTGGGCATGTTCACCGGTCGTGTCGCCGCGGCGGACGGCACGGCACTTCGCGACGCGGGGGGCTGGCAGTCGAATTTCGCGCAGTACTTCGGCTCCCGCCTGGCCTGGGTCGGCGTGACCATGGCCCTGACCGGCACCATGATGCGCTGGTTCGAGAGTTACCTGGTCGGCCCGGACGTCGGCCACATTCCGCTGTCGAACCTGTACGAGGTGTTCGTGCTGTTCTCGTGGCTGACCACCACGCTGTACCTGTACATGGAGCACAAGTACCGCACCCGCTCGATGGGCGCTTTTGCCATGCTGGTGGTCAGCGCGGCGGTCGGTTTCCTGCTGTGGTACAGCCTGGTGCAGGGGGCCTACGAGATCCAGCCGCTGGTTCCCGCGCTGCAGAGCTGGTGGATGAAACTGCACGTGCCGGCCAACTTCGTGGGCTACGGCTGTTTCGCGATCTCGGCCATGATCGGCTTCGCGTATCTGGTCAAGCTCAACGGCAACGAGAGCTCGTGGTGGAAGCTCACCCCGCTGTGGCTCCTGGGCTTCGTGATGTTCTTCGAACCCCTGGTGTTCCGCCAGGGCGGCATCTCGGAGTACTGGGGCGTGTTCGCCGGCATCTCGGCGCTGGCGGTGGCGGGCATCCTGTACGGGCGCCGCCGCATCGCCGAGCGCCTGCCGTCGCTGGAGGTGATGGACGACGTGATGTACAAGTCCATCGCCATCGGTTTCACGTTTTTCACCATCGCCACCATCCTGGGCGCGCTGTGGGCCGCGCAGGCCTGGGGCGGTTACTGGAGCTGGGACCCGAAGGAGACCTGGGCGTTGATCGTCTGGCTGAACTACGCCGCCTGGTTGCACATGCGCCTGATGAAGGGTCTGCGGGGGCAGTTCGCCGCCTGGTGGTCCCTGACCGGGCTGCTGGTGACCACCTTCGCTTTCCTGGGTGTGAACATGTTCCTGTCAGGCCTGCATTCCTACGGGAAGTTGTAAGGTTTTCTGGAAGGTCAACCAGGCAAAAGCCCGCCTCAGGCGGGCTTTTGGCATTTCGGGCGTCTTCCGAATGGGCCTATTCATAGTAGGGTTGAAAAGCCGACTGTAAGGTTTCTGCGCGAACTCCGACTCAAGAGCATGGGCAGGCGCCACGACGGTGCCGCCCCTCACCACCCAGGGAGTGCAAGTCCATGAACAAGCGGCAACAACTCGGCTTCGAACATCCGGTGGCGTCGGAGATCACGCCCGAAAGCGTGTACCGGTCCCGCCGCGCCTTCCTCGGCACGGCGGGCGCGGCTGCACTGGCCGGCCTGCTGCCGGCGACGCCGGCCCAGGCGGCGCAGGACGGCCCGGCACCCCTGCCCGCGAAGCTCGATGCCCGGTATTCGACCCAGGAAAAGCTCACCCCCTACGGGGACGTAACGTCCTACAACAATTTTTACGAGTTCGGCACCAGCAAGAGCGATCCATCGCGTTACGCGGGAAGCCTGCGCACCCGACCCTGGACCGTGGTGGTGGAGGGCGAGGTGTCCAAGCCGCGCAGTTTCGGCATCGAGGACCTGTTGCGCCTGGCGCCGATGGAGGAGCGCATCTACCGGCATCGCTGCGTGGAGGCGTGGTCCATGGTGATCCCCTGGATCGGCTACCCGCTGTCGCATCTGCTGCAGGCGGTGCAGCCCACCTCGAAGGCGCGCTACGTGGAATTCGTCACCCTGCTGGATCCCGCCGAGATGCCCGGGCAGAACGACGCCGTGCTGCAGTGGCCCTACGTGGAGGGCCTGCGCATGGACGAGGCCATGCATCCGCTGGCGCTGCTGACCTTCGGCCTGTACGGCAAGCTGCTTCCCAACCAGAACGGTGCGCCGGTGCGCATGGTGCTGCCCTGGAAGTACGGGTTCAAGAGCGCGAAGTCCATCGTACGCATCCGCCTGGTGGAAAAGCAGCCCGTGACCTCCTGGATGCGCGCGGTGCCCAACTGGTACGGCTTCTACTCCAACGTGAACCCGCATGTCAGTCCGCAGAACTGGAGCCAGGCGCACGAGCGGCGCATCGGCCAGGGTTCCTTCGGCGGGCTGTTCACTCCGCAGATTCCCACCCGCATGTTCAATGGCTACGGCGAGCAGGTGGCGCAGTTGTACAAGGGCATGGACCTGAGCAAGGACTTCTGACCATGAACTCCCCGCTCCAGGAGACCGCCCCCCGCGCGGCGGGCATGCACCCGCGCGCCGGCCAGCCTCTCGCGCTGCGAGTGCGTCGCGCGCTGCTGCTGTCGCGTGCCACCAAGCCCGTCGTGTTCGCGCTGGCGGCCACGCCCTTCGTCGTGCTGGTCTGGCGCGCGCTGCACAGCGAGCTTGGCGCCAATCCGGCGCAGCAGGTGATCTGGACCACCGGGCTGTGGGCCTTGCGCATGCTGATGATCACGCTGGCGGTGACCCCCCTGCGGGTGATCACCGGCTGGGTGGAGCTGGCGCGCCTGCGGCGCATGCTGGGCCTGTTCGCCTTCGGCTACGCCCTGCTGCATTTCACCAGCTACCTCGGCCTGGTGAACGATTTCCAGCTCAGCGAGGTGCTGCAGGACGTGGTGCGCCACCCCTTCGTGCTGGCCGGAATGAGCGCCCTGCTGCTGATGACCCCGCTGGCGCTGACCTCCACCAACGGCATGGTGCGACGCCTGGGCGGCGCGCGCTGGCGAGCCCTGCACAAGCTGGTCTACGCCATCGGCATCATCGCGGTGTTCCACTACTGGTGGGGCAAGCTGGCCAAGAACAATACCGCCGACCCGAAGTTGTACGCGCTGCTGCTGGCGCTGCTGCTGGGCTGGCGCCTGGCGCAGGCGCTGAGGGCCAGGGCGCGACGCGCCTGAGTGGCGCCGGGACACCGTACGGGCCGGCGCCCGCTCGCCATCGGGCGGGTCGCCTGGCTCAGTCTTCCAGGGGACGTTCCCCGCGCATCAGGTCCTGCAGGCTCTCGCGTTCGCGAATGAGCTGCGCGCGCTCGCCATCCACCAGCACTTCCGCGGCGCGGGGCCGGGTGTTGTAGTTGGAGGCCATGGCCATGCCGTAGGCGCCGGCCGAAAGGATGGCCAGCACGTCGCCTTCGCGCAGATCGAGCATCCTGTCGCGACCCAGCCAGTCACCCGACTCGCACACCGGGCCCACGATGTCGTAGCGCAAGGTCTGCGCGCCGTCGCGTGCCTGGGCCGGCTCGATGCGCTGCCAGGCCTCGTACAGCGCCGGGCGCATGAGGTCGTTCATGGCCGCATCCACCACCGCGAAGTGCTTTTCCAGGGAGCTCTTCAGGGTCACCACCTCGCACAGCAACACGCCGGCATTGCCGACCACCGATCGGCCCGGCTCGAGCAGCACCTGGCGATGCCCCTGCCCGCGCGCCTGCAGGCGCGCGCTCAACGCCTCGATCCACTGTGCCGGGGTCGGGGGGGTCTCGTCGGCGTAGCGGATGCCCAGCCCGCCGCCCAGGTCCAGGTGGTGCAGCCGGACGCCGTCGCGCTCGATGTCGTGCACCAGCTCGAGCACGCGGTCGATCGCGTCCAGGTAGGGGCCGATCTCGGTGATCTGCGAGCCGATGTGCACGTCGATGCCCACCACGCGCAGATGGGGCAGCTGCGCGCATTGCGCATAGGCCTGGCGCGCCTGCGACTGGGCAATGCCGAACTTGTTGTTGCGCAGGCCCGTGGAGATGTAGGGATGCGTGCGGGGGTCGACGTCTGGGTTGATGCGCAGGCTGACCGGTGCCGGCACGCCGGTCTCGCCGGCCACCCGGTTCACGCGCTGGATCTCACTCAGCGATTCCACGTTGATGCACTGCACGCCCGCGCGCAAGGCGGTGGCGATTTCCGCATCGGTCTTTCCGACGCCCGAAAACACCACCTTGTCCCCGCTCGCGCCGGCGGCAAGCACGCGAGCCAGCTCGCCGCCCGAGACCACGTCGAAGCCCCAGCCCAGGCGGGCCAGCAACTGCAGGATGGCCAGGCTGGAGTTCGCCTTGACGGCGTAGCGCAGCGAGATCGGACGATCCTGCGCCGCGTCGGAATAGGCGCGGGCCGCCTGCTCGATGGCGGCGCGCGAGTACACGTACAGCGGCGTGCCGAAGCGCCGGGCCAGCTCGGCCGCGGGCAGCGATTCGATCCGCAGCGTGGCGCCGTGGCGTGCGATGTGGGGGTGCCCGGGCAGGGTCTGGGGCAGGTGGGAGGCGTGGGACATGGAAGCAGGCGACGAGGAAAAGAGGGCGATCGCGCGCGGCACCGCCCGGAGGGTTCGTACAGCGCCTCAGCCGAGGCCCGGCGCGGACGCCGGCTTGCCGGGCATGGCCGGCGCGGACCCGGGGGAGCTCGCAGGCCGCGCGGGCGCCTGCGTGGTCGCGGCGGGTGACGCAGGCAGGTACAGCGGGCCGGGCTGCCCGCAGCCCGCGAGGGCCGTGGTGGCGCACAGCAGCGCCACGCAGGAGCCCTGGCGCCAGGCCCGTAGCCGGAGTCCTGCGACTTGCGGTTCCTGCAGAGCACCTAAAATGGAAATTCCAAGCATGATTTCAGTGTATCAGTGGGCCCATGGACGATCTGTCGCAATCGCAGTACCTGAACCTCGCCGAGCAGGCGATGCGCGCCGTGGAAAACGCGGCGGATGCTGCCGATCTGGACTCGCGGCGCGACGGCTCGGTGTTGAACCTGGAACTCGATAACGGCGAGCAGGTGATCATCAACCTGCAGGCCCCCGTGCAGGAGTTGTGGCTGGCCAGCAAATCGGGCGCCTACCATTTCCGATGGACCCAGGGCCGGTGGCGCGACACCCGCGAAGGCCTGGGTTTCGCGGAGTTGTTGCTCCGCGCAGTGACCGAGCAGGGTGGCCCCCATCTGGATCTCGACCCCATGCTGGGTTGAGTTTTTGCAGTGCAGCATCCGCGGCAGGGCGGATTTTGTGCGGAGTTTTTGACTCCGCGTCGCTTGCAACCCCCTCAATGCGTGGGTGATTTGCAACGAAACCTGGCCGAAGCCGGGAAAATTCCACAGCCTGCAAAATGGTTGTTGCTAGGATCTGGAACAAACGCCCATTCGATGGCATGGCGTATTCTCAGTCCGTGGCGCGTACTTATGGGCCAAAGCGGATGTTCTGGATCAACAGGGGGGCGAGTTGTCCATCTTCGGCAGCCTGTTTCGCAAGCGCTATGCGCCGCTGATGGGATTGGACATCAGCAGCTCCAGCGTCAAGTTGGTGGAGCTGGATCTCGACCAGCAGGGACGCTACACGCTCGTGCGCGCCGCGATCGAGCCCCTGGAGAAAGGCGCGATCGCCGATGGCACCGTCGAGAAGCCCGACGATGTGGCCGAGGCGGTGCGTCGCCTGATCAAGCGCAGCGGCACGCGCACCCGTGACGTCGCCCTGGCGCTGCCCTCCTCGGCGGTCATCAGCAAGAAGATCATCCTGCCCGGCGACTTGCGCGAGGAGGAGATCGAGGTGCAGGTCGAGAGCGAAGCCAACCAGTACATCCCCTTCGCCATCGAGGATGTCGCGCTGGATTTCTGCGTGCTGGGCCCCAGCCTGGGCTCGCCCGGGGATCAGGAAGTGCTGATCGCAGCATCGCGTCGCGACAAGGTGCTCGAGCGCCAGGCCATCGCCGAGGCGGCGGGGCTCAAGCCGCGCATCCTGGACATCGATGCCTTCGCCTCGCGCCTCGCCGCCGGGCGCCTGATCGAGCGCCTGCCGCGCGGCGGCCATGACCTGCTCGTGGCCATGTTCGAGATCGGTGCGTCGAGCACGTCCATGCAGGTGCTGCGCAACGGGGAGACCCTGTACGACCGCGACCAGACCTTCGGCGGCGCACAGCTCACCCAGGCCATCGCGCGACACTACGGCTTCTCGCAGGAGGAGGCCGAGGCGAAGAAGCGCAACGCGGACCTGCCCGACGACTACACCAGCCAGGTGCTGGAGCCTTTCGTCGCCGGCATGGCGCAGGAAGTCATGCGCGCGCTGCAGTTCTTCTTCCGCGCCACGCCCAACAGCAAGGTGGACTACATCCTGCTCGCCGGCGGAACGGCGGCGCTGGCCGGACTGGTCGAGCGCATCACCGAGCTGACCTCCACCGCCTGCCTGGTGCTCAATCCCTTCGAGGGCATGGCCATCGGATCCGAGGTGCGCGAGAAGAAGTTGCGCCTGCAGGCTCCTAGCTATCTCACCAGTTGCGGTCTGGCCATGCGCAGGTTCCTGCAATGAACATCGTCCTGATCAATCTGCTGCCGCACCGAGAGGCGCGGCGCAAGAAGCGCCGCGAGGCCTTCTACGTGGGTGCCGTGGTCGCGGTGGTGCTCGGCGGGCTGTTGCTGGCGCTGGCCGACGGAGTGCTCAGCGCGATGATCGACGCACAGCAGTCGCGCAATGATTTCCTGCAGTCGCAGATCGCGATCCTGGATCACCAGATCCGCGACATCGCCACGCTGCGCCAGGAAATCGACAGCCTTCGCGCCCGCCAGAAGGCGGTGGAAGACCTGCAGTCCGACCGCAACCTGCCCGTCTACCTGTTCAAGGACCTGACCACCAAGACTCCCTCGGGCGTGCAGCTCACCAGCGTGCAGCAGCAGGGGCGCAACGTGCTGATCCAGGGCACCGCGTTGAGCCAGGAGCGCGTGGCCGACCTGCTGCGCAACCTGTCCGACGGCAAGGGCTGGCTGGAAAAGCCCGAGCTGATCGAGATTCGTTCGACACAGCGACCCGGCATCGGCCAGGCCGTGTCGTCGTTCCAGCTGCGAGCCACGCTGCGATCGCCCGGTGCGCCGGGCGAGCCGGCGCACAAGGCTGGCGCGCACTGATCGAGAACCATCCAGCATGGCCAATCCCTTGTCGATGCGGATCGATTTCGCCACGCTCCAGGAGCGTGTCGCCGGGCAATTCCGCGGCCTGAACCAGAACGACCCCGGCACATGGCCGCCACTGCCGCGCTTCACGGTCTACGCCGTGATCCTCGTGCTGGCGCTGGCGGCCGGCTGGTATTTCTGGCTGTCCGACGTGAAGCAGCAGCTCGACAGCGCGCGCCAGCAGGAGGTGCAGCTGCGTTCGACCTACAAGTCCAAGCTGGCGCAGGCGGTGAGCCTGGACCTGCTCAAGGCGCAGAAGGCCCAGGTGCAGCAGTACGTGCTGGTGCTGGAAAAGCAGTTGCCGGGCAAGGCGGAGATGGACGCGCTGCTGTCCGACATCAACCAGGCGGGCATCGGCCGCGGGCTGCAGTTCGACCTGTTCCGCCCGGGCCAGGTGGACGTGCGCAACTACTACGCCGACCTGCCCATCTCCATCGAGGTGCAGGGCAGCTACAACGACCTGGCCGCCTTCACGTCCGACATCGCCAAGCTGTCGCGCATCGTGACCATCAACAACGTCAGCATCAGCAACGGCACCCAGGGGCGCCTGCGCATGGACGCCACGGCGATGACCTATCGCTACCTGGACGCCGACGAGATCGCCGCCAAGCAGGCGCAGCAACATCCGAAGCCGGGGGGCAGGAAATGACGGCCACGCGCCTTTTCCGGCTGTCCTGCGCCGTCGGCGTGGCGGCCCTGCTGGCCGGCTGCGGCGGCAGCCAGCATGAGGACCTGCGCGCCTGGATGGCGCAGCAGCGCGCCCAGCTGCACCCGCACGTCAAGCCCATCGAGCCGCCCAAGCCCTACATTCCGGCCAGCTACAGCCTGGCCTCGCAGGTCGATCCCTTCTCGGGCGCCAAGCTCGAAACCGGGGTGCGCCAGGAAATGAATCGCCTCAGCCCCGAGGTGCTGGCGCAGATGAACCGGCCCAAGCAGCCCCTGGAACAGTACTCTCTGGACCAGATCCAGATGGTGGGCAGCCTGCTCATCAAGGGCCAGCGCTACGCGCTGCTCCGGGCGGGCAATCTGCTGTTCCGGGCGCATGTCGGCGAATACGCCGGGCAGCACTACGGGCGCATCACGCAAATCACCGAAGACCAGGTGGTCCTGAATGAACTGGTGCAGGACGCTACCGGCGACTGGGTGCAACGCACCGCAACCCTTCAATTGCAGGAGAGCAGCAAATGATGTCCCTTCGGCCTGAACGTGCGAGCGTGGCCCGTTGCCTGGCCGGCGCGGCGCTGCTGTGGGGGCTTGCGGCGAGCTGTGCCGCGCATGCCGCCAATGTCCTGCAAAGCCTCAACGCCAGCAGCCAGAGCGGCCAGGTGGTCGTGGACCTCAAGTTCGCGCAGCCCCTGAGCGCGCCACCGGCCGGGTTCACCATCGACCGTCCGGCCACCGTGGTGCTGGACTTTCCCGGCGTGAGCTCCGATCTGGGCATGCATGCGCTGAAGTCCTCCGAGGGCAATCTGCGCTCGGCCGACGTGGTGCAGGCGCAGGGGCGATCGCGCGTGGTGCTGAACCTGCGCGAAAGCACCACCTACACCACCAGCATCCACGGCAATGAGCTGCGGGTGACCATGGCCGCGCCGGCCAACGGGCTGGCCAACGCCAGCGCCAGCACCACCCCGGTGAGCGCTCCCGTGCATTTCGCGCAGTCCCTGAACTCCCAGCAGCTTGCGCTGCGCACGGTGGAATTCCACCGCGCCGGCGACGGTTCGGGGCGCATCGTCGTGGGCCTGCCGAACAACCAGGTGGGCGTGGATATCCGCCAGCAGGGCCAGAACATCGTCGTCGATTTTCTCAACACCACCCTTCCGGCCGAGCTGCGCCGGCGCATGGAGGTGGGCGACTTCGCCACGCCGGTCAAGTCGGTGACCACCTTCCAGATGGGCGACAACGTGCGCATGGTGGTGCAGCCCACCGGCGCCTACCAGCAAAGCGCCTACCAGGCCGACAACCAGTTCGTGCTGGAGGTGCATCCGGAAGTTCCCAAGCCCAACCAGCTGGTCGCGGGCAACGGGCCCGGCTATCACGGCCAGAAGCTTTCGCTGAATTTCCAGAACATCGACGTCCGCTCCCTGCTGCAGGTCTTCGCCGACTTCACGGGCCTGAACGTGGTGGTCAGCGACTCCGTCACCGGCAACCTGACCCTGCGCCTGAAGGACGTGCCCTGGGACCAGGCCTTGCACATCATCCTGCAGGCCAAGGGCCTGGGCGAACGCAAGGATGGCAACGTGTTGTGGATCGCGCCGCGCCAGGAGATCCTCGCGCGTGAGCGCAGCGAGCTCGAAGCCGCCAAGTCGGTGCAGGCGCTGGAGCCCCTGAAGACCGAGACCTTCCAGCTCAACTACCAGAAGGCGGCCTCGGTCGTGGCGCTGCTGACCGGCGCGACCAGCGGGGTGCAGCAGACCTCGCCCAACACGGTCCCCGTGCCCTATCCGGTGTTGTCCAACGCCTCGTCCTCGAGCAACACCTCGCGCATCCTGTCTCCGCGCGGCACGGTGATCGCCGATCCGCGGACCAATCAGATCTTCGTCACCGACGTGCCGTCGAAGCTGACCGAGATCGCCAATTTCATCCACAAGATCGACAAGCCGGTGCGCCAGGTGCTGATCGAGGCGAGGGTGGTCGAGGCGACCGACCAATTCGGTCGCTCGCTGGGCGCCAAGCTGGGCTACACGGACGCGGCGGCCGCCCAGGGGGGCGTGCCCGGCCTGAATCTGGTCGGAGGCACCAACGTGACGGCCACCGGTGACTACCTGGGCGTGGCCAACCAGACGAACCAGCCCGGTTCCTCGGGTGCGACCCTGACGGATTCGCAGTTCGTGAACCTTCCCGCCACGACCATCGCCAACGCCGTGCTGGCGGGGGCCAATCCGGGGACGCTGGCCATCAGCCTGTTCAACGCCGGGGCCAATCGCTTCATCAACCTGGAACTGTCGGCCCTGGAGGCGGACGGCAAGGGCAAGGTGATCTCCGCGCCGCGGGTGATCACCGCGGACATGCAGGAAGCGCATATCGAGCAGGGCACCGAGATCCCCTACCAGCAGGCGACCTCGAGCGGAGCCACCGCGGTTTCCTTCGCCAAGGCGGTGCTCAGCCTAGACGTCACGCCGCAGATCACCCCCGACGGCAATATCATCATGAATGTCGCGGTGCACAAGGACAGCGTGGGGCAGAACACCAACAACGGTCCGGCCATCAACACCAACACCGTGACCACCCAGGTGCAGGTGGAGAACGGAGGCACCGTGGTGCTCGGGGGCATCTACTCGTCCACCGAGACCGAACAAACCGACAAGGTGCCGCTGCTGGGCGACATTCCGGTCCTGGGCTATCTGTTCAAGACCAACAGCAAGAGCCTGCAGAAGGACGAACTGATGGTGTTCCTGACCCCGCGTATCGTCACAGGCGCGGACCTTACCCGCTGATGCCGGAACTCGCCAAATGAAGAAGCTGCTCTCGCGCCTGACGCGCCTGCTCGTACCTGTCCTGCTCCTGCCCTGGCTGGCAGCCTGCGGAGGCGGCGGCAGTTCGCACGGTACCCCCTTGCTGGGAAGCGGGTCGACCTCGAGCTCGAGCACGAGCTCGGGGACCACGAGTTCGTCCTATGTGCTGACAGTCAGCGCGGCTTCCACGACCCTGAACAGCGGGCAGACCACCACCATCACTGGCACCCTGACCAACAACGGCCAGGCGGTGGCCGGGCAGACCCTGACCTTCGTGCTGGGCACGAACCTGTCTGGCGGCTCGCTGTCGACGGCCACGGCCACCACGGGGTCGAACGGCCAGGCCTCGGTCACCTATACCGCCGGCACGCTCGGCGGCAACGACACTGTCGTGGTGAGCAGCTCGATCACCTCGAGCTCCGGCACCGCGACCCCCGTCGGCTCCGTCTCGATCGCGGTGACTCCCGTGTCGGGTAGCGGTGGGACCCAGTACGCCATTACGCTGTCCTCGGTCGGAGGGTCGTCCCTGGCCACCGGGGCGAGCAGCGAGCTGACCGCGACGGTGACCAACACCGCCTCGGGCGCTGTCGCGAACAAGACCGTGACCTTCACGTTCTCGACTTCGGTGACTGGCGGTACCCTTTCCAGCGGCTCGACTTCAGGAAGTAGCGTCTCGGCCTCGACCGCCACCGGCTCCGGACAGGCGGGCGTGCTATACACCGCCGGCAGCACCACGGGCACGGACGTCGTCACGGCCAGCGTCACCGACGCGAATGGCAACACGGCGACGGCCTCGATCGCCTTGAACGTGGTCAGCGGCAACGCCACCAACATCACGCTGACCCTGAGCCCGTCGACCACGCAAACCGTGCCGCACAACGTTCCGTGTAACGGCGTGCAGGAGGTGAACAACTACGTTCCCCTTGTTGCCAATGTGGTCAACGCGGGAACGACAAGCCCTGCCACGGGAGTGACCGTGACCTTCGCCATGGGCAGCGTCACGTCCTCCGCTTACGTGCAGGAGTCCGGCACCTGCGCCACGAGCTCACCGGCGCCCAGCATTCTCGTCGAGGCTGGCCTCAAGAGCCCGACCGCGACGGTGGTTCAATCCCTGTCGTCGACCACCACGGATGCCAACGGCAATGTCTACGCGGATTACATCTCTGGCGGACAGTCCGGCACGAACATCTATGACACGGTGATCGTCACTGTCAGCCGCAGCGGGGTCATCCTGGGCTCCAAGTCCCTGCTGGTGAACGTCAACCCGTGATGCCAGGGCGTGGCGGCCGCGCCTGCGCGCGCCGCCACGAAGCCGGCCAAGCTCGTGCCCAGCATTTTCCTGGTCGGCCTGATGGGGGCCGGTAAGACGACGGTAGGACGTTCGCTGGCCCAGCGCACGGGCCTTCGCTTCTTCGACAGCGACCACGAGATCGAGCGCCGTCGCGGGCAGACGGTCAGCGAGATCTTCGCCCAGGACGGCGAGGCCGCGTTCCGCGAACTGGAGCAGCAGGTCATCGACGAGCTCACCCGCATCGAGGGCGTGGTTCTGGCCACCGGTGGCGGGGCGGTGCAGCGCGAGCCCAACCGGCGCGTGCTGCACGAGCGCGGGACCGTGGTCTATCTGCGCGCGGGGCCCGACGAGCTCGCGCATCGCATGCGCAACGATCGCACGCGCCCCCTGCTGCGCGGCACCGACCCTCGGGCGCGCCTGCGGGAGCTGTTCCGCCTGCGCGACCCCCTGTACCGGGAATGCGCCCATTTCGTGATCGAAACCGGACGCCCTTCGCCGTCCATGCTCAGCCAGCTGGTGCTGGCCCAGCTCGAGCTGGCCGGGGTGGTGCCCGCGCAGCATTGATCACGCCCCCGGGAGCGCCGGAGGCGCCGCGCGGCATGGCTTCTACAATGCGAGGCTTTTCCGCTGACCGCAAGCCGAGGCCCCCCGTCCATGACCAGCGTCCGCGTCGAACTCGGTTCGCGCTCCTATGACATCCTGATCGGCAGCGGCCTGCTACGCCAGTCCTCCACCTTCGCCTCGGTGGAGCGCCCGCGTGCCAGCGCACTGATCGTGAGCAACACCACGGTGGCGCCGCTGTACGCGCAGGCGCTCGAGCAATCGCTGCGCGAGCGCTTCGCGCGCGTGGTGCATTGCGTGCTGCCCGACGGGGAGCAGTACAAGGACTGGCAGACCCTGAACCAGGTATTCGATGTCCTGCTGGAACACCACTGCGACCGGCGCAGCGTGTTGTTCGCGCTGGGAGGCGGCGTGGTGGGGGACATGGCCGGTTTCGCGGCCGCCTGCTACATGCGCGGTGTGGCTTTCGTGCAGGTTCCCACCACCCTGCTGGCGCAGGTGGACTCCTCGGTGGGTGGAAAAACCGGCATCAACCACCCCGCCGGCAAGAACATGATCGGCGCCTTCCACCAGCCGCGCCTGGTGGTGGCGGACATCGACACCCTGCGCACCTTGCCCGCGCGGGAGCTCAGCGCGGGCCTGGCCGAGGTGATCAAGCACGGCGCGATCGCCGACGCGGAGTTCTTCGCCTGGCTGGAACACAACATGGAGGCCTTGCGCGCGCTCGATCCCGCGGCGCTGGCCCATGCCGTGCGCCGCTGTTGCGAGATCAAGGCGGATGTCGTGGCTCGCGACGAGACCGAGAGTGGCGCGCGCGCGTTGCTGAACTTCGGCCACACCTTCGGGCATGCGGTGGAGGCGGCGATGGGCTATGGCAGCTGGCTGCATGGCGAGGCGGTGGGCGCGGGCATGGTGGTGGCCGCCGAGCTGTCGGTCGAGCGTGGCCTGCTGGGGCGCGAGGTGCTGCGCCGCCTGCGCGAACTGGTGCGGCGTGCCGGGCTGCCGGTGCGTGTGCCCGAGCTGCCGGTGCGGCGCTATCTCGAGCTCATGCGCGTGGACAAGAAGGCCGAGGCCGGCGAGATTCGCTACGTGGTGCTGGACGGACTGGGCAGCGCGCGCCTGCTGCCGGCCGCGGACGCCGCCGCGGCAGCCGCCCTGCTCGCCCACGGCGCCACGCCGGGCGCGGTCTGAGATGGCACGGGAGGCGAGCGTGATCGCACCCTACGCCTGCGACCCTGCGCGTACGCGCGGACGCCGCCACGAGGAGCCGCCTCCGCGCGACCGCAATGACTTCCAGCGCGATCGTGACCGCATCGTGCACTGCGGAGCCTTTCGTCGCCTCGAGTACAAGACCCAGGTGTTCCTCAACCACGAGGGAGATCTGTTCCGCACCCGTCTCACCCACAGCCTCGAGGTGGCGCAGATCGCCCGGTCGATCGCGCGTGGCCTGGGACTCAACGAGGACCTCACCGAGGCCATCTCCCTGGCCCACGACCTCGGACACACGCCCTTCGGACACGCGGGCCAGGACGCGCTGGCGGCATGCATGCGCGAGCGCGAGCCCGGCGGCGGTGGCTTCGAGCACAACCTGCAGTCCCTGCGCGTGGTGGACAGGCTGGAGGAGCGCTATGCCGCCTTCGACGGCCTGAATCTGTGTTTCGAGACCCGTGAGGGCGTGCTCAAGCATTGTTCGCGGCGCAACGCCGAGCGCCTGGGCGACGTCGGCCAGCGCTTCCTGCAGGGGCTGCAGCCCAGCCTGGAGGCCCAGGTTGCGAACCTGGCGGACGAGATCGCCTACAACAACCACGACATCGACGACGGCATACGCTCAGGCCTGCTGGAGCTGGAGCAGATGGAAGCCGTGCCCTTTTTCGGCGGCCATCTGCACGCGGTGCGTGCCGCCTATCCGGGCCTCAACGCCAAGCGGGTACTGGCCGAGACCATCCGGCGCATGATCTCCGCGCTGGTGGCCGACCTGGTCGAGCAGACCGCCGCGCGCATCCGCGACAGCGGCGTGGCCAGCCCGGACGAAGTCCGCGCCGCGCCGGCGCTGGCCGCCTTCAGCAGCCCGGTGCGCGAGCAGCTCGCGCAATTGCAGCAACTGCTGCGCAAGGCGCTGTATCGCCACCCCTGCGTGCTGCGCACCACCACCAAGGCTTCGAGAGTCTTGCGCGAGCTGTTCGCCGCCTACGCGGACGACCCGCGCCTGCTGCCCGTGGAGCACCAGCGCGAGCACCGCCAACTTCGCGCCATCGCGGACTACGTGGCGGGCATGACCGACCGCTACGCCATCCGCGAGCACCGCAAGCTGTTTTCCGTGCAGGACTGGTAGCCGGCCCAGTGGCCAAATAACCACATAAATTTTGTGGTTATTGTCAATGTCCACGCAATATTTGCCTGAGCAAATATTATGGAGGGCATGAAAGCGATCTCCACCCCGGCCGGCAGCTCCGACGAGAGCGAGCAGGCTGTCCGTTTCTACGACGGATCGAACTACTCCGGCGAGGAGTCGGTGGGTTACTGGATCAAGCAGGCCTACCTCGCGCTCCAACGCAACCTCGACAACGAGATGCAGGCTTGCGACCTCACCGGCATGCAATGGGGTCCGCTGTGGCTGATCAGCCGCGGCAAGGCCGACACGGTGGCGGCATGCGCCCGGGAGGCCGGCATCGACGCCGGCGCGATGACCCGCATGCTCGACCGCCTGGAGGCCAAGGGCCTGCTCGAGCGCAGCCGCAGCACCCAGGACCGCCGTGTCGTGCACGTGAGCCTGACCGAACGCGGGCAGGAGATCGCCGACCGCATTCCCTTTTGCCTGGCCGAGGTGATGAACCGCCACCTGCGTGGCTTCCACCGTGACGAGCTCGAGACCCTGCTCGGCCTGCTGAGGCGATTCGTGAGCAACGGCGGCGCCTGCGGCGACGCCACCGCCCCTTCCGACGAACCCCAATCATGAACCTCAAGCCTTTGTTGCACCCCTTCGGCTCCCGGTCGCGCCCGGCGTGGCGCCTGGTCGCGGTGGCAGGCGTCCTGGCCATGCTGGGAGGCTGCGCCTCGACCGGATCGAGCCAGCCCCAGGCGCACATGATGACCGGGAAGCGCCTCGGACTGAAGGCCACGGACGTGGTCTTCCCGACGCAGGACTGGTGGACCCGCTTCGGCGACGCCGAGCTGGACCGTCTGGAGCAGCAGGCCCTGGCCGGCAGCCCGGACCTGCAACAGGCGCAGGCGCGCGAACGCGAGGCCGAAGCCGCCACCGGGGTCGCCCACAGCGCGCTGCTGCCGCAGGTGGGCGCCGGTCTGTCGACCACTCGCGAGCGATTCAGCGCCAACGGCTATTTCCCGCCCCCGATCGGCGGCAGTACCTTCACCGAGGACCAGCTCACGCTGCGCGGGAGCTACGAGCTCGACTTCTTCGGGCGCAACCGCGCACGCCTGCGCGCCGCCGTGGGCCAGCAGCGCGCGGCCCAGGCCCAGGTACAGGCCGCGCGGGTGATGCTCACCTCGGACGTCGCCGCCGCCTACTTCCGGCTGGCGGGGCTGGTCGCGCAGGAGCATGTGCTGCAAGCCAGCCTGCAACAGCGCCGAAGCATCGCGCGACTGGTGGGCGAGCGTGCGCGCGCCGGCCTGGACAACACGCTGCAACAACGCCAGGCGCAGGCACAGATTCCGCAGTTGCGCGTGGACCTCGATGCCAACCTGCAGGCCCAGCAGCAGGCGCGCCACGCCCTGGCCGCCTTGATGGGCGCCGGCCCGCAGGCCACCGCCGGGCTGCATCCCCGCCTGGCCGAGGTGCCGCTGCCCCAGCTGCCCGCGAGCCTGCCGCTCAGCCTGATCGGGCGCCGGCCCGACATCGTGGCGGCGCGCTGGCAGGTGCAAAGCGCGCTGGCCTCGGTGGCCGAAGCCAAGGCCCGGTTCTACCCGGACATCAATCTCTCGGCCTTCATCGGTTTCGACTCCATCAGCCTGAGCAACTTCCTGAACACGGGAAGCCGCGAGTTCGGCGTCGGTCCGGCCATCGACCTGCCGATTTTCGAGGGCGGCGCGCTGCGTGCGAACCTTCGCGCGCATGACGCGCAGGCCGACGAGGCCGTCGATGCCTACAACGCCACCCTGGTCCGTGCCGTGCGCGAGGCGGCGGACGCCATCTCGCAGCGGCGCTCCACCCAGGCGCAGCTCCAGGCGCAGTCCCGGGCGCTCAAGCTCGCCAGCCAGGCGCATCGCCTCGCGGGACAGCGCTACGCCGCCGGTCTGGGCAACGAACTCGTGGTGCTGCAGACCCAGGAGCCGGTGCTGCAACTGCGGCAGCTCGGCGCGCGTCTGAAGACCCAGGCCCTGGTGGACGACGTCGCGCTGATCCGGGCGCTCGGCGGCGGATACGACGCCGCGGGCAGCACACCGACCGCTGCCGCACAAGCCCGCTGAAACCGTACACAACCCCAAGACAACCAAGCATTCCACGGAGCTTCGCATGAGCGCCAACCCGCAATCCAACAACCCGACCCCGAACGGCGATGCCGACGCGAAGGCCGCGCGCCGCCGCCAGCTGATGCTCGGAGCCATCGGCACCTTCGTCGTGCTGGGCGTCGTCTACGGCGGCTACCAGTACTGGCAGTCCACGCGCGAGGTCAACACCGACGATGCCTACGTGAACGGCGATCTGGTGCAGGTCACCCCCCAGGTCGGTGGCACGGTCACCGAAATCGGTGCCGACGACACCCAGGTGGTGCGTGCCGGCCAGACCCTGGTGCGCCTGGACGGGGCCGATGCCCGCGTGGCGCTGCAGCAGGCCGAGGCCCAGCTGGGCCAGGCCGTGCGCGGACTGCGCGTGACCTATGCGCAGACGGCCGCCCTGGAATCGCAGGTCGCGGTGCGTGAGACCGACGTGGCCACCGCGCGCGCCAACCTGGCCAAGGCCGAGGACGCCCTGGAACGTCGTCGCAAGCTGGCCGGAACCGGCGCGGTCGGAGCCGAGGAGCTCCGTCAGGCCCAGATCGCCGTGCAGGAGGCTCGCAGTTCCCTGCGCACCGCGCAGAGCGCGGTCAAGGCGGCGCGCGCTCAGGTGGCCGCCAGCGAGGCCCAGACCGCGGGCACGGTGCTCGCCCACAATCCGACCGTGCGCCTGGCCGCGGCCCGCGTGCGGGAGGCCTACCTTGCGCTGGAGCGCACCGACGTGGTCGCCCCGGTCAGCGGCGTGGTGGCGCGACGTACCGTGCAGCTCGGACAGCGCGTCGCCCCCGGCACGCCGCTGATGACCGTGGTGCCGCTGGACAAGGTCTGGGTGGACGCGAATTTCAAGGAAACCCAGCTGCGCGAGCTGCGCATCGGCCAGCCCGCCAAGGTGGTCGCCGACATCTATGGCAGCCACGTGAGCTATGACGGCAAGGTCGTGGGTATTTCCGCGGGCAGCGGCTCGGCCTTCGCGCTGCTGCCGGCCCAGAACGCCACGGGCAACTGGATCAAGGTGGTGCAACGCATCGCCGTGCGCATCGCGCTGGATCCCGCTCAGCTGCGCAAGCACCCGCTGCGCGTGGGCCTGTCCACCGAGGCGACCGTGGACATCCGCGACCACTCGGGCACGCCCGTGATCGGCCTGACTCCCACCCAGCCGGTGGCGCAGACCGACATGTACGCCGCCAACTGGGCCAAGGCCGACAAGCTGGTGGCGCGCATCATCGCCCAGAACGTCAGCGGCATGCCCGCCCGCGAGGTCGGGCTGCATGCCGGCCGGCGGGCGCGCCGCTGAGCGCCGCCGCCGCACCGGAGTTCCACCATGACCGATACGGTCGTCATCGAGGAAGCAGCCGCGGGCGCCACGCCCGAGCCTTCCCACCCCAGCCACCTGCAGCCGCTGCGCGGCAGCGCGCTGGTGCTGGGAACCGTGGCGCTGAGCCTGGCCACGTTCATGAACGTGCTGGACACTTCCATCGCCAACGTGTCCCTGCCGGCCATCGCCGGGGATCTGGGGGTGAGTTCGTCGCAGGGCACCTGGGTCATCACCTCCTTCGGGGTGGCCAACGCCATCGCGGTGCCGCTCACCGGATTCGTGACCCAGCGCTTCGGCGCGGTGAAGGTGTTCGTCACCAGCATCCTGCTGTTCACCCTGTTTTCCTTCCTGTGCGGGCAGGCGCCCAGCCTGCCGGTGCTGATCCTGTTTCGCGTGCTGCAGGGCGCGTCGGCCGGGCCGATGATCCCGCTGTCGCAGACCTTGCTGTTGTCGAGCTACCGCAGCGAGCGCTCGGGGATGGCCCTGGCCATGTGGTCCATGACCACGCTGGTGGCGCCCATCACGGGGCCCCTGCTCGGGGGCTGGATCACCGACAACATCTCCTGGCCCTGGATTTTCTACATCAACGTGCCGGTGGGCCTGATCTGCGCCAGCGTCACCCTGACCATCTACCGCACTCGCGAGACCCCCACGCGCAAACTGCCCATCGACTGGACCGGCCTGGGCCTGCTCGTGGTGTGGGTCGGAGCCCTGCAGATCATGCTGGACAAGGGGCAGGAGCTGGACTGGTTCGGCTCCAGCACCATTCGCCTGCTGGCCATCGCGGCCTTCATCGGCTTCGTGCTGTTCCTGATCTGGGAGCTGCACGACGAACACCCGGTGGTCGACCTCAGCCTGTTCAGGATCCCGAACTTCACCATCGGCACCATCATGCTGGCGCTGGCCTACGCCATGTTCTTCGGCTCGCTGGTGCTGCTGCCCCTGTGGCTGCAGGAATTCGTCGGCTACACCGCCACCGAGGCCGGCGAGGTGCTGGCATGGGTGGGCCTGTTCGCCCTGGCCATTTCGCCGGTGATCGGGCGCTACGTGCAATCCGTGGACACGCGCTGGCTGACCACGGTCTCCTTCGCCGTGTTCGCCCTGGTGTTCTGGATGCGCTCGCGCTTCACCGTCGGCGACAGCTACTGGGACTACTCCCTGCCCACGCTGATCCAGGGCATCTCCACGGCGATGTTCTTCATCCCGCTGCTGTCCATCGTGCTGGGCGGACTGCCCCCGCATCGCATCGCGGCGGCCTCGGGACTGTCGAACTTCGCGCGCATCACCGCCGGCTCCTTCGGCACGTCGATCTACACCACCTGGTGGACCAATCGCGCGATCCTGCACCACGTGCAACTGGCCGAGCACATCCAGCTGGGCAACCCGGCCACGGACTACGCGCTGGGCCTGGCCAGTCATCTGGGGCTGAACCACCAGCAGGCCCTGAGCCTGATCGACCGCCTGGTGCAGCAGCAGTCCTACACCATCGCGGTGGACGAGATGTTCCGGCTGAGCGCCTGGCTGTTCCTGGCGCTCATCGTGCTGGTCTGGCTGGTCAAGCCCACGCACAACGGCGCCAAGGTCGACGCCAGCGCCGCGCATTGAGGGCCGTGGTGATGCCTGCGCGGATCCCGGGTTAGGATCCGCGCATGCTCGACGAACCCTCCACCCTGGTGCTGTGCATTCGCCACGGCGAAACCGACTGGAACGCGGCGCGGCGTGTCCAGGGGCACACCGACATCGACCTCAATGCCCGTGGCTTCGCGCAGGCCGCGGCGCTGGCGCGGGCGCTGGCGGGGCAGACCCTGCACGCCATCTACAGCAGCGACCTGCGGCGCGCTCGCCATACCGCCGAGCCTCTGGCGCGCGAGCGCGACATGCCTCTGCGCTTCGAGCCCGCCTTGCGTGAACGGGCCTTCGGAACGTTCGAAGGCCGCACATTCACCGAACTCGAAACCCTGCACCCGCAGGAATGCGAGCGCTGGCGCAGACGCGACCCTGAATGGGGAGCGCCAGGCGGCGGTGAGGTCCTGCGGGACTTCCGCGACCGCGTCCGGGACGCCTTGCTGGCCATCGCCAGGCGCCATCGTGGACAGACCGTGGCCGTCCTGACCCATGGCGGGGCGCTGGACTGTCTCTACCGCATCGCCACCGGCCAGGACCTGAGCGCAGCACGCACCTGGGAACTGCGCAATGCCGCCATCAACCGCCTGCTGGTCAGTGAAGACCACGTCGGCCTGGTGGGCTGGAATGATTGCGGCCACCTGGACGAGGTGCTCGACGAGAGCGGAGTCTGATCCCTCCCGGTGGTTCCATGTCCCCACGCCTATCAGGCCCAGCGGAACTTTCCTGCGGCCTCGCGCTCTGACACCGTAGTCAGGCCCGGACCTTGGATGCGGCGGCCGCCACCGTGGCGGCGTCGCGAGGCGGGCGAGCGGGGGGCGGGGCATGGAGTACGAGGAGTCGCAGTGGTCGCGTACCGACGTGGCGCAGCGCTTCGCGCTGCGTGTGAGCGGACCGGCGCTGCGGGTGCTGAGCCCGCAGGAGCTGGACGACACCGAGGTGTCGCTGAGCTGGCGGGTGATGGAGTTCGAGGGCTCCGAGGGGCTGGACGAGCTGTTCGTCTACCGCGTCCGGCTCAAGCGCGCGCGGGGCTTCGACCCGGAGTTCAAGCGCTGGCAGCGCGATTCCGCTCGGGTATGCGGCCAGTGGCTGACGGTGCACGTGGCGCTTCCCGCAGGGGGGCTGGAGCACCGCGCGGGGCCGCACACGTGGAGCTGGAAGCGTGGGTGGCGGCCGATCAGCGGCATCGTGGCCGACGTGGCGCACCTGGGCTTTGACGACGCCGACGAGGAATACGAGCTGGAGCTGAGGCCGTGGCTGTACGAGGCCACGCTGCGCGGGGACTGCCGCATCTACCAGGACCTGGACGTGCGGCAGATTCTGGAGCGCGTGCTGGGCGGGTACTCGCATGCGGTCCAGTGGAGGCTGGAGGCCAGCTACCCGAGGCGCGACTTCCAGGTGCAGTACCACGAGACCGACCTGGAGTTCTTCGAGCGCCTGGTGCAGGAGTGGGGCATTCACTACCACTTCGAGCACCAGGTGGGCAGCTGCGTGCTGGTGCTGGGGGACCACGTGTCGGCCTTCGGGCTGCCGAGCGCGAAGCTGTACGAGCGGCTTTGGTGCCTGGAGGGCAGCCTGGAGGGGCCGGGCAGCAGCGAGGCGCCGCGCTGGTCGGACAACCCGGAGTGCATCGAGGCGCTGCGCTGGTGCGAGAAGCTGGTGCCTGGGCGCTGGGAGGGGGCGGACTACGACTACCAGCACCCGTGGTGGGTGAGCTCGGTGCAGGAGCGCGACGAACTGCCGGTGGCGCACGGGGACCTGGGGGGCAGCCACTGGAGGGGCCACGCGGGGGTGGATGCGGCCCAGCCCTGTGCCGGGCACGAGCCACCGCGAGCGGGGCAGCCAGGCTTGCGTGAGCAGGCGCAATGGCTGGCGCATCGCAGGTTGCAGGCGCTGCGCGCGCCCTTCGAACGCGCGCGCGGGCGCGGGGCGCTGCGCGGAATGCAGCCGGGCACGCAGCTGTACGTGCAGGGGCACTGGCTGGCCCCCTGCAACGACTGGTTCGTGGTGCTGGGAACGCGACTGCGCATGGCGCCGCCCGAGGGCTGGAAGGCGCCGCCGTGGGAATGGTGCGAGGCCTGGCAGGAGGGGGCCTGGGAGGTGAGCTGCGAATTCGAGCTGCACCCCTCGCGCACGCCGCTGCGTCCGCAGCTGCGCCGGCCCAAGCCGGCGGTGGAGAGTTTCCAGACGGCCATCGTGATGGGGCCCACGCCCATTCCGGGCCGGCACCCCGAGGAGCCCTGCGTGGATGCGCTCGGACGCATCCGGGTGCGCTTCCCCTGGGACCCGGATGAGCCGCAGGACGAGCGGGCGAGCTGCTGGGTGCGCATGGCGGCGCCGGCGGCGGCCGACCTGGCCGGCGAGATCTGGGTGCCGCGCGCCGGCCAGGAGGTGGTGGTGAGTTTCCTGGAGGGCGACTGCGACACGCCGGTGGCCGTGGGCGCGGTGTACAGCGAGGCCAACCCTCCGCCGTGGCGTCTGCCGGACAACGCGGCGCTCAGCGGCGTGCGCACGCGCGCCTGGAGCCGCGAGCGAGGGGGCAACCGTGCGATGGGGGCGAGCAACCAGCTGGTGTTCGACGACACCGCCGGGCAGCTGCAGGTGCAGCTGGCCAGCGATCAGGCACGCAGCCAGCTCAGCCTGGGGGTGCTGACCGAGCTGCTGGGGGAGGAGGGGCGCGGGCATCCGGTGCGCGGGCGTAGCCGTGGCGAGGGCTTCGAGCTGCGCACCGACGGCGAGGGCGTGGTGCGGGCCGGCCGGGGGCTGTTGCTGAGCACGCACGCGCGCTGGCGCGGGGCCGGGGCGATGCTGGGGATGCAGGAGCCGCTGCGCCTGCTGCGGCGAGCGCAGCGCGCGTGGCTGCGCGGCCTGCAGGAGCCGGGCTGGGAGCCGGGCGGGGAGGCGGGCGGGGAGGCGGGGGCGGGCAGTGGGCAGGTCGGAGATGCACAGGCGGGAGATGCACAGGTGGGAGATGCGCACTGGCAGCGCGAGCGCGAGGCCTTCGCGCGCCAGCTGCGCGAGCACCTGGAGACGCTGCAGCGCTGGAACGCGCAGGCCAGGCAGGAGTTGCGCGAGCTCAGCGAGACGCAGCACCTGGGCGCACAGGCCAGGGCGCAGGAGCCGTCCCCCGTCTCGCCGCTGCTGGCGGCCAGCGCCGGCTCGCTGCTGGCGCTCAGCGACCAGGGCATCCGGCTGGTGGCCCAGGGCAGCCTGGGCCTGAGTGCCGGGGGCGACGTGCAGCTCAGCGCCGCGCGCAGGCTGCTGCTGCGCGCCGGGCGTGGGCTGCAGCTGCTGGCGCGCCGCGCCGGCCTGTTCCTGGTGGCGCGGGCCGGGCTGGTGCAACTGCAGGCCCACCAGGGCGACATCCACATGGAGGGGCGCGAGGTGCTGGTGGAGTCGGCCGAGGACTGGGTGGAAATCGTGGGGGACAAGGAGCTGGTGGCCGAGTTCGGCAACACCCGCCTGCGCCTGAGCGACGAGGGCATCGAGATCGAGGCGCCGGCCGAGTTCCTGGCGCAGGCCTCGAGCTTCGGCTTCGACGGGCCGACCACGCTGCGCCGCCTGCTGGGGCTGGGCGAGGAGGTGCCGGTGCGGCGCTGCGAGGTGCCCGCATCCCCCGGGGCCGCGCCGGCCCAAGGCACGCTGCGGCGCATCGTGCCCGTCGTGTTCCTGCCCGGGCTGATGGGCTCGAACCTGCGCCTGAGCCGCCGGCGCACCGAGCGCCTGAAGCGCAAGGACAACCGGGCCTGGCGTCCCGATGACATGGGTCTGGGTACCCTGCTCGGGCTGGATGTCCTGGGATCGTTTCTCAAGGAGGCCACGCCGCGCCAGCGCCAGCTCAACTTCGACCCCGCCGAGACCGAACTCGACAGCTACGCCGGCACGGGCCAGCCCGAGCGTTTCGACGCCACACCCGCGGACGACGCGCGCCACGACAACGTGCAGCCCCTGCCCGAGGTGGAACCCCTGCTGGTGCGCCGCCCCCGCCCGAGTCGCGGCGAGGCCTTCGAGCTGGCATGGAGCGAGCCCGAACGCGACCTCGACGCCGGGCGCAAGGGGCGACTGCGCGGCTGGAGCGAGGTGCACCTGCAAAGCTACGGCCAGGCGCTGCACACGCTGGAGGAGTACCTGAACACCATCCGGCCCGCCCCGGACGATCCGCGGGAGCCACCCCCGTCCAGCCCCCAGAAGCTCAGCAACGTCTGGCTGCCCTTCGCGAGCCGTAAGGGCAGCTACAGCCGCGAGGGCCTGAGGGATCTGGGGCCGGCCGGCGTGGAGCCCTCGCACTGGGGGCGCCTGGCGTCCGCAGGAGCCCGGCCCGCCGCACTGGGCGACGAGGACGTGCTGCGCCTGGCCGACACGCTGTACCCGGTGCATGCCATGGGCTACAACTGGCTGCAGTCCAACGCCCAAAGCGCCTGCGAGCTGGCCGGGCGCATGCGCGCGCTCATGGCGCATTACCGCGAGCGCGGCCAGGCGCAGGGCATCCGCTGCGACCATGTGCTGGTGTACACCCACAGCATGGGCGGGCTGGTGGCGCGCGCGCTGGCCCACCCGGACATGGGGGGGATGGGGCCCTCGGAGCTGGGTGGCGTGTGCTTCGGTGCCATGCCCACGCACGGCGCGGGCACCACCTACAAGCGCATGCGCGCGGGCATGGCCGGCGAGGGCGGGCTGGCGCTGGTACGACGCATCCTGGGTTCCACGGCACGCGAGATGGTGCCGGTGGTGGCCAACGCCAGCGGTCCGCTGGAGCTGTTCCCGGCCGCAGCCTATGGCGAGGACTGGCTGCGCGTGCGCTGGGTGGACGCCCAGGGCCGCGAGCAGCTCCAGGTCCTCGACCTGCAGCGCGCCGTGCACGATCCCGGATGCTGGTGGCGGGTGGTGCATCCCGACTGGGTGAACCCGGCGAACCAGGATCCCGACCGCGCCTCCTTCGAGGCGGTCGGAAGGCGCCTTCGGGAAGCCGCTGCCTTCCATCGGCGACTAGCCTCACTTTCAGCCTTTGCCAACAGCCACGCCAGTTATGGCAACGACCCGAGCCAGAAGACCTGGGGCAACGTGACCTGGGCCTGCGTGGAGCCCCTTCCCGCCTGCGCGGATCCCGATCCCGGCAGCTGGGCCCTGGTGCACGACGATGCGCAGGGAAGCATCCGGGTGCGCAGCGGCGACGCGGAATTCGAGCTCAGGCTGCAGGCCCCGGCCGATGCGGGGGACGGCACCGTCCCCGCCGAGCGCAGCGGGGCGAAGGCCCCGGTGCAGGGCTGCCTGTGGGAGCAGAAGGGCTACGAACACCAGGGCAGCTACCAGGCTCCCGAGGTGCTGTCGGCCACGCTGTACGCGATGGTCCGCATGGACCAGAAGTCTCGTTCCTGAGCCCGGAGACACACCATGGATGACTTCCGAAGACGCCTCGTATCGGGCGGTGCCGCCGGCGCCGCGCTTGCCTGTCTCAACGCCTGCGCAGGGCCCCTGGCCATGACCTCGACCTCGAAGCTTCCCGCTCCCCGCCTGGAGGATCTGTTCGCCAGGACCAAACGCATGTGCTTCGGGCGCTACGCGGTGGAAGTGCCCGCGGAGACCGAGCAGATCCTGGGTTTCCAGGAGATCGCCGGGGGTTTCGAGCCGTTTCCCAGGGCCCGCTATCCCGATCCGGCCAGGCTGCTCCAGGAGCTTTGGAAGGAAGAGCAGCTTCGCAGCTTTCAGGAAGCCCAGATGGCCAGTTCCATCGCGGAGGGACCGGTGCCTGGGTCGAAATACTTCTGGTTCTTTGGCGATGAGGTGGAGAGGCGGGAGGACCTGCGCCACCTCAAGGGTGCGATCCCGCTGGGCTCTGCGGTCTATTTGTACAGGGGGATGGCAATTCCTCGCAACGGGGTGCCTCCCGAAGAACTCTTCGACCGCATGAGCGTGCTCATGCGAGGCATGCGTGCCTGGGACGGCATCAGCGTGCCGCGCGAGCCGGGGGTGTGCATCGACGGGGCCTTCATCCACGAGCCCACGCACCGTTTCCAGGAGATCATGAGCTCGGGCTTCGTGTTTCCCAGTCTGCCCGATGTGCACTTTTCGGTGCTGAGCAACAAGAACGCCAGCACCGAGGCCGAGAACGGTACGGGCTTGCTGGAAAGGGTGGACAAGGCCCGTCGGGCCCAGCTGTTCTATCCCTACACCTTCCTGCGCCGAGGCAGGCGCACGCTGCATGGGCTGTGGGATGGGGAGGAAGTTCTTGCGAGGCGCAGCGACGGAGCTCTGCAGTTCGACTGGGAACTTGTCGGTGAGACGGGCAACGTGGCGCGGCCACCCTGGCTGGAGGTGGGTTTGCGTACGCGGGTGCAGAACAACCGCGTGGGCGCCGCGGGCTACAGCGCGATCAGCGACGAGCAGGCAGTGGCGCTGTGGGACCGGCTGCTGGAGCAGATCAAGTTCCGCGTGGCGGTGCCCGGTGCCACGCCGCAGTCGGTGGCGCTGGGCTGAGGTCGATCCCTCGTGCAGCAGCGCCATCGCCGCGCAGAAACCCACGAACGATCTCCCGGAGACACACCATGGATGACTTCCGAAGACGCCTCGTATCGGGCGGTGCCGCCGGCGCCGCGCTTGCCTGTCTCAACGCCTGCGCAGGGCCCCTGGCCATGACCTCGACCTCGAAGCTTCCCGCTCCCCGCCTGGAGGATCTGTTCGCCAGGACCAAACGCATGTGCTTCGGGCGCTACGCGGTGGAAGTGCCCGCGGAGACCGAGCAGATCCTGGGTTTCCAGGAGATCGCCGGGGGTTTCGAGCCGTTTCCCAGGGCCCGCTATCCCGATCCGGCCAGGCTGCTCCAGGAGCTTTGGAAGGAAGAGCAGCTTCGCAGCTTTCAGGAAGCCCAGATGGCCAGTTCCATCGCGGAGGGACCGGTGCCTGGGTCGAAATACTTCTGGTTCTTTGGCGATGAGGTGGAGAGGCGGGAGGACCTGCGCCACCTCAAGGGTGCGATCCCGCTGGGCTCTGCGGTCTATTTGTACAGGGGGATGGCAATTCCTCGCAACGGGGTGCCTCCCGAAGAACTCTTCGACCGCATGAGCGTGCTCATGCGAGGCATGCGTGCCTGGGACGGCATCAGCGTGCCGCGCGAGCCGGGGGTGTGCATCGACGGGGCCTTCATCCACGAGCCCACGCACCGTTTCCAGGAGATCATGAGCTCGGGCTTCGTGTTTCCCAGTCTGCCCGATGTGCACTTTTCGGTGCTGAGCAACAAGAACGCCAGCACCGAGGCCGAGAACGGTACGGGCTTGCTGGAAAGGGTGGACAAGGCCCGTCGGGCCCAGCTGTTCTATCCCTACACCTTCCTGCGCCGAGGCAGGCGCACGCTGCATGGGCTGTGGGATGGGGAGGAAGTTCTTGCGAGGCGCAGCGACGGAGCTCTGCAGTTCGACTGGGAACTTGTCGGTGAGACGGGCAACGTGGCGCGGCCACCCTGGCTGGAGGTGGGTTTGCGTACGCGGGTGCAGAACAACCGCGTGGGCGCCGCGGGCTACAGCGCGATCAGCGACGAGCAGGCAGTGGCGCTGTGGGACCGGCTGCTGGAGCAGATCAAGTTCCGCGTGGCGGTGCCCGGTGCCACGCCGCAGTCGGTGGCGCTGGGCTGAAACCATGCGCCGTCGGACCACCATGTTTCCCAACCAGGAGTACGACCATGTCCGAATCCCCGCAGGACTTGCCGGGGCAGCAGCTGCCCGGCCGGGAAGCCTCCATGCACCCTCGCCCTGTCCATGAGGATCCACGCTATCGCGGCAGCGGCAAGCTCGACGGCAAGGTGGCCATCATCACCGGAGCCGATAGCGGAATCGGCAAGGCGGTGGCCATTGCCTTCGCCAAGGAGAGCGCGCGCTGCGTGCTGTCCTATCTGGATGAGCACGAGGACGCGCGGGACGCCCAGGCGCAGGTCCGGCGCCATGGCGGCGATGGCCTGCTCGTGCCCGGCGACCTGCGCTCGCGCGCCCACTGCGAACATGTGGTCGAGAAGGCCCTGCGTCGCTACGGCGCGCTCGACATCCTGGTGAATCACGCCGGCGAGCAATACCAGACCGATACCCTCGAGGACGTGGACGATGTCGCGCTGCGCCACCTGTTCGAGACCAATGTGTACTCCATGGTCTACCTGAGCCGGGCCGCGCTGCGCCACATGAAGCCCGGCGCGGCGATGGTCAACACCGTCTCGGTGGTGGCCTACAAGGGGCAGCCACTGCTGCTGGACTACAGCGCCAGCAAGGGAGCGAACCTGGCGTTCACGCGGGCCCTGGCGGCCTGCTAAGGGCATCCGCGTGAACGCCGTGGCTCCCGGCCCCGTGTGGACACCGCTGATTCCCGCCACCCTGCATGGCGCCAGGCTGGAGACCTTCGGGCGGGACGTGCCGATGGGGCGCGCCGCCCAGCCCTGCAAGCTGGCGCCCGCCTATGTGTACCTGGCCAGCGACATCGACAGTGCCTATGTCACGGGGCAGGTGTTGCACGTCAACGGAGGGATTCCCGTGAACGGTTAGTGGTGACGACAGCGACGGGCCTGGGGTGGCCCCTGAGCCGGCCCCTTCAGGACTCGAACAGATCCGAGCCGGCGCGTGGTGCCGACAGGCCGAGGTGGGCGTAGGTGGAGGCGCTGGCGATGCGCCCGCGCGGGGTGCGCTGGATGTAGCCGTGCTGGATCAGGAAGGGTTCGATCACGTCCTCGATGGTGTCGCGCTCTTCGCCGATGGCGGCGGCGAGGTTGTCCAGACCCACCGGACCGCCGCCGAAGCGGTGCACGATGGCTTCGAGCAGCTTGCGGTCCATGAGGTCGAAGCCCAGCGGGTCGACGTCGAGCATGCGCAGCGCGGCGTCGGCCACGTCGCGCACGATGCGCCCGTCGGCCCGCACCTGCGCGTAGTCGCGCACGCGTCGCAGCAGGCGGTTGGCGATGCGCGGCGTGCCGCGCGAGCGGCGGGCAATCTCCCGCGCGCCCTCGGTGTCGATACCCGCCTGCAGCAACTGCGCCGAGCGCTCGACGATGGTGGTCAGCTCCTCGGTGGTGTAGAACTCCAGGCGCGAGACGATGCCGAAACGGTCGCGCAGGGGGTTGGTGAGCATGCCCGCGCGGGTCGTGGCTCCCACCAGCGTGAAGGGCTGCAGGTCGATTTTCACGCTGCGTGCGCCCGGTCCCTCGCCGATCATGATGTCGATCTGGTAGTCCTCCAGCGCCGGATAGAGGATTTCCTCGACCACCGGAGAGAGGCGGTGGATTTCATCGATGAACAGGACGTCGTTGCGTTCGAGATTGGTCAGCAGCGCGGCCAGATCTCCCGCCCGCTCGAGCACCGGCCCGGAGGTGGAGCGCAGGTTCACTCCCATTTCCCGGGCGATGATGTGGGCCAGCGTGGTCTTGCCCAGGCCCGGGGGGCCGAACAGCAGCACGTGGTCCAGCGCCTCGCCACGCCGGCGGGCGGCGCCCATGAAGATGTCGAGCTGCTCGCGGACCTTGGCCTGGCCGATGTAGTCGGCCAGCACCTGGGGGCGCAATGCGCGCTCGGCGGCTTCCTCCTGGGGCGAGGCGGGGGCAGGAGCCACCACGCGCGCGGGCTGGAGCTTGTCGGGCTGGATGGTCATGCCTGGAGGTCTCGCATGCGCGGTCTCAGGCCTTCGCCAGGGCCTTCAGCGCCTGCCGGATGCCGTCGTCCACGCCGAGATCGGGGGGCAGCTTGCCCACCACGGCGGTGGCCTCGCGTTCCGAATAGCCCAGCGCGAGCAGTGCCTGCAGCACGTCGGCATGCGCGGCCGCTGCGCCCCCGCCCGGGCGACCGAGATCCGCGCCGAGCTTGCCGCGCAGTTCCAGCAGCAGGCGCTCGGCGGTCTTCTTGCCGATCCCCGGCACGCGGGTCAGGCGCGCGCTGTCCTGCGTGGTCACGGCCTGGGACAGTTCGTGCACGCTCAGCCCCGACAGCAGTGCCAGCGCGATGCGCGCGCCGACGCCGGAAATGCGGATCAGTGCGCGAAAGGCATCGCGCTCGGCGGGAGTGGCGAAGCCGAACAGCTGGTGCGCATCCTCGCGCACGATCAGGTGGGTGAGCAGGGCCACCTTCTGGCCCACAGCCGGCAGGCCGTACAGGGTGCTCATCGGCACGTCGATTTCGTAGCCGACGCCGCCGCAGTCCACCAGGACCTGGGGCGGCGTCTTGTCCAGCAGGGTGCCGTGAATGCGTCCGATCATGCGTGCACTTTAGCAGGCCGCCGACGCCCTGCAGTCGTCCGGCATTCGCGGGTCCATCGCGGGGCAATCGCAGGTCAGTCGCCCGGAAGTCGCCGGTCGATCGCCCCTTTCGGGCGTGCCCGGCGGAGGGTGTCGGCACTGCCGGCTAAACTGTCGGCTGTACTGAGCATGCTTCCCATGAAAGCCCAATCCTCCTACTCGCACGAAGAACTCGTCGCCTGCGGCCATGGCCGGCTGTTTGGTCCGGGCAATGCCCAGCTTCCGCTGGGGCAGATGCTGATGATGGACCGCATCACCCACATCGCCGACCACGGCGGAAGCTACGGCAAGGGAGAAATGCGGGCCGAACTCGACATTCGTCCCGATCTCTGGTTTTTCGGCTGCCATTTCGAGAACGATCCGGTCATGCCTGGCTGCCTGGGGCTGGACGCGATGTGGCAGCTGGTGGGCTTCTACCTCGGCTGGATGGGGGCTCCGGGGCGTGGGCGCGCGCTGGGGGTCGGCGAGGTCAAGTTCACGGGCCAGGTCCTGCCCACCGCGAAGGTGGTGAGCTACCAGATCGATCTCAAGCGGGTCATCAACCATCGCCTGGTCATGGGGATCGGCGACGGCATCATGCGCGTCGACGGGCGTGAGATCTACACCGCGAAGGACCTGCGCGTGGGCCTGTTCACGTCCACCGACGGGTTCTGACCCCAGCCGCATGGGCGAAAAAAGGGCCGGGGAGAACCCGGCCCTTTTGCCATGCGGGGTCGACGCAACTCAGGCCACGGCCTTGAGCTTGGCCTGGATGCTCTTGAGCAGCGCGGCGCGTTCGTTCTCGTCGACGCGGGCCAGCAGGCGATTGGCGGCCGACACGATGGCGCGGATCGACGCGGTGACGATGTTGCCGTCGATGCCCACGCCGAAGGTGGTGGCCGAGGTGCCTTCCAGCGCCGCCTCCACCATGGCCACCGCCCGCGCGTTGGCCCCCAGCCCGAGCGCGCGTTCCTCGTAGCTCTGCACCGCCAGCGGCAGATGCAGGGCGCGTACCGCGGCGTCGATGGGGCCGTTGCCCTCGCCGCGCAGGCTCAGCGCGCGACCGTCGATTTCCAGCTCGAGCCGGATGCCTTGTTCGCTGCCGTGCTCGTTCAGATGGTGCGCCACGTAGCGCAGCGGCTCGGCGGCCTCGGTGTACTCGGCATTGAACATGGTCCACAGCTGCTGGGCGGTGACCTCGCTGCCCGAGCTGTCGGTGTAGCGTTGCACCACGCCGCTGAACTCGACCTGCATGCGCCTGGGCATGACCAGTCCGTAGGTGGATTCGAGCAGGTAGGCGATGCCGCCCTTGCCCGACTGGCTGTTGACCCGGATCACCGAATCGTAGGCGCGGCCCAGGTCGGCGGGGTCCACAGGCAGGTAGGGCACCTCCCAGATGGCGGTGGGCTTCTGCGCGGCCAGGCCTTTCTTGATCGCGTCCTGGTGCGAGCCGGAGAAGGCGGTGAACACGAGGTCGCCCACGTAGGGGTGGCGCGGGTGGATGGGCAACTGGTTGCAGTCTTCCACCGTGCGCGCGACGGCGTTGATGTTGGAAAAATCCAGCCCCGGGTCCACGCCCTGGGAGTACAGGTTCAGCGCCAGGGTCACGAGGTCGACGTTGCCGGTACGTTCGCCATTGCCGAACAGGCAGCCCTCGACCCGGTCCGCGCCGGCCATCACGGCCAGTTCGGCGGCCGCCACCGCGCAGCCGCGGTCGTTGTGCGGGTGCACCGAGAGGATCACGCTGTCGCGACGATCGAGATGGCGGTGCATCCACTCGATCTGGTCCGCGTAGATGTTGGGGGTGCTCATCTCCACCGTCGCAGGCAGGTTGAAGATGATCCTGCGCTCGGGCGTCGGCTGCCACACCTCGGTCACCGCGTTGCAGACCTCGACGGCCACGGGCAGTTCGGTGCCGCTGAACACCTCGGGGCTGTACTGGAAGGTCCAATCGGTGTCGGGCTGCTGCGCCGCCAGATCGCGGATCAGCGTGGCCGCCTCGACGGCGATGCGCTTGCATCCGGCCACGTCGACGTTGAATACGATCTTGCGGAAGTTCGGCGCGGTGGCGTTGTACACGTGCATGATCGCCCGCTTCGCCCCGCGCAGCGATTCGAAGCTGCGGCGGATCAGGTCCTCGCGCGCCTGGGTGAGGACCTCGATGGTCACGTCGTCGGGGATGTGGCCGCCCTCGATGAGTTCGCGCACGAAATCGAAGTCCGTCTGCGAAGCCGAGGGGAAGGCCACCTCGATCTGCCGGATGCCGATGGCGCAGAGCATTTTGAACATGCGCATCTTGCGCGCCGCGTCCATGGGCTCGAAAAGCGCCTGGTTGCCGTCGCGCAGGTCGGTGCTCATCCAGATCGGGGGACGCGTGATCACCTGGTCGGGCCAGGTCCGGTCTTTGAGGCCGACCGGCGGCATGGGGCGGTATTTGTTCTGGGGCTTCTTCAACATGGCGGGTACTCCGGCGATTCGTGGGTTCGGGGCGCCGACGGCGCGCTCGACCGAAGCTCGTGGCTCAGGGCGCGTACTGCGCGTCGGGGGATGCGGATGTTGCGCTCGATGTGGAAAGCGCGTGCTGCCCGGCCGGGCAGCAGGGGAGCGGGTGTCAGTTGCGCGCGGGGCGCAGTCGCCGCTCGACGTCGACGCGTAGCAGCCGCAGCATCAGGCCGCGTTGCCAGGCCGCGAGCGCGCCGGCCGAGGTGCGGCGGCAGTCGCAGGCGGCGGGGGTCGGGTTCAAGGCCATGGTCTGCGAACATTAGCAAAACCCGGGCCGCCCGTCAAATCACCCCCTGGCCCCTCCCGCGCGCGGCCCCCCGGGGGGCCGGGTCGCAGCGGCCCGTGGCGAGGCCCGAGGCCGTGTGGCGCGCTGCTGCGGGGTGCGGGGATCAGCCCAGCAGGCGGCCCCGGCGCACGCGCATGCCGCGCAAGGCCTGGGCGTCCAGGCTGGAGCCCTCGCCGCGCGATGGCGTTCCGGTCGCCACGCCCGCCAGCGCTCCGGCGCGTTGCAGCGCGCCCACGGTGGCGCGGTTCTGGGCGTGGCAGATCGCCAGGCCCAGGGCGTCTGCGGCATCCGGGCCGGGCTCGCCGGGAAGCGCCAGCAGCCGGGTGACCATCTGCTGCATCTGCTGCTTGCTGGCCCGGCCATGGCCCACCACGGCCTTTTTCAGCTGCAAAGCGGTGTACTCCACCACCGCCAGGCCCGCGGCGGTCAGCGCCGCGATAGCCGCGCCCCGCGCCTGGCCCAGCAGCAGCGTGGACTGGGGGTTGACGTTGACGAACACGATCTCCACCACCGCCACGTCGGCCCCGGATTCACGGGCCACCGTGCTGACGCCCTCGAACAGCACCTTCAGGCGCTCGGGCAGCGGGCCGCGCGGGATGCGGATGGCGCCGCTGGCCTGGTAGTGCAGGCGCTGTCCCTGCGCCTGCAGCAGCCCGTAGCCGGTGGTGTTCAGCCCGGGATCGATGCCGAGGATGCGCATGGCCTGGCCCCCGGGCGCGTCGCCGCCGCTCAGTGGCGGAAGTGGCGCATGCCGGTGAGCACCATGGCCAGCCCGTGTTCGTCGGCGGCGGCGATCACCTCGGCGTCGCGCATGGAGCCGCCCGGGTGGATCACCGCGCGTGCGCCGGCCTGGGCCAGCACGTCCACGCCGTCGCGGAAGGGGAAGAAGGCATCCGAGGCGACCACGCTGCCGGCCACCTGCAGGCCCGCATTGGCCGCCTTGATGGTGGCGATGCGGGTGGAGTCGACCCGGCTCATCTGCCCGGCACCGACCCCGATGGTGCGCCCGCCCGCGGCGAACACGATGGCGTTGGACTTGGTGAACTTGGCCACCTTCCACGCGAAGTGCAGGTCGGCCATCTCGGCGTCCGTGGGGGCGCGCCGCGTCACCACTTTCAGCGCGCTCTCGTCGAGCAGTTGCTCGTCGGCGCTTTGCAGCAGCCAGCCGGAGTTCACGCGCTTGGCGTCCAGGCGCGGCGTTCCCTTACCCTGCGCCGCGCCCGTCGCACCCGCGGCCGGCAGCTCGATGGCCAGCACGCGCACATTGGCCTTGGCCGCGAGCAGTTGCAGCGCCTGCGCGGTGTAGGACGGCGCGATCAGCACCTCGACGAACTGTCCGGCCACGGCACGCGCGGCCGCCTCGTCGACTTCCCGGTTGAAGGCGATGATGCCCCCGAAGGCCGAGGTGGGGTCGGTGGCGAAGGCCGCCCGATACGCGCCCTCGGGGTCGACCCCCAGCGCCACGCCGCAGGGATTGGCGTGCTTGACGATGACGCAGGCGCAGGTGTCGAAGGCGAGCACGCATTCCCAGGCCGCGTCGGCGTCGGCGATGTTGTTGTAGGACAGTTCCTTGCCCTGGAGTTGCCGCGCCGTGGGCAGCGAGCCCGGGGCGGGCTGGGGGTCGCGGTAGAAGGCGGCGTGCTGGTGCGGGTTCTCGCCGTAGCGCAGGTCCTGCACCTTGACCAGGCTCAGGTTGAACTGCTGCGGCCAGGCCTGGGGAGGCGCCTCGCGTCGTTCGAAACTGAGCGCGGACAAATGGTTGGAGATGGCCGCGTCGTATTGCGCGACCCGATTGAAGGCCGCCACCGACAGCGCGAAGCGCGTGGCCTGCGACACCTGCCCGGTGGACTCGAACTCGGCCAGCACGGATTCGTACTGCGAGGCGTCGGTGAGCACGCTCACCCCCTGCCAGTTCTTGGCCGCGGAGCGCACCATGGCGGGGCCGCCGATGTCGATGTTCTCGATGGCTTGCTCCAGCGTGCAGCCGGGGCGCGCCACCGTGGCCTCGAAGGGGTAGAGATTGACCACCAGCCAGTCGATGGGGGGGATGCCGTGCTGCTCGATGGCCTGCATGTGCTCGGGGAGATCGCGACGCGCCAGCAGCCCGCCGTGCACCTTGGGGTGCAGGGTCTTGACCCGTCCGTCCAGCATTTCCGGGAAGCCCGTGTGCGAGGCGACCTCGGTCACCGGCAGGCCGGCCTCGGCGAGCAGGCGTGCGGTGCCGCCGGTGGACAGCAGCTTCACGCCGCGCTGGTGCAGCCGGCGGGCGAGTTCGAGCACGCCGGTCTTGTCGGAAACGGAGAGCAGTGCGTACATGGGCGCGGGGACGATGGACGGGTTGCGGGAGCCGCGCGCCGACGCGGCGCGCACGCGGAGGGAATCACTTGATCAGCTTGTGGTCCTTGAGCTTCTTGCGCAAGGTGTTGCGGTTGATGCCCAGCCACTGCGCCGCCACCGACTGGTTGTCGCCGGCGCGGCGCATCACGGTCTGCAGCAAGGGTCTTTCCACGGTCTGCATGACCATGCCGTGAATGCCGTGGGGTTCGGTACCGTTGAGGTCGCGGAAATAGGCCTCGAGGCTGTCGATCACGCATTGCTCCAGGGGTGAACGCGAATTCATGTCTGTACGCTTCCGGTCGCGTTCATGGCTGGACTGCCGGGGATTCGACGCCGGACAGCTGATCGAAAAACCCGGCCACGGCATCGAGCTGCTCCTGCGGCTCGGTGAGGGTGTTGAACCGTGCGCGGAATGGCGCGGCCCCGGGCAGCGAGGCCACCGCCCAGCCGACGTGCTTGCGCGCGCTGCCGACGCCGGCGCTTCCATAGTGGGCATGGTGCGCGCGCAGGTGCTCCAGCAGCCACTGGCCCTGCTGGGCGATTCCGGGAGGCGCGGCTTCCACGCCGTCGCGCAGCGCGCGGGCGATGTGCCCGGGAAGCCAGGGCCGGCCCAGCGCGGCGCGACCGATCATCACGGCGTCGGCGCCGGTGGCGCAGAGCACGGCGCGCGCCTTGGCCACCGAATCGATGTCCCCGTTGGCCACCACGGGAATGCGCAGCGAGGCCTTGATGGCCGCGATGGTCTCGTATTCGGCCTCGCCGCCGTATCCCTGCTCGCGGCTGCGCCCATGCACGGCGACCAGCGCCACGCCGGCTTCCTGCGCTGCGTGGGCCAGGCGCGGCGCGTTGCGCTGCTCGCGACACCATCCGGTGCGCATCTTCAGGGTCACGGGAACCCCCAGCGGCTGCATGGCCCGCACCACGGCGTCGACGATGCGCACCGCCAGTTCCTCGTCCTGCATCAGCGCGGAACCCGCCCAGCGGTTGCAGACCTTTTTGGCGGGACAGCCCATGTTGATGTCGATGATGCGCGCGCCGGCCTCGACGTTGGCGTGCGCGGCAGCGGCCATCTCCGCCGGATCCACGCCCACCAGTTGCGCGGCCACCGGGCCCGGCTCGCCCTCGTGGTTCATGCGCAGCGCGGTCTTGCGCGAGGCACGCAGTTCCGCGCGGGACGCGACCATCTCGCTGACGCAGTGGCCGGCGCCCAGGCGCCGCGCCAGGCGCCGCCAGGGCAGGTCGGTGACCCCGGCCATCGGCGCCGTGAACACGCGGTTGGCCAGCTCGTGCGGGCCGACGCGCAGCGGCGTTCCGAAGGCGGGGAGGGCGGTGGCGGAGGCGGGCATGGGTAGGTGGTCTGCTCCCCGAGGCCGGACATCGTGGCTGTCGGGAACTTTCAGCCGGTCGGGGCGCGAGCCCGGACCGGCGCGGCGGATCCGGTGGCGGTGTGCGGGGGGAAGGGGCGGATTCTAGTGCGATGCGTGGGCCGCCTGCGCGCTTTCTCGCGCCACCAGCAGGGCGCGCGCCGCGCGGCTGCCGTTGGGGCGGCCGATGGCGCGGCTGATGAAATCCCCGCAGTCGACCACCGCCTGCAGATCCGCGCCGGTGACGATGCCCATGCCGTGCAGCATGTACAGCAGGTCCTCGGTGGCCAGGTTGCCGGTGGCGCCGCGCGCGTAGGGGCAGCCGCCCAGCCCCGCCACCGAGGCGTGGAAACTGCTCACGCCCAATTGGAGGGCGGCCAGCACATTGGCCAGCGCCTGTCCGTAGGTGTCGTGGAAATGCCCTGCCAGGCGCTGCATGGGCAGCACCCTTGCCGCCGCCTCGAAGGCCGCCTGCACGGCGCCCGGCGTGCCCACTCCGATGGTGTCGGCCACGTCCACGCTGTCACAGCCCAGGTCGGCCATGCGGCGCACCACGTCGGCCACCGCGGCGGGAGCGATCGGGCCCTCGTAGGGGCAGCCCAGCGCACAGGAGATGCTGCCGCGCAGGCGCAGCCCGGCCGCGTGGGCCATGCGTGCCACCGGCTCGAAGCGTTCGATGGATTCGGCGATGGAGCAGTTGATGTTTCGCCTCGCGAAGGATTCGCTTGCGGCCGAGAACACCACGACCTCCTGGACCCCGGCGGCCAGCGCCGCCTCCATGCCCCGCACATTGGGGACCAGCGCGGAATAGACCACGCCCGCCTCCCGCCGTATGCCGGCCAGCACCTCGGCGCCGTCGGCCATCTGCGGCACCCAGCGCGGGGACACGAAGGCCGCCGCCTCGATGGCGCGCAGGCCGGCCGCGCCGAGACGGTCGACCAGCTCGATCTTCACGGAAGCGGGGACCGGGGTGGACTCGTTCTGCAATCCGTCGCGAGGGCCGACCTCGACGACTTCGACACGGGCGGGCAGGGAGGTGGCCATGGCGATGTTCTCCGGCAGGCGGGGGCTGGTTTCAGTAGCCCAGGCGCGCATCGACGATGCCGCCGGGGGAGTCGCCACGTTCCAGCGCGGCGATCTTGCGCATGATCTGCGCGGCCGCCGGGCCGACCAGGGTCTGGGCGGCCACATGCGGGGTGATGCGCACCCGCGGGTGCGACCACAGCGGGTGGTCCTGGGGCAGGGGCTCGGTCTCGAACACGTCCAGCGTGGCGCCTCCCAGGTGCTGCTGGTCGAGCAGATCCAGCAGGTCCTGTTCGACCAGCGCGGCGCCGCGCCCCGCGTTGACCAGGAAGGCGCCCCGGGGCAGCTGGCTCAGCGCGCCGTAGTCGAGCAGGCCCTGGGTGTCGGCCGTCAGGGGCAGCAGCACCACCAGCACGCGACAGTGGCCGAGGAATTCATAGAGACGGTCGATGCCGTAGACGGGGCCGTCGAAATCGCTGCCGGCACGCGGCGTGCCGCTGCGCGTGCAGGCCAGCACGGGGAATTCCATGGATTGCACGCGGCGAGCCGCGGCCAGACCCATGTGTCCCAGCCCGAGGAAGCCCACGCTGAATCCGGTGCGGGGCGCCAGCACCAGCGGCTCCCAGGTGCCGTTCGCCTGCAGCGCCGCGTAGTCGCCCATGCGCCGGTACGCGTGCAGCACGGCCTCGGCCACGTAATCGGCCATCTGCCGGCCCATTCCGGCATCTTCCAGGCGGATCAGCGGAACCTGCGGTGCCTGCGCGCGCATCAGGGGCAGCAGCGCGTCGACCCCGGCGCCGAGGTTGAACACCGCTCGCAGCTCCTGCTGCCCCGCCAGCCATTCGGCCGGGGGCTTCCACACCAGCGCGAAGTCCGCCTGTTCGTCCGGCTGCTCGACGGCGTCGAAGACCTCGACGGCCAGGCGCAGCTCGCCGGCATGCTGCGCCAGCGCGTCGCGCCAGCGGCGAAACGGCTCGTCGGGGTCCCAGACCGCCAGTTTCATGGGGCTGGCGCGACGCGCGCGGGTTGGGCCATCGCGCTCAGCCCTGGGCCGCGCTGGCGTGCAGACCCAGGCGCTCGAACAGCCGGCGGTCGGCGTCGACGTCGGCGTTGCCGGTGACCAGCAGGGTGTCCCCGTAGAAAATCGAGTTTGCCCCCGCCAGGAAGCACAGGGCCTGCATGCCGTCGCCCAGCTCCTTGCGCCCGGCCGACAGCCGCACCCAGGCGCGCGGCATGCAGATGCGCGCGGCGGCTACGCTGCGTACGAATTCGAAGGGGTCCAGCTCGGGCGCGTGCTCCAGCGGAGTGCCCGCCACGCGCACCAGGGAGTTGATGGGCACCGATTCCGGATAGGGATCCAGCCCCGCCAGCTGCGCCAGCAGGGCGGCGCGGTCGGCGCGGCTCTCGCCCATGCCGACGATGCCGCCGCAGCACACGTGCATGCCGGCGTCCCGCACCGCCTGCAGGGTGTCCAGGCGATCCTGGTAGGTGCGGGTGCTGATGATGCTTCCGTAGAACTGCGGGGAGGTGTCGAGGTTGTGGTTGTAGTAGTCCAGCCCCGCGTCGGCCAGGCGCCGGGCCTGGCCGGGCTGCAGCATGCCCAGGGTCATGCAGGTCTGCAGGCCCAGCTGCTTGACCCCCTCGATGATGGGCACCAGCTTGTCGAGATCGCGTTCCTTGGGCTCGCGCCAGGCCGCCCCCATGCAAAAGCGGCTGGCGCCCGCGTCGAGCGCGGCGCGCGCATGTTCCAGGACCCGCTCGGCGTCCATCAGCTTGTCCGCGTCCACGCCAGCCTGGTAGTGCGCCGACTGCGGACAGTAGCCGCAGTCCTCGGGGCAGCCGCCGGTCTTGATCGACAGCAGCGAGGAAAGCTGCACCTCGGTGGGGTCGAAATGCTCGCGGTGTACTTGCTGCGCCTGCCACAGCAGCTCGGGCAGGGGCAGGGCCAGCAGCTGCTCGATGCGCTGCGCGCTCCAGGCCTGTGTCGCGGCGGGAGTCCGGGGTTCGTCCGCCGCTTGCGCACGACGCGACGACGGGGGCTGGATGGTGGAGACTTGCATCGACGTTCCTTGGTGGTTCAGGCCGTGCGCTGTTCCTGCAGGCCGAGTTCTGCCTTCATTTCGTCGCGGATCTTGAACTTCTGCACCTTGCCGGTGATGGTCAGCGGGAAACCCTGGACGAAACGGATGTAGCGCGGGATCTTGTAGTGCGCGATCTGTCCCTGGCAGAAGCCCCGGATGTCCTGCTCGGTGGGCGACGTGCCAGGCCTGGGGATGATCCAGGCGCACAGCTCCTCGCCGTATTTTGCGTCCGGAACCCCCACCACCTGCACGTCCTGCACCATGGGGTGCCGGTAGAGGAACTCCTCGATCTCGCGCGGGTAGATATTCTCGCCGCCCCGGATGACCATGTCCTTGATGCGTCCGACGATGTTCACGTAGCCCTCGGCGTCCATGGTCGCCAGGTCCCCCGTGTGCATCCAGCCCTCGGCGTCGATGGCCTCGCGGGTGCGTTGCTCGTCGCCCCAGTAGCCGTGCATCACCGAGTAGCCCCGGGTGCACAGTTCGCCAGCCACGCCGGGCTGCACGGTGTGCCCGTCGGCGGGGTCGACGATCTTCACCTCCAGATGAGGCTGGACCTGGCCCACGGTGCTCACGCGCCGGTCCAGCGGGGTGTCGGTGGAGCTCTGGCAGCTCACGGGCGAGGTCTCGGTCATGCCGTAGGCGATGGTGATCTGCGAAAGATGCATGTCGCTGACCACGCGTTTCATCACCTCCACCGGGCAGGGGCTGCCGGCCATGATCCCCGTGCGCAGGGTGCTCATGTCGAACTCGCGGAATCGCGGATGGTCGAGCATGGCGATGAACATGGTCGGCACGCCGTGCAGCCCGGTGCAGCGCTCGGCCTGCACGGCCTGCAGGGTGAGCAGCGGGTCGAAGGCCGAGTTGGGGTAGACGATGGTGGCGCCGTGGGTGATGCAGGCCAGGTTGCCCAGCACCATGCCGAAGCAGTGGTACAGGGGAACCGGGATGCACAGCCTGTCCTGCTCGCTGAGCTTCATCGCCTCGCCGATGAAAAAGCCGTTGTTCAGGATGTTGCTGTGGGTCAGCGTGGCGCCCTTGGGAAAGCCCGTGGTGCCGCTGGTGAACTGGATGTTGATGGGGTCGTTCGGCCCCAGCGTGGCGGCCGTGCTCGCCACCTGCGGATCGCCGGCGACGCCGCGCTCCATCCATTGTTCGAAGCGCAGCATGCCAGGCTCGTCCGTCGGGCCCAGCTGCACCAGCAGACGCAGCTGCGGCAGGCGCGCCGCGTGCAGCTCGCCGGCAGCGCCGTGCGCCAGTTCCGGAGCCAGCTCGCGCATCATCCCCAGGTAGTCGCTGGTGCGGAACTCGGGCATCAGCACCAGCGCCTTGCAGCCCACCTTGTTGAGCGCGTATTCCACCTCGGCCACGCGGTAGGCCGGGTTGATGTTGACCAGCACGATGCCGATCTTCGCGGTGGCCAGCTGCATCAACACCCATTCGACGCAGTTGTGCGCCCAGATCCCCACGCGATCGCCGCGGGCCAGCCCGCTGCGCAGCATGGCGCTGGCCAGCACGTCGACCTCCCGCGCCAGCTGGGTCCAGCTCAGGCGGCGCTGCTGGTGGCAGGCCACCAGCGCTTCGCGCGAGCCCTGGCGCGCGGCCATGGCGTCGAAGAAATCCCCCAGGGTCTGGGTGATCAGCGGCTGTTCTCGGCTGCCGCATGCGTAGCTGGTGCTCAGGGCCATGATCGTCTCCTCGTGCGCTCTCGGGCGCTTGGGGTCATCGGGTGGGGAAGGTCCCCGGGCCGCCGGGCCGGGGCGCTTCCCGGGAATTCAGAATCGTGCCTGCAGCCAGCGCTCCAGCTGCGGCAGGCGGTCGACGCCCCAGAAGGGCTCGTCGTCGACCACGAAAAACGGGGCGCCGCACATTCCGGCCCGCAGCGCGCGCTCCACGTTCGCCCGCAGCTGGTCCTTGACCGCGGCGTCGGCGCACCAGGCGTCGATCTGCGTCGCGTCCAGGCGAAGCTGCTGGCCCAGCATGTGCAGCGTGGGCATCGCCGAGATGTCCTGACCCTGCACGAAATACGCCTCGAACACCTTGTGGATCCACTCCACGTCCAGAGGCGAGCGCGCGCGCTGCAGCGCGACCAGCACGCGCGCCGCCTGGTGCGTGGCCACCGGGAAGGGTTGCGGATGGTGGTAGGGCACCCCGAAGTAGCGCGCCGAGCGCTGCAGATCGCGCAGCGAGTACTCGGCCTTCAGCGGCTGCTGCACCAGCGGGCGCGATCCGGTCGCCGCGAACACCGGGCCCAGCAGCATGGGCACCCACTCGATTCCGCGGTCATGGCGCGCCGCGATCTCCTCGATCTGCGTGCTGGCCAGGTACGAGTACGGAGAGGAGAAGTCGAAGAACAAGGTGATCGGCGACACGGGCATGGAGGGGCTCCGGGGAGGCAGGGGGCTGGGCGCTCGGCGGGCGGCTCAGGCCATCTCGACGGTCATCGCGGTGGCCTCGCCACCGCCGATGCACAGCGCGGCCACGCCGCGCGACAGCCCGCGCTTGCGCAGCGCTCCGAGCAGGGTGACCACGATGCGCGCGCCGCTGGCGCCGATGGGATGGCCCAGCGCCACGGCACCGCCGTGCACGTTGACCACCTCGTGCGAAAGCCCGAACTCATGCATGGCCGCCATGGTCACGGTGGCGAAGGCCTCGTTGACTTCCCACAGCTGCACGTCGTCCTTGCTCCAGCCCGCGCGCTTGAGCGCCTTGTCGATGGCGCCGGCCGGAGCCGTGGTGAACCATTCCGGGGCCTGGGCATGCACGGCATGCGAGCGGATGCGCGCCAGCACCTTGCAGCCCAGGCGCTGCGCGGTCGATTCGCGCATCAGCACCAGCGCCGCCGCGCCATCGGAAATGCTCGACGAGGTGGCCGCGGTGATGGTGCCGTCCTTGCGGAAGGCGGGCTTGAGGGTGGGGATCTTGTCCGGGCGCGCCTTGAAGGGCTGCTCGTCGCGGCTGATGCGCTGCTCGCCGCCGCGGCCCTGGATCACCACGGGGGCGATCTCCCAGTCGAAGCTGCCGTCCTCGTTGGCGCGCTTGCTGCGAGCTGTGGACTCGATGGCATAGGCGTCCATGGCCTCGCGCGTGAAGCCGTAGCGGGCCACGCAGCTCTCGGCGAACACGCCCATGGCCTTGCCGCGCTCATAGGCGTCCTCCAGCCCGTCGACCGCCATGTGGTCGTAGAACTCGGTCATGCCGTACTTGACGCCCTTGCGCACGAAGGCCAGATGCGGCGCGTTGGTCATGCTCTCCATGCCGCCCGCGACCAGCACCTCGGCGCTTCCGGCGGCCAGCATGTCGTGGCCGAACATCATCGCGCGCATTCCCGAGCCGCACATCTTGGACAGGGTCACGGCCCCGGCGGACTGGGGCAGCCCGGCCTTGAGCGCGGCCTGGCGCGCGGGGGCCTGGCCCTGGCCGGCCATCAGGCAGTTGCCCATCAGCACTTCGTCGACCGCCTCCGGGGCCAGCCCGGCGCGCTGCACCGCGGCGGCGATCGCGGTGGCGCCCAGCTCCCAGGCGGGAACCGAGGCGAAATCGCCCAGCAGGCCGCCGATCGGCGTGCGTGCGGCGGACACGATGACTACGGGATCGGAACTCATGACATCTCCATCTCGGGGGTCTGTGCGCCGGCCCGTGCCGGCGCGGAATCCGCCCGCGGGAAACGCCGGGCGGTGTCGTAGGGGAACACGTCGATCACGTGACCTTCGCGGATTCGCTGCTGCTGCGCCTGCCAGAAGGCGGCGTCCAGCAGGTCGGCGTGGTGGCGCAGGAACACTTCCCGCACCCTCGGGTCGCCCAGCAGGAAGCGGCCGAAGGTCTCGGGAAACACGTCATGGGGGCCCACCGGGTACCAGGGCTCCGCGGCCATCTCGTCCTCCTCGTGGCGCGGCGGCGGCACGCGGCGGAACTGGCAGTCGGTGATGTACTCGATTTCATCGTAGTCGTAGAACACCACCTTGCCGTGGCGGGTCACGCCGAAGTTCTTCCACAGCATGTCGCCGGGGAAGATGTTCGCGGCCACCAGGTCCTTGATGGCGTTGCCGTAGTCGATCACCGCCGCTTCCAGCTGCTCGGGCGTCGCCTCGCGCAGGTAGATGTTCAGCGGGATCATGCGCCGCTCGATGTAGCAGTGGCGGATCACCAGAAGCTCTCCATCCTCCTCCAGCTGCGAGCCGCAGCTGCGCCTGAGCTCGTCGACCAGCGCAGGGTCGAAGCGCTCGCGCGGGAAGGCCACGTTGGAGTACTCGAGGGTGTCGGCCATGCGCCCGACGCGATCGTGGCGCTTGACCAGCAGGTACTTGCCCTGGATCTGCTCGCGCGTGGTGTCCTTGGGCGGGGGGTAGAAATCCCGGATGACCTTGAACACGAAAGGAAAAGACGGCAGCGTGAACACCAGCATCACCATGCCGCGGATCCCGGGCGCCGTGGTGAAGTTGTCGCTGGAATGCCGCAGGTGGTAGAGGAAGTCACGATAGAACAGGGTCTTGCCCTGCTTGGCCAGGCCCAGCGCGCTGTACAGCTCGGAGCGCGGCTTGCGGGGCATCAGCGCGCGCAGGAACTGCACGCAGGCCGAGGGCACGGCCATGTCCACCATGAAATAGGCGCGCGCGAAGGAAAACAGCAGCAGCAGGTCATCCTCGTCGAGCAGCACGGTGTCGATCACCAGGCGCCCGTCGGGACCATGCAGGATGGGAAGCGCCAGTGGCGCCTCCCAATAACCATTGATCACACGGCCCACCAGGTAGGCGCCCTTGTTGCGGTAGAACAGCGAGGACAGCACCTGGATCTGGAAATTGCTGCGCAGTCGCGCGCCTTCCAGGCGTCGTTCCAGCTCGAGCACCACGCGTCGCACGTCACCGTCCAGGTCGGCGAAGGGCCGCTGCAGCTGGTGGTTGTGCACGATGCGCACCAGGGTTTCGTGCAGGTTCTCGCGCGTGGGGTAGTAGGCGCGGAAGGTGGGCTGCGCGGCGGGCTCGTCGTTCTCGATGTACTCGGTGGACAGCGCGGGCCGCACGAACAGGATGTCGTTGTGGAAATGCCGCCGGTGCAGCACCTTGGTGGTCACCGAGTTGAAAAAGGTTTCCGCAAGCTCCGGCTGCAGGTGGTTGGTCAGCAGCCCGATGTAGTGCAGCTTGGCCTGGTGCCATACCTCGGTGTCCAGGCGGGACAGGTCGAACTGGGCCTGCAGCTGTTCGATGGCCTCGTCCACCCGGGTGTCGTAGAAGGCGATGCGCTCGCTTTGCGCGCGCTGCTGGCCGGCCCAGTCGGCCGCCTCGAAGCGCGCCTTCGCCTCGCGGCTGACCTGGCGAAACAGCCGGTAATGCCTGTTGAAGCCGTCGAGCATGGCTCGCGCGATGGCGAAAGCCACCTGCGAATCCAGCCGGGTCGGGAATTGGTTCATGCGCAAGCCGTAGGTTCAACACACAATGTAACGTCGCGCAAGCGACCGGGACAAGTCGGGCCGTCCCCGCCATCATGCCAAGCATTGTGCCAAGTCATGCTAGGCTTTTTTGCCTGCCCGACGCGGCAGCGCGGGCCCTGCGGCCCGGCCGACAACGACAGGAGATCTGCCCATGCCCGGACTTCGCCCCGACGTCGACCCCGACGGCCTGCTCGAGTACTCGGTGGTCTACACCGACCGCGCGCTCAACCACATGTCCCTGCGGTTCCGCGAAGCGCTGCGCGACATCTCCTCCATGCTGCGCCAGGCCTACGGCGCGGAAGCCGCCGTGGTCGTTCCCGGCAGCGGAAGTTTCGCCATGGAGGCGGTGGCCCGACAGTTCGTCTCCACCGAGGATGGCGCCGGGGTGCTGGTGGTGCGCAACGGCTGGTTCAGTTACCGCTGGTCGCAGATCCTCGAGGCCACGCGCCCGCGCGCCCGCGTGACCGTGCTCAAGGCGCGTGCCGTCTCCGCGGCCCCCCAGGCCCCCTTTGCCCCGGTACCGGTGCTGGAGGCGGTGCAGGCCATCCGCAGCCAGCGTCCCGCGGTGGTGTTCGCCCCGCATGTCGAGACCTCCGCCGGGCTGATGCTTCCCGACGAGTACGTGCGCCGGCTGGCCGATGCCGCGCACGAGGTGGGAGCCCTGTTCGTGCTGGACTGCATCGCCTCGGGTGCGATGTGGGTGGACATGCGCGCCTGCGGAGTCGACGTGCTGGTCAGCGCGCCGCAGAAGGGCTGGAGTGGAACGCCCTGCGCGGGTTTCGCCATGCTGTCCGCGCGCGCCTTGGAGCGCATGGAGGCGACGCGAAGCGACAGTTTCGCCTGCGACCTCGGCGCCTGGCTGAAGGTCATGCGGGCCTACGAAGGCGGCGGCCATGCCTATCACGCGACCATGCCCACCGATTCCCTGGTGCGCGTGCGAGAGGTGATGCGAGAGGGCTTCGACATCGGGCTGCCGCGCCTCATGCAGGCGCAGGCGGAGCTCGGCGCGCGGGTGCGCGAAAGCCTGCGCCGGCGTGGCGTGGCCAGCGTGGCCGCGCAGGGCTTCGAGGCGCCTGGCGTGGTGGTGTCCTACACCCGCAATCCGGCCATCCAGAACGCGCAGGCCTTCGTCGCCGCGGGGGTGCAGATCGCCGCGGGGGTGCCGCTGGCCTGCGACGAGCCCAAGGATTTCATGAGCTTCCGGCTCGGCCTGTTCGGACTGGACAAGCTGCTGGACGTGGCTGGCGCCGTGCAGCGCCTGGACGCCGCCTTCGACGCGGTGGGCATGCGCCTGGCGGCCTGAGCGGCGCACGACCGGCGCACATGCGCTCGACCCCTTCCCGGCCCGCGTCCCCGCCCCCCCCGTCCGCCCGCCCCGGCCGTGGCGCCGGGGCCTTGCCGCCCAGGGCGGTGCTGGCCCTGGCACTCGCTGCGCTGGCGCTGCTGGGCTGGCTGGTGTACCTGCCGGGCCTGCACGGCGGCTTCGTGTTCGACGATTTCAGCAACATCGTCGACCAGCCCGCGCTGGCTCCGCAGGCCTTGAGCGCGCATTTCTGGCAGGCGGTCTGGGCCGGACGTGCCGGGCCTTTCAGCCGCGCGCTGTCCATGCTCAGTTTCGCCTGGCAGATCCGCGTGTGGGGCATGCAGCCCCTGCCCATGAAGGTGTTCAACGTGCTGCTGCACCTGCTCAACGCCGGGCTGGTGGCCTGGCTGAGCCTGCGGGTGCTGGAGTGGGTGGACGCGCGCGAGCGCGAGCAGCGCCCGGGCCCCGTGTCGCAATGGGTGCTGGCGCCGCGGGTGCTGGCCGTGCTGGTGGCCGGCGCCTGGCTGCTTGCGCCGATCCAGCTCACGGCCGTGCTCTACGTGGTGCAGCGCGAGGAATCGCTGGCTGCCACCTTCGTGCTGCTCGGACTGCTCGGCTACTGGCACGGGCGCATGCTTCTGCGGACCGCGGTGCACTCCGGTGGCTCGCAGCGCCGTGCCTGGGCCTGGATCTGGGCCGGTATGCTGGGCGGTACTTCGCTGGCCGCGCTGGCCAAGGAAACCGGCATCATGCTGCCGGCCTACGCCGCGGTGCTCGAATGGGTCGTGCTGCGCGCGGACGTGGGCGCGCCGGCCGCCAGCTCGGCCGGGCGCGAGGCGCGCTGCTCCCTGCTCGGCGTGTACGGGCTGCTGCTCGTGCTTCCCGGCCTGCTCGGCCTGGCCTGGCTGCTGCCGGGCGTGTTGTCCGGAGCGGCGTACGCGCAGCGAGCCTTCACCCTCGGGCAGCGGCTGCTGACCGAGGGGCGGGTGCTGGTGGATTACCTGCACTGGATCCTGCTTCCCGACCCGGGTACCCTGAGCCTGTACCACGACGATGTGGTCGCTTCGAGCTCCTGGCTGCATCCGTGGACCACCGCGCCGAGCTGGCTGCTGCTCGCGGCGCTGCTGGGAGCCGGCCTGGGGCTGCGGCGGCGGCGGCCGGTGGTCTCGCTGGGCATCCTGTGGTTTTTCGCGGGGCATTCGCTGGTCTCCACCTTCGTGCCCCTGGACCTGGTCTACGAGCACCGGAACTACCTGCCCTGCTGGGGCGTGTTCCTGGCGGCCTTCGGGCTGCTCGGAACCTGGCGGGTCCGCGAGCCGGGCCACTGGCGCACGGTGGCAGGCGTGCTGTGTGCCGGCCTGCTCGCGCTGTACGCGGGATTCACCGCGATTCGCGCCCAGATCTGGGGCAACCCCGTTCGCCTCGCCTATTTCGAGGCCACCGCGCACCCACGCTCGCCGCGCGCCGTGTACGACCTCGGGCGCGTGCTGTACCTGATCGCGCCGAAGGTCGACAGCCCGCAGTTCCGCGAGGCTCGCCGTGCCATGGTGCAGGCCTCCGAAATCCCCGGTGCCGACCTGCAGGCGCTGCAGGCCCTGGTGTTCATGCAGGCCAGGCAGGGCCTGCCGGTGCCGGCGGCCTGGTGGCAGGAGCTGCGCGCGACGGTGTCGAGGCAGCAGCTGGGCGTGGAGAACGTGGTGGCGCTGTACAGCCTGGTGCAGTGCGCGGTGGACAAGGTGTGTCGCTACCAGCCCGCGGACCTGGAGCAGCTCGGCGCGCTGCTCGATGCCGGCGTGCACGCCCATCCCGACAACGCCGAGATGATCACCCTGCGCGCCAATTTCGAGGCCAATGTGAGCCATCGCTTCCCCCAGGCCTACGCGGACATGCTGCGCGCGGTCGCGCTGGATCCGGGCAGCTTCGCCTATTGGAAAAACCTGGCGCAGCTGCAGATCGCCGCGCGCCAGCTTCCCCAGGCCGCCGTGAGCCTGGAGCGCCTGCGTGAACTCGACCCCTTCGGCCTGCACCGGGAGCAGCGCCAGGCGCTGCGCCTCCAATGGAGGACGGCGCGGACGGCGCAGTCCGCGCAGGCTGGCGGGCCTACGGGGAGCGCACGATGAGCCGCACGATGGAGCGCACGATGGAGCGCACGAGGGGCCCCACGAGCGGCAGCTCGCGGCAGCCCGCGCGCGCCCTTGTGCCGGGGCTCGCGATGCTCGCGCTGCTGCTGCTGGCCTGGCTGGCCTACTGGCCCGGCCGCCACGGCAGCTTCCTGTTCGACGACTACTCCAACCTGGCGCCGCTGGGCGACTACGGGCCGATCCACCAGGTCTGGAAGGCCGTGGCCTTCATCACCTCCGGATTCGCCGGACCCACGGGCAGACCCCTGGCACTGGCCAGCTTCCTGCTCGACGCCCGCAACTGGCCCGCCTCGCCGGAGCCCTTCAAGCTCACCAACGTGGCCGTGCACCTGCTGTGCGGCCTGGTGCTGGCCGGGCTGCTGCGCGCCCTCAGCCGGGTGCTCGGAGCCGCCCCACGGCGCGCCGCCTGGGTGGGCGTGCTCGGCGCGGGGCTGTGGCTGCTCGACCCCTTCTGGGTGAGCACCACGCTGTACGTGGTGCAGCGCATGGCCATGCTGGCGGCGCTGTTCGGCCTGGCCGGGCTGTGGGGTTATGTGCGGGGGCGCGAGCTGCTGGCCCAGGGCCGGGCCCGCGCGGGCTACCTGCTCATGAGCCTCTCGCTGGGCCTGGGCACCCTGCTGGCCACCCTGAGCAAGGAGAACGGCGCGCTGGTGCCGCTGCTGGCCTGGGTGCTCGAGGCCTGGGTGCTGCAGCCTCGCCTCGGGCCGCCGCGGCGTGCCGGCTTGCGCGCCTGGAAGGCCCTGTTCCTGGGCCTGCCGAGCCTGGTCGTGGCGGGCTATCTGCTGCGCTGGGTCCCCGGGCTGTGGAGCGGATTCACCGGAGGGCGCGGCTTCAGCTCCTGGCAGCGCCTGCTCAGCGAAACCCGCATCCTGTGGAGCTATCTGGGCGACATCTGGCTGCCCCGCGCCCACGACGGCGGCCTGTTTCACGATGACGTGGTGGTGTCCACCGGCTGGCTGCATCCGTGGACCACCCTGCCCGCGGCGGCGGGGCTGCTGCTGCTGGGCCTGTTCGCCTGGCGCGCGCGCCGGTCGAGCCACCCCGGCTGGGTGGCGGCCGGAGCCGCGCTGATGTTCTTTTTCGCCGGGCATGTGCTGGAATCGACCTGGCTGCAGCTCGAGCTGGTGTTCGAGCACCGCAATTACCTGCCCGCGGCCCTGATGTTCTGGCCCCTGGCGTGGCTTGCGGTTCCCGATTCCGGCTCCGTCGCCGCTACGCGTCCGCCTCTGTGCCGGCCCTCGCGCCGCTGGGTGGGCGCTGGCGCGCTGGCGCTGCTGGCCTTGTTCGCGCTGCAGACGGCGCGCCGCGCCTCCGAATGGGGCTCACCCTTCCAGCAGGCACTGGTCTGGGCCGGCGAGCATCCCGACTCCCCGCGCGCGCAGGCCTATCTGGCGAATTTCTGGCGCGAGGCGGGCAATGACACGCAGGCCCGATCCCTGCTCGACGCCGCGCTGCGCCTGCACCCCCACGACCTGGTGCTGCTGATCAACCGCGCCGGCGTGGCCTGCGACCAGGGGCAGGCTCCCGCCGGCCTGCGCGAGTCCCTGCTGGCCGCGGCCTCCCACGCGCAACTGGGCAACAACGTCGTGCAATACCAGGTCGGGCGCCTGATCTCCGGCCTGGCCGACTGCAGCGCCTTCGGGCCCGATTTCCGCGCCGATCTGGTGGCCGCGGCGCTGCACAGCCCGCAGGCCGAGCGGCCGGCGGTGCGCCGCGAGCTCTTGCGCAGCCAGGCCCGGCTGGCGCTGGCGCGAGGCGACGCGCAGGCGGCCTACGCGCTGGACCTGCAGGCCCTGCGCCTTCCCGGTCTGCCGCCCGGGGCGCGGCTGGTCGCCGCGGCCGAGCTGGGCGCCGCCGGCCACCCAGGCATGGCCTTGCGCCTGCTCGACGCCGTGGCCTCGCCGCTGGCACGACCGGGCGGATGGAGCATGGGCACCCTGCATGCGCTGTGGCTGCGCCATGTCGGCTTCTACCGGGACAGCGAGTTGCATATGCGCCGCGTCCTGCAGCGCCAGATCGCCGCCCGAGGCGAAGCCGCGGGTCCGGGCGGCGCCGGGCGTCGTACGCTTGCACCCAGCGCGCCGCCGTCCCGAGCGGCCGCACCAGGGGGAACGCAACCATGAACGACCAGGCCGACACGCAGGCAGCCCTCCTCGGCGCCCCGGAGGCCGTTCGCCGGCTTTCGGTGATCCTGCCGGCCCGCAACGAGCAGGGCGCGGTCGGCGACACGGTACGGCGCGTGCGGGCCCTGCTGCCCCAGGCCCAGGTCATCGTCGTCGACGATGGATCCACCGACGCGACGGCGCAGCTGGCCGAGCAGGCCGGCGCCCAGGTTCTGCGCCGTCCCTACGGCATGGGCAACGGCGCGGCAGTGAAGGCAGGCGCGCGCGCCGCGCAGGGCGAGGTGCTGGTGTTCATGGACGCTGACGGCCAGCATGACCCGGCCGACATCCCGCGCCTGCTGGAGCGCCTCGACCAGGGCTACGACATGGTGGTCGGCGCGCGCGACGGCGGATCCCAGGCCAGCGTGGGGCGCGGCCTGGCCAACCGCCTGTACAACCGCCTGGCGAGCTGGATGACCGGGCATGCCGTGCTCGACCTGACCAGTGGCTTCCGCGCTGCCCGCGCCGAGCGCTTCCGCGAGTTCCTGCACCTGCTGCCCAATGGGTTTTCCTATCCCACGACCAGCACCATGGCGTTTTTCCGCAGCG
>JAKBBP010000110.1 GCA_021808445.1 Pseudomonadota bacterium
TCGCCGCAAAGCGATCGGCCAGCCCGCCGAGAGACAGTCCGAGGGTGCCGACGATGAAGCCCAGCTGCACGGCGCTGCTCATCCATCCGGCAGCCTGCGCAGGCGCATGCCAGAGCTGGATCAGCCTTGCGGCTTCGCTGCTCGCGCTGAACCACAGCGAAGTCGCGAGCAGCTGCGCTGCGGCAATCGTCGCGACGGCGCCCGGCGCTCGCACGATCTGGCGGCGCAAGGCGCTGCGCAGACGGCTCGGGCGATGCGCAAGGCTGCTGGATGTCACGTGGCGATCGGTGCCAGCAGCGCGGGCAACTCGGCCAGGTTGCGAATCACGTGATCGGGCGCTCCGGGAAGCTGCTCGGCGCGTTGGCCGTAGCGGTTGCACCAGACCACGCGCATGCCGAATGCCGACGCGGCGTAGGCATCCCAGCCGTTGGAGGACTGGAAGGAGACCTGGCCGGGCTGCAGGCCCAGCTGCTGCAGTGCGTACGCATAGACCTTCGGGTGGGTCTTGAACACCCGTACGGCCTCGACCGAAAGCACCGCGTCGAACAAGCCCTGCAGGCCTGATGCGCTGATCGCCGCATCGAGCATCGCCGGCGTGCCGTTGGACAGGATCGCCGTCCTGAAGCCCGCGGCGCGCAGCCGACGCAAGGTGTCGGCCACTTCGGGGAAGGCCTGGAGGTTCTGATAGAGCTGCAGCAGTTGCTCGCGCAGCGCCGCATCGCGCAGATCCAGGCTGTCGAGCGCGAAATCGAGGGCCTCAGCGGTGACCTGCCAGAAGTCGACGTAGCGATCCTGCAGCGTACGCAGCCAGGTGTACTGCAGCTGCTTGTCGCGCCACAGCGTCGTCAGCGCGGCACGCTTGTCCTCGGGGATGCCCGGGCAGCGAGCGGCTGCCGAGGCAAAGTCGAACAGGGTGCCGTAGGCGTCGAACACGCAGGCACGCACTCCGGACAGCGCGGTCATTGACGCGTTCCACGGATGGGATACTGGTTCTGGATGACGAATCGCAGCCCGCCCAGCAGGCGATCCAGATCCGGGCGCAGGAACGGCGCGTTGGCCACGTCGACCAGATGAAGCGCACCCTCCGGGTTGACCACGAACAGCGCCGGCTCCGGGAACAGGTGATCCGTCTCCTGCGCCGAGCGGGGTTGCGAGACATACAGCCCCAGCGTTCGCATGGTGGCCTCGTCCATGCCGTAGAGCACGGGAAAGCCGGGCTGGGCGGGCTGCACCAGTGCACGGGTCTGGGCTTCGCTGTCGGCCGACACGGCGGCCAGCGAGACGCCCAGCTCGGCGAAGGCCTCGCGGCGCTGCTCGATTTCGCCGAGGTAAGACTTGCAGATCGGACAGTGCTGGCCGCGCAGCACGAACAAGGCCTGCCAGGAGCCAGCGGCGCCGAACTCGAGGTCCTCGCCGTCCAGACGCTTGAAGCGCACAGGGGCGAAGGGCTGGCCAGGGTGAAGCTTGGAAGTCGTCTGCATGATCATCCACTCCAGGTTGAGGTCTTTCGCCAGGCCGGGGTTGTGCTGCATACGGTCTCGGCGCAGAATAATGGAACGGTTAGTCTAAAACAATCCTCGGCATTGCGCCGACCCCTCCCATCGCAAGGAGATCTCTCATGCAGGAACCTCATCTCGTCTACATCGCCGACCCCATGTGCTCGTGGTGCTGGGGCTTCTCACCCGTCGTGCAGGCCATCGAGCAGCGATTCGGCACGGCCCTGCCCATCCGGCTGGTTCTCGGAGGGCTGCGCCCGTGGACCCGCGAGGCCATGGGCCCGGCCGACCGCGCAGACGTGCGCAGCCACTGGGAACATGTCCATGAGGCCTCCGGCCAGCCCTTCGACTTCGGCTTTTTCGAGCGCGAGCACTTCGTCTACGACACGGAACCGGCCAGCCGCGCCATCGTCGTGCTGCGCCGCCGCGGCATGTCGACCGCGCTGGAGGGGTTGCGGCGCATCCAGCGTGCCTTCTACGCCGACAACCGCGACGTCACCGACCCCGAAGTCCTGGCCGCGCTGAGCACGGAACTGGGCGTCGATGCGGCGCAATTCCGCGCCGAGTTCGACAGCGCGCAAGCGCATGACGAGACCCGGGGCGACTTCGCGCTGGCCCAGTCCGCCGGCATTCGCGGCTTCCCCACCCTGATCGCCGGGCATGGCGGCGACCAGCCCTACACGCTGATCACCCACGGATTCCAGCCCGCTGAGCGCGTGCTGGCCGCGGTGCAAGCGTGGCTGGATACGGCCGGGCCGGGCCCTTCGGTCGACTCCGGGCAGGCCTGTGCGCTGCACTGAGGCGCGTGCGTCGGCAAAGCCTGCGAATAATCTGTACCATTCAGTCCATAACAGTTCGTTCGACACCATGTCCAGACCCCGTTCCTTCGATTCGCAAGCCGTCGTGGATGCCGCGATGCAGGCGTTCTGGATCGGAGGGGTCGGCAGCACGAGCGTGGACGACCTGTTGCAGGCCACGGGCTTGTCGCGCTCTTCGCTGTACAACAGCTTCGGCAACCGCGAAGGCCTGATGCAGGCGGCCACCGAGCGCTACGCACAGCAGCAATCGGCAGCCATCCAGCGCCTGTTCCAGGGCCGCTCGCTCGAGCAGGCGCTGAGCGCGTTGCTGATGGAAGCCGCCACGACCAACTACGACGGTCGCGGCTGTCTGCTCGTGAACGCCGTGGCAGAGCTGCACGGGACCTGCGGCCAGGGACTCGACGCCGTACGCGAGGCCCTGGCGCGCGTTGCCGCGACGCTGGAGGCCGCAATGCGCAGCGCCGCACCGCAACGCGACGATTGCGAGCAGCTGTGCGTGGCGACGATGGCGGCCATCGCCGGGCTGCGCACGCTGCAGCGCGCCGAGCTGCCGCTGGAGCTGCGCCGGCAGGCGGCACAGCGCCTGGCGCAGGGTCTGCTCGGGAGTTGAAATTTTTTTGCCTATTTTGGACTGTTCATTCCATTTGTGCGTCTTGCGCACCCTCGCGCCCCACGGCGCATCCTTCCGAAGGAGAAGTTCATGAGCTCAGCCATCGCCCGTCTCGACCTGCCCGCGCAGACCCCCGCATCGACCAGCGGCAAGGCCCGCGACATGCTCGAGACCTCGCAGCGCAACCTCGGCTTCGTGCCGAACATGTACGCCAACATGGCGAACTCGCCCGGCCTCCTGCAGACCTACCTGCTGGGCTACGAGCTGTTCCGTAACGAGGGCGGATTCAGCCCCGTCGAACAGGAAGTCGTGTTCCTGGCCATCAGCCGCTACAACGGCTGCACCTACTGCACCGCCGCCCACAGCATGATCGCCGACAAGATGTCGGGCGTGCCCGCCGACGTGCTGGCCGCGCTGCGCGAGGGCAAGCCGCTGGCCGACGCCAGGCTGCAGGCGCTTGCGACCTTCTCCACGATCATGGTGGACAGCCGCGGCACGCCCACGCCCGAGCAGCTCGCGGCCTTCAAGGCCGCCGGCTACAGCGACCGCCACGCCCTCGAGATCGTCCTGGCCATCGCGGTGAAGACCCTGAGCAACTACACCAACCACGTGTTCCATACCCAGACCGACGCCGCTTTCCAGAGCTACGCCTGGCAGCCGCAGGCCTGAGCCCGCCTGCCATCGGGGGGCCGCGAAGCCTTGGCTGCGGGCCCCGTCGATCTTCCTCCATCCCTTGACATCCTCCCCGCCCTTGGCCTTCGGCCACCGCTTGCGCGGGAAGGGCGGGGATTCCTACGGCGCTCAGGCGTGACATGGTGCCGCCCCTGAGTCGCTTCGGTGGGTTCCTGCTGCTGGCGGC
>JAKBBP010000013.1 GCA_021808445.1 Pseudomonadota bacterium
TCCGTTGTTCGATCAAAAGTTCGGCCGGGGGCGTCATGGTGCGAGGGGGGGGACTCGAACCCCCACGCCTGTGAGGGCGTCAGGACCTAAACCTGGTGCGTCTACCAATTTCGCCACCCTCGCGCGCGTCCTCGGCGCCGGCGTGATGCCCCCGACTCCCGCTCGGCCGTTGCGCCACGGCCGCGATTGTGACGCGACTGCAGCCGGCGCGCCGCGGCGTCGTGCAGACGTCGGCGAAAAAAGCATTCTATCCTTTGCGCCGGGCACGCCCCCAAGGCGGGCTGCAACGCCCCTCCCGACCCCCCTTCCATGGCCTCCGTAGACCCTCTGCAGCCCGATTTCGCTCCACGCGGCACCGCGTGGTACTACGCCACGCTGCACCTGGCCGCTCCGCGCCGGCGCCAGCTGCTGCTGCTGCAGGCGTGGTGGCGCGCGGTGCGGGTGATCCCCGCCTCGGTGTCGGACCCGATCGTCGGCGCGGCCAAGCTGGGATGGTGGCGCGCCCAGCTGCAGCAGATCGAGCAGGGACGGCCGGATCATCCGCTGCTGCGCGAGCTGCACCCCGCGCTGCGTGAGGCCCCGGGCGCCGCGGTGCTGCTGGAGCAGGCGCTGGATACGGTGCAGCCCGCGGCGCCCGCGGCGCGTGCCGACTGGGACGCGCTGCACGCCGAATTGCTGCGCGGCAGCGGCAACGTGGCGCGCGTCGCGATGCGCCTGGCCGGCAGCGACGAACCGGCGGCGCAGGCCTACTTCGCCGAGCTGGCGGCTGCGCTCGAGCTGGTGATCCTGCTGCGCGACGTGGGCCGCGACGCGCGCGAACAGGTGGTGCGCCTGCCGCGCTCGCTGCTGCGCGCGCATGGCCTGGGGGAACATGACTTCGCGCAACTGCGCGACTCGCCGCAGATGCGCGCGGCGCTGCGCGACGCGGCCGCCCAGGCGCGGCTGCGCCTTCAGGCTGCACGCGCGCTTCGCCCACGCGCAATGGGCCGCGCCGGCCGGGTTCCGGGCGCGCTGGGCCGCATGGGCGAGGCCTTGCTGCGCGAGCTGGAGCAGGCCGATCACGCGCTGCTCGAGCAGCGCATCAGCCTGCCGCCGCTGCGCCTGCTGTGGGAAGCCTGGCGCGCCAAGTTCGAGTCCTGAAAGCCTGGACGGCGCAGGGCCAGCCCTGCCGGCGGCTCAGCCTCCGACCGCTCGGCGCATGGCCGCGGGCAGCTCCACGCTCTTGCGCAGCGCGTGGTCGATCCACACCACCTTGGCACCGCCGTTGGCATAGACCTCTCCCGGGCGGTCTTCGCGCAGCAGCTCGTAATAGGTGTCGAAACTGCTGCGCCCGGGGTTGGCGGCATGCACGCGCACCAGCACCGAACCGGGATGGCGCAGTTCGCGCAGGAAATTGCAAAAGGCGTTGACCACCACCGGGCCCTGTCCGGGAGGCGGCGCGTCGGGCCCCTGCCCGGCCTGTTCCAGCAGCGCGTGCAGCCAGTCCATGCGGGCGATTTCCATGTAGCGGAAGTACAGCGTGTTGTTGACATGGCCCATGGCGTCCATGTCGCCCCAGCGCATGGGCACGACGGTCTCGAACACGAGGCGACGCTGCTCGGGAAGGCTCAGATCCATCTCGCCCCCTTCAGACGCCGAAGCCGTCGTCGGCGGAGATGACCGCACCGTTGACGAAGTGGCTCTGCCCACTGGCCAGCATCAGCAGCACCGGGTCGAGGTCCTCGGCGCGTCCCACCCGCTTGCGCGGAAGCATGTCCACCAGCTTGCGCCCGGCTTCGGTGTCCCAGTGCTCGTGGTTCATCTCGGTGTCGATGTAGCCCGGGCAGATGGCGTTGACGTTGATGCCGAAACGCCCCCATTCCAGCGCCATCGCGCGGGTCATGTGGACCACCGCCGCCTTGCTCATGGCGTACACGCCGATCTGCGGCAGCACGCGCAGTCCCGCCATGGAGGCGATGTTGACGATGCGTCCGCCCGCCCAGGTGCCTGGAGCGGCACCGCGCGAGCGGGCGATCATGCGCCGCGCCACCTCCTGCGCGACGAAGAAGGCGCCTCGCACATTGGTGTCGAACATCAGGTCGAAATCCTCGGGCTGCACATCGATCAGCCTGGAAGCCACCGACACGCCGGCGTTGTTGACCAGGATATCGATGTTGCCCACCTCGGTTTCCGCATGCGCCACCGCGCTGCGGATGCTGGCGGGGTCGTCCACGTCCAGCGCCACCACGTGGGCGTCGCCGCCGGCGCCCTCGATGCTGGCACGCAGCTCCTTGAGCCGCTCGGTGCGCCGGCTGGCCAGCACCACCGCGGCGCCGGCGCCCGCCAGTGCCCGCGCGAACTGCCAGCCGAGGCCGCTGGACGCTCCGGTGACGAGCGCCACGCGCCCGGAAAGATCAATCGTGTAAGCCATGGGATGTTTCGGACAGGAAGTACGGCTCGGCCCTCGCCGCCGCAAGCGCCCGATGCTACGCGCCTTGCCGCGCCGCAACAACGGCGCCGACCCTGCCTGGCCCGCGCGGCAGGGGGGCGGGGATTTGTCGATAATGCGAGGATGTCCGAACGAACCATTCCGCTGGTCGACCATCGCTACGCGACCAGCATCCCCCAGGTCCCGGCGGAGGTGCCCGCAGCGGGCAGCCTGGTCCACGATCGTCTGGGCAGGCCGCTGCACGATCTGCGGATCTCGGTGACGGACCGCTGCAATTTCCGCTGCACGTATTGCATGCCGAAGGAGATCTTCGATACGCAGTACGAGTTCCTGCGCCATGACGAGCTGCTTCGCTTCGAGGAGATCGAGCGCGTGGCGCGAGCCTTCGTGGAACTCGGCGTGCGCAAGCTGCGCATCACCGGCGGCGAGCCGCTGCTGCGCCGCGGGGTGGAGCAGCTGGTGGCCATGCTGGCACGCCTGCGCGGCGCCGACGGCGAAGCCGTGGAACTGACCATGACCACCAACGCCTCGGCGCTGGCGCGCAAGGCGCAGGCACTGCGCGAGGCCGGGCTGCACCGCGTCACGGTCAGCCTGGACGCGGTGGACGATGAGGTGTTCCGCCGCATGAACGACGTGGACTTCCCGGTGGCCACGGTACTGGAGGGCATCCGCGCCGCGCAGCAGGTGGGGCTGGCCCCGGTGAAGGTGAACATGGTGGTGCAGCGCGGGGTCAACGATCACCAGGTGCTGCCGATGATCGAGCATTTCCGGGGCAGCGGCGTGGTGCTGCGGTTCATCGAGTTCATGGACGTGGGCAACACCAACGGCTGGCGCATGGACCAGGTGCTGCCAGCGGCCGAATTGCTCGAGCGCATCGGCGAGCGCTACCCGCTGCGCGCGCTGGATCCCACCGTGGTGGGCGAGACCGCCGAGCGCTGGATGCTGGCCGACGGCAGCCTGGAAATCGGCCTCATCTCCAGCGTCACGCGCGCCTTCTGCCGGGATTGCAACCGCGCAAGGCTGTCGATGGAGGGCAAGCTGTACCTGTGCCTGTTCGCCAGCCACGGCCACGACCTGCGCGCGCTGCTGCGCGGCGACGCCGCGCGGGGCGTACAGGCGGTGAGCGACCAGGCGCTGCGTGGGGCCATTGCCGAGGTCTGGAAGGGCCGCGCGGATCGCTACTCGGAACTGCGCAGCCAGGCCGCGCCCGACACCGGCGCGCCCTCGCCGCGTCGGGTCGAGATGTCCTACATCGGCGGCTGACATGGCCGTGCCCGCCACGGGGGCCGCGAGCGCGCGGGCTTCGATCGATCCCTCCCGGATCACCGGGCTCGTGCTGGCGGGCGGGCGCGGCTCGCGCATGGGCGGGGCCGACAAGGGCCTGCTGGATCTGCACGGCCTGAGCCTGGCGGCTCACGCGATGCGCCGTCTTTCGCCGCAGGTGGGGGACATGCTGATCAGCGCCAACCGGCACCTGGACGAGTACGCCCGCCTGGGCGCGCGGGTACTGCAGGACGCGCAGCCGCAAGCCTTCGCCGGCCCGCTTGCGGGCGTCGCCGCGGGACTGAGCGCCTGCACCACGCCATGGCTGCTGTGCGTGCCCTGCGACGGCCCCTGGCTGCCGCCGGATCTGGCACAACGCCTGGGGCAGGCGGCGCTCGCCGCGGGGCGCGATGCCGCCATCGCCGTGACGGGCGGGCGCCGCCAGCCGGTGCATGCCCTGCTGCGCCGCGAGCTGCTGGAATCCCTGCTCGGGTTCCTGGCGGGCGAGAGCCGCAAGGTCGAAGACTGGCTGGGTACGGTAGGCTTCGCCGAGGCCGTGTTCGATGACCCGCGGGCCTTCGACAACATCAACCTGCCGCAACAGCTCGAGGCCCTGAGGGGGCGTGACTGATGCGAAGCCCGTCCGGGAAGCCTGAGATGCCATCGCCTCGCGCCCACGCCGACGACGCCCTGCTCAGCGTGGAGCAGGCGCGCGAGATGCTGCGCCAGTTGCCCGCGCCGCACCTGGAAAGCCGCCCGGTGCCCCTGCACGAGGCCTTGCAGCGGGTGCTGGGCGTCGATGTGGTGGCACCCTTCGACGTACCGGCGCACGACAACGCCGCCATGGATGGCTACGCGCTGCGCGGGGCCGACCTGGTGGAAGGTGCGCCGGCTCGCCTGCGCGTGGCCGGACGGGCCCTCGCGGGGCATGCCTTCGCCGGCGAACTGCCGGCGCAGGCCTGCGTGCGCATCATGACCGGCGCGGTGCTTCCGGCTGGCTGCGACACCGTGGTGCCGCAGGAACTGTGCCGCGAGACCGAGGGCCACTTGCACATCGCGCCCGGCGCGGTTCGCGCCGGCGACCATGTGCGCCGTCGTGGCGAGGATCTGTGCGCCGGGCGAGCCGCGCTGCACCAGGGGCGGGTGCTGCGCGCCGCCGATCTGGGCCTGGCGGCCTCCCTGGGCATCGGCGAGCTTCCGGTGCGCAGGCGCCTGAGGGTCGCGTTCCTGTCCAGCGGGGACGAACTGCGCTCCATCGGCCAGCCCCTCGAGGCGGGCTGCATCTACGACAGCAACCGGCACACGCTGTGGGCGATGCTGGCGCGACTGGGCTGCGACGCACTGGACCTGGGGCTGGTGCCGGACGATCCGCAGTTGCTGGAGGCGGCGCTGCGCCGCGGCTGCGAGCAGGCCGACGTGGTGATCAGCTCCGGCGGACTGGGGGTCGGCGATGCCGACCACCTCGGGCGCACGCTGGCGCGCCTGGGCGATGTCAGCTTCCGTCAGGTGGCGCTGCGCCCGGGCCGCCCGCTGGCCTGCGGGATCCTGCGCTGCGGGGACCGCCACACGGTGCTGCTGGGCCTGCCGGGCAACCCGGTGGCGGTGATGGTGACCTTCTACGTGCTGGTGCGCGACTTGCTGTTGCGCCTCATGGGCGCAGCGCCGGCGGCCCCGCTGCTGCTGCGCGCGGTGGCGGCGCATGCGCTGCGCAAGCGCCCGGGCCGCACCGAATACCAGCGGGCCACGCTGCGCCGCCGGGCCGATGGCCGCTGGGAAGCTGCCAGCACCGGCAACCAGGGCTCGGGGGTGCTGCACTCGATGAGCCAGGCCGACGGACTGCTGGTGCTGGAGCACGATCGCGGCAACGTGGCCGCGGGGGAGGAAGTGGACTTCCTGCCGTTCGAGGGCCTGGTGTAGCTTCAGAAGATCCGGTTGATCAGGTCCTCGCCCAGGCCGATGCCGGCTCCCATGGCCACCGCCTGGCCGAAGCCGGAACCCAGGAATCCGCGCAGCATGGAGCCCATGCCGCCCTGCTGGGGGTAGCCCTGCTGGGGGTAGCCCTGCTGGGGGTAGCCCTGCTGAGGGTAGCCTTGCTGGGGGTAGCCCGGGGCCTGCTGGGGCGCCACCGCCGGCACGCCGCCCTGCCCGAGCGCCGGCTGCATGCGTTCGTGCTCGGCCTGCCACATGGCGTGGATGGCCTGCAGCAGCGCGTTCATCTGCTGCTGCTGGGCCTGCACGGCCAGCGCCAGCTCGCGCAGATCGAGCTGCCACTCGCGGGCGTCGGCATTGCCGCCCTGCGCGGCGGCCTGCAGCTTGCCCGCCAGCGCCTGGAGTTCCTGCGCGATGGTCTGGTCCTGTGCCTGAAGCTGGGCGTAGGCCTGGTCGATGGTGGGTAGGTCCATGTCAGCCCTCCTTCGCGTGGTTGATCGAGTACTTGGGAATTTCGATGGTCACGTCCTCGCCATCAAGGATAGCCTGACAGGACAGGCGCGAGCTCGGCTCCAGCCCCCAGGCGCGGTCGAGCAGGTCTTCCTCGCTCTCGTCGGCCTCGCCCAGCGAATCGAAGCCCTTGCGCACGATCACGTGGCAGGTGGTGCAGGCGCAGGACATCTCGCAGGCATGCTCGATGGGAATGCCGTGCTCGAGCAGGGCCTCGCAGATCGACGTGCCGCGCTCGGCCTCGACCTTTGCGCCTTGCGGGCAGTATTCCTGGTGCGGAAGTACGGTGATCACGGGCATGGGCTTCATTCTCCGTCGCCGGAATCGTTGCCGGCCAGGCTGTCGATGCTGCGCCCGGCGAGGGCACGCTGGATGCTGCGGTTCATGCGTTGCGCGGCGAAGGGCTCGGTCACGCGGGCCAGCCCGGCGATGGCGTCGCGGATGCTCAGGTGATCCTGGCCCCGCGCGGCTTGCGCCAGCGCCGCCATGGCCGCGTGGATGGCGTCGCGCTCGTCGGACCGCAGCAGGTCGGAATCGGCCTGCATGGCCGTGCGCGTGGCCTCGAGCAGGCGCTCGGCCTCGACCTGCTCCTCGCGCAGCGCGCGCGACGCCGCGTCGGCGTCGGCGTGCTGGAAGGCCGAGCGCAGCATGTCGGCGATCTGCCCGTCATCCAGGCCGTAGCTGGGGCGCACCTCCACATGGGCCTGCACGCCGCTGCTGGCCTCGCGTGCACTGACCTCGAGCAGGCCGTCGGCGTCCACCTGGAAGGTGACCAGTACGCGCGCCGCGCCGGCTGGCATCGGAGGAATGCCGCGCAGCTCGAAGCGCGCCAGTGAACGGCAGTCGGCCACCAGATCGCGTTCGCCCTGGACGACGTGGATGGACATGGCCGTCTGACCATCCTTGTAGGTGGTGAATTCCTGCGCTCGCGCGGTGGGAATGGTGCTGTTGCGGGGAATCACCCGCTCCACCAGCCCCCCCATGGTCTCCAGGCCCAGCGACAGCGCGATCACGTCCAGCAGCAGCGTGTCGTCCTCGGTGTTGCCGGCCAGGGCATGGGCCTGGCGCGCCGCGCCGATGGCGACGACCTCGTCGGGGTCGAGGTCGGTCATGGGCGCACGCCCGAAGAAGGCCTGCACCGCCTCGCGCACCACGGGCATGCGGGTCGCGCCGCCGACGAGGATGATGCCCGACATGTCCTGCGCGACCACGCCGGCGTCCTCCAGCACGCCGGCGAGCAGTTCGACGGTGCGCCGGGTCAGGTCGCGGGTGCAGGCCTCGAAGTCCTCGCGGCTGAGCACGGTGTCGACCGTCCCGGCAGCGCCCAGGTCCAGGTGCACGGCGGACTGCGTCTGCGTGCTCAGACTCTCCTTGGCCTGTCGAGCCGCCCGTCGCAGGGCCGCCTGCGCGGCGGCGTCGAGTTCTCCCAGGCCGGCGCGGCGCGCCAGTTCGGCGGCCACGCGCTGGTCGTAGTCGTCGCCGCCCAGGGCCGTGTCGCCGCCGGTGGCCATGACCTCGAACACGCCGCGGCTGAGGCGCAGCACCGAAACGTCGAAGGTGCCACCGCCAAGGTCGTAGACCGCCCACACGCCCGAGGCCGCCCGGTCCAGCCCGTAGGCCAGCGCGGCGGCCGTGGGCTCGTTGATCAGGCGCAGCACCGGCAGGCCCGCCAGGCGCGCGGCGTCCTTCGTGGCCTGGCGCTGCGCGTCGTCGAAGTAGGCGGGCACGGTGATCACCGCGCCCACCGGCTCGACGCCCAGCGCCGCGCGGGCTCGCTCGCCGAGCTCGCGCAGGATGTCGGCCGACACTTCCACCGGCGTCTTCACGCCGGCCGCCGTGCGCAGCGCCACCATGCCGGGGCGCGACTCGAAGTCATAGGCCTGGCGCTGGTGCGCATCGAGGTCGTCGAGCCCGCGACCCATGAAACGCTTGACCGACACGACGGTGTTGTGAGGATCGTCGACTTTCGCGGCCAGGGCCTCCCATCCGACCTGGGCCCGGGCCTGCGCCGTGTAGCGCACGGCCGAGGGCAACAGGACGCGGCCCTGCGCATCGGGCAGGCATTCGGCAACGCCACTGCGCACCACCGCGACCAGGGAATGCGTGGTGCCGAGGTCGATGCCGATGGCGACGCGGTGCTGGTGAGGGTCGGGGGACTGACCGGGTTCGGAGATCTGGAGCAGGGCCATGCTGGCTGTCTTCGCGCGGCGGTCCGCGCGGCAGGTTTTCGTGGAAAACGCAAAAGGAAGTGGCGCGGGTCGCCCGCGAAGGCCGTCAGCTTGCCTCGGGCCTGCGCGCGCGCGGCGCGAGGTCGCGCCGGAAACGCTCGATGAACATCAGCACGCGGACCTCGGCGGCCGCCTCGCGCGTGGCACGCGCACGCGCCCCGGCATCGGCAGGCGCTCCGTCGAGGTGGCGCGCGATCGAACGCAGCACCTCGGCGCGCCGCTGCTCCACGCGCGCCGCCAGGCCTTGCAGGGCCTGCGGATCACCGCCGGCACGCGCCTCGTCCAGGTCTTCGCGCCACTGCATCTGCTCATCGAGAAAATCCACGGGCATCGCGGTGTTTCGCTCGGCATCGATGGGCACGCCGCGAAGCTCGCACAGATAGCCTGCGCGCGCCAGAGGGTCGAGCAGCGTGCGGTAGGCGGTGTTGACCAGCGTGGACCACTGCATCGCCACGCGGGCCTGGGCGTCACCGCCGCCGGCGAAGCGGTCGGGATGCACCAGCGCCTGCAGGCGCCGCCAGGCGCGGCTCAATGCCTCGGTGTCCAGCGCGAAGCGCGGCTCCAGACCGAAGAGCGCGAAATGATCGCCGCGGAAATCGGCGCCGGCCATCACCCCTTGCGGCGGCGAGCCGTGCGCGCGGCCATGGACTGCGGTGTCCAAATCGAGATCCGTGTCGGTGAGATTCAGACCCGGAAGGACTCGCCGCAGCCGCAGCGGTCGCGTTCGTTGGGATTGCTGAACTTGAAGCCCTGCTGCAATCCCTCGCGCACGAAGTCGAGCTCGGTGCCGTCCAGGTAGCTCAGGCTTTGCGGGTCCACCAGAACCTTCACGCCGTGGCTCTCGAACACCTGGTCCTCCGGCGCCACCGTGTCGGCGTACTCGAGCTTGTAGGCCAGGCCCGAGCAGCCGGTGGTCTTGACGCCCAGGCGCACGCCGACGCCCTTGCCGCGCTGGCTCAGGTATTTCGAGACGTGCCTGGCGGCGCTTTCGGTCAGGGTGATGGACATGACGGCTTGCTCCGGTACGGCGGGTGCGATGATGGGTCCTTCGGATGGCTTGGGCTTGGGCTTGGGCTCGGGCTTGGATCCTGCCTGCGCTCAGGCGGCTGCCTGCTGCACTGCGGCGGCGGTCTGCGCGACGCCACCGTGACGTTCCTGGTAGTCCTTCACGGCAGCCTTGATCGCGTCCTCGGCGAGGATCGAGCAGTGGATCTTCACCGGCGGCAGCGCCAGCTCCTCGGCGATCTGGGTGTTGCGGATCTTCAGCGCGTCGTCGAGGGACTTGCCCTTGACCCATTCGGTGACCAGCGACGACGAGGCGATGGCCGAGCCGCAACCGTAGGTCTTGAAACGCGCATCCTCGATGATGCCCTGTTCGTTGACCTTGATCTGCAGCTTCATGACGTCGCCGCAGGCCGGCGCGCCGACCATGCCGGTGCCCACCGCGGGGTCGTCCTTGGCGAAGGATCCGACATTGCGCGGGTTTTCGTAGTGGTCGATGACTTTGTCGCTATAGGCCATGATGTCCTCCTGATTCGTGTTGGGGCGCTTGGATAGCCGCTGCAGCTCAGTGCGCGGCCCACTGGATGGTGTTCAGATCGATGCCGTCCTGGTGCATTTCCCACAGGGGCGAGAGCTCGCGCAGCTTGCCCACCTTCTCCTTGAGCAGGGCGACCGCCTGGTCGATCTGTTCCTCGGTGGTGAAGCGCCCGATGGTCATGCGAAGCGAGGAATGGGCCAGCTCGTCGCTGCGGCCCAGCGCGCGCAGCACGTAGGAAGGCTCCAGGCTGGCCGAGGTGCAGGCCGAGCCGCTGGACACGGCGATGCCCTTGAGGGCCATGATGAGGGATTCGCCCTCGACGAAATTGAAGCTGGCGTTGAGGTTGTGGGGCACACGGCGCTCGAGGCTGCCGTTGATGTAGACCTCGTCGATGCCGCGGATGCCCTCGAGCAGGCGGCTCTGCAGCATGCGCACGCGCTCGATCTCGGTGCCCATCTCCAGGCGGGCGATCCGGTAGGCCTCGCCCATGCCGACGATCTGGTGGGTGGGCAGCGTGCCCGAGCGCATGCCGCGCTCGTGCCCGCCGCCGTGCATCTGGGCCTCGATGCGCACGCGAGGCTTGCGCCGAACGTACAGCGCGCCCACGCCCTTGGGGCCGTAGGTCTTGTGCGAGGCCAGGCTCATCAGGTCGATGGGGCTGTTCTGCAGGTCGATGGTGACCTTGCCCGTGGCCTGCGCGGCATCCACGTGCAGCAGCACGCCACGCTCGCGGCAAAGCGCGCCGATGGCGCCCACATCCTGGATCACTCCGATCTCGTTGTTGACCAGCAGGATCGAAGCCAGGATGGTGTCGGGCCGCAGGGCCTTGCGGAAGCGGTCGAGATCGAGCAGGCCGTCGGCCTCGACGTCGAGGTAGCTGAGCTCGAAGCCCTGGCGTTCGAGCTCGCGGCAGGTATCCAGCGTGGCCTTGTGCTCGGTGCGCAGGGTCACGATGTGCTTGCCGCGGCCCTGGTAGAAATGCGCGGCACCCTTGAGCGCCAGGTTGATGGACTCGGTGGCGCCGGAGGTCCAGACCAGCTCGCGCGGATCGCAATGCACCAGCTCGGCCACCTGCGAGCGCGCGCGCTCCACCGCCTCCTCGGCCTCCCAACCCCACGCGTGGCTGCGCGAGGCCGGGTTTCCGAAGTGTTCGTACAACCACGGAATCATGGCCTCCACGACGCGCGGGTCGACGGGGGTGGTCGCGCCGTAGTCCATGTAAATCGGGAAGTGCGGGGTCGTGGGCATGATCGGGTTGGGGTCCGGATTCCGAGGGTTGCGATCTGGGTGCCGGGCGGGGAGCGGGGGCGGCGGTGCACACCGCCCCGGGCTGCGCCGCGGCGCTCAGGCCAGGTTCTGTGCCAGGTTGAACACCGAGTTGGGAGCCCTCACCTTGGCCGGCTTGGCCGAAGGCAGCGGGGAGACGGGCTTGCGGATGACCGCGGTCTGCTCGATGGACACACCCTGCGCGAGGTTCTGCTCGACCATGGTCTTGAGATTGACCGAGTCCAGAAACTCGACCATGCGGGTGTTCAGTGCCGCCCACAGATCATGGGTCATGCAGCGCCCGGCTACGCCGTCGCCCTGGCAGTTCGACTTGCCACCGCACTGCGTGGCGTCCAGCGGCTCGTCCACGGCGATGATCACGTCGGCGATCGAGATGTCCTCCGGACGCCGCGCCAGGCTGTAGCCGCCGCCGGGCCCGCGCACCGATTCGACCAGTTCGTGGCGACGCAGCTTGCCGAAGAGCTGTTCGAGGTACGACAGCGAGATATGCTGGCGCTGGCTGATGCTGGCCAGGGTCACCGGGCCGAGGTGCTGTCGCATCGCCACGTCGATCATCGCGGTCACCGCGAATCGTCCTTTGGTCGTCAGTCTCATGGTGGTCTCCAAGTGTGCGAGCGCATCCGCCCGTTGCGGCCCGGCGACCGTGCCGCCGTGCCTTGCGGCCGGAACCGCCCAATACCTGACGAATTCAGTCGGGATTCTAGAAAACCCTACCAAATTCGTCAACTTCCCGGCGCGTCACGAAGGACCACAGGTGGATACGCGCCTTCACAAGCGCGCCGAGCTCGAACTTGTAGGAGTCACGCCATGCCCACAGGTTCCCAGCGGGATTCGAGGACTTTGCAAACGATTGTGGGATAAGGGTTTTTTGGCGAGGGGATCCCTGCGTCGAATTCCCCGGAAGCGGCGGGCGAGATCGGAGGGGCATGCGGGTGCGCCCCTAGATCGACCACTTGCACCAGCACTTAGAATCAGATCAACCGAAAATTTCGATGAGACTCACCCTCCGCCAGCTCGACGTCATGGTCTCGATCGCCCGCACCGGGAGCACGACCGAGGCGGGCCGGCAGCTGGCCTTGTCGCAATCGGCGGTCAGCGCCGCATTGGCCGAGCTGGAGAGCCAGCTGGGCACCCGGGTGTTCGACCGCGTAGGCAAGCGCGTGGTGCTCAACGATTGCGGGCGCCTGCTGCTGCCGCGGGCACTGGCCGTGCTGGACCAGATGCGCGAGATCGAACACCTGATCGACGACGGCGCCGGATCCCTTCGCGTCGGGGCCAGCACCACGGTGGGCAATTACATGATCCCGTCGGTGCTGGGAGGTTTCCAGCGCCGCTGGCCCCTGGTGCAGGTGGAGCTCGAGGTCGGCAACACGCGCGAGGTGGTCGACGCGGTGGCCTCCTACCGGGTGGACATCGGCTTCATCGAGGGTCCCTGCCACCATCCGGAACTGGAGGTCCACCCCTGGCTGGAGGACGAGCTGTGCGTGGTGGCGGCGCCTTCGCACCCGGTGGCGCTGGACCACTCGCAGGTCGGCTTGCTGGCGGCTGCGCGATGGATTCTGCGCGAGCCCGGCTCGGGCACGCTGGAAGCGGTGGAGTCCTTGCTGCTGCCGCACCTGGGCACCTTCGGCTCGACCATGCACCTGGGCAACTCCGAGGCGATCAAGCGCGCGGTGGCCGAAGGCATGGGAGTGAGTTGCCTGTCCCTGCGCGTGGTGCAGGACTGGCTGGATAATGGAAGGTTGCAGCGGGTGGACTCTGCGCTGCCCAGGTTGCGACGCATGCTGTTTCGCATCCACCCGCGACGCAAGGTGCTCTCCCAACCCCTGCAGCGCTTTGTCGAGCATTGCCTCGCGTGGCAGTGAGCCTCGCCCCTTCCAGCTTCCCCTTCGTTCCCCTTCGTCGCGCCTTCATGTCCGACACGATTTCCCCCGAAGCCGGCGCCGCCCGCGCGGAACCCCGGCTGACCTCTCTTTCCCACGGCGGCGGCTGCGGCTGCAAGATCGCCCCTGGCGTACTCGGGGACATCCTGCGGCGCCAGGCGCCCGCGATCGTGCCCCCGCAGTTGATGGTGGGCATCGAGACCTCCGACGACGCGGCCGTCTGGCGCCTCAGCGACACCCAGGCGCTGGTGGCCACGACCGACTTTTTCATGCCCATCGTCGACGATCCCGCCGACTTCGGCGCCATCGCGGCGACCAATGCGATCTCCGATGTGTATGCGATGGGCGCACGCCCCTTGCTGGCGCTGGCCATCGTGGGCATGCCCATCGGCGTGCTGGGCGCCGAGACCATCGCCCGCATCCTGCGCGGGGGCGAGGAAGCCTGCGCGCGCGCTGGCATCCCGGTCGCCGGCGGGCATTCCATCGATTCGGTGGAGCCCATCTACGGGCTGGCGGTCATCGGCATCGGCCACCCGGATCGCATCCGGCGCAACCGCGATGCGCGCGAAGGCGACCTGCTGGTGCTGGGCAAGGGCCTGGGGGTGGGCATCTACTCGGCAGCCCTGAAAAAGGACCGCCTGGACGCCGCAGGCTATGCCCACATGCTGGGGGCCACCACGCGACTGAACACTCCGGGACCGCTGCTGGCGGAAGTCGACGGGGTGCATGCGATCACCGACGTCACCGGCTTCGGACTGCTGGGCCATGCGCTGGAGCTGTGTCGCGGCGCCGGCCTGGGCGCCACCCTTCGCGCCGACGCGGTGCCCCTGCTGCCGGGGGTGCGCGAACTGGCCGCGGCCGGCCTGATCACGGGCGCCTCGGGGCGCAACTGGAACAGCTACGGCGCGCAGGTCGACCTCGACTGCGCCGATCCCCTGGCGCGCAGCCTGTTCACCGACCCGCAGACCGCCGGCGGCCTGTTGGTGAGCTGCTCACCCGAGACCCTGCCTCGGGTGCTCGAGGTGTTCCGCTCCGACGGCTTCGATCACGCCGCGGTGATCGGCGAGATGCACGCGGGAGAGCCCCGCGTGCGCGTCGTCTAGGCGGCCCGCGGCTGCGCCGGCTGCTCGGTCGGATCGGACTCGGGCAGGCAGGCGCATTGCAGGTTGCGGTCGCCCCACACGTTGTCCACGCGCCCCACCGGCACCCAGTACTTCTGGCGCCTGAGCGCGGGCACCGGAAAGGCTGCCTGCTCGCGGGTGTAGGCGTGTTCCCAGGATTCGGCCAGCGCCACGGCGGCCGTGATGGGCGCGGCCTTCAGCGGATTGTCCTGACGCGGCCACTCGCCGCGCTCCACACGCGCGATCTCGGCGCGGATGGCCACCAGGGCGTCGACGAAACGGTCGAGTTCGGCCAGGGATTCGCTCTCGGTGGGCTCGATCATCAGCGTGCCGGGCACCGGGAAGCTCATGGTGGGCGCGTGGAAGCCGTAGTCCATCAGGCGCTTGGCGACGTCCTCGTTGCTGATGCCGCTGGAGTCCTTCAGTCCCCGCAGGTCGATGATGCACTCGTGGGCGACGAAGCCGCCCTGCCCGCTGTACAGCACCGGGTAGTGCGGGGCCAGGCGCCGCGCCAGGTAGTTGGCGCCGAGGATGGCCACGGCACTGGCTTCGCGCAGTCCCTGCGCGCCCATCATGCGCATGTACATCCAGGCGATCGGAAGCACCGAGGCGTTGCCCAGCGGCGCAGCGCTCACCGCCCCCACCGCGCCGGCGCCCTGGCCCGCAGCCGCGTGTCCGGGCAGGAAGGGGCGCAGATGCTCGCGCACCGCCACCGGCCCCACGCCGGGACCGCCGCCGCCATGAGGAATGCAGAAGGTCTTGTGCAGGTTCAGGTGCGACACGTCGGCCCCGAACTCCGGCGGGCTGACCAGTCCCACCATGGCGTTCATGTTGGCGCCGTCGACATAGACCTGTCCGCCATGCTCGTGCACGATGTCGCAGATCTCGCGCACCCGGGGCTCGAACACGCCGTGCGTGGAGGGATAGGTGATCATGCACGCCGCCAGCCGGGGCGCGTGTTCGCGTGCCTTGACCCGCAGGTCGTCCAGGTCCACGCTGCCCTGCGAGTCGCAGGCCACGACCACCACGCGCATGCCGACCATGTGCGCCGATGCCGGGTTGGTGCCATGCGCCGAGGACGGGATCAGGCACACGTCGCGCGCGGCATCGCCGCGGCTGTGATGCCAGGCGCGGATGGCCAGCAGGCCCGCGTATTCGCCCTGCGAACCTGCGTTGGGCTGCAGGCTCACGGCGTCATAGCCGGTGGCTTGCGCCAGCCAGTCCCGCAGCTCGTCGGCCAGGCGCTCGTAGCCGCGACGCTGCTCGGGCGGAGCGAAGGGGTGCACGGCCGCGAACTCGGGCCAGCCGATGGGCTCCATCTCGCTGGTGGCGTTGAGTTTCATGGTGCACGAACCCAGCGGAATCATCGCGCGGTCGAGGGCGATGTCCTTGTCGGCGAGCTGGCGCAGGTAGCGCAGCATCTCGGTCTCGCTGCGGTGGGCGTGGAACACCTGGTGCGTGAGGTAGGCGCCACGGCGCGCCAGCGCGCGCGGCCAGCGCGGCTCGATGCCGGCGACCGCGGCCTGGAAGACCTCGGGGCCCGGCGCGGCGACGCCGCGCACGGCCGCGAAGACCCCGAGCAGGCCGAGCAGGTCCTCGCGCTCGACGGTCTCGTCCAGCGAGATGCCCACGCAGTCCTCGCCGGCGTGGCGCAGGTTGATGCCCGCGGCCACGCTGGCCGCGTGGACGGCCTCGGTGCGGGTGCCGGTGAGCACCGTGAGGGTGTCGAAATAGCTGGCATGGCGCAACTCCCAGCCCTGCGCCCGCAGGGCGTCGGCGAGCAGCGCCGTGTAGGCATGCACGCGCTGCGCGATGCGCAGCAGCCCCTCGGGCCCGTGATAGACCGCGTACATGGCCGCGAGCACCGCGGGCAGCACCTGCGCGGTACAGATGTTGCTGGTGGCCTTTTCGCGCCGGATGTGCTGCTCCCGGGTCTGCAGCGCCAGACGCAGGCCGGTGTTGCCCTGCGCATCCACGCTGGCGCCGACCAGGCGGCCCGGCAGCTGGCGCTTGAGGGCATCGCGCACGGCCATGTACGCGGCGTGGGGGCCGCCGCAGCCCAGCGGCAGCCCGAAGCGCTGCGTGTTGCCCACGGCGATGTCCGCTCCCAGCTCCCCGGGCGGAGCCAGCAGGGTCAACGCCAGGATGTCCGCCGCCACGATGACCAGGGTCCCGCGCGCGCGCAGTGCGCCGATCAGCTCGCGCAGGTCATGCACGCCACCATCCACCCCCGGGTACTGCAACAGCACGGCGAGGTACTCGCCCTGCCCAGCCTGGGAAGCCGGGCCGACATGGATCTGCAGGCCGATGGGCTCGGCACGCGTGCGCAGGACCTCCAGGGTCTGCGGCAGCACGTCGTCGGCGACGTACACGCTGTTGCTGGCGTGGTCGGAAACGCGACGGGCCAGGGTCACCGCCTCGGCGGCCGCGGTGGCCTCGTCGAGCATCGAGGCGTTGGCCACGTCCAGGCCGGTGAGGTCGGCCACCATGGTCTGGAAATTCAGCAGGGCCTCGAGGCGGCCCTGGCTGATCTCCGGCTGATACGGGGTGTAGGCCGTGTACCAGGCAGGGTTCTCGAGCACGTTGCGGCGGATCACGCCGGGCATGTGGGCGTTGGAGTAGCCCTGGCCGATGAAACTGCGCAGCACGCGGTTCTCGCGCGCGATCTCGCGCAGTTCGCGCAGCGCCTGCTGTTCGCCCACCGCCGCTGGCAGGCGCATGGGTGCGTCGCGCCGGATGGCCTCGGGGATGACGGCACGCATCAGCCCGTCCAGGTCCTCCTGGCCGAGCACGCGCAGCATGTGCGCCTGCTCCTGGGAGTCGGGGCCGATGTGGCGTCGGCGGAAGGCTTCGGCGTCCTCGAGCTCGACGAGCCCGGGGAAGTGGGATGCGAAAGACTGGGACATGGAAACCTCGGTGCGATGGGGCGCCTCGAAGACCCGGACCTGCTTCGGGGCGGGCCGGGGCCTGGCGCGAAGGCCGGTCAGGATTCGCCGAGCAGGCGGTCGTAGGCGGTCTGGTCGAGCAGCGCGTCGAACTGCGAGGGCTCGCTGGGACGCACGCGGAAGAACCAGCCGGCGCCCTGGGGATCGCTGTTGGCCAGCGAGGGGTCGGCCACCAGCGCGTCGTTGACCGCCACGACCTCGCCTGCGATGGGCATGAACACATCGGCGGCCGCCTTCACCGACTCGACCACGCCGGCCGTGTCCTTCTGCGCGTAGCTGCGCCCGGCAGCGGGGAGTTCGACGAACACCACGTCGCCCAGGGCATCCTGCGCGTGCGCGGTGATGCCCACGGTCGCGGTACCGTCGGATTCCAGGCGGACCCATTCGTGGTCGGAAGTGAACTTGGTGGTCATGGCGAACTCCGGTTCAGGGATGGTGGAGAGGCTGAGGAAGGGCTGGGAGGATGCGTGAGGCGAGCGCAGGGACTGGAGCGGTCGGGACCGGGACGGAGTCAGCTGCGCGCGTAGCGGTGCGGTACGAAGGGCATGTCCACGACCTGCATGGGCAGGCGCTTGTCGCGCACCAGCGCGACAAGCTCGGTGCCGGGCGCGGCGCAGGCCATGTCGACATAGGCCATGGCGATGGCCGCATCGGCGGTCGGGGTGAGCGCGCCGCTGGTGACCCGGCCGACCTCCCGGTCCTGCGCGTCGCGCAGGACCGCGCCCTCGCGAACCGGCGCGCGCTGCAGGCCGCGCAGGCCCACGCGCACCCGGCCGGCACGCGACGGATCGTCGAGCTGCCCCAGCACGATATCGGCGCCCGGAAAGCCGCCGGCTCGCGCACCGCCGCTGCGCCGCACCTTCTGGATGGCCCATTGCAGGCGCGCCTGCACCGGCGTGGTCGTGGTGTCCATGTCGTGCCCGTACAGGCACAGCCCCGCCTCGAGGCGCAGGGTGTCGCGCGCGCCCAGCCCGGCCGGCGCCACGCCGGGCAGCTTGAGCAGGGCTTGCGCCAGCGCCTGCGCGTGTTCGGCCGCCACGGAAATCTCGAAACCGTCCTCGCCGGTGTAGCCGCTGCGGCTGACGAAGACCTCGGCGTCGCCCACGCTGGGCGGCAGCTCGACCCAGGCGGCATCCATGAAGCGCAGCCGGGCCACCCCGGGCATCAGGCTTTGCAGCGCCTGGGCCGCGGCAGGGCCCTGCAGAGCCAGCAGGGCATGCCGCGGCAGGGCCTCGATCTCGCAGCGCGCCCCCAGGTGGCCGCGCAGCCAGTCCAGGTCATGCTGCTTGCGCGCGGCGTTGACCACCACGAACAACTCGCTGCCCGCATCGGGCGCGCCGCGGCTCGGACGATGGGTGAGCATCAGATCGTCGAGGATGCCGCCACCGGCATCGAGCAGGAACCCGTAGCGCTGGCGTCCGAGGGCCAGGCCCTGCAGGTCCACGGGAACGAGGCTCTCGAGGGCAGCCGCGGCCTGCTCGCCGCGCACGCACACCTGCCCCATGTGGGACACGTCGAACAGCGACGCGGATTCGCGGGTGTGCCGATGCTCGGCAACGATGCCCCTGGCATATTGCAGGGGCATCGAATACCCGGCGAAGGGCACCATCCGTGCACCCAGGCTCAGATGCAGGTCGTGCAGCGGGGTTCGCTGCAGGTCGTCCGCGACGGCGGACGGGCTCAGGTCGGACATGCGGGGCTCCTTGGAACTCAGACCGCGTCACGAAGAAGGTTCCGCAACGCTTTCCCGTCCCCCGCTGTCCTTGGTACCTGAGAGATTGACCCGGCTGCCGCCAGGGCTTGCCCCTTCGGTGGACGCCGCCGTGCGACGCCGCTCTCCAGTGAGGTGAACCCCGTTGCCGGGGCCCCGTCAGTCCTGGTACCTGCGCGGTACGTGCATCGCCTGGCACGAGCCATGCGGGGCACTTACGCCTTCGGTGGACCGCCGCGCGGCGCCTGGACGCGCGCGACAGGCTCTCTCCTGACCGCGCGAAGTGTAGCCCAAACCAAGACCTCCGCAGCCGGCGGGCCCCTCAAAGCAGGGGCTCGCCGCGCGACCCGCCGCCCGCGCTTCAGCGCCCTTTCGCGCCCTTGTCATCACGCGGCGCGCGCAGGCCCAGGTTGCGCCGCGCGCGCGCACTGCGCTCGGCCTTGCGCTCCTCCACCTTCTCCATGGCCCGGCGCTGGGACACGCCGAACATGGGGTCGATGACCTCCCACCACACAAAAGCCAGGGCCAGCGGCACGCCGATCCACCACCACGACAGGGTCGCGAAGGGTCCGACGGCCCCGAGTTTCAGGCCCAGTAGCAGGATTGCAACAAGCAGAATCCACATCGAAGCTCTCCCACCAGAATGACGATCCATCGGGATCAATATTTCGAACGTTCCAGCGCGCCACGGCCCAAAGGCGACGTTCCCGGGACCGCGCGTCGGGTAGCATATCCGGTGCTGTTCCACGACGGGCGCGTTTTTTCGCAGTGGCGGTCAACGAGCCCGCGCGCAGGTGCGTTTATCGCACAGCCACAGCGCAAACGCTTCGCTCAACCTTGGAGATCGAGAATGAAGAAACTCGTCATTGGTGTCGGCCTCGCCGTCGCCGCCATGTCGCAGGTCTATGCCGCCGACATGATGGCCCTGGCCAAGTCGAAGAACTGCCTGGCCTGCCATGCCGTAGACAAGAAGCTGGTCGGCCCGGCCTACCAGGACGTGGCGGCCAAGTACGCCGGCAAGCCCGGTGCCGAAGCCAAGCTGGTGAACGCCGTGCTGCACGGCGAGGCAGGCACCTGGGGTCCGGTGCCGATGCCGGCGAACCCGCAGGTCACTCCGGCCGAGGCCAAGGAACTGGTGACCTGGATCCTCAGCCTGAAGAAGTAATGCTCCTGCGGCACGTGCCCCCGGGCGCGTGTCGGCCGGTGCTGAACGGCGCAAGCGCAGGCTTGCGCCGTTTTTTTTGCGCGTCGCCGCCCCGGCTGGCTGGAGGCCACCGGCCACCGGCCACTGGTCTCAGCGCTGGCGCTCGACCCACTGCATCGCGCTGCGGGTGAGATCCCCGGCGCTTTGAAGGTTGAGCTTTTTCTTGATCTTTTCGCGGTGGGTCTCCACCGTCTTGACGCTCAGATGGATCTGCGCGGCGATCTGCGAGGGGCGCATGCCGCGGCCGATGAGCTCGAACACGGCCAGCTCGCGATCGGTCAGGCGGGCCACCGCGTCGGACGGCTCCTGCACGCCGTTGCCGCTGGACAGCGCCTGGTCGGTCATCGCCGGGCTCAGCCAGATGTGCCCGGCGAGTCCATGGCGCACCGCATCGACCACGTGGCGCCCGGCCTGCTCCTTGCCCACGTAGCCGCAGGCGCCCGCGGCGAGCGCGCGCAGCGCGAACAGCTTTTCGTCGTGCATGGAGCACACGAGCACCCGCAGTCCCGCGTGCTGTGCGATCAGGCGCTTGATCAGGTCCAGTCCGTTGCCGTCCCCCAGCGAAAGGTCGGTGATCACCAGATCGGGACGCTGCCTGCGCGCGGTGGCCAGGGCTTCGGCCACGGAGCCGGCCTCGGCGCAGACCTGCAGGTCGTTCTCGGCTTCCAGCAGGCTGCGCAGGCCCATGCGCACCAGGGGATGATCATCCACGATCAGGATGCGCCAGACCCGCGGCGACGCGCTGGCGGGCAGGGGTGGCTCGGATTCCGGCAGAGATTCCGACGGAGATTCCGACGGAGATTCCGACGGGGATGCGGGCGGGGATTCGGCGGAGTTCACGGATTGCGCAGGCTTGGGCCACAGGCCCTGCAGGAAGGTAGCCCATGGGGCGTTCCGGGCGCAAGCGCGCGCCCCGGCGCGCCCCGCCGGCAGCCGGCGCCCATCAGGCCGGCACCACGTCCGGAAGTCGCGCCTTGCCCTGCGCCGCGTGGCGCGCCGCCTGCAGCGCACCGGCCGTCACCCGGGCCACCACGCCGGAATGGGCGCGCTCCAGCTCGGAACGGGCGGCGCCGTCGAGAATGCCCAGCAGCGCGGCGCGGTCGAGCAGGCGCACGCGCCGACGTGCCAGGGCGATGATTCCGGCGCGGTGCAGCTCGGTGAACACCCGGCTGACGGTCTCCAGGCGGAATCCCAGATACTCCCCGATGTCCTCGCGGCTCATGCGCAGCGTGAACTCGTCGGGCGAGAGGCCGCGTTCGGCGTAACGCCGGGACAGCTCGAGCAGGAAGCGAACCAGGCGTTCGCGCACGTGCATGCTGCCGAGCGCGAACTGCTGGCCCTGGGCGTGCACCAGGGCCTGCGCCATGGCGCGGCACAGGTGGCGCTGCAGCGCCGGCACCCGCGTCGCCAGGGTTTCCAGGCGCCGAAGGTCGATCTCGCAGACCTGCGAGGGCTCGAGCGCGACCAGGTCGGCACGGTAGGCGCCGGACATGCCCTCCAGGCCGAGCCAGTCTCCGGCCTCGTGGAAACCGACGATGCGCTGACGCCCGTCGGCCAGGCCCACGAGCGACTTGAAGGCTCCGTTGTGCAGCACGTAGACCCGGTTCGCCGCCTGGCCCGAGCGCAGCAGCCGGGCTCCCTTGGGCACCCGCATCGGCGCACCCACCAGGCCCTGCAGGGACAGCGAGGCTCCATCCTCGGCGAGCACCGCCGGCAGGCAGCTTCTGCGATGAAAGCACATCGCGCAGGGGGACGGCGCCGAGGCGACCGGGTTCGCGCCGACGGCGCCTCGTTCGAAGCTTCCAGTGGGGATCATGCTGGCCTCCGTCATGTCTGATGGCTGAGCAGGCCGGAATGACCATGCCGACCTGATGTCCTGTCCCCCCATCACGGCCACTGCGTTCGCGTGCCTTCGGACGGCCCAGCGATCGACAGTGATGCACCGTGATGCGCGGAACAGGACCCTGGAGACCATGCTAGAAACAATTGGCTACATTCCCCATCGGAGAGGCCCCGATGTACCCCTCGGGGTTTCCCCGATCAGGCCGCCCGGGCGCCGCGCTCGGCGCGCACCACGTCCAGCCAGGCCCGTGCCGCATGCGACAGGTAGGCCCCGCGCAGCCAGGCGACGTCGATGCGCCAGGGGATCTCCGGCTCCACCAGGGTCGAGACGGAAAAATCCCCCGCCGCGAGATGGCGCAGCTCGGAGCTCGGCAACAGGGCCACGCCGACCCCGCTGCGCACCAGCTCCTGGATGAAGCCGATCTGCCCGCTGCGTCCGGCGATTTCCGGCACGAAGCCACATTGGCGACAGGCCTCCTCGATGCGATCGTTGAGCATGTAGGGAGCCAGGAACAGGATCAGGGACTCTTCGGCCAGCTCGGCCAGGCGCACCACGGGCCGCCGGCTCCAGCGCGAGCGCGCCGGTGCCAGCAGGGCAAGGCGGTCATCGATGAGCATGATGTGCTCGTAGCGCCGCTCGTCCAGCGGCGCCAGCAGCCCGCCGAGTTCCAGCTCGCCGGCCAGCATGGCGGCCTCGATGGCCTTGGAGCCGTCCTCGAACAGCTTGAGCTCGATTCCGGGGTGGCGAAGCTTGAAGGCGTGCATCAAAGGCACGAACAGCTGCGGTCCGAGGGGAGGAACGCCAATGCGCAACTCGCCGCTGCGCGCCTGCCCCAGGTCGGACAGCCCGGCACGGATGTTGGCGGCCGCCAGCAGCATGGTCTCGGCGTGGGCCAGCACCAGGCGTCCGGCGTCGGTGGCCACGGCCGGGCGCGTATCCCGGCGCAGCAGGGGCTGGCCGAGGTCGCGTTCGAGCTGCGCGACCAGCTTGCTGACGGTCGGCTGGGTGGTTTCCATGCGGTCGGCGGCGGCTGTGAACCCCCCGCAGCGAAGGACCTGCACAAAAGCTTCCAGCGCACGCAATTCCATGGCAGCTCCATCTCATTCCATCGAGGAATCGAATTTATACCACCCCGGCATTCAGAGAATGGTCATGCCGGCCTACAGTGCGCATCATCCCTGAACGCAGCGCAGCACCGCCCCATGGCCGAGTTTCCCGACATGATCTCCCCGCACACGAGCCTGCGCCACCCGGCGCCGCAGCCCCGCTCCAGACTGCTGCGTGGCTCCTCGCAGGTCCTGTTCTTCATCGCCATCTGGTGCGTGTCGGAGCAGCTGCTGCACTGGCTGCGCTGGCCTCTGCCCGCGGCGGTTCCGGCGCTGTTCGTCGTCCTGGCGCTTCTGGCTGCCGGCATCCTTCCCGAGCAGCGCCTGGCCGCCGGGGCCGACTGGCTGCTCGGGGACATGCTGCTGTTTTTCATTCCCCCGCTGCTGGCCGTCGTGCGCTTCGGCCCGCTGCTCGCCCACAGCGGCCTGCGCCTGCTGGGAGCGATCGCCCTGGGCAGCCTGCTCGTGCTGGTGGGCACCGGCGTGGTGGTCGAGCGCACGCTGCGCTGGGAACGAGCTCGACAGGAGCGGCGGCCCACCGGGCGGACCTCGCGATGAGCGCGCCGCTAGCGTCCGATGAGGCAGTCGCCAGCGCGGCCTGCCTGCTGGCGACCCTGGGGCTGTATGCGCTGGCACGCTGGCTGTACCGGCGCCATCGCCGCGCCTGGCTGCAGCCCCTGGTGACGGCGCCGCTGGTGCTGCTGGTGCTGCTGCAGCTCAGCGGGGTGGGCTACGGGGTGTACCTGCGCGATACCCACTGGCTGATGTGGATGATGGGACCGGCCACCGTGGCCTACGCCTACCCCATCTACCAGCGCCGCGCCCTGTTGCGCCGCTACCCCGTCAGTCTGGCTGCCGGGGTCGTCAGCGGCCTGGTGCTGGGTGTCCTGGGCTCCTGGCTGCTGGGGCGCCTGTTCGATCTGCCCCAGGCGCTGGCGCGCAGCATGCTCACGCGCTCGGTGTCGACTCCCTTCGCCATGGCGGCCTCGGGCTATTTCGGGGCAAGGCCCGACATCGCCGCGCTGTGCGTGCTGGGCACCGGTGTGTTCGGCATGCTGGCCGGTGAGGCCGTGCACGGCTGGATGGGCCTGCGCTCGGCGATGTCGCGAGGGGCGTCCCTGGGCGCGGCCGCGCATGCGGCGGGCACCGCGCGCGCCTACGAACTCGACCCCGAGAGCGGCGCGGTGTCCAGCCTGACCATGGTGTTCGCGGGGATCGCGATGGTGCTGCTGGCCCCCTGGATCGGGCACTGGTTCGCCTGAGCCGGCCGCAGGTTCCCCGCCGCCGGCCGCTGTCGGCGAAAATACGGGTTGTTGCGTTGGATGCCCTGGCACCATTTTTCCCGTCGGATCGCCTGCCGAACCTCATCATGTCCCAATCTCCTACTCCCGAAAGCTCCAGCGCCATCCCCCGAGGCGTGTGGATCGCCCTGATGACCATCGGCGCGCTGATCGTGGTGCTGCTGGCCGCCGTCCTGTACAAGATCAGCGTGCCGGGATCGCCCCAGGCCCCGACGAGCGCGACCACGGCTGCGACGGCCAGCGCACCTGGCGCGACGTCGTCGACCCCGGGCTCGCAGGCGCCCTCCTCGGCGCAGTCCGCGCAGCAGCCCCGCTCGGCCGTGGCAGTCACCGGCACGAGCCCGTCGCGCCGGGCCGCCAGCCGGTTCCCCGCGATGCCCGAACGCGAAGGAGCCGCCGAGGGCACGCGCACGGCAGCCGCCCCGTCGGGAGGCAACGCCGGGGCGCAGAGTTTCCAGCCCCAGACCTTCCAGCAGCAGGCCGCGCCGGCGGCGCCGGTGTGCAGTGACTGCGGAACCGTGGAGGCGGTGACTCCGGTGCAGCGCCAGGGCAGCGCCAACGGCCTCGGGGCCGTGGTCGGCGGGGTGCTCGGCGGGGTGCTGGGCCACCAGATCGGCGGCGGCAATGGCCGCACCGCAGCGACGGTGATCGGAGCGGTCGGCGGCGGCCTGGCCGGCAACGAGGTCCAGAAACGCATGGATTCCACCACCGTGTACGAGGTGCGCATTCGCATGGACAATGGGGCCACGCATGTGTTCACCCTGAACAGCGCCCCCCCGGTGGGCCAGCGCGTACGCGTGGGAGCGAACGGCTCGATCAGCCCGATGTGAGGCCTGCCCGTGCCCGTACCCGACCCGGGTGGGCCCGCCGGCATCGAGGCCACCCCGGCCGGGACGGCGAGCGCACAGGCAGCATGCTCCTGAGCTGCACATCCCCCGCGCGCTGGATGGGCCTGGCGGGAGCCTTGCTCGCACTGGGTCTTCTGGCCTCCTGCGGTGGCAGCACCACGCTGGCCCCTCAGGCGGCCGACGACGCGGCGATCGCGCTGGGCACGGTGACAGGCTTCGGCAGCGTGGTCATCGGACAGCAGCGCTACGAAGGCGGGGCCCCGCACTATTTCAACGACGACTCCCCCGGCGCGGCGCAAGCGCCACAGGCGGTGGGGCTTGGGCAGCGCCTGCAACTGGTCCGCTCCGCGGCGGGCAGCGTGGCGCTCGTGCAGCCCGACCTGCTGGGCCCGGTGCAGTCCGTATCCGCCGATGGCAGGCGCTTCACGGTCGAGGGCGTGCAGGTGCGGGTCAATGCCGACCCCCGCGTCGCTCCGGTCACCTTTTTCGCCGGCCTGTCGGGTCCCTCCGGGCTGCACGCCGGCACCATGGTGGTGGAAGTGGCCGGAGCCTTCGGCATCGACGCCGACGGCAAGCCCTTGCTGATGGCCAGCCGCATCGTGCAACGCCCCGCCTGGACGCGCTCCGTGCGTCTGACGGGCGAAGTGGCCGGACTCGACGCCGCGGCATCCAGCTTCCAGCTGGGCGACGTACGCGTGCGCCTGGGCTCCGACACGCAGGTCTACCCGGCGGGCACGCGACTGCGCGACGGACAGCTGGTCAACGTGTGGAGCGCCCAGCCGGCCGAAGGCAAGGTGGTGCAGGCCGGCGTGATCCGCGTGCGCAGCCTGCTCGGCGCCTCGGGCGCGGCCAGCCTCTCGGGCCTGTTGCGACTGCCTTCCTCCGGCGGCTACGAGGTCGCGGGCATCCCGGTCCTGCCTGCAGGGCCCGCGGTCGCCGCGCAGCTCGAGGATCTGGGCCAACCCAGCTACGTGAACGTGCTGGGACGGGTGGACCCCGGCTCGAACCGCGTGCTTGCCACCCAGGTCCGCCCCTACGCGGCGGACTCCGCCTCCATCCTCCTGCTCGGCAACATCACCGACTACGTGGACCAGGCCCATTTCCTGGTACGGGGCGTGCCGGTGGACGCCTCCGACACCCTGTTCGACGGCAAGCTCGGCAATGGCGTGTTCGTGCAGCTGCGAGGCGTGGTGGACCCGTCGGCACCCAGCCGGGTCCGCGCGGTGTCGCTGCGCGTTCTCCCGGGAGCCCCCGATGGCGGCACCGTGGACCTGCAGGGCACCGTGAGCCAGTACGCCCCGGAGCACGCCAGCTTCGTGCTGAGCTGGTCCGACGCGGGGGTGACCATGGCCTCGATGGTGCGCGTGGAGCACAACGCGGTGTTCAGCGGCGGCACGGTGGACCAGCTGGCCAACGGCAGCCAGGTCGAGATCCAGGCGACGCAGACTCCCGAAGGGCTGGCGGCGGACAGCGTGGTGTTCCGGCCTGCCACGTTCAGCCGGGGAGTCCTGCACACCGAGGGAATCGTCCACCGGCTCCGGCCCGGCAGCCTGCGCGTGAACGGCCTGGACATTCTCGACAAGGGCGTGGCCGCGCGCGGCGGCGTGCTGGCCGACGGGGTGCGCGCCGACGTACAGTTCGACATCGACCCCCGCACCGGCGCAAAGCTGGCCCGGGCCATCATCATCGACGAACATTGAGCGCAACGGCGGCCGACGCGAGCGCAGGACCCAGCATCATGGACATCATCGGACAGGGCCGCGCGGCACCATCCGCCGGTTTCGAGGTTCCCCTGGAAATGCTCGCCGCCTGTCACGGTCGCGTGCAGGCGCAGTGCGAGCTCCTGCAGCGCCTGCTCGAGCATCTGCCGACGCACGGCCCCGACCGGCAGGCGCTGGAGGCCATCGAGCGCATCCAGCGCTATTTCGACACCGCCGCGCGGGACCATCACGCCGACGAGGAACAGGATCTGCTCCCCGCCCTGCTGGAAGCCATGGCGGGCTCCGACGCCGTCTGCATCCGCGACATGCTGCGCAGGGTGCGTGACGAGCACCGGCTGCTCGAGCAACGCTGGGCGGCGCTGCGCGAGGCCCTGCAGGCCATCCAGCAAGGCGCCAGCCAGGAACTCGACGCCGGCCTGGCGCAAGGCTTCATGGACGCCTACCGCGAACACATGGCCTTCGAGGAAGCCGAGTTGCTGCCCATGGCGCAGCGCCTGCTCGGAGACGACCAGCTCGACGCCATCGGCCGCGCGATGCGCCTGCGGCGGGGTATCGCCGACCCGGGCTGATCCGGTCCGCGCAGGCCTGCGGCGACGTAGCGTTCCGTTACATCGCGACGGGCACTCCCGATGTCGCAAGCCCGAAACGTCAAGCTAAGCTCCTCGCATTCTCATTTCAGGAGGAGATCCCCATGCCGACCGATCCGGCCGCGCAGCTTGCCGCACGCATCGACCGCCTACCCTCTTCGCGCGCCATCTGGACCCTGGTGCTGCTGATCTCCCTGGGCGGCGTGTTCGAGTTCTACGATCTGTTCTTCACCGGCTACGTCGCACCGGGCATGATCGGCTCCGGGCTGTTCAAGCCCGAGTCCCTGGGCATCTTCGCCGCCCTCAAGCCGCTGGCCATCGCCGGTTTCGGCACCTTCGTGTTCGCCACCTTCGCCGGCCTGTGGGCGGGCGCCCTGCTGCTGGGCTTCGTGGCAGACCGCTTCGGACGCCGCGCCATCTTCACCGGCTCCCTGCTCTGGTACATGGTCTGCACGGCGATCATGGCCTTCCAGACCACCGGGTTCTGGCTCGACGTCTGGCGTTTCATCGCCGGCATCGGAATCGGCGTGGAACTGGTCACCATCGACACCTACATCTCCGAGCTGATCCCGGGGCGCATGCGCGGACGGGCCTACGCCTTCAATCAGTTCGTCACCTTCTGCGTGGTGCCGGTGGTGGCTTTCCTGGCCTGGTCGCTCAAGGGCAGCACTCCCCTCGGTCTCGAGTATTGGCGCGTGGTGATCCTGATCGGCTCCGTGGGCGCCGTCGTCGTGTGGTTCCTGCGCCTGGGCATCCCGGAGAGCCCGCGCTGGCTCGCGCGCCAGGGCCGCATCGAGGAGGCCGAGCGCATCGTCGCGGAACTCGAGCGGCGCGTGATGGCCGAGGGGCACACGCGCCTGCCCGAGCCCGAGGTGCAAGGCCGCGAAGTGTCCGGCAGCGGGAGTTTCGGCGAGATCTTCTCGCCCACCTATCTGCGCCGCACGGTCATCATGTCGATTTTCAACATGGCGCAGGTCGTCGGCTTCTACGGCTTCGCCGCCTGGGTGCCCTCGCTGCTGATCAGCCGCGGCGTGCACGTGACCACCAGCCTGCAGTACGCCTTCATCATCGCCATCGCCAACCCCTTCGGTCCGCTGCTGGGCCTGCTGTTCGCGGATCGCATCGAGCGCAAGACCCAGATCTGCATCGCCCTGGTGCTGATGGCGCTGGCCATCGCGCTGTTCGCGCAGGCCAGCGAGCCGGCGGTGTTGATCGGACTGGGCGTGCTGTTCACACTGTCGTCGAACGTCATGTCCTTCGCCTACCACGGTTACCAGTCCGAGGTGTTCCCGACCCGCATCCGTGCCCGCGCGGTGGGCTTCGTGTACTCCTGGAGCCGGATCGCCGCGGCCTTCGCAGGCCTGGCCATCGGCATCCTGCTGCACGGCTGGGGCGTGCCCGGCGTAGCCACCTTCATCGCCATCTCGATGGCCGTGGGCTTCGCGATGATCCTGCTGGGGCCGGCCACCCGCGGCCGCTCGCTGGAGGCCATCAACGAGTAGCCGGATCCCGCGCCGCACGCGAGACCCGCGAGCTCAGTGCGGCGCGGTGGCGAGGTACGACGGGCGCTGGCGCGCCTCCACCAGCCAGGCGTCCAGCGCGGGGGTCGGCACCAGCCAGGGCGCGCCCGCGAAGCGCAATTGCAGGTAGTCCTGGGCGACCACCGCGGTGATGGCGTCCAGGCTGCTGCCGCTGGCGATCTGCCCGGCACAGTCCTGGCGCACGGACTGTTCCAGCTGCTGCAGACTCCGCAGGATCCCGCGGCGCCGACGCAGGCCCATGGCGGTCTCGTCGAAGGGGGCCGGAGCCACGGCGCGACGCCCCATGACCGTGTGCGCCGCGGACTCGATCACCGCGATGGCCAGCCCTGCACGCTGGAGCTGCCTAGCGTCGGTGAACAAGGGCGGAGCCGGACGCAGTCGCTCCAGCCACTGCACGATCAGCAGGCTTTCGGTGAGCACGGTGCCGTCGTCGAGTACCAGCGCAGGCACCCGGGTCGCCGGGTTGACCTGTTGAAGCGAAGGGTCATCGGCCCAGGGGTCGACCATGACCAGCTCGAAGTCGAAGCCCTTCTCGCGCAGCGCGATGTGGGCGACGCGGCCGAAGGGGGAAGTGGGGCTGCAGAACAGGCGCAAGGTTTTCTCCCGGGTTGAGGGACAGGACAACTAGATGCTACCCACCTGGGCGGCCACGAGCTCGCGCAGCAGCTGCAGCCGCCCGCTGAAGAAATGATCCGCGCCCGGCACCACGAACACCGGCTGCCGGCGCTCGCGGGCCCAGCCCAGCAGCGCCTGCAGGCCGGCGCGCTCATCGAATTCGCCATGCACCAGCCAGGCGTGTTCGACCGGCGCCGGGTCGTAGTGACGCCAGTCCTGGACCTGCCCGACCGGCATTCCCGCCAGCAGCACGTGACGCGCCGGATCGCCGCGCTCGGCCAGTCGTGCCGCGACGTGCGACTGCACGTAGGCACCAAAGGAAAAACCCATCAGAGCCAGCGGCAGCCCGGGGTGGTCGGCCCGTGCCTGCGCCGCCACGAGCAGCAGATCCTCGGTTTCGCCTGCGCCGTGGTCATGCCTGCCTTCGCTGCCCCCCACACCCCGGAAATTCGGGCGCATCGAAAGCCAGCCCTGATCGCGCAGGGCATGCGCGAGCACGTGCGGCACCTTGTGGCGCGCGCTGCCCCCCAGCAAGGGCTGCGGATGGGCCACCAGCGCCACGCCCCGGGGCGCGCCGGCGGGCTCGTCGAGCAGGATCTCGATCCTTCCGACCGCGCCGAGGCTCCAGACGGTACGGGTGGCCGGCGCGATCGCGGTCGCGCGCGTGGGCGGGATGGGAGCTTCGGAGGGACTGTCCATGACGGAGCGAGGCGGCAGCGCGCTTGCGCTACCCTACACGACAACACCATAGGGCATTCCCAAGCCCTTGTCCCCGATGAAGCCTGCATTCTCTGCTTTTCGCTATGCCTTCGCCGCCGCCATCGGCGTGGCCGCCGCCCTGGTCGTGGACTGGCTGTTCGTGCCCGCGGGCTGGCGCCTGCTGCTGGGCCTGGGCATGTGCCTGTCGCTGGGTTTCGCCGGGGTGTTCTTCGCGGCCATGACCGATCCCCGGCTGCGCCGCTAGCCGGCTGGCAGGCGCCCGTCCTGTCGCGCCCCCCTGGGGCCGGGCAGCCTGCTCGTCGGGCTCAGGCCCCCACCGGGGTCCAGGTCAGCTGCAGGAACACGCCCAGCGGCTGGGTCTCGTAGCCATAGTTGGTCTGGTAGTGGCGGTCGAACAGGTTGTCCACCCGCAAGGCCCAGCTCCACTCGCGGCTGAGCTTCGCCCCCGCGCTGAGATCCACCACCGCGTACGAGCCCAGCATGACCCCCGGATAGGGGTCGTAGCGCGGCCCCGAGAAGTGCAGCTCCGAGCCCAGCCGCAGCCCCCCCAGCTGGCGCTGCAGGCCCGCATTGGCCAAGGTATGCGCAACCAGCGGAATGGTTGCGTTGCCGGCCCCGGCGGAGGTGTTCACGGGATCCTGCAGGGTCAGGTTGCCGTGCCAGCTCCAATCCCCGCGCGCTCCGCGCAGGCTCAGTTCCAGGCCCCGTGTACGGGTGCTGTCCAGATTCTGGAACTGCCCGATGAAATTCACCGGGTCGACGGTGGCGTAGGCCCACTGGTCGGTGGCCTGGGTCTGGAAGACCGTGGCGCGAAGGTACTGCATGCCGCGCGCCCATTGCAGCCCCGCCTCGACCGAATGCGCCTTCTCGGGCTTGAGTTGCGGGTTGGGAATGGTGCCGAACATGCCCGGCACCTGGTAGTACAGGTAGCCCAGCGGAGGCGCGTTGAACGCGCTGGACGCGTCGGCCAGCAGCTTGAAGCCGCCTCCGACGGGCCGGCCCCAGCCCAGGTACGCGGTGTCCTGCGCGGCGAAGCCACCGACCGCATCGTGGCGCAGGTTGAGCTGCAGCTCGTTGCCGGCCAAGGTGCCGTCCAGCCCGGCGAACTCCGCGTTGGCATGGCGCCGGACCGACGGAATGCCGCCCGTGCCGCCGCTGTCGATGGACTGGCGCTGCAGGTCGAGGCCGCCGGTGGCTGTCCACGCGGAAGACAGGCGCACGACGTTGCGCCACTCCAGCTGATCGACGCGGGTGCGATAGTCCGCGGCATAGGCGCCGCCGAAGCTGCTGCGCGTGGTCTGCTCCGACAGGCTCAGGTGCGAGGTCCAGGCCTGGCTGAGGCGATCGTCGGAATGCACTCCGAACAGGCTCTGGTGCGTACTGCCGCCGACGGTGCCGTTGTCGAAGGTGTAGCGCCCCTGGCTGTCGAAGGCCATCAGGCCCAGTTCGTGCCCCGGCGCGAGCTTTTGGCGAATGGACAGGTTCGCGGTGTTGTTGCGGTAGCCGTCGGACGCATCGGGCAGGCCCGATTGCACCGGGTCCTGGGAGGGGATGCCCTGCGTGGTGTAGCGGCTGAAGCCTCCCTGCAGCTCGGTGCGCCCTGCACTGGCGTCGGCCTCGACGGACGTGCTGGCCGTGCCCTGGCTGCCCCCCCCCACGGACACACTGGCATGCGGCCCGGGGCCCGCGCCCCGGGTGGTGATCAGCACCACGCCTCCCACCGCGCCGGAGCCGTAGATCGCCGAGACGTTGCCGCGGATCACCTCGACACGCTCGATCTGGCGGGTCTGCAGGTTGCTCAGGTAGGCGTTGCCCGTGGAATCCTGGGCGTTGATCGGCACGCCGTCGAGCAGCACCAGCACGTTGGGGCCGCTGAAACCCCGGATGAACACATTGCCGCTCTGCCCTGGCCCGCCCGCGCTGGTGATCTGCACGCCCACGACCTGGCGCAGCAGGCTGTTCAGGTTGTGCGCTCCCGAGGACTCGATGTCCTCGCGCGTGAGCACGCTCACGCTGGGCAATGCGGAGCTCAGGGGCTGCGCGTAGGTCGTGGCGGACACCACCACCGGGGGCAGCACGACCGCGGACTGGGCCTGGGCGCCGGCCCAGACCCAGGCGCCCAGCAGCGCGAGCAGGCGCGGCTGCGCCACGGACAGACCGCCGGCGGCGGCGCGGAACTTCGGGAAACCTTGGCAACGATGGCCCATGACGGACGACTCCAGGAGCAAGCACGTCCCGCGCCTCCCGCACGGGGTCTTGAACGCTGGAACTTCGGCGCGGCATGCTGCGCCACGCGTGTCCGGCACGACTTCACCGACCGACCCCGGACGGAGAAGTCCCAACGTGTCGGCCGGTATCCGGGCTGGCGGCATGCCCGGACGGCCTTCCCGGGCGTACCCAGTGGCCTGCTTGTCCGGGCTCGGAACTCGGTTCCGGGCCGTTGACCGTTGCGGGGGCAGCACAGGCCGGGAGCGGCAGCGCCGGACTCCTCCTGTTTCCCGTTTAACGTGGCATCACGAACGCGACGCCAGCGCACCAACGGGGTGGAGTCTAATGCACGCCGCGAGGCCGCCTTCCCGAGGCGATGGCTCGCGGCTTCCTCGCCCCGTCATCCTCGTCCTTGATCCCGCCATGACTTACGTGTTCATCGCCATCTTCGCCATTGCCGGCGCCTTCGCGCGCTATGGGCAGACCCTCGCGGTCCAGGGCATCCTCGGGCGCGACTTTCCCTTCGCGACCCTGTCGATCAATGTGCTCGGATCCTTCCTCATGGGTTTCCTGTTCTTCCTGACCCTGGAGCGCGTGAACCTCCCCCCGGCGCTGCGCACCGGCATCCTGACCGGCGGCCTGGGCGCCTACACCACCTTCTCCACCTTTTCCCTGGAGACACTCAACCTCCTGGAAGGTGGAGAATGGACCAGGGCGGTGGCGTACGTCGCCGCATCGGTCCTGCTGTCCATCGCCGCGGTGATCCTCGGCGCCTACCTGTCGCGCAACCTGGGAGCCTGAGCATGAAGGACGTGACCATCGCCCGCATCTACATCAAGGAAGGCGACAAGGTGCAGGGCCACAACCTGATGCAGCAGATCTTTCGCCTGCTGCACGACGAGCACAAGGTGCACGGGGTCACCGTGTTCCGTGGCATCGCCGGCTTCGGCAGCCACGGCGAGGTGCATGCCGACGACCTGCTGCGCCTGACCGTGCACCTGCCCCTGGTGCTGGAGTTCTACGACGCCCCCGAAGTGGTCGCCGACGTGCTGCCGCGCATCCAGCAGATGGTGCCGGCCGGGCACATCGTGTCCTGGCAGGCACGCTGCGGAGTCTGAGGCGCATGGCCGACGAAGCTCGGCCCGGGCACCTGGCGAAGGACGCCTGGCTCAACGCCACGGTGGCCGGCGCGGGCCTGACCAGCGCGCTGGGAGATTTCTGCTACGAAACCACCACCGTGCTGCTGCCCGGCTTCCTGGCCGCGCTCGGCCTGCCCGCCAGCGCCCTGGGAACCATCGAGGGCCTGGCCGACGCGGTGGCCAGTTTCACGCGCATGGGCGCCGGGCATGCCGCCGACAAGCTCGGGCACCGCAAACTCCTGGTGGTGCTGGGCTATGCGATGACGCCGCTGGGCCAGGCCTTCATCGCGCTGGCGGCCGGCTGGCCGCTGATTCTGCTGGGTCGCCTGGTGTCCTGGTTCGGCAAGGGCCTGCGCGGCCCGCTGCGCGACGCCATCGTGATCCAGGCGGTCCAGCCCCACACCAAGGGGCGGGCCTTCGGATTTCACCGCGCGGCCGACACCGTGGGCGCGGTGCTCGGGCCCCTGCTCGGCGTGGCCCTGCTCGGCTGGGCACAGCGCCTGCACTGGCACGGCGCGACGGGACCCTTCCGCCTGGTGCTGTGGCTGTCGCTGGTTCCCGGCCTGCTGGCCGTGCTGGCCTTCGTGCTGCTCGTCCGCGACCCGATGCATTCGCCGAATCCCCAGGCAAGTTTCCTGGGCTCTCTGCGCGAACTGCCCCCCAGCTTCCGACGCTACCTGGGAGCCGTGGGCCTGTTCGGTGCCGGGGACTTTTCGGCCTCGCTGCTGATCCTGGCGGCGACCACCCTGCTGACGCCCTCCCTGGGCATGCTGCGCGCGGCGCAGGTGGCGGGGCTGCTGTACGTGTGGCGCAACATCGTGCAGGTGGCAGCCTCCTACCCGATCGGCTGGCTCGCCGACCGCTTCGGCCACCTGCGCATGCTGCGCGCGGGCTATGCGCTGGGAGTCGCCACCGCCTTGCTCGCCGCCCTGGCCTTCGGAATGCACGCCCACGGCATGGTGCTGCTGGGCACCCTGTTCCTGCTTTCGGGCCTGTACGTGGCGGTCGAGGAAGCGCTGGAGCCCACCGTGAGCGCGGAAATGCTGCGCGCAGACGGCCTGGTCACCGGATATGCCGCGCTGGGCACCGTCAACGGGGTGGCGCGCCTGGTCTCCAGCAGCCTGGTGGGCCTCGTATGGACCGCCGCATCGCCCACCCTGGCCTTCGGCCTCGCCGCGCTGCTCATGGCCGGCGGCACCCTGGCCCTGCTGCGCAAGCGCTAGAGGAAAAACGCGGACCCCTTCGCCAGAAACTCCTGGTGATGCACGACGACACGTTCCGGCTCGATGAGGATCACCGAGAAACCGGGGGCGTCGTGAGAGCCGGGAACGTCGACCGATCGGGTGACCAGATCGAGGGCCACCTGATGGTTGGTCGATTTGCAGCAGGAAAAGGCGATGCCGTGCCAGGAGCCACTGATCGCCCGGTGCACATGCCCGAACAGGATGTGCCGTATGCGCTGCCTGTGCGGGCGCAGGGTTTCCCACAGGAGCTCCGCCTGCTCGAGCGCGTACTGATCCATGGAAGGAATGCCCAGGGCCAGCGGGGGATGATGCATCACCAGCCAGAAGCCCTGCTCCGGCGCGGCAGCCTCCAGTTGCTCCCTCAGCCAGGCTCGGCGCGTCTCGCACAGTTCCCCGCGGGCCGAGGCCTTGCGCTGGGTGTCGAGCAGCAGGAAGCGCCCCTGCTCGGTGTCGATGACCTGCTGCACGAAGCTCTGCGAATGCGGGTGATCCGGAGCCAGCACCTGCAGGAGCTGCGAGCGTGCGTCGTGATTGCCGGCCAGGAAATGGCAGGGCATGGGAAGGGTCGCCGCCAGATCCGCCAACTGGCGATACGCCGCAAGCGCTCCGTTCTCCGCCAGATCCCCCGTGAACAGGCAGAAGCTCGCATCGGCGTGATCGCGGCGGATGGCGTCGATCGCCGCTGCAAGCCGCTCTCGCGGCGAAGACCCGAACAGCAGGCGGTCGTCACCCGTGAGATGCGTGTCGCTGAGGTGCAGGATCTTCACGTCGACGGCTCGGGCGGCGCGGGCGCAACATCGGATGGATCGAATGGTACGGTCGTGAGCCTCTCTGCACCAGGCAAGCACCAGGCAAGCCCCGCGACGGACGCGGTCATGGTCGGAGAATCCGGACTGCGCCCGTGGTCTCACGGGCGCACGCATGCACAGGATGGACGTACCGCGCCATCATGGAGGCCACCAGGCGATCGAGCCCGATTTTCCTGACAGGTCATGGCAAGCAGATGGCTTGCCCGGAGTACGAACGATGCCCATGATTCCAGGCAGTGGCGATAGGCTGGACGCGATTCGCCGCAGCGTGCGGAGCCTGTTCGCGCACGACGTGGTGGCCCACGACTTCGCGCATCTCGAACGGGTCGAACGCAACGCCGCGCGCCTGCTGGAGATCGAGAGCGGCGACCCTTTCGTCGTCGGCGCGGCCTGCCTGCTGCACGACCTGCATCGCATCCTGGAGCGAGACCTCGGCCACCACGTGGCTCCCGAGCAGGCCGATGCCCAAGTGCGCACAATCCTGGACGAGCAGGGCGTCGATACGCCGACGATCGACCATGTCTGCGCGTGCATCCACGCCACCGAGCGCTATCGCTGTGCCGGGGACGTCATCGATGCGGCCTCGATGAGCGTCGAGCAGCGCATCGTGCGCGACGCCGACATGCTCGATGCGCTGGGCGCCGTCGGAATCGCCCGAGCCTTCATGTTCGGAGGCCGCCTCGGCGAGCCTCTGTGGGCGGCCGAACCGATCAACGACACCTTCCAGCCCGGCCACACTGCGTCGATCGTGCACCACTTCCACGAGAAGCTGCTGCACCTGCATCGGGAGATGCTCACCGACGAGGGGCGCCGAATCGCCCTGGAGCGCACGCGCCTGATGCGCGGCTACCTGGACGCGCTGCGCGAAGATCTCCACTTGGTTTCGATCTGAGCGCGCAGGGCCCCTCGCCACGCCACGGCCATCCGCGAGGAATCGTACGGATCCGGCCAACCCCAGCACGGCCGTCGCTGCGACCGCTCATAGCCGGAAGTCCGCATAGGCCGGCAGCAGATCCTGATCCACCAGGCGGATCTCGATGCGATTGGCCGCCTCCACATGCCGCGGGTTGTCCGCCGAGAACACCTCGTCGGCCACGCTGACCACGATGGTGCCCAGGCGCCTGCCCCGCGCATCGTCCACCGCCACCAGCGCCGCCGCCTCGGGGACCTGCTGCGCGGTGAGCACCTGCGGCAGGTACAGCATCCAGTTGACTCCGGGCTTGTCTTCGAACCCGGCCCTCTCCATGGAAGCCTGCTGCACGACGGAAGCGGCCGTCGCACGGCCACTCCTCACGGAGTACACTAAGGCCTTTTCGCACGAATTATCGTGCGAAAGTCTAGCTGGATGAGGTTTTCATGCTGCACAGCTACGCGGCGACCAATTTTCAGTCCTTCCGAAAGCGCGTCGAAGTCGACCTGCGGGTCAACGATCGGGCGCCCGACACCGACTGGATCGCGACATGTGGCACGGGTCAACGCGTTTCCAAGGTGCTGGGCGTCATCGGTGCGAACGGCTCTGGCAAGACAGCCCTGCTCAAGCCCCTGGCCTTCCTCGGCTGGTTCTTCACGTCCTCGTTCCACCAGGCACAGGTCGGCGCTGACATCCCCGTTCACCTGCACTTCGCCAGCGCGGCCGAGCCCATGGAGATTGCGTGCGAGGCCGATGCCGACGGACAGCTATGGCGATACGTTCTGCGCTGCACACCCCAGCGAGTGCTGCACGAAGCGCTGTACCGCAAGCATGAGCGCTTCCGCTACGTGTTCACGCGTGACTGGGACGAGGCTGCCGGCGCCTACGTCGTCCGACAGCAGGACTTTGGCCTGGATGCGGCGAAGGCCGTCGAAGCACGCCCCAACGTCTCCCTGATTTCGTGGGCGGCGCAGTATGGCGTACCGCTGGCACTTCGGATTGCGGCGCCCACCGTCTACAGCAACATCGGAGTGTCGGGTCGCGTCAACAGCGGCGACCTGGGTGTGCTGGAGGCGGCCAGGGGTTTCCAGTCCAGTGCACCGTTGCGCGCCGAGATGGAGCGCCTTCTGTGCAGTTGGGACCTGGGCTTGTCAGGTGTGGACGTCAGGGAGGGCGAGCTCACCACGAATCCATTGGAGCCCAACCAGAAGCAGAAGATCTGGATACCGTTCGGTCACCACAAGAGCCACGGGCAAGAGTATGTCCTGCCGCTTCTCCTGGAATCGAACGGCACGAAGAGCGCATTCTCACTCCTGTCTTTCCTGCTGCCGGCACTGAGTCGTGGTGCCGTGGCCGTGGTGGACGAATTCGAAAGCGACTTGCACCCCCACATGCTGGACGCCATTCTGGGCCTGTTCGCCAGCCGGAAGACCAACCCGCACAACGCCCAACTCCTGTTCAGCAGCCATGCGATTGAGGTGCTGAACCTGCTCGACAAGCGTCAGGTGATGCTAAGCGAGAAGAATGAGGACTGTGAAAGCAGCGCGATTCGTCTCGATCGAATCGAGGGCGTACGATCGGACGTGAGCCTCTATGCCAAGTACATGGCCGGCGCCTTCGGCGCGGTGCCCAATCTGTGATGGCGGCCAAGCCTCCGTCGCGCCGGCAATACGCCACGCTGCTTCTAGTGGGCGAAGGGGAAACGGAGGAGGCCTTCCTGAAACATGTCAAGGCGCTGTACGCTCCCCGCGGATGCGGCCTGCAGGTCACGGTCAGATGCGCTCGCGGCAAGGGGGCGGCGCACGTCGTGGACGTAGCGATCCGGCAACGTCGGACCGTCGATTACGACACCGTGGCAGCACTGTTGGATACGGATACGGACTGGAATACAGAAGTCGCTCGGTTGGCTGCGCACCATGGGATTCACGTCCTTCGTTCCCAGCCGATGTTCGAGGCGATGTTGCTTCGCGCGGTCCGCCGCCCCGCGGAAGGAACCGCCGAGGAGCTCAAACGCCGCTTCGCACCCCTTGTCAACGGTGATGGGCTCGACTCCGGGAACTACGGAGCACATTTTGGGGATGAGGCGCTGCGGGCTGCGCGTCGGATGGAGGCGACGCTCGATCTTCTTCTCAGACTGCTGCGCCAGTAGCCAGCATCCTTGTCGTTTCGTTTCAAGAGTTGGGCCAGGGACAGCCCCATGCATACCTCCCTGACCCTTCGCCTCCCGCATCAGGCGCCTGCTGCCGTGTGTCGTCCTTCGAATCCGCACGTCCCGTGGTGGCGGCCCACGCCCCAGCCGTGGCGCCGGCCGTCGCGGCAGCTTGACCGGGAAATCGGCCCTCGGACTCCTGTGCCATTCGTGCCGGCCGGCTCGCATTCCGCGGATCGCATTCCAGACAGGCATAGGAAAAAGGCCTCGGGGGTTACCCCCCGAGGCCTTTTTCCTGCAACGAATTTTGGTGCGCCCGGCAGGATTCGAACCCACGACCCCTTGGTTCGTAGCCAAGTACTCTATCCAACTGAGCTACGGGCGCAGCGAAAGAAAAAGTATACACGCAAATCTCGGCGTTTGAACAGCCCCCCGCGCACACCCGTGGCGCGGGCTTCGCGCGCCGGGTGCCCGCGGCACGGCGGGCAGGCGACAATGCGCCCCCATGTCCCTCGCACGCGCCTTTTCCCTGAGCCTCTTGCTGCTGGCGGCCAGCCGTGTGCTGGGGGTGCTGCGCGACGCGGTCGTGGCCACGCATTTCGGGCTCAGCGGCCACGCGGACGCGGCCCTGGTGGCGTTGTCCTATCCCGATTTCACCATCTCGCTGCTGTGGGGCGCTGCGGTGCCGGCGGTCATGGTGCCGCGCATGGCGGGGCGCCCACCCGAGGAAATCGCCGGCGAGGCGGCGCGCTGGTCGCGACTGGCGCTGGCGGCGTTCCTGCTGGCCGGGCTGGCGAGCTGGTGGCTGCGCCTGCCCCTGCTGCACCTGCTGGCGCCGGGCCTGCGAGGCGGGGATGCGCTGCTGGCTGCGCGCACGCTGGGCCTGAGCGCGCTGGTGGCGCTGCCTGCCGGGGCCTTGACCATGGTGGGCGCCGCCGCGCTGCAGTCGCAGGGGAGGCTGCAGTGGCAATACGCCGGCAACGTGGTGTTCAACCTGGCCTTGATCGCCGGGCTGCTTCTGGCCGCTCGGCTGCAGGCCTTCGGCTGGGTGGCCGGGGGCATCGCCGTGGCTTCGCTGGCGCGCCTGGGCATGATGCGCGGCGTGGTTTCCCGCCTGGGCCGCCCTCCCGCCGGCGCGCCCCGGTGGCCGGACCGCGCCGGCCTTCAAGCCGCGCTGCTGGCGCTGGCAGCCTCGGGGCTGACCGTGCTGTACACACTGGCGGCGCGCAGCTTCGCCTCCAGCACCGGAGCCGGCCAGCTTGGCGTGTTCCAGTACGCGCAGCGGGTCGGGGAGCTTCCGCTGCACACCGTGTTCGCCGTGGCCGCGGCCCTGGCGCTGGCGCGCCTGTCGGCGGCGGAGGCTGCAGGCGACCACGCCGGGGCCCTGGAACGGGGGCGCCAATGGATGCGCTCCATGCTGCGTGTTGCGCTGCTGCTGGGGGCCTGCGGCATGCTGGCCGCGCCGCTCGCGGTGCGCCTGGTGTTCGGCTGGGGACGCATGGATCCGCAGAGCCAGGCCGAGCTGCTGCGCGCCATGCGCTGGATCCTCGCCCTGATGCCGCTGCAGGCCGCGCAGATGGTGCTGGCCGCTCGGCTGAACAGTCATCGTCGCATCGCCGACCAGGTCCTGGGCTACGGTTGCGGGCTGATGGCGCTGTTCGCGATGGGCTCGCTGCTGCCGGCGCTGTGGTGGCGGGCGCTGGCGGCCTACGGAGCTGCCTACCTGGTGGCCGCCGCGGTGCTGTGGCTGCGCCTGGCCCGCCGAAACGGCGACGCCGAGGCAGGCAATGCGCGCCTGCTGGGCCTGGCCACTCCTGCGCTGGCGGCACTGGCAGCGCTGCTGGGCGCCTGGCCCGCGGCCTCCTGGACGGCGATGCTGCTGCAGGCCCTGCTGTGTCTCGCCGCGCTGGCCGGCGGCGCGTGGTTCCTCCTGCGCAAGGATGCCCTGGGAGAAATCCTGGGGCGTGCCCTGGCGCGCCGTTACACTCATTCGTGACCATGGACTGGATCCAGATCACCAACCTGCCGGAGTTCGCAGCCTTCGCCGCCGAGTGCGGGGTGGCGCGCATCATGGTCGACCTCGAGCGCCTCGGCAAGCACGAGCGCCAGGGGGGCCTGGGCACCTTCATTTCCGACCACCGTCCGGAAGACGTCGCCGTGGTGCGCGCGGCTGCGCCCGGAGTGCACCTGATGGTGCGCATCAATCCCTGGCATGCGCAGAGCCTGGCCGAGGTGGAGCATGCCGTGCGCCACGGGGCCGACAGCGTGATGCTGCCCATGTTCGAGCAGCCCGAGGCGCTGCGCGATTGCGCGCGGGCCCTGGCCGGCCGAGCCGGGCTGGTGGCTCTGCTGGAGACCCGGGGCGCGCTGGACAGCCTGGATCGCTGGGCGGGCACGGAGGGCCTGGGGGAGATCTACGTCGGGCTCAACGATCTGCACCGCCAATTGGGATGCCGTTTCATGTTCGAGCCGCTGGCCGACGGTACCGTCGAGCGCGTGGCCCGGGTGGCGCAGGCGCGGGGGCTGCGCTTCGGCTTCGGCGGCATCGCGCGCCTGGACGAAGGCCTGCTTCCGGGCCGGGTGGTGCTGGCCGAGCATCTGCGCCTGGGCTCGGGCAGCGTGATCCTGTCGCGCACCTTCAATCGCGAACTGATCGAATTCCCGCAGAGTGACTGGCGCAGCGTGTACCGCGAGCAACTGGGCCGGCTGCGGCATTGCGAATCCGTGCTGCGCGCACGCACTGACGAGGAAATCGAGAGCGACCGGCTGCTGGCCTGCGATCTCATCCACAAGGCGGCGCTGGCCCTGGGCTCCGCCGGCACCTGATGCTCAAGCGGGGCTTCGACCTCCTGCTGGCGGTGCTGGCGCTGGTGCTGCTGGCCCTGCCCCTGCTGCTCGTGGCCCTGGCCGTGTGGCTCGACAGCGGGCGCCCGGTGCTGTTCTCCCAGCTGCGAGTGGGTCGCGGCGGCCGCTTGTTCCGCCTGTACAAGTTCCGCTCCATGGTGATCGACGCCGAGGCGCGCGGCCCGCAGCGCACGGCCAGCGGCGACCCGCGCATCACCCGCGTGGGACGCTGGCTGCGGCGCAGCAGCCTGGACGAGCTGCCCCAGCTGTTCAACGTGCTGCGCGGGGACATGAGCCTGGTGGGCCCTCGTCCCGACGTGCCCGCCCAGCAGGCGGACTATCGCGCCGAGGACTGGGAACTTCGCTGCCGCGTGCGCCCGGGCATCACCGGGCTGGCGCAGGCCCTGTACCGCTCGCGCGCCACGCCCGCGCAGCGCCTGCAGGCCGACCTGGACTACGCCCGCCGCCCGGGGCTGGCGCGCGATCTTCGGATCATGGGGATGACGGTCCTGCAACTGTGGCGCAGAAGCGGCAACTAACGCGGCTTTGAGACGGGGCTGCGCGAAGCGGCGCGCTCGGGCCCGGCTGCGGCGACAATACGGGTTTTGCGTCCAATTCCTACCCATGTGCGGCATCTACGGCTATTTCGACCGCGCTGGCGGTGAACTCGACGCGCGCGCCCTGCAGGCCATGGATGCCTCGCTGCGCCACCGCGGGCCGGACGACACCGGCGCGTGGACCATGCCCGGCGCCGCCGTCGGCAACCGCCGGCTCTCGATCATCGACCTCGAAGGCGGGCACCAGCCCTTCGTGTCCGACGACGGGCGCATCGCCCTGGTGCAGAACGGGGAGATCTTCAACCACGTGGAGCTTCGGCGCGAGCTGCAGCGCGAAGGCGTGCGCTTCGCCAGCGACCACAGCGACACCGAGGTGCTGCTGCGCCTGTATGAGCGCGAGGGCCTGGACTTCCTGCCCCGGCTCAACGGCATGTTCGCCTTCGCCGTGCTGGATCGACGCGACCCCGAGCGCCCCTGCCTGCACCTGGTACGCGACCGCATCGGCGTCAAGCCGCTGTACCTGCACGACGACGGTACACGCCTGCTGTTCGGATCGGAAATCAAGGCCCTGCTGACGGCAATGCCGTCGCGGCCTCGCCTGGACCTGCCGGCGCTGCAGCATTACCTGGCCTTCAACTTCGTGCCGCCGCCGTGGACCCTGTTCGCCGGCGTGCGCCACCTGGAGCCGGGCTGCGTGCTCAGCGTGGACACCCGCGGCGCCCGCCAGCGCCGATGGTGGAACCTGGCCGAACAGCAGCCTGCGCCGCAGGAGTTCGGAGCCTGGCAGGAACAGTTCCTGGGGCTGCTGGATGATGCCGTGCGCCTGCGGCTGCGCGCCGACGTGCCCTTCGGCGCCTTCCTGTCGGGCGGCGTGGATTCCAGCACGGTGGTGGCGCTGATGGCGCGCCACGTGCGCGAACCCGTCCGCAGCTTCTGCATCGGCTTCGACGACGCGCGCTTCGACGAGTCCCCCTTCGCGCGCGAGGCGGCACGCCGCTTCGGCACCCGGCATCACGAGCGCATCGTGCAGCCCGACCTGCTCGACGCCTGGCCCGCGGCCTTGTGGCACTGCGACCAACCGCACGGCGACGCTTCCTTCCTGCCCACGCTGGAGGTGGCGCGCCTGGCGGCGCAGGAGGTCAAGGTGGTGCTCACCGGGGACGGCGGCGACGAGTTGTTCGCCGGCTACGACAAATACGCCGGCCTGCTGGCCGACCCGGCGCTGCAGTCGCTGGACGACGACGCCTTCGCCAGCGCGCTGGTCGAGCGCACCGGGCTTTTCGGGGCGCAGGGCCGCTCGCAGCTGCTGCAGCCCTGGCTGCAGCACAGGCTGCGCGACGTGGACAGCGTGCGCGACGTGGCCTTGCCCTGGCTGCGCCAGGCGGAGCATTTCGATCGGGTCAACCAGATGCTCTTTCTCGACATGATGCTGCTGCTGCCGGGCAATAACCTGGTCAAGCCCGATCGCATGGGCATGGCCGTGTCCCTGGAGGCGCGCACGCCCTTTCTGGACTGGCGCATGATGGAGCTGGCCTTCCGCAGCCCCGGGACGACCAAGCTGGTCGACGGCGACAAGAAGCATTGGTTCAAGCGCGCGGTGCAACCCTTGATCGGCGAGGAGCTGGCCATGCGACGCAAGCAGATGTTCACGGTTCCCATCGGCGAATGGTTCCGCGGACCTCGCAAGGCCTGGCTGCACGAGCTGCTGTTCGCCGAGGATGCCCTGGCAGCGCGCCTGTTCCAGCCCGCCCGCCTGCGCCAGCTGTTCGAGCAGCATGTGGATGGCAGCGCCAACCACACGCGCGAGCTGCGCGCGCTGGCGGCGCTGGAGATCTGGGCGCGGCGATTCCAGCCGGAGCTCGACGCGGCATGAATCCGGCCCGGCGCGTGCTGGCGGTGGCCTACGGCGGAGGCCATGTGGCCATGCTGCTGCCCGTGCTGGGCGAGCTGCGGCGCAGACATCCCCACTGGAACATCCAGCTCCTGGCCTTGACCACGGCACGGCGTGCCGCCCGCGCGGCGGGCTGGGAAAGCCTGGGCTACGAGTCGCTTCTACCGCTGCTGGACCCCGAGGAGCGGGAACAGGCGCTGCGCCTCGGACGCGAACTGCAGCCCGGCAACGACCATCCGGACATCGCCCCTTCCGAGAGCCTGGCCTACCTGGGCATCAACGCCTGGTCGCTGCAGCGCCAGCTGGGCGAGCAGGAGGCGGCGCGGGTGCTGGCCGAGCGCGGGCGCCAGGGTTTTCACCCGCGCCAGTTCCTGGAGCGGGTGTTGCGTGCGCTGCGACCGGAGCTCCTGCTCACCACGAATTCGCCGCGCAGCGAGCAGGCAGCGCTGGAAGCCGCGCAGGCCCTGGGCATCCCCAGCCTGGCGCTGCTGGATCTGTTCGCCCAGCCCGGCGACCCCTTCGCTGCGCGCCGCCAGAGACCGGACCGTGTGTGCGTGCTGGCCGACGCCGTGCGCGACAACCTGCTGGCCGCGGGCTGGGAGGCCGGGCGCATCGTGGTCACCGGCAATCCGGCCTTCGACGCGCTGCAGGAGCCGCGGCTGCGCGAGCAGGCGCAGGCCCTGCGCCGCCGCTGGGCACAGCGCTGGGGACGCGAACCGGGCCGGCTGGTGCTGGTGGCCACGCAGCCCGAGGCGCAGGCACACCCGGGCTCGCCGTGGCCGGCGGGAGATGCCCTGGCGCTGGCGATGGAGGCTGGTGCCCGCGCCTGGGTGGAGCAGCGCCCGGGCGCCTCGCTGGTGGTGCGTCACCATCCGAACCACTGGCACCGGGCCCAGCGGGCGCCGGACACGGCGCAGGTGCATTTCAGCGTTCCGGCGGAAGAAGCCATCGAGCCGCTGGTGCTCGCGGCCGATGCCGTGGTGGTGCAGACCACCACCGTGGGCCTGCAGGCCGCCGTGGCGGCCCGACCTGTGCTTTCGCTGCAATGTTCGCCCGGAGCCCTTCGAGGCCTTGACTATGCGAGCCTGGGCGTGGCCCGCGGCGTGGCCAGTCTCGAGGATCTTCCGGGCGCGCTGGATGAAACCCTGGCGAACCCGCCGGGGCCCACAGCCTGGGCCCGGCCGGTCGCAGCCGCGCCGGCGGTCGCGGACCAGGCGGAAAGACTCCTGGACGGGGAACCATGAAGACCATCGCCACCATCTGTGCCCGCGGCGGCAGCAAGGGCCTGCCCGGCAAGAACATCCGCATGCTGCGCGGACGCCCCTTGATCGTGCACAGCATCGCCTACGCGCTGGCGCACCCGGCCATCGAGGCGGTGTGCGTGTCCACCGACGACGAGCGCATCGCCGAGGTGGCGCGCGAGGCGGGCGCCGAGGTGCCTTACCTGCGTCCGCCGGAACTGGCGCGCGACGACAGCCCGAAGCTTCCGGTAATCGACCATCTGCTCGACTTCCTGCAGCGCGAGCAGGGGCGGGACTACGACCGGGTGGTGGACCTGCAGCCCACCTCCCCGCTGCGCATCCCGCAGGACCTCGACGCCTGCCTGGGCCGCGCCGACCAGCCCGACCAGCCGGATCTGGTGCTCACGGCCTACGACAGCGGCTTCAATCCGTATTTCAACCTGGTCGAACTGCAGGGCGACGGCAGCGTACGGGTCAGCAAGGGCGACGGGCTGGCCACGCGCCAGGCTGCGCCGCCGGTGTGGGCGCTCAACGGATCCATCTACGTATGGCGCCGCACCGCGCTGGCGCACGCGGCGCGCCACGGCATGTGGAGCGTGCGCGTGGCCGCCCATATCATGCCCGCATCGCGCTCGGTGGACATCGATACCGCCGAGGATTTCGCGGCGGCCGAACGCGCCGCATCCGAAGGATCTCCGTCACCATGAACCGGCCTCATGTGTTCGTCATCGCGGAGGCCGGGGTCAACCACAACGGCCGACTGGACCTGGCGCTGGGCCTGGTGGATGCGGCCGCCGCGGCGGGCGCCGACGCGGTCAAGTTCCAGACCTTTCGCGCCGAGGACCTGGCCACCCCCGGGGCCGCCACGGCCAGCTACCAGAAGCAGCAGACCGGCCACAGCGATCAGCTGGCGATGCTGCGAGCGCTGGAGCTGAGCCACGAGCAGTTCCAGGCCGTCGCGGCACGCTGCCGGGATCGCGGCATCGAGTTCATGTCCACGCCGTTTTCCGAGCAGGCGGTGGACCAGCTGGTCGAGCTCGGGGTGCGCCGGCTCAAGCTGCCCTCCGGGGAGATCACCAATCGCCCGCTGCTGCGCAAGGCGGCGCAGGCGCGACTGCCCCTGCTGATGTCCACGGGCATGGCCACGCTGGACGAGGTCCGCGAGGCGGTGGAATGGGTGCGCGAGGTGTGGCTGCGCGGCAGCGCGCCGCGCCCCGCGCAACCCGTGGCCGCCCCGCTGGTGCTGCTGCATTGCACCTCGGCCTACCCGGCCCCCGACGAAGCGCTGAACCTGCTGGCGCTGCGCCAGCTGGGCCAGGTCTGCGGCATGCCGGTGGGCTATTCGGACCACAGCCTGGGCAACACGGCGGCACTGGCCGCGGTGGCCCTGGGCGCGGTGGTGATCGAGAAGCACATCACGCTGGACCGTCGACTTCCCGGCCCGGATCATTCCGCCTCCAGCGAGGCGGCCGAGTTCGCGGCCCTGGTGCGCGATGTGCGGCGCCTGCAGGACATGCTGGGCGACGGAGTCAAGGCCCCGCGCGAGCAGGAGATGGAGGTGCGCCAGGTGGCGCGGCGCAGCGTGGTGCTGGCCTGCGCGCTGCGCGCCGGCAGCGAACTGGCGCTCGAGCACCTGCAACTGCGGCGACCGGGCCACGGCATCGCGCCGCGCGAACTCGACGCGCTGATCGGGCGTCGCCTGCGCCGCGACGTCGCCGCGGGGCAATTGCTGGCCTGGGAGGACCTGCACGCCGTGCGCGAGGATCCGGATGGCGCGGATGACGACGTCGACGACCATGCCTGAGCCTCGACGCATCCTCTATCTCAGCGGCACCCGCGCCGACTTCGGCCTGATGCGCGCCTGCCTGGAGCGTATTGCGGCGCATCCGCGCCTGCGGCTGCGCCTGGCGGTGACGGGCATGCACCTGTGCCCCGAATTCGGCCACACGGTGGACGAAATCGAAGCCAGCGGCCTGCCGCTGGCCGCGCGCATCCCCACGGACGTCGCGGCGCGCGACGGCGCGGGCATGGCGCGCGCGGTGGCGCAGACCCTGCTCGGGGTGGCGGCCGAGCTGCAGCGTGAGCCCTGCGACGCGTTGCTGCTGCTGGGGGATCGCGGGGAGATGCTGGCCGGGGCCACGGCCGCGCTGCACCTGGGAGTCCCCGTGGTGCACCTGCACGGTGGCGAGCGCTCGGGCACCGTGGACGAGCCGATGCGGCACGCCATCTCCAAGCTGGCCACCTACCATTTCGCGGCCACGGCCGAATCCCGGGAGCGCCTGCTCGCCATGGGGGAACTCGCCGAGCGCGTGTTCGTGGTGGGCGCGCCGGGGCTGGACGACATCGCCCGACACGCGCCCTCGCCCCGCGAACACACCCTGCGCGCGCTGGGCATCGACACGGCGCGGGAGTTCGTACTGGTGCTGTTCCACCCGGTCGTGCAGCAGGCTGCCCAGGCCGGCGCACAGACCCGCGAACTGCTCGCCGGCCTGCGCGCGGCCGGCGGTGGGGAGGACTTCGACGTGCTCTGGCTGGCTCCCAACGCCGATGCCGGCTCGGCGCATGTCGAGGAGGCCCTGCGAATGCCGGGACCCGGCTGGCACCGCATCACCCATCTTCCGCGGGCACGCTACCTGGACGCGCTGGCGCACGCCCGGGCACTGGCGGGGAACTCATCCTCCGGCATCCTCGAGGCGGCAAGCTTCGGGACCCCGGTGCTGGACGTGGGCCTGCGCCAGCACCTGCGCGAGCGCAACGCGGGCGTCAGGCAGGTGCCGCCACGGGCTGCCGAAATCGCCGAGGCGCTCCAGGACATGCTCCGGGCCCCGCGCCCCTCCGCGCATAATGTCTACGGCGACGGCCATGCCGGCGAGCGCATCGCGCAACTCCTCGCCGACATCGATCTGCACCCGGGCCTGTTGAACAAGACCCTGGCCTACTGAAACCCGCCGTGACCGTCCCCTCCCCTTTCCCTCGGGCCCCCGCGGCCACGCCTGGCGACGCACCGGTCCTGGTGGTGTTCGGCGCGGGCGGCCACGGCCGCGTGGCCGCCGACGCGGCGCTGGCCAGCGGGGCCTGGAGCGCCGTGCTGGCCAGCGACCGGCGCGAGGAGCTCTGGGGCAGCGAACTGCTGCCCGGCCTGCGGGTGCTGGCGCCAGGCGCCTTGCGCGAATTGCCCCGCCCCTGGGGCCTGCACGTGGCCATCGGTGACAACGCCTCGCGCCGGCGCGAGGCGCGCTCGCTGCTGCTCGACGAGGCGCGCGCAGCCTTCCTGGCCAGCGTGGTGCATCCGCAGGCGGCGCTGTCGCACAGCGCGCAGGTCGGGCCAGGTTGCCTGCTGGCCGCGCATTGCGTGATCGGCCCGCTGGCGGTGCTGGGTGAGGGAGTGATCGTCAACCACGCCGCGGTGGTCGACCACGACTGCACGGTGGGGGCCTGGGCCCACGTGGCCCCGGGCGCGCGCCTGGGCGGCGCGGTGCGCGTGGGCGCCGCCGCGCTGCTGGGCTCGGGCAGTGGCGTGCTGCCCGGCCTGCGCGTGGGCGAGGACAGCGTGCTGGGCGCCGGCGCGGTGGCCTTGCGGGATGTTCCCGACTCCGAGCGCTGGGCTGGCGTTCCGGCACGCCGCATGCGCCGCGCCTCTGTCTGAAAATCCCGTGCCCTCCTGCTTCCGGCCATGAGTCCCCAACGTTTCGAATCCCTGCTCGTCGCACCCGACACCACGCTGCTGGAGGCGATGGCCTGCCTGGACGCCACCGCCCAGGGAGTGCTGCTGGTGGTCGACGCCTCGCGGCGCCTGCAGCGCACCATCACCGACGGAGACCTGCGCCGCGCCACGCTGGCCGGCACCTCGCCACAGACCCCCGTGGGGTCGCTGCCCGGCGGACCGGCGCAGAGCGTGGGGCTGGGAGCCTCCATGCACGACGTGCTGCAGCTCATGGACGCGCGGCGCATCGACCACGTGCCGGTGCTCGACGCCGAGGCCAGGGTGGTGGACCTGGTGACGCGACGCGAGCTCTCGCGCCGCACCTACCTGTCGGCGCCTCACCTCGGGGACGACGAGGCCTCGCTGGTGCGCGAGGCTTTCGAGTCCAACTGGATCGCACCTCTGGGCCCGCACGTGGACGCCTTCGAGCGCGAGCTGGCCGGCTACGTCGGCGTGGGCCACGCCGCGGCCACCAGCTCGGGGACCGCGGCGCTGCACCTGGGACTGCGCCTGCTCGGCGTGGGTCCCGGCGACGCCGTGCTGTGTTCCAGCCTGACCTTCGTGGCCAGCGCCAATCCCATTCGCCAGCTGGGCGCCGTCCCGGTGTTCGTCGACTCCGAGCCCGATGGGTGGAGCATGTCGCCCGAGGCGCTGCGCTGCGCGCTGGTGCAGCTGGCGCGCGAGGGCCTGCGACCCAGGGCCGCGGTGGTGGTGAACCTGTACGGCCAGAGCGCGCGCATGGACCAGTTGCTGCCGCTGCTCGACGAGGCCGGCGTGCCCATGCTGGAAGATGCGGCGGAATCCCTGGGAGCGACCCTGGGCGGACGCCCCAGCGGCAGCTTCGGGCGCCTGGCGCTGTTTTCCTTCAACGGCAACAAGATCATCACCACCTCGGGCGGCGGCATGCTGGTGGGCGAGGATCCGGATCTGATCGCGCATGCGCGCAAGCTGTCGACCCAGGCCCGCGAGCCGGCGCGGCATTATGAACATGTGGAAGACGGCTACAACTACCGGCTCAGCAATGTGCTGGCGGGCATCGGCCGCGGCCAGTTGCGCGTGCTCGACCAGCGCGTGCGCCGGCGCCGCGAAATCTACTCGGTGTACGCGCGCGAGCTGGCCGGCATCGAGGGGCTGCGCTGGATGTCCGAGCCCGAGGGCCACCGGGGCACACGCTGGCTGTCCGCCTTCACGCTGGACCTGCCCGAGGCCTCACGACGCCGCGATGCGCTGCTCGACTTCCTCGAGCGCCACAACGTCGAGGCGAGGCCGGTCTGGAAGCCCATGCATCTGCAGCCCCTGTACGCCGGCAGCCGCTACTTCCCGCATGGGCCGGGCCAGGATGTGTCGCGCGCGCTGTTCGAGGGCGGCGTATGCCTGCCCTCGGGCTCCAACATGGACGACACCCAGCTGGCCCATGTGTGCGAGTTGCTGTTGCGCGGCCTGCGCCTGGTCGCCGGTGGCCCGCGATGAGCCGTCTCGCGGATGCCTGGCGTCGCACGGGGGCGGCGGCGCTGCTGGACGCGGAACTGGTCGCGCTGGCCTGGGTCGCGGCCTTCGTGTTCCGCTTCAGCCTGCTTCGCAACAACGCGCCGGCCAACGTGATGCACATCGTCGCGGTCACGCTGCCCATGGCGGTGCTGGCCTGGGGCGCGGCGCTGGGCTGGTTCGGCATCTACCGCAGCGCCTGGCGCCACGCCAGCCTGCCCGACGTGTGGCGCCTGGTACGCGCCTGCGCGGTGGCCGCGCTGGCGCTGGCGGCGCTGCTGCTGGTCATTCGCGTGCCCAATTTCCCGCGCTCCATCGTGCTCATCCACCCGCTGCTGGCGGGCGGCGCCTTGCTGGCCGTGCGCCTGGCCCAGCGCCAGCTCGCCGAGCGCAGCCACCGCGGCGCGCCGGGTGAGGCCAGGCCGCTGCTGCTGCTGGGCAGCGTGGACGACGCGGCCACCGCCCTGCAAAGCCTGCGCGCCACGCGTCTGTGGCGCGCGGTGGCGGTGTACAGCCCGCTGGAGGCGGAGGCCGGCGCGCGACTGCAGGACATTCCCGTGCTCGGCCCGCCCCGTGCGCTGGGCGATGTCGCGCGCGAACTCGGCACCCAGCATGCGCTGGTGGCCGGCAGCGCCGGCTCGGCCACGCGCCGCCTGTTGCTGGAAAAGGCCAGCGGAGCCCGCCTGGCGCTGCTCACGCTGCCGCGCGCCGACGACTGGCTGCAACAGGGCGCGGCCTCGGCGGCGCCGCGCAACCTGGAGCTGGATGACCTGCTGGGCCGCGCCGCGGTACAGCTCGACGTGCGCGGCCTGTCGGAACTGCTCGCCGGCCAATGCGTGCTGGTCACCGGCGCCGGCGGCTCCATCGGCTCGGAGTTGTGCCGCCAGATCGCACGCTTCGGGGTGGGCCGCCTGGTGTGCCTGGACATGTCGGAGTTCGCGATCTACCAGCTCGAGCAGGAGCTGCGAGCGCGCCACCCGGACATGCCGGCCGTCTTTCTCACCGCCAACGTGCGCGACGCCACCCGGCTGCGCGTGCTGTTCGAGCGCCAGCGCCCGGCCGTGGTGTTCCATGCCGCGGCCTACAAGCATGTTCCGTTGATGGAGCAGGACAACGCGATCGAGGCGCTGCGCACCAATGTGCTGGGCACGATCCACTCGGCGCGCGCCGCCGCGCTGAGCGGTGCGCGCCGCTTCGTGCTCGTGTCCACCGACAAGGCGGTGAACCCCACCAACGTGATGGGCGCCAGCAAGCGCCTGGCCGAACGCGCGCTGCAGGCGCTAGCGCACGAGCACCCGGCCACGCGCATGGTGGCGGTACGCTTCGGCAATGTGCTGGGCTCCAGCGGAAGCGTGGTGCCGCGTTTTGCGCAGCAGATCGCCGCCGGTGGCCCGGTCACGGTCACCCATCCCGACATCGTGCGTTATTTCATGACCATCCCCGAGGCGGCCCAGCTGGTGCTGCAGGCGGCCCTGATGGGCGAAAGCGGCCAGATCTACGTGCTCGACATGGGCGAGCCGGTACGCATCGTCGAGCTGGCCCGCCTCATGATCCGCCTGTCCGGGCGGGACGAGGACGAGATCCCGGTCGTGTTCACGGGACTGCGGCCGGGCGAGAAGCTGTACGAGGAACTACTGGCCGACGACGAGACCACGCTGCCCACTCCGCATCCGAAACTGCGCGTGGCGCGTCACAGCGACGTCGAAGGTCCTCGCGTGGACCTCGACGATCTGCAGCGACGCATCGCCATCGGTGGCGAGGAGCCCGAAGCCGCCGCGGTGAAGCAGCTGCTGGCGTCCCTGGTGCCGGAATACCGGCCGCAACTTGCTCCGGAGGGCAATGCATGAGTGGCAGCGCGCAATACGTGCTGGAGGCGCGCGACGTGCGCAAGCGCTACGCCGGAGGGCCTCAGACGGTGGACGTGCTGGCCGGCGCATCGTTGCGCCTCCAGGCGGGCCAGTCCCTGGCCATCACGGGGGCCTCGGGCTCCGGAAAGAGCACCCTGCTGCACCTGCTGGGCGGACTCGACCTGGCCGATGCGGGACACATCGAGGTCTGCGGCGCAAGCTGGGCCGGCATGTCGCCTGCGCAACAGGGTCAGTGGCGCAATCGCCACGTCGGCTTTGTCTACCAGTTCCACCACCTGCTGCCTGAGTTCAGCGCCCTGGACAACGTGATGATGCCCTTGCGAATCCGCCGCGTCGCGGCCTCGCAGGCCCAGCAGCGGGCGACGGCGATGCTGGAGCAGGTAGGCCTTGCGGCGCGCCTGCGCCACCGCCCGGCCGAGCTCTCCGGCGGAGAGCGCCAGCGCGTGGCGCTGGCGCGCGCGCTGGTCACCCAGCCGGCGCTGCTGCTGGCCGACGAGCCGACCGGCAACCTGGACGCCGATTCCGCCGACGTGGTGTTCCGGCTCATCGAGGCCATGGCGCGCGAGCACGGCAGCGCCATGGTGCTGGTCACGCACGATGCGACGCTGGCAGCGCGCTGTGGGCGCGCGCTGCACCTGCAGCACGGCACGCTGCGCGAAGCCGGGCAGGCCTGATCAGGCCTGCGCGCGAAGGTAGTCGCCGGCGCAGCGCAGCAGATGGTCCAGTGCCGACTGGGCCATGGCGTCGTCGGCGTCGGGGCCGGCGGCCATCCAGTCGCGGAACATCGCGTACAACTCGGCGTAGGCCATGGACAGCGGATGCTGGGCGCTCAGGCCCGAGGCCTGCAGCCAGCGTCCGACGGGGCCTTCGGAAGGCTCGCGGCTCATGATCAGCGCCGGCTTGGGCTCCGGATAGTGACGCGCGATCAGCAGATCGGTGTCCAGGGCCACGAGCTGTTCCGCCACGCAGCTGAGCAGCCCGGCCTGGCGCGGCGCGCGCCTCGGCTGCCAGCCGGCCAGCCAGGATTCGAATTCCGGCGCGGGCATGGGGCGCGCGATGCCCCAGCCCTGCGCCTGCGGCACGCGCAGCGCGCGCAGCGCATCGACGATGTCGGGCGTCTCCGCGCCTTCCGCCACGAAATCCACGCCCAGGCCCCGGGCCAGCTGGGCCAGGCTTTGCACGAACCGCAGGTCCTGCGGGTTGTCGGCCAGCCCGCGGATGAATCCCTGGTCCAGCTTGATGATGTCGATGGGCAGTTCCTTCACCCGCAGCAGCGAGGAATAGGCGCTGCCCACGTCGTCCAGCGCGATGCGGCAACCAAAGGCGCGCAGCGAGCTCAGCGTGTCCTGCGCGGTGGCGAAGGACAGGAAGTCGTTGTGCTCGAGCAGTTCCAGCACCATGCGCTGTGGCGGCAGGCCGCTGCTGGCCGCCACCTCGCGAACGGTGTCCAGCGCCTCCCCGGAGGCCAGCAGCAGGGGATCGATATTGACCGCCACGGCAAGTTCGGCACCGCACTCGCGCTGCCAGCGCAGCGCGTCCTCGGCGGCCTGGCGCAGCACGGCCACGGTCATCGCCACCAGGCCGTCGCGCCCGAGCTGGTGAATGAAGTCCAGCGGCCCGATCAGGCGCCCATGGCCGTCGTCCAGGCGCGCCAGCGCCTCCACCTCGACCACACGGGAACTGCTCATGTCCACCACCGGCTGGTAGTGCACGCGCAGCCCGCCGCTGCCGAAACGCTCGCGCACGAGGCGCAGGTGCTGATAGTGGTCGCGATCCACCTCCGGCTGGTACAGGCGCCAGAAGGGAGCGTCGCTGCCGCGCGGCTGGCGCTTGATCGCGTATAGCGCCTGGTCGGCGTGGCGCAGCAGTTCGTCGGGGTCGCTCGAATCCTCGGGGTAGACGGTCAGGCCCAGGCTGGCGCGGATCTGCAGCACGCTGTCCCCGGGGGGCAGGCTCACCGGCTCGACGATGCATTGGCGGATGCGCGTGAGCATGGGCTCCAGGTCTTCGCGCGCCACCATGCCCTGCATGACCAGCACGATCTCGTCGCCGCCCAGGCGCGCCACCATGTCCGAGGAGCGAACGGCCTCGACCAGTCGCGCGGCCACGGTGCGCAGCAGCGCGTCGCCGGCGGCGTGGCCGTGGTTGTCGTTGATCTGCTTGAAGTCGTCGAAGTCCAGGATGCCGACGGCGACGAAGCCGCCTTGCGCATCGGCCTGCGCCAGCAGTTCCTGCAGGCGCGAGCGCAGGCCGCGCCGGTTGAGCAGGCCGGTGAGCGGATCGTGCTCGGCGAGCCAGGAGATGTGGTGGTGCTCCTGCTGCAGCCGGCGGCGCAGATCGAAGGCGTCCAGCGCGTGGCCGAGCAGTCGCGCGACCCGCTCGAGCAGTTCCAGCACGGCGGGGGTGAACACCCCGGCGCGCATGGACGCCACGCCCAGCAGCGCCCAGCGATGGCCGCCACGCGGAATGGGCACCATGGCCACCGCCCGCATGCCCAGGCGTCGCAGGTTCTCGCGGTACTGATCCAGGCCGGTGTCGGCGAGGTAATCGTTGCTGAACTGCAGTACGCGGGTGTTCCAGGCGCGTGCCGCCAGGCTGCGCTCAGACCGCTCCCCCAGCACATTGGGCCGGTACCAGTCCTCGCCGACGTGCGCGCTGCCGGCCTGCGCCAGCAGGTCCACGAAACCCTGCTGGCCGGCGCGTCCCACCAGCACGGCCTGGAACAGGCCGGAGTCGGCCAGGCGTTCGCAGGCTCTTTGCAGCATGTCGCCCAGGTCGCCGGCCGACAGCACCAGTTCCTCCTCGGCCAGCAAGGCCCGGTACAGGCCCTGCGTGGTCTCGTGTTCGCGCTGCTGCTCGCGGCGCCGCGTGACGTCCTCGAGCAGACCCAGGTAGTAGCGCGGGCGGGCGCGCGCCGAGGCGCCCGCAGTCAGCGGGGACAGCTGCAGGGAGACCCAGGTCTCGCGACCGTCGCTGCCGGGGTTGCACAACTCCACCTGGCAGGAACGCGCCTCGGCCAGGGCGGCGCGGACTTCCTGCAGCGCCGGCTGGTCGTCCGCCTCGCTCTGCAGGAACCGGGCGCGCGCGCCCAGCGCAGCCTGGGCTGGGGTGCCGGTGAGCCGGCAATACGCGGGGTTCACGTACAGCAACGGAAAGTCGGCCTGGCGCGCGTCGGCGATCATCACCCCGAGGTCCATGGCATCGAGCACGGCGCGCCAGCCGGCAGCCCCGGGCATGTCCCAGGCGGCGGGCTCGGTCTTGGACGGCGATGGCGCGGGCGCTTGCATGGCGTACAGCATAGCCTGCCGCGGGGGCGCGGGCTGCGCCGGGCACCGTGGGCCCGGCGGGGATCAGCCCTGCTCGAGGGCCTCCAGCACCATGCGGGGGCTGCTGCGCCCCTGCCAGGTGTTGGCCTCCAGACGCCAGGCCACGCGCGAGCGCTCGGGCAGGAATTCGCTGCGATTCCAGGCCACCAGCTCGCGCAGCGCCGAATCGCGCTGACCGGCGGTGCGCACGCGGGCGCGCAGGTGACCGTTGCCGAACTGACTTTGTTGCACCACCTCGATGTCGCTGGCGAACACGGGCGGTGCGAAACCCTGGCCCCAGACCTGCTCCTGCAGCAGCGAGGCCACGTCCACGTCGAACCATTCGGCCTCGAGCTCGCCGTCCACCTCCAGCTGGCGGGCCAGCAGCTCGGGCGACAGCCATTGTCCGGCCACGGCCTCGAAGGCCGCGGCAAAGCGCTCGAAGCCATCGGCAGCGATGCTGCATCCGGAAGCCGCGGCATGCCCCCCGAAGCGCAGCAGCAGGCCCGGCTCGCGCTTGGACATCAGATCCAGGGCGTCGCGCAGATGAAAACCCGCAATGGAGCGGCCGGAGCCGCGCAGCAGACCGTCGCCCCCGGGGGCGAACACGAAGGTGGGGCGGTGGTGGAGTTCCTTGAGCCTGCCGGCCACGATGCCCACGACGCCCTCGTGCCAGTCGGGCGAATACAGGCAGATGCTGGCGCGTCGCTCGCCCTCGGATGCCGCCTGCAGGGGCTCCAGCGCCGCCTGGGCCTGCTCGCGCATGCGCTGCTCGATGCCCCGGCGCTCGCGGTTGATGGCGTCCAGACTCTGCGCCAGTTGCAGCGACCGCTCGGGGTCGTCGGTGCTCAGGCACTCGATGCCGACGGTCATGTCGGCCAGGCGCCCGGCCGCGTTGATGCGCGGACCCAGCGCGAAGCCCAGGTCGAAACATCCCGCGCGCGAGGCATCGCGTCCGGTGGCGGCGAACAGCGCGCGCAGCCCGGGCTGCAGCCTGCCCTCGCGCATGCGCCGCAGACCCTGCGCGACCAGCAGGCGGTTGTTGGCGTCCAGGCGCACCACGTCGGCCACGGTGCCCAGCGCGACCAGGTCCAGCAGGCTGTCCAGGCGGGGCTGGCTGGTGGCGTCGAAGACGCCGCGCCCGCGCAGCTCGGCGCGCAGGGCCAGCAACACGTAGAACATCACGCCCACCCCGGCCAGGTTCTTGCTCGGGAAGGTGCAGCCGGGCTGATTGGGGTTGACGATCACATCGGCCTGGGGAAGCTGTGCCGCCGGCAGGTGGTGGTCGGTGATCAGCACGCGCATGCCCAGCTCGTGGGCGCGACGAACCCCGTCGATGCTGGCGATGCCGTTGTCGACGGTGATGATCCAATGGGGTCGCCCCTGCGGGCGCTGCGCGACCAGGTCCACGACGGCAGGCGACAGGCCATAGCCCGTCGTGAAGCGATTGGGCACCACGTAGTCCACCCGCGCACCCATCATGCGCAGCCCGCGCAGGGCCACCGCGCAGGCGGTGGCGCCGTCGCAGTCGTAGTCGGCCACCACGCACAGGCTCTCGCCGGCCGCGATGGCGTCGGCCAGCGAGCGCGCCGCGACGTCGGCATGCAGCAGCAGCGCCGGCGACAACAGCGAGCTCATCCGGGGCTGAGCCTGCTCGGGCTCGCTGACGCCGCGCCCGGCCAGCAGCCGGGCCAGCAAAGGATGCACGCCGGCGCTTTGCAGGCGGTGCACGTTGCGTGGAGAGGGATCTCGAACAATGAAACGCATGCCGGGTTGCGAAGGAAGCGTCGAAGGAGGAGTCGAAGGGGGCGTCGGGAATCGGTGCCGGAGGATCGGGATCTGCCACGCAGATCCGGGGCTCACAGAGGATCCAGCCAGCTTCGAGCCGCCGCGTCTCGCCAGAAATGCCAGGAGCGCGAAGCGCGCAATTCCAGATCGACCCAGCCCCTGGATCCGGCAAGGACCAGGCGCACCGCCGCATGGTCGCGCAAGGCGGCACTCAGCCGCCCTGCCGCCTGTTCATCGAGCTGCGCGCAGGCCTGCTGCGCCCGCAGCGCATCGTGGCTGCGCAACTGCAGCACGTGCAGGGCATGCGGATGGCGCGACGGGGCCAGGGCGGGAAGCGCGTCGGCCAATGCGCCAAGCCAGGCGCAGCCGGCGTCACGCCAGGCGCTGCGTTCCTCCGCGTCCAGCACAAAGGGATTGCCGGGCATGGTGCGCAGCACTCCGCAGCCGTTCAGCCAGAGTGTGTTCACCTCCGGCAAGCCGGATTCGCGTCGTGCCTCATTCACCGGGTGCGAGGCCCACACCATCTGGATTTCGGTGAGCAGGCGCCGCCAGGGCGCGGCGGCCGGCCCTCCGGGCATCCAGCTCGCCGCGTTGCGCCCGACCGCACGCAAGGGGTCCGCGGTGAGCACCTGCTCCAGCGAGGGGTGGGACACGAGCCAGCATCCGGGGCGCCATGCCCGCATCTCCCAGGCCTGGTCCTGCAGCAGCGGCAACACCGCCTGCAACAAGGCCTGCGCATGGTTCGCATCAATCGCAAGCTGGGCCGGATCGGCCAGTTGGAGGCTGTCGCGCCCGAGCACGAGGTGCGCTGGCAAGGCCAGCGCCCAGGCCCGCGGGCCGGCCTGCAGGCCCGCGCCCACCGCGGCCAGCGCCCCCCAGGGCGCCTGTTGCTCGGGGGCGTGCAGTTCCGGCTCGTCCAGACCGAGCGCCCGACGCATCCAGCGTTCTGCAGGGCTCAGCCAGGCGGCCTGCGCATCCTCGCGCAAGGCTTCGCGGGTCACGACATGGGCCATGCGCAGGGCGCGCAGCAGTCGTGGCATTGCGCCACCCCGTAGCGCCTCGCTCCAGGCCTCGGGGTCCAGCGCGGCAGTGTCGATCAGCAGCGTGTGCATGCCTGCATTATCGGCTGCAGGCCGCACGGGACCGGCGCCAGCCGGTCCGTCGCACCGGACTTACAGGGCGCGAGAGTTCAGGGCCCGCGCACGCTGGAGCATCGCCAGCAGTCCGCGCAGGGCCTCGCGCAGCGGCTGGCCGGCGACGGTGGCCGGGCGCAGCGCGTGACCGGATGTGCCACGTGGCGAATCCGGCAGCCACACGCCGCGGCGCAGCGGGATCGACGCAGCGGGCGCACAAGCAGGAGCGGGACGGGGAAACAGGGAGCTTGCGGAACGGGATTGCATGATGTGCCTCATGGTTTACCCGAATCATAGGGTAATCCCTAGACGGCGGGGTCCCGAAATTTGCCGCAGCGCACCAATTCCGCGTCGAAACCCCTCCCATGCATCCCGAAAAACGCTCAAAGCAACTCGGTCATCCGCGCCGCGGCCTCCTGCAGCGCAGGCAGATGCTCCAGCATCTGCGCCAGGGACATGCGCGCGACCGGCGCGTGCGCGGCCATGGCGGCGCGGGTCTCGCCGGAGCGGTCACGCACCGGCACGGCGACCGCGACCAGCCCGGGGATGAACTCCTCGTTGTCCACCGAGTAGCCGCGCTCCGCGATGCGCTCGCAATCGGCGCGCAGGGCCGCGGCATCGGTCAGGGTGTTGGCGGTGAGGGAACGCAGGGTGAGCTGGCCCAGCACGCGGGAGCGCCGCTCCCGGCTCATCGAGGCCAGGAACAGCTTGCCGCTGGCGGTGCAGTGCAGCGGAACGTGCACGCCCACATCGAGGGTCAGGCGCCAGGGCCACGGCGCCTCGACACGGTCGAGGTACATCACCTCGACGCCGTCCAGGGTGGTGAAGTTGCAGGTCTCGCCCACGCGCTCGACCAGGTCCGTGAGCACCGCGTGGCGCAGGCCCCGCACCGTGGAGTGCGACAGGGAATCGAAGGCCAGCTTGCGCAGCGCCGGGCCCACGGCGAAGTGGCGCTCGTCGATGTCCCGCACGATGTAGCCCAGTTCCAGCAACTGGTTGCACAGGCGATGGGCCGTGGCCTTGGGCAGGCCCAGCGCCTGCGCGAGCTCGGCCAGGCTGAGCGCCCTCCCGGCATCCGCGATGAAGGACAGCAGGCGCAGGCTGCGCTCGGCCGACGAACTCGTCGAGCCGCTGTCGGAGCCTTCCGGGGCAGGGGCGGAGCGTGCGGAAATGACGGTTGTCTCGGACATGTCGAAAAAGTAATTTTGAAACGTTGCGTTCCACTTTTAACCAAACTACCATGCCATCCAGACGATCTGGCGAGATCTGGCGTGCTCTTTTCGTGGGCAGGCCCACAACGAGGCATCGAGGAGCGCTTGGATGGCTGAGCAGTTCGACTACATCGTAGTAGGCGCGGGTTCCGCGGGCTCCACGCTCGCGGGCAGGCTGAGCGAGGATCCCCACACGCGCGTGCTGTTGCTCGAGGCCGGGCCGGCCGACCGCTCCTTCTGGATCCACCTGCCCATCGGCTACGGCAAGACCATGTGGAGCAAGCGCTACAACTGGTGCTTCCACACCGACCCCGACCCGAACATGAACGGCCGGCGCATCTACTGGCCGCGGGGCAAGACCCTGGGGGGATCGAGCTCGATCAACGGCCTGATCTACATCCGTGGTCAGCGGGAAGATTACGAGCATTGGGAGGCCCTGGGCAACGAAGGTTGGGGCTACGACCAGGTCTTGCCGTACTTCATTCGGAGCGAGCACAACCAGCGGGGAGCCAGCCCCTACCACGGCGGCAGCGGTCCGCTGAAAGTCTCCGACGTCGGTGCGCGCCACGAGCTGATCGAGGCCTTCATCGAAGGGGCCGCGCAGCAGGGCGTGCCGCGCACGGAGGATTTCAACGGCGCGCGCCAGGAAGGGGCCGGCTACTACCAGCTCACCACCTGGCGCGGCTGGCGTTGCAGCGCCGCCAAGGCTTACCTCGCCCCCGCGCGCTCGCGCCCCAACCTGCGCGTGCTCACCCAGGCGCAGGCCACCTCGCTGATCCTGGAGGGTGAGCGCGCCGTGGGCGTGCGCTACAGGCACCGTGGGCGCATGTGCGAGGCCCGCTGCGAGGGCGAGGTGCTGCTGAGCGCCGGCGCACTGCTGTCGCCGCAGCTGCTGCAGTTGTCGGGCATCGGGCCCGCGGAGCATCTGCGCAGCCTGGGCATCCCGGTGGCGCTGGACCTGCCCGGCGTCGGCGAGAACCTCCAGGATCACCTGCAGATGCGCCTGATCTACGAGTGCACCCGCCCCATCACGACCAACGATCAATTGCGCAGCCTGTACGGGCGCACCCGCCTCGGACTTCAATGGCTGTTCGCGCGCAGCGGTCCCCTGGCGGTGGGCATCAACCAGGGGGGCTGCTTCATGCGCGCACTGCCCGAGGAGTCCGCCACGCCCGACATCCAGTTTCACGTGGCCACGCTGTCGGCCGACATGGCCGGCGGCGCAGTCCACCCCTTCTCCGGTTTCACGCTGTCGGTGTGCCAGCTGCGCCCCGAGTCGCGAGGCCGGGTGCGCATCCGCAGCACCGATCCCTTCGAGCCACCGTCGATGCAGCCCAACTACCTGGCCACCGACCTGGATCGCCGCACCGCCGTGGCCGCGCTGCGCGCGGCGCGCGCCATCGCCTCCTCGCCGGCCATGCGGCCCTACGTCCGCAGAGAGGTCAAGCCAGGGCCGCAGGTCGACGGTGACGCCTCCCTGCTCGAGTTCTGCCGCGACAACGGAGCCACCATCTTCCACCCCAGTGGCACCTGCCGCATGGGCACGGACAGGCTGGCCGTGGTCGACGCACGCCTGCGCGTGCACGGCATGCGGGGCCTGCGCGTGGTCGACTGCTCGGCCATGCCCACGCTGGTGTCGGGCAACACCAATGCTCCGGCCATCATGATGGCCGAGAAGGCCGTGGACATGATCCGCGCCGACGCGGCGCGGGGCTGAGGCGGGCGCGTGACCGCGGCGGCGGGTCAGCCCGGACCCGCGCCGGTTTTGTCACAATTTCTTGCAATTCCAAGGCAGGCGCTGTCGCGTACGGGCTTGCCCGTTGCGTTATGGCCAGCAATGCATGCAGATCGTTCCCATTGCCAACCTTGCGGAGCCTTGCCATGAAACGACGAATCCTCCCCGCCCCCGCCTTGCTGTGCATGATCGCCCTGGGCGCGCTCGCGCCGCTGGGCGCCGCGCAGGCCGCCACCCGCTGGGAGCACGCCCATCCGCGGCGCGACCAGGTGCTCGACCGCACCCAGCACCTGAATGCGCGGATCCGCCACGAGCGGCGCGAGGGCGAGATCACGGGCGCCCAGGCGCGCAATCTGCACGCGCAGGTGCGCAGTACCCGCCTGGAGCAGCGTTCCATGGCCCACAGCAACGGGGGCTATATCACCAAGGCGCAACAGGCGGGCCTGAACCAGCAGGAAAACGCCATCAGCCGGCAGGTGGGACGATGAAGCCGGCCCGCCTCGCTCGGCGCGCGGCGGGCACGCTGCTGGCCGTCGCGCTGTTGCTCAGCCTCGGCGGCTGTTATGTGCTCGTGCCCGGACCGGGTTACTACGGCTATCACCCTGGAGGCTGGCATCGTCACGACGATGATTGATGCAAGCTCGACGCAGGCCGCCAGGCTGCGTTCCCATGCGTGCCCATGCGCCCCCATGCGTGCCCATGCACGCGCAGCCTTGAGGCCCGCGCCAGGAGCCCCTACGATTCCTCTCGCTTTCCGAACCCGCAGCTCACCATGCCCATCGCCATGAACAAGTTCTCCATGCCTTCCCCGCACGGCCTTCGCCGTGTCGTGGCCGCCGCAACCCTGCTGGGTCTGGGCCTGGCGGCCGGCGTGGCCTACGCCGACCTGGATGATCACCCCCACCTGGTCGCCGCCGACCGAGCCGCCTACCAGGCCATGATGCAGTTGCGCGTGGCCAACAACGGCCCGGCGGCCTTCGGCGGCCATCGCGACCGCGCCATGCGCCTGCTGGCGCAGGCTCGCCGTGAGATCCACGAATCCGCGCGTTTCGCGGATCACCATCGTGATTGAGCGCGGCGTGCGCTGGTGCCGGCGCGCGGCGCCGTGGCTGGCACTGACTGCGGTGGCCGGCCTGAGCGCCTGCGTGCAGGCGCCGCCCGTGCAACGCCCGCCGGTGGTCGTGCAGCGCCCGCGGTCCCCGCTGGACGGGCATCCGCATCTGATCGCGGCCATGCAGGCCATCGATGCGCAGATCGCGCAGCTGCGCGCGGCGCGCAACGGCGATGACGGCTTCGGCGGACACCGCCAGCGCGCGATCCAGCTCGCGCTGCAGGCGCGCGCCGAGGTCTACCGCGCGGCCGTCTTCGCCGACCGCCATCCCTGAGGGGCCAAGCCGGACAGCAAAAAGCCCCGCCTTTGGGGCGGGGCTTTTGGTTCGGCCCGCGCTCTCCGGTCAAGGCCGGGCTGCACGAAGCCAAAGCCCCCCACGGGGGGCGGGCCGGGCACAGCCCAGCCCTGGAGGCGCTCAGATGACGCGGATGTTCGTCGCCTGCGGGCCCTTGGGGCCAGCCTTGACCTCGAACTGCACGTTGGCGCCTTCGGCCAGCGTGCGGAAGCCGCCGTCGTTGCGGATCTCGCTGTGGTGCGCGAACAGGTCCTTGCCCCCATCGTTGGGAGCGATGAAGCCGAAGCCCTTGCCGTCGTTGAACCACTTCACGATGCCGGTCTGAATACTCATGGTGTTTCCTTGGAAATGAATGGTGAACAAAGCCACTCCGGGCGCAACACGCGCTTGCGGAGACAGAAACACTCAAGAACTATCAGCGGGGGGTGAAGCTGAAGCGAGCCGCTCGCGAAACTGGGCCCTGGGAAGGCCGGCGGGGCTGCAGACGAGACCTTGGAAGAACGGCCTTGTGCGAATCTATCGTTGAAAGTGTACCACGTTCCCGGCCCCGGGGTGACGCAGGCAAGCGCCCGATGCGAGCTGCCCCTCCACCCCGGCCTTCCGGACCCAGGCGGCGCGCAGCGGCTTGCCAGGGCTTTGTCGGGCCGCCGACCGACCGAGGCTCCACGGTGCTGTTCGACGGCCTGCGTGCGCATGGACAAACCCTGGCGCACGCCGATTCCATTCGATGCTCCTGGAGCTGGCGAGATATTTCCCTCGACGCAGGGAGTCCATACCTCGGTGGCGCCCCGGATGTTTTGCCGGATGTTTTACCGACCGTCGCCAGCGCGAATTGCGCTGATGGACCCCGGCTGCAGAATACCCACAGGATGCTGGGGTGCATTGCCGGCCCCGAAGATGGATTCCCGGCCCTGCGCGGATTCCGGACTCTCGATTTACGCAACCGGGAATCGGGCAAGCGCGCTGGAGATCGCCCAGGATCCCGGCCCGGGCTGCGAGCCGCACGGCATTCCGCCCTCGAGCGAAGCCCGGGACATGGCGCGTGGAAACGCGGCTATCATGGCGCGGGCGGTCTGTTCTCGCTAATACTCTGTCCAGTATAAAAACCACGCCTCGCACACAGGCTGGATGGAGTTCACGTATTCGACATGGGATATTCCCGGGGCGGATTCGAAAGCCTTGCAACCCCCATCGATCACGATCTCGTCCGCACCGCCAAACCCTGGACGCAACCCGGGCCGATCCTGCGCCTGGATATCGGTCTGGAAGATATCGAGGATTTGAACCAAGACCTCGCGGATGGTTTTGCAGGACGGGCCATCCAAGCTTGATCCAAGCTTGATCCAAGCAGGATCCACACACGGAGAAACACCATGAAGCATGCCCAGGAAACCCGCACCCCCATCGCGACGCAGACGCAGGAGCCGGCGCGGGCCGGCCGCCGTGCCCTGCTGGGTGCCGCGGCGATCGGCGCCCTCGGATGGCTGGCCATGCCGGCTTTCGCCGACCCCGCCGGGCTCTGGAAACGCATCCAGGCCCGCAAGGAACTGCTGGTGGGCCTGGAGGGCACCTATCCACCCTTCAACTATGTCGACAAGCATGGCGAGCTGACGGGCTTCGGAGTCGACCTGGCCAAGGCCCTGGCCGGGCACATGGGCCTGCGTGCCAAGTTCGTCCCCACGCCCTGGTCCGGCATGCTGGCCGGTCTGGATTCGGGCCGATTCGACGTGGTGATCAACCAGGTCACGATCACCCCGGATCGCCAGAAGAAATACCTGTTCAGCCAGCCCTACACCGTGTCCGGCGCGCAGATCCTGGTTCGCAAGGGAGACCAGAGCAAGTACGACAGCATCGCCAGCCTGGACGGCCGCGTCGTGGGCGTGGGCCTGGGAAGCAACTACGAGGCCTGGCTGAAGCAGCATGCGCCCAAGGTGCACATCCAGACCTACTCGGGCATCAACACGGCCTTGCAGGACCTGGAGATCGGCCGCGTGGACGCCATCATCAACGACCGCCTGGAGTCGGCCTATCTTCTCAAGCACACCGACGGCCGCGTGGTCGCCGCCGGCCAGCCCTTCTCCAAGCAGTACTCGGGCATCGCCATGCGCCAGGGACACCCCCAGCTGCAGGCGCAGATCGATGCCGCGCTGCAGGCGCTGCGCAAGAGCGGCCAGCTCGCCGCGATCTCCAACAAGTGGTTCGGCATGGACATCACGCGCTGAACCATGGGTTCCAGCCTGGAACTGGTCTGGGAATCCCTCCCCATGCTGGCCCAGGGGGCTGGCTACACCATCGTGCTCAGCGTGGGGAGCATGGCCATCGGCCTGGTCATCGGACTGGCCGTCGCCCTGGCGCGGCTGTACCCGGTGCCGGTGCTGAGCCGGCTGGCGTCCTTTTTCGTGTCCTTCATCCGGGGTACCCCGCTGCTGGTCCAGCTGTTCCTCATCTACTACGGGCTGGGTCAGCTGGGCCTGCGGCTCGACCCCATCTCGTCGGCATTCCTGGGATTCAGCCTGAACATCGGCGGCTACACCTCGGAGATCATCCGCTCGGCCATCCTGTCGGTCGACCACGGACAGTGGGAGGCTGCCCAGTCCATCGGCATGTCCCAAGCGCTGACCTTGCGCCGGGTCATCCTGCCCCAGGCCACGCGGGTGGCGCTTGCCCCGCTGGGCAACAGTTTCATCAGCCTGGTCAAGGACACCTCGCTGGCCGCGACCATCCAGGTTCCCGAGTTGTTCCGGCAGGCCCAGCTGATCACGGCGCGCACCTTCCAGGTATTCACCATGTATCTGGCCGCGGCCGCGATCTACTGGCTGCTGTCCAGCGTGCTGGCCCGAGGCCAGACGACCCTCGAGACCCGGTTCTCCGCCCACGTGCGCCGCAGCTAGCCCTCCCATGCCAGAGTCCATGCACACGACCCTGCCAGCGACCATGATCGAGGTCCGAGGCCTGCGCAAGAGCTTCGGGCAGACCGAGGTCCTGCAAGGAATCGACCTTGGCGTGCGCAAGGGCGAAGTGGTGGCCATCATCGGCCCCAGCGGTTCCGGCAAGACCTCCCTGCTGCGCTGCCTGAGCTGCCTGGACGATCCCGGCGGAGGCTCGATCCGCGTCAACCAGGTGGTGATCGACGGCTCGATTCCCCTCAGGCGCCAGAAGGCCGCGGTGCGCGAACTGCGCCAGCACGTGGGCTTCGTGTTCCAGAACTTCAACCTGTTTCCGCACCGCACGGCCCTGGAGAACGTCGCGGAAGGCCTGATCTACGTGAAACGCCAGGCTCCCGGACTCGCGCTGGACAATGCGCGTGCCATGCTCGCCAAGGTGGGGCTGGAGGGCAAGCGGGACCTGTACCCCTCCGCGCTCAGCGGAGGCCAGCAGCAGCGCGTGGCCATCGCGCGCGCGCTGGCGATGAACCCCGACGTGATCCTGTTCGACGAGCCGACCTCCGCGCTCGATCCCGAGCTGGTCGGCGAAGTGCTCACGGTGATGCGCGCGCTGGCCGAGGAGCACCGCACGATGGTGGTGGTCACGCACGAGATGAACTTCGCGCGCGAGGTGGCCGACCGCACCGTCTTCATGGACGCCGGCTCGATCGTCGAGCAGGGTCCGTCGAAGGAACTGTTCCTCAACCCCCGGGAAGCGCGCACCCGCAAGTTCCTCGGGCGACTCATGGAGGGCCGCTGAGGGCCGCGAGACCATGGACAAACTCGACCGCGAGATCCTGCGCCAGCTGCAGCGCGACGCTGACGTGCCCATGGCCAGGATCGCCGAGGCCATCGGCATCTCGCCGGCCGCGTGCTGGCGGCGCGTGCAGCGCCTGCAGGAAACCGGCGTGCTGCGCGGCAAGGTGGCCCTGCTCGACGACGCCAAGCTCAACGCAGGGGTCACGGTGTTCGTGTCCATCCGCACCAGCGACCACTCCGCCGCCTGGATGAAGGCCTTTTCCACGGCCCTGGACGACATCGAGGAAATCGTCGAGATCTACCGCATGAGCGGGGAGGTGGACTACCTGCTGAAGGTCAAGGTGCCGGACATCAAGGCCTACGACGGCGTCTACCGCAGGATCCTCGAGCGCATGAATTTCCTCGACGTGCGTTCGAGCTTCGCGATGGAACAGATCAAGTCGACCACGGCCCTGCCCCTGTCGTACCTCGAGCTGGAGTAGGCGCCGCAGCCGCGCGCGGCTATGCTGCCCGATCCAGCGCGCCGCGCGAACGCCGCCCCCCGCCCCATCCCCATGTCCCACGCCTGGTTCGTGCTGGCCGACCTTCTCGGCACCTTCGCCTTCGCGCTCAGCGGGGCCACCGCATCCATCGAGCGAAGGCTGGATCTGTTCGGGGTCACGGTGGTGGCCTTCCTCACCGCCTGCGGAGGCGGCATCGTGCGTGACCTGTGCCTGGGCTCCACGCCTCCGGTGGCCCTGGCCGAGTGGCGCTACCTGGCGGTGGCCTTGCTGGCCTGCGCCATGTCCCTGTGGTCGCAGCGCCTGATCCGGCGCCTGCGGCATCCGGTGCTGGTGTTCGACGCCGTCGGACTGGGCTTCTTCGCGGTGGCCGGCGCCCACAAGGCCCTGCGGATCACCGGCAACCCCGAGGCGGCCGTGCTGCTGGGGGTCGCCACCGCGGTCGGCGGAGGCGTGCTGCGCGATGTGCTGCTCAATCGGGTGCCCGTCATCCTGCAGCGTGAGATCTATGCGCTGGCCGCGCTGCTCGGCGCGGGCGTGCAGGTCGCCGGACAGCGCGCTGGCTGGGCCCCGGACTGGACGCCCTGGGTGGGGGCCTTCAGTTGCGCCCTGCTGCGCTTCCTGGCGATGCGCCGGGGCTGGCGCCTTCCCCTGTCGCGCCGCGCCGATCGCGCCACATCCTGACACAGCGCCTGCGGCGCCGGCATCCTACGATGTGGGCGGCCGCGGCCGAAGCTGCGCAGCGGCGTGTTGTGCACAACATGCCCACAGCATGCCCACAACATGCCCACAAGCTACCCAAAGGATGCCCACAGGAAGCCCCATGACCCAGCATGATCCGCAAGGCCGCACCGGCTCTGGCCGCATCGCGCTGCTCGGCGCGCTCGCGATCATCGGGGTGGCGCTTGCCGGCTCGGTGGGCTGGCTGCTCGGACGCCAGGGCCAGGCGCCTCGCGGAGCCCTGCCCGTGCTGTTCAAGGCGCCGGAGTTTCGCGGGCTGATCAACCAGAACGGGATCCAGTTGTCCTCCGCCCATTTCCGCGGCAAGGCGCTGGTCGTGACCTTCCTGTTCCCCTATTGCAATACCTTCTGCCCGGTGGTGGCCGCTCACCTGGTGGGCTTCGAGAACCTGCTGGCCTCCACGCCGCTGGCCGGACGCGTCGACGTGGTCGCCTTCGACGTGGACCCTGGTGATACGGGCCCACGGCAAATGCGGGACTTCCTGCGCGAGTACGGCTGGAACCCGGCGAGCCCGCGCTGGCAGTTCCTGACCGGACGGCCGACCCAGATCCGACGCGTGGTGTCCGGGGGCTATCACGTGGATTACCAGAAGGTGCCGGATGCCCCCGCCTCCGCCTCCGCAGCCGCCTCCGCCTCCAACCCCGCGCAGGCATCGCAGGCGCTGGCCGTGGCCGGCAGCGACCCGCAGCCGATCGTGGCCAATCCCCTGGCCACGCGGGCCGATGTGGACTACGACATCACCCACGAGGATGTGATGATGATCGTCGACCCCCAGGGCCGCGTACGCAAGATCTACGACCAGGCCGACGCGGTGGGCAAGATGCGTCTGCTGCGCGATGTGCGCGCCGTCCTGGGCGCGCCATGAAGCTGCCGCGCCGGTGGACCGGCTTCACTGCAGCATGAAGGTCTGGTATTCGAGCTTGCGAAACAGTCCCTGCAGCAGGAACAGTCCGAAGAACAGGGTGCACAGGATGGACACGGCGAAACCGTAGCCGTAGTAGTCCGATCCCAGGCGAATCGAGAGCAGGCTCAGGCTGAAGTTCAGAACCGCCAGTGATGCCGTGATCATGACCACCTCGCTGCGCCGGTCGAGGTAATAGAACACGTTCAGGACCGCCAGCAACATGACCTGGAAGCTCGCGGCGACCGCCTGCACCATGTAGAGCGGGGTGTACAACTCGCTGATGCCGATGAGCCGGAAGATCGACGGCACGAAGGTGTAGAGCGACAGCAAGGTCAGCGCCTGCACCTTGAGGATCTGGTACAGGCCGTCGCGCACGACGTCCTGCATGCGCTCGCGAAATCCCACGATGGCACCCAGCGTGCCGCCGCTGCGCACGGTCTTGTAGAACTCGTCGTACCACTCGACGAAGTCGGTCTCGAACTTGACCAGGAACACCGCCATGCCTGGAATCACCGACAGGTAGGCCAGGAAGACCGGCAGGTCGTAGATGGTCGAGGCCCGCAGTGCGCCGATGATCGGCCGGGAAGTCCCCGGATCGAACCAGAACACCAGCTTGTCAATCCAGATGCCGAGGTTGTAGAGGGTTCCCCCGAACAGCAGCGCGGCATACATGCGCCCGGGCCGGAAGCACTCGAGGGTCACGGGCGACTGCACCGGGAAATTGCGCAGCACCAGCCAGAGCATCACGATCCACATGATGAACTGTCCGCCCAGGAAGCCCGCAAGCAGTCCGTCGATGCCCCATGGCCGCCCGATGGATGCGAAAACCACCGAAGCCCCGTAACCCAGCGCATACAGCAGGACGATGATCCGGTAGTTCTTGAGGCCGGACAGGAACGCCGTGGTGATCCACAGGTTGCACAGCAAGGTGAAACCCAGGACGATCCAGCCCCGATAGAAGGCATCCACCCCTTGGAAGGCCACCAGCGACACGACCAGCCCGAAGCCTCCGCCCACGGCGGTGGTGACCAGCATGACGCCGAGGTAGGCCCCGCCGATCTGCTCCTTGCGCTTCTCGAACAGGCGATCGGCCACCCAGCGGGTGAAGCCCAGCTGCAGCCCGCCCGTCAGCACCAGGGATCCCATGATCAGGTAGGTCACGGTGACCTGGAACTGGGTGATCAGCCGCCCCGGAGTGACGACACCGAGCGAGAGGATGCCGGTGGCCATCAGGCCCAGGATGGAAAACACCCAGGGCCCGGAGCTGATGATGGACGCATACAGGTAGGCCCGCAACAGTCCGAGGTAGGACTGGGAGCGCAGCAGCTTGCGTAGTTCGAATCCGATTCCGGCCATCGTGTGTCCCGCTTCAGCCGGCGTCCGGCCATGCGGTGTCGGGCCCACCGATATCGAGATCCAGGGCCTCGAACGCGTCCGATGCTTCAGGCTCGTCGGACTCGCCGGTCATCGGCTCGCCGCGCAGCACCGTGGCCAGCGCCCCGACCTGGTCGCGCTGCCCGGAGGCGCGTGCCACGCTTCGCTCCAGAGCGTCCTGGTAGACCGATCGGTACAGATCGAACATCAGATCCTGCGTATAGAAGCGCTCGACGCGTGCCACGGCCGCGGCGCTGGCCGCGCTCCAGCGCCCGGGGTCGCCCAGCAGCGCGGCGCATTCCACCCCCAGGGACTGCGCATCGGCAATGCCCACGATCTGCCCGGCCGCCCCCAGCGCCTCGTCCTCGGGGCCATGGCCCAGCAGCAACTGGCGGCACGAGCCCACATCGGTGGTCACCGCGGGCACCCCGGCCGCGAAGCCTTCGA
>JAKBBP010000052.1 GCA_021808445.1 Pseudomonadota bacterium
CTTTCGACGCGGATCGGGCGGCGCGGGACGACGCGTCCCGGCGCGCGGCTGCGCCGCGCAAGAAATCTTCCGGCGGCGGACGCCCGGCGCCGCCGCGGCGGCGTTCGCGCTGGCAGCTCGTGCTGCTGGGCCTGGTCCTGCTCGGCGTCGCAGGGGCGCTGTACCTGGGCCTGGCGGTGATCCTGCTGTGGCCGCGGCTTCCCGACCTCAGCGAGGTCACCGACTACCGCCCCGACCTGCCGCTGCGTGTGTACAGCGCCAACGGCACCCTGATCGGGGAGTTCGGCGTGCAGCGCCGAGCGGTGGTGGCCTACGACCAGGTGCCGCCCCTGCTCAAGCAGGCCGTGCTGGCGGCCGAGGATGCTCGCTTTTTCGAACATGGCGCGATCGACTTCGCGGGCGTGGTGCGGGCCGCGCTGGCCGATTTCGGGGCCGGCGGCGCGGTGCAGGGCGCCTCCACCATCACCATGCAGGTGGCGCGGGACTTCTATCTCTCGCCCGAGAAGACCCCGCTGCGCAAGCTGGTCGAGACCCTGCTGGCCTACAAGATCGAGAACACCCTGAGCAAGGACCAGATTCTCGACCGCTACATCAACCAGGTGTACCTGGGCCAGCGCGCCTATGGCTTCGCCGCGGCCGCGCAGGTGTACTACGGCAAGCCGCTGCAGCAACTCAGCCTGGCCCAGATGGCCGTGCTGGCCGGGCTTCCGCAGGCGCCCTCGGCCTACAACCCGCAGAGCAACCTGAAGCTGGCCGTGTGGCGCCAGCATTACGTGCTGGGCCGCATGCTGGCGCTGCACGACATCACGCGCGCCCAGTATGAACAAGCGCTGGCCGCGCCGCTGGACGTGGTCTCGGGCCAGGGCGCGCTGCATTACAGCGTCGACGCCGACTACGCCGCCGAGACGGTGCGCCAGATCATGGTCGCGCGCTTCGGCGAGGCGGCCTACACCGACGGCTACAAGGTCACCACCACCCTGGTGGACAAGGACCAGACGGCGGCCAACGCGGCCCTGCGCGCCGGCCTGATGGCCTACGACCACCGCATGGGCTGGCGTGGACCCGAGGGTTCCGTGCCGCTGCCCTCGGATGGCGCCCGCGAGGCCGCGGCCAAGGCGCTCAAGCGCATGCACGACGTGGGCGGGCTGGCTCCGGCCGTGGTGCTGAAGGTCTCGCCGCGCGGCATCGAGGTGCTGCGGCGCGATGGATCGGTGCAGACCCTCAGCGGTGCCGCGCTGGCCTTCTGCCGCCCGGGCCTGGAGCCCAGGGCGCCGCAGGCCAGGCGCATCGAGATCGGCTCGGTGCTGCGCCTGCTGCAGACTCCACAGGGGCCCCAGGTGGCGCAGCTTCCCCTGGCACAGTCGGCGCTGGTGTCCATGCAACCGCAGACTGGTGCCGTGCAGGCCTGGGTGGGCGGCTTCGACTTCACCCACGACAAGTTCGACCACGTGAACCAGGCCTACCGCCAGCCGGGCTCGAGCTTCAAGCCCTTCATCTACTCGGCCGCCGTGGCCGAGGGCCTGGCGCCAACCACCATCATCGACGACTCGCCGATCTCCATCAATCCGGGTCCCAACCAGCCCCTGTGGCAGCCGCACAACTACGAGAAGGAGTCCATCGGGCCCATGTCCGCCGCCGAGGCGCTGGCCCGTTCGGACAACATCGCCGCGGTACGCGTGGTGCTGGCCGTGGGCGTGCCCTACGCGCGTTTCCATGCCTCGCAGTTCGGGCTGCCGCTGGACCAGATCCCGCCCTACCCGACCATGGTGCTGGGCGCCGGCAGCTTCACGCCCCTGCAGATGGCGAGGGCCTATTCGGTGTTCGCCAACGGCGGCTACCTGGTGCAGCCGCGCCTGATCCAGAAAATCGTCGATGCCCACGGAGCGGTGATCTACCAGGAGCCGAAGGTGACGCTGGGCGACCCCGATTCCCCGCGCATCATCAGCCCCGGCAACGCCTTCCTGCTCACCCGCATGATGCAGCAGGTCATCGCCACCGGCACCGGCGCAGCGGCGCGTGCGCTGGGCCGCTCCGACCTGGCCGGCAAGACCGGCACCACCTCGGACTTCCGGGATGCCTGGTTCGACGGCTTCGACCACGACCGCGTGGCCGTGGCCTGGGTGGGCTACAACACGCCGCGCAGCCTGGGGCGTGGCCAGCAGGGCGCCGCCGTTTCGCTGCCGATCTGGATGTCCTACATGCGCGTGGCCGCCGCGGCCGATCCGGACCAGCCCTGGGTGGCTCCGCCGGACGTGGTGCAGGTGCCGGTGAACCCGGCCACCGGCTTCGCCTCGGTGGGAAGCTATGCGGTACCCAATGCCGTGCAGGGTTATTTCCTGCAACAGTACCCGCCGCTGGACCCCGAGGGTGGGGCCCCGCCGCCGGCGACCGGCGGCTTCCTCGGCGGCCTGTTCGGTCACCCCGCTCCCGCCCCCACGCCGGCTCCGGCCCAGCAGCCGGCGCATTCCGGGGCCGCGGGCAACGCGCCCTTCGTGGTGCTGCCCTCGCCGGGTGCGCCGACCGGCCATTGAGCCGACCCTGCAGCGTGCGGGGTCCGGCGCATATTCGTAAAGCCTTATAAACTGAGCGGTCACCGGCGCCTCGAGACCTGAGACCTGCCTGCAGGTCCGCGCGCCGGGGTGGTCACGCGGGAGGATGGGCATGTCGAGCAGTTTCTCGAGCCGGCGCCGGCGGATCGCCGCGGCGCTGGCCTTGTCGTTGGGTGTCTCGCTCGGCGCTTCGGCGGCGCGCGCGGCGGATTCGGCCAACGGGTTCCGCTTCACTCCGTATCCGCAGCCGCGCCCGCTGCCGGCGCTGTCCTTCCTCGACGGACAGGGCAAGCCCACCAGCCTGGCCGCCTTCCGCGGCAAGGTGGTGCTGCTCAATGTGTGGGCCACCTGGTGCCCCCCCTGCGTGAAGGAAATGCCCACGCTGAACAAATTGCAGGAAGTGCTGGGCGGCAAGGACTTCGCGGTGCTTCCGCTGTCGGTAGACAAGGGCGGGGTGTTCGCGGTGCAGAGCTTCTACCAGGACAACTTCATCGACCACCTTCCGGTGTACGTCGACCCGACGACCAAGGTGCTCGACGGGCTGAACATCCTCGGCACCCCCACGACCATCCTGATCGACAAGCAGGGCCGCGAGATCGCGCGCACCCTGGGCCCGCAGGACTGGGACCAGCCCAGCGTGATCGCCCAGTTGCGCCAGTACATGGCGCGCCCCGCGGCCGGCGCCGCCCCCATGCGGGTGGGGAAGCGGGGATGAGGAGCGCCCCGCGATGAGGGACACCACGGCCGGCCTGCCGCGGGCCGTGCCCTTGCTCATGGGCGCGCGCTTCGCCCGCGCCGTGGGGCAGGGTGCCCTGGTGGTCGGGTTCACGCTGTACCTGCATGCCCTGGGCTGGGGGGCTGCCAGCATCGGATCGGTGCTTTCCGCGGCCTTGTTCGTGGCCGTGCTGCTGACCCTGGTGGTCGGCCCGGCCAGCGATCGCTTCGGTCGCCGCCATTTCCTGCTGGCCTATGAATCGGTGGCCCTGCTCAGCGCCGTGCTCGCGCTGTGCAGCACCCAGCCCTGGGTGCTCGGCCTGGGCGCGCTGCTGGGAGGTTTCGGGCGTGGCGCCAACGGTGCCGCGGGCCCGTTCGGGCCGCTGGAGCAGGCCTGGCTGGCCCAGGATCTCGCTCCCGCCGATCGCCCGCGGGTATTCAGCCTGAACGCCGCGCTGGGTTTCTGGGGCATGGCCGCGGGTGCGCTGCTGGCCGCGCTGCCCGCGCTGTGGCAGCGCGAGCTGCCCGGAGCGCTGGCTTTCAGGCCCCTGTTCCTGTTGCCTCTGCTGGGCTCGATGATCGGCATGTGGCTGATCTGGAAGGCGCCCGAGCAAGGCGCGCGCAGGGCGGCGAACCAGGAGCCGGGCCAGGTGGCGCCGTCCGCGAGCACGGACCAAGCAAAGCAGGCAGGCCCTGCAGGGGAGCCCGCCCCGGAGGCGGCGCCCTTCACGCGTCGCGAACAGAATCGCAATCTCCTGCGTCTGGCGGTGGCCAATGGCTTCAACGGCCTGGGCATCGGCATGGTGGCCCCGTGGATGGCCTACTGGTACGCGCTGCGCTTCGGGCACGGTCCGGCCAGCATCGGCCCCGCCCTGGCGGCGAGTTTCGGCTGCGCGGCCCTGGGCGCGCAACTCGCGCGCCACATGTCGCACCGTTTCGGGCTGGTGGACACCGTCGTGTACATGCGCGCGGTGGGCCTGGCGCTGTTGCTGCTCACGCCGCTGAGCCCGTGGTTCGGCCTGGCAGCGGTGGCCTGGGCCGTGCGCTCGGCCTTCAACCGAGGGACCATCGGCGTGCGCCAGGCCCTGGTGGTGGGCCTGACCGATGAAGGCCGGCGCGGGCTGGCCGCGACCGTCAACAATGTGTCCGTGATGGTGCCGCGGGCGATCGGCCCGGCGCTCTCCGGCCTGATGCTGGCGCGGGGCTGGCTGGTCGCACCCTTTCTCGTGGCCGGTGTCTTCCAAGGCGCCTATCTGCTCGCATACCGGGGCTTTTTCGGTGGAATAGGCGCGGCGCGGCCCTGAGCGCCGGCCCTTCGCTTATGCTGTGTCGGGCGGCTCCGCTGCCCCCGCGGGCGGAGCGTGTTCCCCCCGCCCGGGCATGCACGGTCTTCAAGTCACCCTCCTGCTTCTGGTCGCCGCGGTCGCCGGCGTGGTGGCGTTTCGCCTGCTGCAGTTGCCGGCCATGCTCGGCTATCTGGCGGCGGGGGCGCTGATCGGGCCCAACGCATTGGGCATCGCGCTGTCGCAGGACCCCGCCACCGCGCAGCACCTGGCCGAATTCGGCGTGGTGTTCCTGATGTTCACCATCGGCCTGGAGTTCAGCCTGGCCAAGATCCGCGCCATGCGCAAGCTGGTGTTCGGACTGGGCGCGGCCCAGGTGGGCGCGGTCATGCTGGTCGTGCTGCTGGCCAGCCTGCTCGCCGGCTGGCTGGTGCCCGGAGGCTGGGCGCGACCCGTGGCTTTCGGCGTGGCCGCTGGCGGCATCCTGGCGATGTCCTCCACCGCCATCGTCATGAAACTGCTGTCCGACCGTCTCGAGCTGGAAAGCGAACATGGCCGGCATATCCTGGGCGTGCTGCTGTTCCAGGACCTGGCGGTGGTGCCGCTGCTGGTGCTGATCCCCGCGCTGGCCACGCCCGGAGCGGCGCTGGGGCGCACCCTGGCCCTGGCCGCGCTGAAGGCGGTGGTGGTGCTGGCGGTGATCCTGTTCGCCGGGGGGCGCCTGCTGCGTCCTTGGTTGCGCCTGGTGGTGCGCCGGCGCTCCGACGAGCTGTTCATGCTCAACATGCTGCTCATCACGCTGGGCCTGGCCTGGCTGACCGAGCTGGCCGGCCTGTCGCTGACCCTGGGCGCCTTCCTGGCCGGCATGCTGATCGCCGAAACCGAATTCCGCCACCAGGTGGAGGCCGACATCCGCCCCTTCCGCGACGTGTTGCTGGGGCTGTTCTTCATCACCATCGGCATGCTGCTCGACTGGCGCTACGTGCTGCAGAGCTGGTGGCTGGTGCTGGCCCTGGCCCTGGGCGTGCTGGTGATCAAGGTGCTGCTGGTGGTCGGCATCGAGATGCTGCGTGCCACGCCGCCGGGCGTGGCGCTGCGCACGGCGCTGTGGCTGGGGCCGGCCGGCGAATTCGGCATCGTGCTGCTCAACCTGGCAGCCGCCTACCGTCTGTTGCCCCCGCAACTGCTCAGCCCCCTGCTGGCCGCGCTGGTGCTGTCCATGCTGGCAGCGCCTTTCCTGGCCCAGCACATCGACGCGCTGGTGCTCAAGCTGGTGGCCAGCGAGTGGATGCGCGCCTCGCTGCAGCTCACCGACATCGCGCGCAAGACCATCCGCACCCAGAACCACGTGCTGATCTGCGGTTTCGGACGCAGCGGGCAGAATCTGGCGCGCCTGCTGCAGGACGAAGGCGTGATCTACGTGGCGCTGGACCTCGACCCCGAACGCGTGGCGCGCAGCGCCGCCGGAGGGCGCAACGTGGTCTATGGCGACGCCACCCGCCTGCACAGCCTGCAGGCGGCGGGGCTGGCGCGTGCCAGCTGCGTGGTGATCAGCTACGTCGACAAGCGCTCGGCCTTGCGCGTGCTGGACCTCGTGCACCGGCATGCCCCGCGGGTGCCGGTGCTGGTGCGCACCCATGACGACGCCAGCCTGGACGAGCTGCGCGCCGCCGGCGCCGCGGAGGTGGTGCCCGAGGTGCTGGAGGGTTCGCTGATGCTGGCCTCGCAGACCCTGGCGATGGTGGGCGTTCCGCTGCCCCGGGTGGTGGCGCGCCTGCGCGACGCACGCGCCGAGCGCTACGGGCTGCTGCGGGACTTTTTCCACGGCTTCGACGATCCCGCCGGAAGCCTGGAGCAGGCCGAGCAGCCCCGCCTGCGCACGGTCACGCTGCCGGCAGGCGCCCGCGCCGTGGGCCAGGTGCTGCAGCGTCTCGAGCTGCACGGCGCGCTGCCCCTGCAGGTGCGCCGCGCCGACGGCCGCGTGCTCGAGCCCGACGGCGGGCTGGTGCTGGGCGAGGGAGACGCCGTGGTGCTGTCCGGATCCCAGCAGCAACTGGCGCTGGCGGAGGATGTCCTGCTGGGGGGAGGCTGATCCCCGTTTATACTGTGCTTTCATACAGTTCCAGGCGGAGATCCGCGATGCGCCGCTCCATCCCCATCCTTCCCGCCAGCGGCCTGCCCGACGCCGCGGCGCAGGGCGCCAAGGGACGCGGCACCGTGGTGGCCATCGCGCACCGCTTCGAGGGCCGCGGGCGCGACGCCGCATCCGACGGTTGGGAACAGGCCGCCGACGAGGAGTGCGCCACGCCCGGCATGCCGCGCACCGAGGTGCGCGAGCAGCAGGTGCGCCAGATGCTCAGCCGCAACGACTCACCGGACATTCCCTTCGAACTTGCGGTCAATCCCTACCGCGGCTGCGAGCACGGCTGCATCTACTGCTACGCGCGCCCCACCCACGCCTACCTCGACCTGTCCCCCGGGCTGGACTTCGAGACCAGGCTGGTGGCCAAGCGCAACGCGGTGGAGGTTCTGGAGCGCGAACTCGGCGCTCGCAACTACCGGCCCAGTCCCATCGCCGTGGGCAGCGTCACCGACGCCTACCAGCCCGTAGAGCGCCAGTTGCGCATCACCCGCGGCATCCTGGAGCTGTTCGGGCGTACCCGCCATCCCTACACGGTCATCACCAAGTCGGCCGGCATCGAGCGCGACATCGACCTGCTGGCCGAAGCCGCCGCGGCGCGGCGAGCCCAGGCCGCGCTGAGCATCACCACGCTGGACCCGGCGCTGGCGCGCATCCTGGAGCCTCGCGCGGCCTCGCCGCAGCGCCGTCTGCAGGCCGTGCGCAGGCTGGCCGAGGCCGGCATTCCGGTGACGGTGGGCATCGCTCCGGTCATCCCCTTTATCAACGACGGGGACATCGAGGCCATCGTGCAGGCCGCCGCCGAAGCCGGAGCGCAGTCCGTGTTCCATATCGTGCTGCGCCTGCCCTGGGAGGTGGCGCCGCTGTTCAGGCACTGGCTGCAGACCCATTTCCCCGAGCGTGCGGCGCGGGTCATGGCGCGCGTTCAGGACCTGCATGGCATCGACCCCGCGCTGCGCGAGGGCGAAGGCACGCGCGCGCCGCGCGACTACGCCGCCACCTTCGGCCAGCGCTTTCGCGGCCAGGGCCCGTGGGCGCAATTGCTGAGCCAGCGCGTGGCACGCGCGGCGCGCCGCGCCGGGCTGGCGCAGAGGGTGCAGGCGCTGGACAGTTCGCAGTTCGTGGCGCCGCGGGCGCTGGTGCAGCCCAGCCTGTTCTGAGGATTCCCAAGTCCTGGTGTCGCGCCTGCGCGGGCCGTGCGTCTCGGCAACAATGGCGGGATGGAATTCCTGATCCTGCTTTTCGGCGGCGCGATGATGGGCCTGGGCGGCGTGTTGGTGCGTCTGGCCGGCGACGTGGGCGTGGGCCCGTTCGGCAGCGCTTTCTGGCGCATGGCGCTGGCCTCCGTGGTGCTGGTGAGCTGGGCCCTGGCCCAGCAATGGCACGCCGCTCGAAGCACGGCCTCGACTCCGCCGCCTGAAGCCGAGCTCGATCCAGCCCTTGAACAACCCGCGGCGGTGGTGCCCATGTGGTTCCACGGCTGGTCGAAGCCAGCATTGATCGCCATGGCTGCCGCCATGTTCGCCGGCGATCTGATCCTGTACCACCTGGCCCTGTTCTGGACCACCGTGGCCAACGCGACGCTGGAGTCCAACCTCGCACCCGTGGTGATCGCCCTGGCCCTGTGGGCGCTGACCGGCATCGCTCCCAGCGCCTCCTTCCTGCTGGGTATGGGCGTGGCGCTGGCCGGAGCCATGGTGATGATCGGCGCGCACCTGAACCATGGCACCGCCCTGCTGGGCGACCTCAGCGGCCTGAGCTCGGCGCTGTTCTACGCCGCCTACCAGCTCGGCGTGCAGCAGGCCCGCCAGCGCCTGCGCACCCTGCCGCTGATGGCCTGGGTGAGCTCCGGCGCGACCCTGGCGCTGCTGCCCTTCGCGCTCGCGCAGGGGCGCATGCTGCCCACCGCGCCCATCGGATGGCTGTGGCTGGTCGGCCTGGCCCTGGTGGTGCAGATCGGCGGCCAGGTGGTGGTGGCGCATGCCATCAAGCACTTGCACCCGGGGCTGGCCTCTGTGGGTTTGCTGATGCAGCCGGCAGCGGCGGCCGTGTACGCCTGGCTGATCCTGGGCCAGGCGATGAGCCCGTTGCAGATCGCGGGTGGGGTGGTGGCGCTGGGGGGAATATTTGTCGCGCGGCGAGCCATGCAGGGCTGAGGGGGTGAGCGCCCCGACGCCCTCCATCTCATTCGAAGTTCATGACGCCTACCAAAATGGAGGCCATCCGTCAATCCTAATTTGTTGCGGGGAGAGACCAAATTTTTTGCAAATTTCACGGATTTTGTGTATCGTGAGGGCATCTTTGGCAAACCCGTCGAAAGGCGGCGACGCAAAGCCTCCGGTCTAACGGCTGAAAAGCCCATGACAGCGGGGTTGCCGGCACGGCGTTCGTGTCGTGACTTCTCTGATCTGTAGACGAATCGGCCAACCTGGCCAAGCGGAAGGCGCTTACGCCGCTGGCTGCTCCGATGGGACGCGGAATCCCAGGAGCGACCGCAATGATCCGTCTACACAACACCCTTCGTATGGCAGCGTTGCCAGTGGTCTCGGCCTTTGTGCTGGCAGGCTGCGGCGGCGGTGGGGGCTCCTCGCCTCTGGTTTCGTCGCTACAGCCAGTGAGCAACGTGTCGAATGCCAGCCAGACCGGCAACGGTGGCGCGAACTCATCGTCTGGCAATACGACGACCACGGGAACCACCGCGATCGCCGCGCCGCCAAGTACAACCTCGACGACTACGACCCCGTCCGGTACGGGCACCGCCTCCACGACGGCAACGTCCTCGGCCACAAGCACGAGCTCAACGGGTACGACCTCTCCTGTCACGAGCTCGACGACACCGGGCGCCACGCCCATCACCCTGTATACCGACGTTGTCGCGGGTCCTACAAGCGGCGGCGAGAACAACGACGGTATGTACCTGTCGATCTTCGGGAAAAATTTCGGTAGCAGCCTCTCTCAGGTTCAGGTCACGATAGGAGGTCATCCGGTTGCCAAGGTGTTTTATCTCGGCGCATCCATGGGGCGCCCAGATGTGCAGCAGTTAAGCATGCAGGTGGGACCGCTGGGCGGAGCGACCCAGGGCGCGTCGCTGCCCATCGTCGTGACCGTCGGCGGCGTGGCGTCGAGCGGTAACCTGACGTTCACGCCCAACCCGGGAAACATCTGCTACGTCAGCAACTCGGCAGGAACCACGCCCGAAGGCACGGCGTTCCCGGCTGGAAATGACGCTACCGGGGCCTGCGGTGATATCCACCACCCCTTCGCGAGCGTCCAAGGTACCAGCGAATACACCGGCGGTGCATGGCCCAACGCCGGTCCTGGAGACACCATCGTCCTGCTGCCTTCGTCGACGCCCTACCAGGAATCAGGTTTCGACGGCTATTACATGCGCTTTTACCGGGGCCCCAGTTCCTCGAACGGCGGCGGTGGTCTGGCACCGACGGGAGCGTTGGGTAGTGGGTACACCACGCTCATGGGCTACCCCGGCGCAACGGCGTCCACTGTGCCATTCATCAGTGCCCCCTACAGCAAGAACTCCTCTGGTGCGGTGTCGGCGTCCGACAGCTCGTCGACCTCACCATACATCGTCGTGGCGAATCTACGCATCAATGGAGGCGGTGGCGATGGTGCCGTGAATGCTCAAATCATGAGCAATTACGCGCGCGTGGTGAACAACAACCTCAGCGCCACCACTGCACAATCCGCGGCACGTGCCGGTTGTATCGCCGGTGACGGGTATCACATGGAGATCCTTGGAAATTCCTGCCATGACGTGAACTCGCCAGACAGCGGCCTGGAGAACCACGGCGTCTACATCGACGCCGCAGGGAGCGACGAGGTGGCCTACAACTTCCTGTATGACATCAACGATGGCAATGGGGTGCAGCTTTACAACAGCCAAAGCGTCACACCAACCATCGACAACGTTTCCATCCACCACAACTGGATCTACAACGTCGCCAAGCATGGCGTGAACATCGCCGACACCTCTGGAACCGGAATCCAGGTCTACGACAACATCATTGCGAATACGGCCGATGGCGGCATCCGCTTCAACAGCACCGACTTGCGCGGATGCAAAGTGTTCAACAATACCTTCTACAACACCGACGTATCGGGCAATGCGGGCTATGGCGCGATCATGAATGACTGGACGCTGGCTGCCGGCGCCGTGACCTTCGCGAACAACATCTTCTACATCGCCAACGGTACGCCGTTTCTCGGAGGTTCCGGCGGCATCGACTCCTCAGGCGCCACCTTCTCCAACAACGTCTTCTACGGGGGGTCGGACATCTCCACCGCGTCGGCACTGGATCCGCACGCGATCGTGTCCGACCCGCTCTTCCAAGCGGCTCCGGCGCCACTGGTCACTCCCGCCAGCCCCACCAACCAAATCGCGATCGCGCCCAGCCAGGCTTTCAATCTCGGGTACTTTGCGCTGCAGTCGAAGAGCCCGGCGCTTGGCGCAGGCAGCACAGGGGTGTCCTTGTTGGTCCACGATGACTTCGCCTTCGTCCCTGTGGGCGCAAGTTACGACGTCGGCGCACTGCACTAAGCCGAAGCTCGGCCCATCGGCGGGGAGTGGTCAGCCTCCCCAGCCAGACACCAGGGCCCGGATGCCCGCCTCCGGGTCTTGGTGCTTGGCCTCCCCCATTCAATCGTGACCGAAGAGATCCCGACTGTAGACCTTGTCGGCTACGTCCTGCAGATCCAGGGAGAGGCGATTGGCCACAATCACGTCACTGCGAGACTTGAATTCGTCAAGATCGTTGACGACTTCACTACCCAAAAATTGCGAGCTGTCGAGCACGGGCTCATGCACGATCAACTCAATACCGCGATTGCGTATGCGCTGCATCACTCCCTGCACGCTGGATGAGCGGAAATTGTCTGAGCCCTGCTTCATGATCATGCGGTAGATGCCGACCGTGCCGGGCCTTCGCCGCGCGATGTCATGGGCTATGAAATCCATACGCGTCGAGTTCGCGTCAACGATGGCACGAATGAGGCTCTGAGGGACCTCGTCGTAGTTTGCCAGTAGTTGCCTGGTGTCCTTTGGCAAGCAATAGCCCCCGTACCCGAACGAGGGGTTGTTGTAGTGCGTGCCTATCCGTGGGTCGAGACACACTCCATCGATGATCTGACGCGCATCCAGGTCGTGGCTTGCGGCGAAGGTGTCAAGTTCGTTGAAGTAGGCCACTCGCATCGCCAGGTAGGTGTTCGCGAACAGCTTGATGGCTTCCGCCTCGGTTGGGTCCGTGAACAGCATCGGCACATCCGGGCGCAGGGAGGCCTGAGCCAATGCATTCGCGAACGTGCGGGCTCGCTCCGACTGCTCGCCGACTACGATGCGCGACGGATACAGGTTGTCGTGCAGCGCCTTGCCTTCGCGAAGAAATTCTGGAGAGAAGACAATGTTGTCGCATCCAAAGCGCTGCCGCACCTGATTCGTGTACCCAACAGGAATGGTCGACTTGATCACGATGAGCGCAGCCGGGTTGACGCGCAGCGCTTCCTCGATGACGATCTCGACGGAGTGGGTATTGAAGGAATTGGTTTCTGGGGCGTAGTCCGTTGGTGTGGCAATGATGATGAAATCGGCTCCTGCGTATGCCTCTTGCGAGTCCAGCGTCGCCCGGAAGTTCAGCTCCCGCTCACGCAGATACAGCTCGAGCTCCCGGTCGCGGATCGGGGATTCGCGCCGATTGAGCATCTCGACCCTGCTGGCAACAATGTCGAGCGCGACCACCTCGTGATCTTGGGCAAGCAAAATGCCGTTGGATAGGCCGACGTAGCCTGTTCCGGCGACGGCGAATTTCATCCCGCGTTCGCTCCTGCGGGTGCGCAAGCGGACATGGGTTCACTCGCCTGGCCTGCCGCCGCCTGTACGTACCAGGGCATGCTCAGTCGCAGTCCTTCGCGCACGTTATGCGTCGGCACGTAGCCCAGGAGCCTGTGCGCCTTGGCGACGTCCGCCAGAGAGTGGCGGACGTCGCCCGCCCGAAAGTCGCGATACTCCGCAGGCCGTGGCTTCAGCTCTGGCACCTGCGCGCGCAGTGCTTCCACCAGCAGGTCGTGCAATTGGGTGAGCGTAGTCTGCTCCCCCACGGCGATATTGAAAATCTCGTGACAGGGTCCTTCGGCTGGGACCAGTGCAGCCCGCAGGTTGGCCTGCACGACGTTGTCGATGAAACAGAAATCGCGAGTGGTCCTGCCGTCGCCATTGATCAGGCAGGGCTCGCCGTGCAGGATGCGATTTGCCCAGTTCGGAATGACGGCGGCGTAGGCCCCTCGCGGGTCCTGGCGAGGTCCGAATACGTTGAAATAGCGCAAACCCACGGTTTGCATACGGTAATTGCGCGTGAACACCCCTGCGTACATTTCATCGACGACCTTGGTCACTGCGTAGGGCGACAAGGGGTTGCCGATGCGTTCTTCGACCTTGGGAAGTCCGGGGTGATCGCCGTAGGTCGAGCTCGAGGCAGCGAACACGAATCGCTGGCAGCCCGCGTCGCGCGCCGCGACCAACATGTTCAGAAAGCCAGTGGCATTGACGGCGTGCGTACGCAGGGGATCCTCGAGCGAACGCGGTACGGACCCCAGCGCCGCCTGGTGCAGCACGATGTCGACGCCTTCGCAGGCGCGTCGGCATACGGAGGGGTCAACGATGTCTCCCTCGATGAAGTGGTGTCGGGACCAAGCCTGCTCTCCGACGGTACGCCGTACGTCGTCCAGATTGCGCTGATACCCCGTCGCAAAGTTATCGAGACTCAGGACCTCCTGGCCGGCGTGAAGAAGCGCCTGCAGCAGGTGCGAGCCGATGAACCCGGCGCTGCCGGTGATCAGCCAGCGCCGGGATCCGCCTAGCGCCTTGGCGAGATCGAAGTCCGCGGACAGCGAAGCTAGCGCAAATTCGTGCATGGTGGGCAGGCTCACAGACGCCAGATATGTATGCCGTTCTCGCGGACCTGCGCCACATCGAACACACCCTTCACGTCTACCAGCACACCGTCCGGCTGCAAGAGCTGCAGGTAATCCTCCACCGCACGGCGGCGATACGGCTCGTGGGCTACGGCCGCGACGATCGCCGCCGCTTTGGGAAGCAGTTCCCACTCGGTGAGCTCGATGCCGTATTCATGGCGCGCCTCGCTTGGGGCGGCGATCGGGTCGTGAACCACCACCTCAGCGCCGTAACTGCGCAACTCCTGGATCACGTCAACGACCTTGGAATTGCGCAGATCGGGGCAGTTTTCCTTGAAGGTCAGGCCGAGAACTACGATCTTCGCGCCACGCACCGCGTGGCCAGCGCGACTGAGTTCCTTCACTGTCTGCTCAGCAATGTACTTGCCCATGCTGTCGTTGATGCGACGACCAGCGAGAATGACTTGCGGATGATGGCCCACCGATTCGGCCTTGTGCGTCAGGTAATAGGGATCGACGCCGATGCAGTGACCGCCCACGAGGCCAGGGCGGAAGGGCAGAAAGTTCCACTTGGTTCCTGCTGCCGCAAGTACTTCCCCGGTATCGATCCCGATCTTATGAAAGATTACGGAAAGCTCGTTCATCAGCGCGATGTTCAGGTCCCGCTGTGTGTTCTCGATCACCTTCGCAGCCTCAGCGACCTTGATGCTCGACGCTCTGTGCACGCCCGCGCCAATGACCGATGAGTACATCTGAGCAACACGCTCCAGTGTCTCCTGGCTGTCGCCGGAGACCACTTTCACGATGCGGGTCAAGGTGTGTTCCCGATCCCCTGGGTTGATGCGCTCAGGGGAATAGCCCACATGAAAATCATGCTTCCACACGAGGCCCGAGTGACGTTCGATGATCGGCACGCAGATCTCTTCCGTCGCGCCGGGATAGACCGTCGACTCGAACACGACCGTCGCGCCATGCTTGAGATGCCTGCCGACGATTTCGCTGGCGGACGCCAAAGCTGAAAAATCCGGGTTGTGGGCCACATCGACCGGAGTTGGCACGGCGACGATCACGAAGTCTGCCTCGCGCAAGCGTGTGGGGTCGGAGGTTGGCTGAAGAAGGTGCGCCGCCTTCAGTTCATGACCAGGCACCTCCCCGGTGGGATCGAATCCCTGACAGTACGCGTCGATCTTTGCTTGGGACAGATCGAAGCCGATCGTGGGGTAGAGCTTGCCGAATTCGACGGCAAGAGGCAGGCCCACGTAGCCCAGTCCGACTACAGCGACGGCGATCATTTGCATCCTTGTTTCAAAGTGGGCGGCATTGCCCGCGTGTTCCCGCAAAACCCGTTCGGCAGCACCATGGATTCAGCGCGCACCCTCGCCGAGCAATACCACGCGAACGGTTTCCAGGATGATCTGGATGTCAAGGACCAATGAGTGGTTCTTCACGTAGTACAGGTCGAACTGCAGCTTGCGCCGCGCGTCGGCAAGCGACGCGCCGTACGAGAAGCGTACCTGGGCCCAGCCAGTCAGGCCCGGCTTGACGCTGTGGCGGATGGCATAGAAGGGAATTTGCTCGGTCAGCTGCTCGACGAAGCTCGGACGCTCAGGCCTTGGGCCGACGAGACTCATCTCTCCCCTGAGCACGTTGAACAGCTGGGGCAGCTCGTCGATCCGAGTTTTGCGAATGACGCGCCCAACCGCGGTGATCCGGGAGTCGTTGGCCTGGGCCCAGCGAGCGACTCCGTCCTTCTCAGCGTCCTTGCGCATGCTGCGGAACTTCAGCACATGAAAGCTGCGACCATGGCGACCCACACGCTCTTGGCGGAACAGCACGGGTGCGCCGTCTTCCAGCATGATGGAAGCGGCGGCCAGCAGCATGATGGGCCAGGCGAGCGAAAGCAGCACCAGCGCAGTGACGATGTCGAAGGTTCGCTTGATGGTGGTGCGCCACCAGCCCTGGGCAAACCCGTTGCCGTAAATGAGCCAACTGGCCTTCAGGCTATCCAGTGGGACTTCACCCTTGAGGCGTTCGCTGAAGCTCGCGAGCGAGTGGACCTGAATACCCTGGGTGCGGCAATCGAGCAAGTGGCGCAGAGGCAACACGCCCCCTCGTTGCTCCCGAACCCCCACGACAATTTCGTCCACCGAATGTGCATGTGCCAGTTGCGCAAGGCTCAAGGCTGGGTCGAGCAGCTGGGCGGGCAGAGCGACCGATGGAGTGCCCTCCTGGTTTGACGGATAAAAGCCGATCAACCGATACGCGCCGACACCGCGCTGGATCAGGTCTGCGGCAACCTGTACCGCCTCGTTTCCGCAGCCTACGATCAGCACATTGCGGCTCCACAGGCGTGGCGCATAGACGCCCAGCAGGGGCTTGCGAATCAGAGCAAGTGCGACAAACAAATACAGGTAGGACAAGCCTAGGAACTCGAGGGCCAGGTCGCGTGGATAGCTGAACAACACGACAGCCAGGAACAAAGGTCCGGCGCCGACGAAGGCAGCGAGGAGCGCGCACATCATGACGACACGCAATGAGCCCGTGCGGTCGCGTTGATAGGCGCCGAACGCGACGAACAGCAAGGAAGTCGCGGTTGCAAAGAGCAGGGCTGGCCAAAGCGCTTGCAGGAGGTCCTCCGCTTCCGGGGGCCAGTTGTGTGCAAACGTGAGGGTGGCGCCCGCGGCTACCGAAGCCAGCAACAGCAAGAGGAAGTCCGTGCCCAACTCCAATACCGTCCTGGTCGGTACGTAATGATCGAAGACGCGGATCATCATTCGAGTTCGGGTTGGGTTCGAGGTCGAAAAGTACTGAATTCGTGGAGTTCGATCGGACGTTACCCCGCCCGCAGCGGCGCCAACGCGTAGCGCCACGGTGGCGCTTGGAACGAATCGGATTATTTGCAGGGGGACTGCTACTGCCTATCCCCCAACATGGGGTGATCGTGCCGCAAGCCACGAACCTTTAGACTCCGAAGCTACCGCAGCACACCGATTGTGAGGGCTCGCAGCGGGATGGTGCCACCCCGGCGCAACCTGTTTTCGGGGTGGAATGTGGAATTCGTCACAAAACGGCAGCCATGAACTCGAATTTTTTCCGTAAAGATATCGCGCGAGGCCTGCTCGGGTGCATTGCCGCAGTGTTGATTCTCGGCTTGGCGGCGTGTGCGTCCAACAACTTTCCGCCAGCGCCTAGGCAGGTTTCGTTGTCGGACTACCACTATGTGATCGGGCCCGGAGATGCCTTGCACATCGGCGTGTGGCAGAACCCGGATCTGACGACGGATGTTCAGGTGCGACCGGACGGACGGATCTCTGCGCCCCTCGTGGACGGCATCAAGGCTGCCGGTTTGACGCCCGATCAACTGGCTGCCCAGATCAAGCAGCGCATCGCCAAGTTCGTACGCGATCCTGTGGTCACCGTGGTCGTGAGCAACTTTCACGGGGCGCTTGGTCAGCAGATCTCGATCGTAGGGGCTGCAGCCAGGCCCCAAAGTATTCCCTACAGGGAAAAAATGACTCTGCTGGATGCAATGATCGCGGTGGGTGGCTTGACGCCCTATGCGGATGGAAACGCCGCGGTGCTCATCCGAGGGAAGCAGCATTACGCTTTGCGCCTTGATGACCTCTTGCATCACGGAATCATGGCGGACGATGTTCCGCTTCTGCCCGGCGACACCATTGTCATTCCACAAGGTTGGTTCTGATGGCGCGAACATGCCGGCGAGTCGGCCCGAGCGGCGCGTGCCGGGCTGCAGGCGATGATGACGGGCCTTTGTGCCTCAGTGTTGAGAGGAGTCAGCCATGAAGCGCTACGGTCCCTCGAGGAGATGGGCGTGGGTCGCAGGTGGTGCACTGACGACCGTGGTAGGCGCACACGCGCAGACCATCCCCCCGGTCCCCGCAGCCTCGCCGCCCACGCCCGAGGCTTCGGCACCTGCACGCAGCGCTGCGTCAGGTGTTGCGCCAGCTCCGATCGCGACAGCATCTGCGCCGTCCACCTACATCGTGCCCTCCGTAGCCGTGCTGGCCACGCAGAGCAGCAATGCCAATTTCGGTACTGGCGGGAGCGCGCGGGCTGACACAGTGCTGCAACTCGTGCCCAACGTGTTCTTCCAGTCACGCCACGCGCGGTGGGCCGCGCAGGGGAACTTGAGCGCGAATTCCATCGATTACGTCTCGGGCGTGCAGCCGAGTCTCGTCACGCCCGAGGGCAATGCATCGCTGCACTCGGAGTGGTCCCCGAACCTGCTGTACTTCGACGCAGCCTTCAACGCGCTACAGCAGACCGTGAGTCCCTTCCAGGGGCAGGGCGGTGCGCTGCAAGCTTCCAGCTACACCAGCACGCAGTGGCGAGTTTCCCCCTACATCGAGCGGCGCCTGCGGCCAGGCCTGCAGCTGCTGGCGCGCAGTGACGATACGTGGACTTACACATCCAATACGCCTGCGGTCGGCGGTATCGCGGGCGGGCGCTACCTCGATCAGCACGTCCTGCTGCAGCAGCTGCCGAGCCCCATCGGCTACGGTCTCGACCTGCGTCAGACTTATGCTACTTATGACAACGAGCCGTACGCCTGGTTGCGTGATTCGACCCTGCAGGGTGTAGCCAGCGTCGCCCTGACCCCACGTCTGGTGACCAGCCTGATCGTAGGGCGAGAGCGCGTACAGGCGTATGCTTCGCAGCAGGATGTGGCGCTGTACGGTGGCCGACTCCAGTGGCATCCGACTCCCACGGGTACCGTGGATGCTCGTGTCGAGCATCGTTACTTTGGAACCGCCTGGCGGCTGAATGTCGCGGGGGGCGGCGCGCGGTCTCGCCTCAGCGTGCAGTGGACCCGAGGCGTCGACAGCGCGCTGGCTCCGATCGGGAGCAACGCCACCGCGTCGTCCAATCTGAGCACATTGCTGAACGGTGTGCTGGTCACGCAGGTTCCCGACCCCTTGCAGCGCGCCCGGCTCGTGCAGCAATTGCTTGGCGAATCCGGACTTCCCGCAGGGCTGCAGACCGCGGGCGGCTACTACACCACATCGTCTGTATTGCGCAACGATCTCGTCGTCACCGCGATGGTATTGCGGGTGCGTGACAGCTTCGCCGTTTCGCTCTATCGCAATCGTGATGAGGATCTATTCCTGCCAGGACAGGATCTGCTCCGCTTGATCCAGACGACCTCCAACAACAATCTGCAAACTGGCGTGGCATTGAGCTACGCCCACCGCCTCACACCGCTGGACAATCTGAGTGTGACTTTGCAGCAGGAGAACGATACGGGCTTTGGCCTCAACCAAGGACAAAGCGCGCGGCAGCGCAGCGTGATCGCGCAACTCGACCACCGGCTGTCGCCGCGCACTATCGCGTTGGTCGGCGTGCGACGGCGCCTGCTCACGTCGACCGTTGTGCTGAGCGGTACGGAGACGGCGGTTTTTGCCGGCTTTGTGCACCGATTCTGAGGACTGTGTCGGCACCATGTACGAGCAGTATTTCGGCCTGAGCGCACCGCCTTTCCAGATCAACCCCGATCCT
>JAKBBP010000111.1 GCA_021808445.1 Pseudomonadota bacterium
CCGGGGCGCAGTCTGCCGGCGGCCAGGCTGCCCAGCAGCGCCGCGGCGGAGCTGGTGTGGTGGGGGCTGCGCAGGCTGCGCCGGGCCCAGGCCTGGGGCTCGAAACAGCCGTCCAGGCTGAGCAGGGCGGCGCTTTGCAGCGCCTGCTCGTGGTCCAGCGCAGGCAGCAGGCCGCACATGCGCTGCGCCAGCATGGTCTTGCCGCTGCCTGGCGGACCGACCAGCAGCAGGTGGTGCCCCCCTGCCGCTGCGACTTCCAGCGCCCGCCTCGCCAGGGCCTGGCCGCGCACATCGGCCAGGTCGGGAGCCTCGGGGGTGGCGGGCCCGGCAGCCCGCGGGGCTGCCGAGCCCCCGTCGGCCGTGTCCACGCGCAGCGCGCCGGGCTCCAGGGTGCCGCACAGGTAGGCGACCACCTCGTTGAGGTGCCGCGCACCCAGCAGCTGGCCGGAGCCCGCCACCGCCGCTTCCCGGGCGCTGGCCAGGGGCAGCACGATGCGACGCGTGGGCAAGGCCTGCGAGCGGGCCGCGTACAGCATGGCCAGCGCGCCCCGCACGGGTCGCAGCTCGCCGGACAGGGAGAGTTCGCCCGCGAACTCGAGGCCCTCCAGCCGGGAGGGATCGACGGCACCCTGCGCGGCCAGCAAGCCCAGCGCGATGGGCAGGTCGAAGCGCCCGGATTCCTTCGGAAGATCCGCCGGGGCCAGGTTCACGACGATGCGCCGCGCGCTGGGATAGGGCAGCGAACAGTTCAACAGCGCGCTGCGTACCCGCTCGCGCGCCTCGCGCACCTCGGCCTCGGGCAAGCCGACGATGCCGAAGGCTGGCAAGCCGCCCGAAAGGTGCACTTCCACCTGCACCGGGGGCGCTTCCAGGCCCAGCAGGGCCCGGCTCGCGACCACGGCCAGGGGCATGGCGGCAGGAGGCCCGGCGCTGCCTGAGGCCGCGCGGTCTTTCAGCCCTTGACCACCGGGGGCTGGGCTGCCTGCTCGGCGGCGCGTTGCGCCGCCGCCGCAAGGTGGGATTCCAGCGCGGCGACCTGGGCCTCGAGCTGGGCCACGCGTTGCGCCGAGGCGTTGAGCATGGCCTGCAGCGCGTCGAATTCCTCGCGGGTGACCAGGTCCAGCCGACCGGCGGCCGAATGGGCCAGCGCGCGCACGTTGCGCTGCACGTCCTTCAGGGGGGAGTTCTCCAGGGCCTCGGCGGCTCGGCGCAGGAAGGCGCGGGGCGACGGGGGCGTGGCGGAGGAGTTTTCGGGGGGAGGCGTGGTGTCCATCATGAAAGTCCCGTCCAGTGCGCCGGAGGAGTCCGGCGTCCTTGTCATGCACAGGGGGCTATTGTCGCGCGCCGCGCGCCGCGCCGATGCCGGCGCGCGCAATGACTGCACGCGCGGCACGGTCGGACACCTGCGCGCTCGCGCACCGGGCGGGGGCGTCGCACCGTGTTGGTGCGGCCTGGCGGTGCGTCGCGCACCGCCGATGGGCCCCCGGAGGCCGGGAAGCCCCGTTCCCGCGCGGAACTCCCTCTGGTTTCCCGGGATCAGCCTGGCACGAAAGCTGCAGAGCCATGTCGAGACCGGGTTTCCCCGGCTGATTTCGAGATCCTGCCAACCGCTTCGCCCTGAGGAGAGTTCCTGATGAACAAATCCACCCTCGCAGTCTGCCTCGCGACGGCCTTCGCCTGTCCGGTGCTGGCCAGCGCGCAGACCGCCCCCGCGGCGCCCGCATCGGCGCCCAGCCTGGGCGCCGTGCTCGCGGCCACGCCCGGCCTGAGCCTGACCGGCTATGTCGCCACCACCTACACCCACTTCGATACCTCCACGCCGGCGCAGCGCCAGTTCGACACCACGCAAAACGGCTTCACCCTCAACCAGGCCTCGCTGACGGCGGCCTACCTGCCCACCAGCGGCTTCGGCGCTTCGGTCACGCTGCTGGGCGGCAATGACGCCACCTACCTGCCGGGCGGCAGCCAGCTGGGCGTGGAGAACGCCTTTGTGCAGTACGCCCAGGGCAACCTGACGCTGCTGGCCGGACGCCTTCCGACCCTGGCGGGCATGGAGGTGGTCAGCCCGATCGCCAACAACGAGATCTCGCGCTCGCTGCTGTTCTTCGATCTGGAGCCGATCTATCACACGGGGGTGCGTGCCTCCTATGCGGTCAATGGCGCCCTCACGCTGAGCGGCGGGGTCAACGACGGATTCAACCGTGCGACGCCGGCCACCGGTGCTTCCAAGACCGTCGAGCTGGGCGCCTCCGGCAGCCCCACCAAGATGTTCAGCTACTCGGTGGCCTACTACTACACGGGCACTTCCTCGTACTACAACAGCAGCGTGCTGAGCAAGGAGCAACTGCTCGACCTGGTGGGCAACCTCAACGCCACCGAGGCGCTCAGCTTCGGCCTGAACGTCGACCTGGTGACCAAGGACAACTACAACGGCCTGGGCACCGGCAGCGGCAAGGCCAATGGCATCGCTCTGTATGCGAACTACGCCATCAACGACCAGTACAGCCTGTCGGGACGGGGTGAATACCTGGACGACAAGCAGGGCCTCGTGTCGGGCACGCTGGGCCAGGCCAACAAGCTCAAGGAGCTGACCCTGGCGCTGAACTACGTGCCGGTGAAGAACGTCAAGCTCAGCGCCGAAGTGCGCCAGGACAAGTCGGACCTGGCCATCTTCGACGGCGGCGCGAAGGACAAGCAGACCTCCTTCGAGCTGCTGGCCGCCTACTCGTTCTGAGCCCGAATTTCCGCCAATCAAGGAGCCATCCATGAAGATGATCATGGCCATCATCAAGCCCTTCAAGCTCGACGAGGTCCGCGAGGCGCTGTCCGGCATCGGCGTGACCGGCATCACCGTGACCGAGGTCAAGGGTTTCGGGCGCCAGAAGGGCCACACCGAGTTGTACCGCGGCGCTGAATACGTGGTCGATTTCCTCCCCAAGGTGAAGATCGAGGCGGCCGTGCCCGAGACCCTGGTCGAGCGCACCCTCGAAGCCATCGAGAACTCCGCGCGCACGGGCAAGATCGGCGACGGCAAGATCTTCGTCTCCGCGCTGGAACAGGTGGTGCGCATCCGCACCGGCGAAACCGGCGGCGACGCCCTGTGACGGCCCAGCACATCCGAAAGGTCAAGGACATGAAAAAATATTTCGCAAGCATCGCCCTGAGCCTGGCCATGCTGGGCTCGCCGATCTCGGCGCTGGCCCAGACCGCCAGCGCCCCGGCTTCGGCGGCACCCGCCACCGCGGCCGCCACGGCACCCGCCGCGGCCGCGCCCGCAGCCCCCGCCGCGCCCGCGGCCGCCGCCTCGGCGGCCAAGAATCCGGCGGCCTTCATCAACTCCGGCGACAACGCGTGGATGCTCACCTCCACCGCGCTGGTGCTGATGATGACCATCCCGGGCCTGGCGCTGTTCTACGGCGGCATGGTGCGCAAGAAGAACGTGCTGGCCACGCTGATGCAGAGCTTCGCGATCACCTGCCTGGTGACCGTGCTGTGGATGATCATCGGCTACAGCCTCGCGTTCACCACCGGCAACGGGTTCATTGGAGGATTGAGCAGGTTGTTCCTCACGGGCATGGGGCTGGACGCAGCGAACTCGCTGGCGCCCACCATCCCCGAGACCACCTACATGACCTTCCAGATGACCTTCGCGATCATCACCCCGGCGCTGATCGTCGGCTCCTTCGCCGATCGCATGAAGTTCTCCGCGCTGCTGTGGTTCATGGG
>JAKBBP010000053.1 GCA_021808445.1 Pseudomonadota bacterium
GTCGGACTGACGCGTGGAACCGCCTGGCCCCGCCCCGTACACCCCTGCGCCATCACCCGTGCCGATTTCGCAACGTCTCCAGATCCGCCTCGCCTGGCTGCTGCTGCTCGCCGCGCTGCTGGGTACCGGCTGGCTGCTCGGCGCGGTGCTGATGCCCTTCCTGCTCGCGCTCACCATGGCCTACGCACTGCACCCGGCGGTGGAGCGCATGGCGCGCTGGCACATTCCCAGGCTGCTCGGCGCCAGCGTCGCGCTGGTCCTGCTGGCCGTGGCGCTGGTCGCGCTGGGCAGCCTGATCGTGTCGGTGCTCGACACCACCCTGCCCCAGCTGCAGCGGCAGGTCCCGGGCCTGCTGGGCAAACTCACCGCCTGGCTGGGCGGCGTCGCCGCCCGCATGGGCCTGCAGACCCATTTCGACCTGGCCACGCTGGGCTCCGCGCTGACCCGCAGCATCTCGGGCGACCCCCAGCGCTGGGCCATGCAGGTGCTGAGTTCCGCGCGCACCGGAGGCAGCACCCTGCTGAGCCTGCTGGGCAACGCCGTGCTGGTTCCCGTGCTCACGCTGTACCTGCTGCTGGACTGGCGCGAGCTCATGCAGCGCGCCACCAGCCTGGTGCCACCGCGCCATCGGGAGCGCCTGGCCGCGCTGCTCGGCGAATGCGACGAGGTGCTGGGACGCTACCTGCGCGGCCAGCTGACGGTCATGCTGCTGCTGGCCGCGTTCTACGCGGTGGGCCTGAGCCTGGCCGGGTTCCAGCTGGCCGTTCCCATCGGGGTGTTCACGGGCCTGGCGGTGGCCGTGCCCTTCATCGGCTTCGGCATCGGACTGCTGCTGGCACTGCTGGCCGGCGCGCTGCAGTTCCAGAGCCTGTACGCGCTGGGCGCGGTGGCCGTGGTCTACGGTCTCGGGCAGGTGCTGGAGAGTTCGTACCTGACACCGCGCCTGCTCGGGCGGCGCATCGGGCTGCACCCCCTGTTCGTCATCTTCCTGCTGCTGGCCTTCGGCGACCTGTTCGGCTTCGTGGGCGTGCTGCTGGCCTTGCCGGCGGGCGCGCTGATGCTGGTGCTGGCACGGCACCTCGTGCACTGGTACCGCGCCAGCACCCTGTACCTGCAGTGAAAGCGCCCGCAGTGAGCCCTTCCGCCTCGCGACCCCCGGCGCGCCAGCTCCTGCTGGAGCTCCAGTGGAGCGACGAGCCGACCCTGGAGAACTTCGAGCCCGGCGCCAACGCCATGGCCCTGCAGGCGCTGCGCGGCCTGCTGGCGGGAGAGGCCGGGGCCGGGCGGACGCTGTACCTGTGGGGAGGCGCGGCCAGCGGCAAGACCCACCTGCTGCGCGCGGCCTGCGCGGCCGTGCAGGCGCAGGGGCACGCAGCCTGGCTGCTCGGGCCGCACAGCCTGCCCTCGCACTGGCCTTCGCTGGAACGGATCGCGCAGGCCGGGCACCACGCCCTGCTGGCGGTGGACGACGTGCAGGATTGCAACGCCTGGCAACAGGACTGGCTGTTCGGCCTGTACAACGCGGCACGCCAGAGTGCCTGCGGCTTCCTCGCAGCCGCCGACCGCGCCCCTGCGGAGCTGGCGCTGCGCGAAGACCTGCGCACGCGCATGGCCTGGGGGCTGGGCCTGCGCCTGCAGCCGCTGGACGACGCGGCCAAGCAGCGCGTCCTTGCGCGCATCGCCGCCGCGCACGGCCTGCAGCTGCGCGACGAGCTGAGCCGCTATATTCTCGATCACCACGCCCGGGACATGGCCTCGCTGGTGGATCTGCTGCGACGGCTCGACGCCTTCGCGCTGCGCCACGGCCGTGCCGCCAGCATTCCGCTGCTCAAGTCGATGCTGGACGAGTCGGCCGCCGATTCCGGGGCCCTGCCGCAGCCTTGCGCGGCCCAACCCTGATTCCTCGCGCGAATGCCGCACCGCAATCTGGCCCTGTTCGACCTCGACAACACGCTCCTGCCCTTCGATTCAGACCATGCCTGGGGGGAATTCTGCGTGCGCCTGGGTTGGGTCGATGGTGAGCAGCACCGCAAGGCCAACGACCGTTTCTACGCCGAATACCGTGCCGGCACCCTGGACCTGGCCGCGTATCTGCGCTTCACCCTGGCGCCGCTGGTCGGACGATCCCCGGCGGAACTGGAGCGGGCCCACACGCAGTTCATGGCCGAGATCGTGCTGCCTCAGCTGCGCCCGCAGGCGCTGGATCTGGTGCGCAGGCACCAGGCACAGGGGGATCTTTGCGCCATCGTCACCGCGACCAATGATTTCGTCACGACTCCGATCGCCCGGGCCTTCGGCGTGGAACACCTGATCGCGGTTCAGACCGAGCGCGATGCGCTGGGCCGTTACACCGGCGGCTGGGTGGGGGTGCCTTCCTTCCGCGAAGGCAAGGTGCAGCGCACCACCGACTGGCTGCGCCAGCAGTCCCTGCAATGGGCCGACGTGGCCTGTTCGTGGTTCTATTCGGACTCGATCAACGACCGGCCGCTGCTCGAGCATGTCAGTCATCCCGTCGTGGTGCACCCCGACCCGCTGCTGGCCGAGCTGGCGGCGCAGCGCGGCTGGCCCGTCCTGACCCTTTTCCCATGATCCGAAAACTCATCGATCGCCTGTTTTCCTCGAAGAAGCCCTCCGGCGCGCTGGGCAAGCGGGTCGAGACGCCGGGCGCCAGCCTGGGCATCGACCCCTCGCGCCTGCCCAACTCGGCGCTGACCGTGGTGCGCACGCTGCAGCAGGCCGGCTTCGAGGCCTACATCGTGGGCGGCGCAGTGCGCGACATGCTGCTGGGGCTCAAGCCCAAGGACTTCGACGTGGCCACGAACGCCACGCCCGAGCAGGTCAAGCCGCTGTTTCGCCGCGCCCTGCTCATCGGACGGCGATTCCGCATCGTGCACGTCCTGTTCGGGCGCGAAGTCATCGAGGTCTCGACCTTTCGCGCGAATCCGGACAGCGCATCGGCCGCGGTCGAAGGCGACGAGCGCGACACCCACAAGCTGGCCGGGCGCCATCATGCGGTGGACACCAGCGGGCGCGTGTTGCGCGACAACGTCTGGGGCAGCCAGGACGAGGACGCGGCACGCCGCGACTTCAGTGTCAACGCCCTGTACTACGACCCTTCCCGGGACCTGGTGGTCGACTACCACCACGGGCTGCGCGACCTGAAGGCCCGCACCCTGCGCATGATCGGCGAACCCTCTCGGCGCTACCGCGAGGATCCGGTGCGCCTGCTGCGCGTGGCTCGCTTCGCCGCCAAGCTGGGCTTCGAGATCGCGCCGGGCACCCTGCATCCGATCGCCTCGCATGCCGAGCTGCTGCGCAACGTGCCCTCGGCACGCCTGTTCGACGAGACCATCAAGCTGCTGCAGACCGGCCATGCGCTGGCCTCGCTGGACAACCTGCGTCGCCTGGGCCTGCACAAGGGCCTGCTGCCCCTGATCGACCTGGCGCTGAGCCAGCCGCGCGGCGAGGCCTTCGTGATGGCCGCGCTGGGAGACACCGACGCGCGCATCGCCAGCGGGAAGACCGCCAGCCCTGCCTTCCTGTTCGCCTGCCTGCTGTGGCCGCAGGTGGGACAGCGCTGGGCCCAGCTGCAGGTCGAGGGCGTTCCGTTGATCGCCGCGCTGGACCAGGCCGCCGACGAGGTGCTGGCGGCCCAGGCCGAGCGCCTGGCCATCCAGCGGCGCATCAGCGTGGACATGCGCGAGATCTGGGCGCTGCAGCCGCGCCTGGCGCGACGCAGCTCGCGCTATGCCTACAGCGCCCTGGAGCACCCGCGTTTTCGCGCGGGTTTCGACTTCCTGCTGTTGCGCGCACGCACCGGCGAGGCGGCCCCCGAGCTGGCCCAGTGGTGGCAGGATTTCCAGGACGCCGATGAGCCGGCACGCGCCGATCTGCTGGAGCAGGCGGCCCGCGGAGCGCCGGAGCCCGCCGCGAAAAAACGCCGCCGTCGTCGACGCAAGCCCTCCGCGGGCGGCGCCGAGGGCACCGGGCCCGAGGGTACGGGCGAGGCCACGGCGCCGGAGCACGGCGACGACGCCGCGGCGCAGGATCCACGGCGCTGATGCTCGCCGCGCTGGCCGCGCCCGCGTGCCCCCGCGATGCCTGAGACGGCCATGACGCCAGGACATGCCCGGGCGCCCGACGTCCGGACCCGTGCCTTGGTCGGCCTGGGCGCCAACCTGGGCGATGCCGAGGCGACCTTGCGATCGGCGCTGCGTGCGCTGCAGGCCTGCCCCGGCTGCGCCTTGCTGGGCTGCTCGGGCCTTTGGAGCAGCGCCCCGGTCGACGCCGAGGGTCCTGATTTTCACAATGCGGTGGCCGAGCTGGGCTGCGACTGCGAGCCCCTGGACCTGCTGCGGCAACTGCAGCGCATCGAGTACAGCCACGGGCGCCAGCGCCCCAGCGGCGTGCGAAACGCGCCGCGCACCCTGGACCTGGACCTGCTGTGCTTCGGCGATCTGCGGCTGGACACCCCCGAGCTCAGGCTGCCGCATCCGCGCATGCACCTGCGCGCCTTCGTGCTCGCGCCGCTGGCCGAGCTGCACCCGCAATGGCGCCTGCCCGGCGGCGAGCCCATCGCCGATGCCCTGCGCCGCCTGGAGGCCGGCGGCCAGCGCCTTCGACGCATCGGATCCCTGGAGGCCTAGCAGGCCCGGGAGCCCGTCCGGCGCAATATCCGGGGAGTTGCGCCGCCTTGGGGCTATAATGAAATGTTTCCCGGCAAGCTTGCCCGCCCGCAAGGCGGGCAAGGTGCCGTGGCAAGGCTGCGGGGCTCGCGATTTCGCACAACACCCGTAGCAACATCCGCAGCAACATCCGCAGCAACTTCCGCAGCAACCGATTCGAAGCAATCGCAGGAATTCCGATCATGGTCGTCATTCGTCTGTCCCGCGCCGGCGCCAAGGGCCGCCCGTTCTACCACATCGTCGCCACCGATTCGCGCAACCGCCGCGACGGGCGCTACATCGAGCGCCTGGGCTTCTACAACCCGGTGGCCCGTGGCCAGGAGGAAGGCCTGCGCGTGTCGCTGGAGCGCCTGCAATACTGGACCGGCGTCGGTGCCCAGCTGTCGGACACCGTGCAGCGCCTGGTCAAGCAACAGGCCAAGCAACCGGCCCAGCAACCGGCCCAGCAAGCGGCCGCCGCCGCGGCCTGATGCCCGGCTCGACGCGGCCGCGCCCCGGCGCGGCCGTGCAAGGCGCGATGCGTCCCGCCCAGCCCAGGACCTCCCGGCCGGTTCTGCCCGGGGCGCCCGCCCCTGGCGCTTCGGCCCCTGTCCCGGCCCCTGTCCCGGCCCCCGCGGGAGCCTGGCCGGAGGGCCTGATCGAGGTGGGTCATGTGCTCGATGCCTGGGGTACCCGTGGCTGGATCAAGGTAGCCCCCGACGCGACCGAGCCTGCCGCGCTGCTCAAGGCTCCCACCTGGTGGCTGCGTGCTCCCGCGCTGCGCGGCAGCACGCAGCATCTGGAATTGCCCCGGCGCCTGGCGCGCCGCCACGGCCAGAGCGTGGTGGCGCTGCTGGAGGGACTGTCCGGGCGCGACCAGGCCGAGGCCCTCAAGGGGTGGAGCATCCACCTGCGGCGGGAGGACTTTCCGCCCCCGGAAGCAGACGAGTTCTACTGGGTGGACCTGATCGGCTGCGAGGTGAGCAACCGCGAAGGCATGGCCCTGGGTCGCGTGCTCGGCCTGCTCGACAGCGGCGCGCAGTCCGTGCTGCGCCTGCAGCGCCCGCAGACCCAGCTGCCCACGCAGACGGGCGCGAAGGCAGGCGCGAAGGCAGGCGCGAAGGCCGGTGCGAAGGCAGACGCCGGAACAGGCGCGCAAGGCGCCGAGCGACTGATTCCCTTCGTGGACGCCTACATCGTCTCGGTCGATCTGCAAGCCCGGCGCATCGTCGCCGACTGGCAGCCCGACTACGACTGAGTCAGGCGCTCCATGCCGCGCTTCGACGTCCTCACGCTGTTCGCCGGCTATTTCGAGCCCCTGCGCAGCCAGGGAATCTGTCGTCGCGCCTTCGACAGTGGCGTGCTGCAAGTGCACACGTGGAATCCGCGCGACTACGCCAGCGGCGCGCACCGCAGCGTGGACGACCGCCCCTACGGCGGCGGCCCGGGCATGGTGATGCTGGCGGAACCGCTGCTGGGAGCATTACGTGCTGCGCAGTCCGCGCGCGCCGACTCCGGGCTGTCGGCGGCGCCCGTGCTGTTGTTCAGCCCCGCGGGCCGCGTACTGCGCCAGGCCGAGGTGCAGCGCCTGGCGCACTCCGAGGGCGCAGTGCTGGTATGCGGGCGCTACGAGGGTGTCGACCAGCGATTCATCGACCGCTACGTGGACGAGGAGATCAGCCTGGGGGACTTCGTGCTTTCCGGCGGGGAGATCCCGGCCATGGCCCTGCTGGACGGGGTGGCCCGGCTGCTGCCCGGGGTGCTGGGCGACGAACTGTCCGCGCAACAGGACAGTTTTTCCGACGGATTGCTGGATTGCCCCCATTACACCCGTCCGCCGGTTTTCGAGACCCGCGAGGTGCCCCAGGTATTGCTGGGTGGCGACCATGCGCGCATTGCGCGCTGGCGCCGCGACCGCATGCTGGAGCTGAGCTGGCGCCGGCGCCCCGACCTAGTGCTGGAACTCGAGCGTGCCGGACGCCTGGACCGCCAGGACCTGCGCACGCTGGCCGTGTTGCGGGCACGGGACGCCGACGAGGCCGGGCAGGCCCCTGCAACGGACTGACCCGCCCGGCCCCGCAGGCTTGGGGTATACTTGAGCGTTTCGTTCGATCCTCTGCCCGGCACAACAACCCGCGGGCTGCGCGCGGCATGCCCCGCAAGCCGGCACCAGCCTTCCCGCGACACCCATTCCCAGCGCGGCGCACGATCCCAGGAGCCTTTCATGAGCACCCACCTGATCCAGCAACTCGAGCAGGAAGAAATCCAGCGCCTGACCCAGGGCAAGGAAATTCCCGCTTTCGCGCCCGGCGACACCGTGGTGGTCAACGTCAACGTGGTCGAGGGCTCGCGCAAGCGCGCGCAGGCCTACGAAGGCGTGGTGATCGCCCGCAGCAACCGCGGCCTGAACTCCAGCTTCATCGTGCGCAAGATCTCCTCCGGCGAGGGCGTCGAGCGTACCTTCCAGCTGTACTCTCCGATGATCGCGTCCATCCAGGTCAAGCGCCGCGGCGACGTGCGCCGCGCCAAGCTGTACTACCTGCGCGGACGCACCGGCAAGTCGGCTCGCATCAAGGAAAAGCTGGCCTGATCATCGCCGCGACGATGCCTCCGGCATCCCGCCCGATGCGCAGCCGACCCGAGGGTCGGCTGTTTGCTTTTGGGTGCCCCCCGTGCGCATGGCCCTGCGCATTGCCATGAGCCTCCCGACCAGCCCGCCCCCCCTGCCCACGACCCAGGCCGAGCAGGCCCCGGTGCTGGAGCGCCATGGGCATCTGCCCGCGGTGCCTGCGCAACGCCTGCAACCCGCGGCGCTGCGCGAGACCTTCGCGCGCTGGCGCGCCACCGGCGCGCCGGGCAGTGCCTCGGACTGGCTGCCCGAACGCGCGGGCGACCTTGCGGTCCACGAGGGCCGTGCCACGCGCCAGGCCTCGGTGCTGGTGCCCCTGGTGGCACGCGAACAGGGATTGCAGGTCCTGCTCACCCGGCGCGATGCGCGGCTGTCCGTGCATGCCGGACAGATCAGCTTCCCCGGCGGCGGTCGCGACCCCGGGGACCGCGATGCCGTGCACACGGCCTTGCGCGAGGCCGAGGAGGAGATCGGCCTGGCGCCGGCCCTGGTGGAGACCCTCGGCTGCATGCCCCTGTACACCACGGTCACGGGATTCGCGGTGACCCCGGTGGTGGCGCTGGTCGAGCCAGGCGCCCGGTGGCGTCCGCAGCAAGGCGAGGTCGCCGAGGTGTTCGAGGTCCCGCTGGCCTTCCTCATGGACCCCAGGCACCACGAGCTGCGCGGCTGGGACAACCCGCAAGCCCCCGCCTCGGGCGCGCTGCCTGCGCGGCGCGTGTTCTACGCCATGCCCTGGCGGGACGACCGCAGCGGACGCGACTACTTCATCTGGGGCGCCACGGCCGCGATGATCCGCAACCTGTATCGGCTGCTCATCGCTTAGCATGCGCACATGGCGTTCTTCTCCGTCCTGCTTTCGTTGCTGCTGGAACAGGTCAAGCCCCTCGGGCGCCTGAGCCTGGTCTACACCCTGCGCACCTGGGTCGCCGACTTCGCGTCGCGCAATTTCGACGCCGGCGAGCGCCGGCACGGGCTGGCCGCCTGGTTCATCGCGGTGGTGCTGCCGGCCCTGCTGACCCTGGCGGTCTACTGGGCCGCGCTTCGCGTGAACGTCCTCCTGGCCTTCGCGTGGAATGTCGCAGTGCTGTACTTCACGCTGGGCTTTCGGCAGTTTTCCCACTATTTCACGGATATCAGCGATGCGCTGAATCGTGGGGACGTTCCCGGAGCGCGGGCCATCCTGCGCCAGTGGAAATCCCTGGACACGCTGGAGATGTCGGCCGACGACGTGATCCAGCAGACCATCGAGCACGCACTGGTGGCCGCGCAGCGCTACGTGCTGGGCGTGTTCTTCTGGTTCCTGCTTCCGCTGGGCCCGGCCGGCGCGGTGCTCTACCGCATGGCCGAATTCACCGCCGGCAAATGGAACTCCAGCGGCTCGGAGGCCAGCCCCTGGCTGCGCGAGTTTGCCAGCCGCGCCTTTTTCGTGCTGGACTGGCTGCCGTCGCGCCTGACCGCGGTGGGCTATGCCGTGGTGGGCAATTTCGAGGAAGCGGCCGATATGTGGCGCAACTACGCGCGACTGTGGCCCGACAGCAATACCGGAGCCATGCTGGCGTCGGCAGCCGGCGCGGTGGGCATCCGCCTGGGCGCCACCGCCAACCCGGTGCCCCCCGAGGGCCCGGAGCCGGGCGAGCACACCTGGGGCGAGGCCATCGACGCCGAACCCCTGATGGCTCCGCAGATGCCCGGTGCCGTGCCCCAGCCCGGGCATCTGCGCAGCGTGGTCGGACTGGTGTGGCGCTCGGTGCTGCTGTGGATGCTGCTGCTGGCCGTCGTCACCATCACCATGTGGGTGTCCTGAGCGCCGCAGCGCCCAGGAGTTGGCCCCTCAGGCCACCGCGCGAAGCAGCCAGCGGTTGACCCGCTGCACGTAGGCGGCGGGATCCTCCGGCAGACCTCCCTCGGCCAGCAGCGCCTGGTCGAACAGGATGCGGCTGAGTTCGGTGAAGGCCTCGGCCTGCGCATCGCCCCCCGCCGCCTGCGCCTGCAGGCGCCTGACCAACTCGTGCTCGGGGTTGATTTCCAGGATCGGCTCGGCGCGCGGAGCCTGCTGGCCTGCCTGGCGCAGCAGGCGCGCCAGATGCGAGCTGAGTTCTCCCTCGTCGGCCACCAGGCAGGCTGGCGACTCGACCAGGCGCGAGCTGATGCGCACGTCCTTGGCCAGCCCCTGCAGCGCGGCCTTCATGCGCTCCAGGAGATCCTTGAAGGTCTGCGCGGCCTCCTCGGCCTGGCGCTTGTCCTGCTCGTCCTGCAGGGCCCCCAGGTCGGCGCCACCGCGGGCCACCGACTGCAGCGGCTTGCCGCCGAACTCGTGCAGCGAGCCCAGCATCCATTCATCGACGCGATCGGTCAGCAGCAGCACCTCGACCCCCTTGCGACGGAACATCTCCAGTTGCGGGCTCGAGCGCGCCGCCCGCGCGTTGTCCGCGGTCACGTAGTAGATGGCCGTCTGCTCGGGCTTCATGCGGGCCACGTAGTCGGCCAGGGACACGTCCTGCTCGTCGGAATCCTTGTGCGTGGAGGCGAAGCGCAGCAGCCCGGCCAGACGCTCCCGGTTGGCGAAGTCCTCGGCCACGCCCTCCTTGAGCACCTGCCCGAACTCGCTCCAGAAACTCGCGTATTTGTCGCGCTGGGCCTGGTCCTCGCTGCCGGCCAAGTCCTCGAGCATCTGCAGCACGCGTCGCGTGCTGCCGTCGCGGATGGCTCGCATGTCGCGGCTTTCCTGCAAAAGCTCCCGTGACACGTTCAGCGGCAGGTCCGCGCTGTCGATCACCCCGCGCACGAAGCGCAGGTAGGCGGGCAGCAGGCTGCTGGCATCGTCGAGGATGAACACGCGCTTGACATACAGCTTGACCCCTGCCTGGCTGTCGCGGTTGTAGAGGTCGAAGGGCGCCTTGGCCGGCACGTAGAGCAGTTGCGTGTACTCGCTGCGCCCTTCCACGCGGTTGTGGGTCCAGGCCAGAGGGGCCTGGTCGTCGTGGGCGATCTGCTTGTAGAAGTCGACGTACTGCTGCTCGTCGAGCTCGGACTTGGGCCGTGCCCACAGCGCCGCGGCCTTGTTCACCTGCTCCCACTCGTCGCGCACCACGTCCTGCTTCTTCTCGGCGTCCCATTCACGCTTGCGCATCTCGATGGGCAGGGAGATGTGGTCGGAGTAGCGCCCGATGATGCTCTTGAGCTTCCACTGCGCCAGCAGGTCGCTGAACTGCTGCTCCTCGGCGTCGGCCCGCAGGTGCAGGATCACGTCGGTGCCGCGGCCCGCGCGCTCGATGGCCTCGACGCTGAACTCCCCGGTGCCGTCCGAGGACCAGCGCACGGCCTGGGAGGCCGGCAGTCCGGCGCGGCGGCTTTGCACCACGATGCGATCGGCGACGATGAAGCCGGAGTAGAAACCCACGCCGAACTGGCCGATCAGGCTGGCATCGCCCTTGCGCTCCTCGCCCAGGCGCTGCATGAACTCACGGGTGCCCGACTTGGCGATCGTGCCCAGATGCTCGATGGCATCTTCCATGGACAGGCCGATGCCGTTGTCGCTGACCGTGAGGGTGCGCGCCTCGGGATCGAAATCGATGCGGATGCGCAGATCCGAATCGCCTTCCCACAGGGCGCTGTCGTCGATGGCCAGGTAGCGAAGCTTGTCGCAGGCGTCCGAGGCGTTGGAGACGAGTTCGCGCAGGAAGATGTCCCGGTTGGAGTACAGGGAATGCGCGACCAGATGCAGCAGTTGCCGCACCTCGGCCTGGAAGGCATGGGTATGCGACGCACCGGCCTGCGCCGGATTCGGGGTGCTTGTGCTCATGATGGGCAGCTCGGGAACAGGAGGACTGGAAGGGGAAGGCGAAGCTGGGAGGGCGAAGGCGGCAGGACGCCTGCGAGCCGCCCGGGAACCCGGGCGAGCGGTGCTCGCCGCACGACGCTCTCGTTGCGCACCAGATGGGGACGTCCGGCCGGATTTCAAGCCGGCGGCGCCGCGCCGGCCCCCCCCAACAGCGCGTCCAGGCGAGGCAGCACCCGCCGCGCGTTGGCGCCGGTCACCGCGGCGGTGTGTTCGGGGGTCCAGTCGCGCAGTCCGGCCAGCACCGCGCCGATGCGCGGCAACTCGGCCGGCTCGTTGGGACGGGCATCGGGGCCATGGGCCATCCACTGCGGGGCCATGTCGGGCGAGTCGGTCTCCAGCACCAGGGCCTGTGCTGGCAGGCTCTGCGCCAGACGCCGGATGTTGCGCGAACGCTCGAAGCTCAGGGTGCCGCCGAATCCCAGGCAAAGCCCCAACGCCAGGAAGGCCCGGGCCTGCTGCTCGCTGCCGTTGAAGGCATGGGCGATGCCCCCATGCCCGCGCGCGCCCCAGCCGCGGCGCCGCAGGGCCGCGGCCACCGCATCCTGCGCGCGGCGCACGTGCAGCAGCACCGGCAGCCCGAACTCGGAGGCCAGCTCCAGCTGTCGCTCCAGCCACCAGGCCTGCTCCGCGCGCGCGGCGGCGTCCTGCTCGACGAAATGATCCAGTCCGATCTCGCCCAGGGCCACCAGGCGCGGGTCGCCGATGCGCTGCCGCAACTCCTCGTGCAACAGCCGCAGGTCCTCGCGACGCAGGTGCCCGACATAGAGGGGGTGCACGCCGAGCGCATAGGCGTGGCCATGGGCATGGGCCAGCTCGCGCACGGCGCCGAAATTCGAAGGTTCCACCGCCGGCACCACCACGCAGCCGACTCCCGCCCGCGCGGCGCGCTCGAGCATGGCCTCGCGCCCCGGGTCGAGCTCGGAGGCGTCGAGATGGGCATGGGTGTCGATCCACATGGGGGGAAAGCCTCGCCGTGTGTGCAATAATGGATGGCTGTATTGTGCTGCAGGCGCCGGGTTCGGGCTGCCTGCATGAACGCACATGGAGACGTGACCGAGAGGCCGAAGGTGCTCCCCTGCTAAGGGAGTATGCGGTGTAGAGCCGCATCGTGGGTTCGAATCCCACCGTCTCCGCCAAAGGCCTAGAAAAATCAAGGTCTTGGAGGGCGTGCCGGCGCGATGCTTGCCGCGCTCGCTGCCTATTCAGCCCCCTGCATCGTGGGCTTCAACTACGAGCGCCGCATCACGCCCTTCCTGCTGCTGGTCCTGATCTGCGTGGCGATGCTTCATTTCCAGGCAGCGAGCTCACCCGCGAGCTCGGCCACTGTGTCTCGCCAATCTCCCGCCCGAGACTGACGAAACAGACGCAGGGTGCCGGGATACCAAGGGCTGTCGCGACGATCGCGCATCCAGCGCCAGTCGGTCTGCCAGGCCGGCAGCAGGACCCAGCAGGGACGACCCAACGCTCCCGCCAGATGCGCGATCGCGGTATCGACACAGACCGTCAAATCGAGTTGTTCGACGATGGCCGCCGTGTCGGCAAAGGTTTCCACGGCCGAGCCCAGGTGCACCAATCGGCCTCGCGCCTGGGCGCCAAGCGCCTGATCCTCGCCCTGGCCTTTTTGCAGGCTGACGTAGGCGAGGTCCGGAATCTCCCACAGAGCTTCAAGTTGCTCCAGGCCCGGCAGGGAGCGCATGGCATCGTTGGCGTGCAGACTGGAGCCCTTCCAGACCAGGCCCACGCGCCGGGGAGCAGGTGGCAGGTACTGCGCCCAGTGAGCAACCCGTCGCGCATCCGCCTTCAGATAGGGGCCGGGCGCGGGAATGGTCTCCAGCGTGGTGTCGAACAACCCTGGCAGACTCATGGTAAATACCCAGAAGTCGTGCGGCGCCACGCTTTCTCCATGCACCAGCACAGCGTCCACACCTTGCAGGGAGCGCATCAACTCCGCCAATGCCGGCTTGCACAGCAGCGACACCTGCGCCGCTCCACGAGCCTTGAGCATGGGCGCGTAACGGGCGAACTGGATATCGTCGCCGCTGCCCTGCTCGGGCACCACGACAATCGATCGGCCCTGCAGCGACTGCCCGGTCCAACGCGGCCAGGGCCAGGCCGGGGGTGTGGCCACCGCTCGCAGCAATCCAGGCTCGTAGCGCGCCTCGTGCAGCGGCCAGGCCTCCCGCATGCGTCCCATGCGCAGCAGCAGCAGGCTGAGGTTGAACCTTGCGGTCGGGTCCCCCGGTTGAAGTTCCAGCGCCTGGCGCAGCGCTCCCTGCGCTTGCTCCAGGCGACCATCCTCCTGCAGCAGAATGCCCAGGTTCATCCATGGCAAGGCGGCTTCGGGGCGCATCGCGGCCGCCCGACGAAAGGCCTGCTCGGCCTCGTCGAGCCTGTGCTGCGCCTGCAACAAGTTGCCCATGTTGATCTCGTAGCCATAGAACTCGCCGCCCGCGTCGCGTGCCTGCTCGAACAGCCGAGCCGCTTCGTCGTGGCGCTGCAATTCGATCAGCAGCGAACCCAGCTGGTTACAGACGTCGACGCGCGCGGGCTCCAGCGCCACGGCCCGGCGCAGCGCCCGCTCGGCCGATTCCAGGCGCCTCAATTGCCAGAGCATCAGGCCGCGCTGGTAATGGAACTCGCCGACCTGCGCCTCAAGTTCCACCGCGCGATCGAAACTGGCCAGCGCCTCTTCCTGCCGCCCCAGCGCCCGCAGGGCCAGCCCCAGGTTCAGGTGCAGGCCTGGAAAGTCGGCCGACAGCTGATGCGCGCGACGATAGCAGGCCACCGACTGCTCGAGCCGACCCGCGGACTGGTACAGCGCGCCGCGATAGAACAGCAGTTCCTCGGCATCCGGATCCAACGCCAGGCCGCGGTCCGCGGCGTCCGTGGCTCGCCCGAGCTCACCGGCCGCCAGGCACATACGACACATTTCCTGCAATCCGTGCACAAAATCGGGCTTGCGGTCGATCGCCTCCTGCAGGTTCTCGATGGCGCCAGCCAGATCCCCACGTGCCTCGGCGACTTGCCCTAGCAACAACCAGGGGTCGGCAAGACCGTCGTCCAGCGCAGCGGCCCGCGACAGGCTCTCGCCGGCCTCCTCCAGGCGCCCCGCCTGCTTGTGCGCGAAACCCAGGTTGAGGAAGGCCACGGCATTCGTGGCATCGAGCCTGCAGGCCTGAGCGTAGGCCTCGGCGGCCTCGTCCAGCCTCCCCTGCGCAAGACAGGCATTGCCCTGCTGCAGCAGCGCCGCTGGGGTCTGGCCGCCTTGGGGTGCCTGCGCCGAGCGGCGCCCGAACCAGCGTGAAAGTCCCAATCTCATCTCCTTGAATCCCCGAGGCCTTACGCTGGAGCGCCTGGCTCTCAAGCTTGCGTATCCTCAGGTTTCGCTGAATTCCGCGGGGTCCCAATCCTGCGCGAAATAGCCCAGCAACTCGGTCATCAAGGCGACGCGGTCGCCGGTGATCGCCGATTCCAGCGTGTTGGCCAGGCTTTTGCGGCGCCCCGTTGCGACCTGCCATTTCACGATGCCCTTGCGGCTCATGTGTCCGCTGAACCAGACGTCGTCGTCGAACCAGGCGCGCGCGGGCGCGCCGCGCAGGTCCAGCAGCTCGTCGGGGTCCAGCAGGTCGGCACGCAGGCAGTAGCCGCCTGCGCCCTGCACGATGGCCACGCGCCGGCGCCCGGACTTGAGGGCGCGGTCGCCGCGGCAGTCCTGCGCGCGCAGGCTGCGCGGCAGCAGCAGCCCGTTGGCGCAGCAGCACACGCGCCCCGACGCGGCGGCCTCGGCCTCCACCAGCTGGCGCAGCAGCGCGGGGTGGTAGAACATGTCGTCATCCACCACCACGATGCGCTGGCGCGTGCCCTGCAGTCGCTGCAGCGTGGGGATCAGCTTGGTGGCCGGGCCCAGGTCGCGCGCCACGCGCTGCACCTTGACCACCTCGAGGCCTTCCAGGAAATCCGGGATCGGCCGATCGCCGAACAGGTCCAGCCCGAGGTTGAGGTGGATTTCCTGCGGAGCCAGCTCCTGGCCCAGCAGGCTGGCCAGCGTGGGCCGCAGTCCGCCGATGCGTGCCGGCGTGGTCGACAGCGTGACCAGGGGACTGTGATCGACGCGGCGCGCCGCGGCGCGGGCGTCCAGGCGCCGCAGGTCCCGCAGCTCGTGCAGGCGCGAGCGGAGCATCTTGGTGAATTTCATGCGTCTTCGTTCCGGGTCTCGGGCATCATCAACATGGCCGCGATGGCCACCACGCTGGCCGCCGTGGCGTACCAGGCGGGCGCGATCGGATCGGCGGTGGCATGGATCAGCCAGGTGACGAGGAACTGGGTCGTCCCGCCGAAGATCGACACGCCGATCGCATAGGCCACGCCCAGTCCGAGGGCGCGGTGGCGGCGCTCGAACACCTCGGGCACGGCCACCAGCGTGGCCGCGCCGCTCAGCGCGTTGATCGCCGCCAGCGCCGAGGTGACCAGCACCAGGGTCAGCACGCCCGGCGAGGCGTCGAGCAGCCTGAAGGCCGGCACCGTCACCAGGGCCGAGACCACGCGCGGCCACAGCAGGGTAGGCTTGCGCCCGTAGCGATCGCACATCAGGCCGCCGACCACCGAGAACACCAGGGTGAACAGGCCCAGCGCCACCGTGGCGGCCATGGCGGCGGTGGGGGGCATCCCGAGCGTGGCGATGGCGTAGGTGGTCATGTAGCTGCCGACATAGGCCGACACCGTGCCTCCCAGGATCACGCCGATGGCGATCACCAGGTAGCGCGCCGGCGCCCGATGGGGCCGAGGCCCCGCGCTGCGCGCATGCAAGGTCTCGGGCATGGAGCGGCGCAGATACAGCGCCAGCGGCACCACCAGCAGGCCCAGCAGGAAGGCCGCGCGCCAGCCCCAGGCCAGCATGGCCTCCTGCCCGAGCAGGCGCCCGAACAGCAGGCCCATGATGCCCGCGAGCAGGATGCCCGCTCCCTGGCTGGCGAACTGCCAGCTGGCATAGAGGCCGCGCCGATGCTTCGGCGCGGCTTCGATCAGGAACGCGCTCGAAGGACCGATCTCGCCGCCCAGCGCAAAGCCCTGCACCAGGCGCGCGAACACCACGATCACCGGAGCGGCCAGGCCGATGCTGGCGTAGGACGGTGTCAGCGCGACCCCCAGCGTGCCCAGGGTCATCAGCACCAGGGTCAGGATCAGGCTGGCGCGGCGCCCGACGCGGTCGCCCATCAGGCCGAACACCACGCCGCCCACCGGGCGCGCGAAAAATCCGAAGCCGAACACCGCCAGGGACAGCAGCAGGCTCATGTAGCTGCTGTGCACCGGGAAAAAGGTCTTCCCGATGTCCACGGCGAAAAAGGCATAGCTGAGAAAGTCGTAGAACTCCAGCGCATTGCCAGCCACGGCCGCGGCCACCGCTTTGCGCGGCGGGACGGCGGTGTGCGCGAAAATGACCGGCTGGCCGGGTTCCTCGATGTCCGGAATGCCTGAATGCATGCTGTGGTCTCCTCCTGGATGGCCTGCCGGGGCGGTGCGCCGGCTCCTGGTCGAGGGTTCTTCGGGTCCTGCTCAGGCCGCTCGCAGGCCCTGCACGGCCTGCAGCAGCGCCACGCGCGTCTGGCCCAGCACCATGCCGCGCCATTCGTCGCTGTCGCAGCAGAAGGCCTCGCGCGTGCGCTCGGCGACCTGCTCGCGCAGCGCCTGGGGCGCCTCGGGGTGACTGCGAAGCCAGGCATGCGCGCGCAGACATCCCAGCACCTCCTCCTGCTCGACGGTGCCGAACTCCAGGCCCATCAGCGCCAGCCGGGCGCCCGGGCATTCGTCGCAGGCGGCGCTCACCACCGGGCCGGACACGTCGGCCGACACCGAATCGCCGGCGAAGGGGGCGAACAGGTCGGCGCCCCACCAGGCCCGGGCCATCGCATGGTCCTGCTCCAGCGCCCGGCCGGCGTAGATCTTCTCGCCATGGCCGTAGGGCCCGAGGCCCGTGTGGATGTCCACCCAGCCCAGGTGGGTGGCCGCCGAGGCGTGACCACGCAGCAATTCGCGCAGCCTGCGGTTGCTCCACGTCGGGCCGGTGCCGCCGTAGAACACGCCGTTCGGCGACGTGTACTGGCCGGCGGTGACGGCCTTGCGATAGGCCGGCTGGCCGTGGCGCTCGATCCATTCCCGCAGGTCCTTGCTCTCCTGCGGCCCCGGGGGCCACTGCCGCGGCATCAGCAAGGGCTCGAGCTCGGAGTACACCGGGTTGGCCGGCAATGGGTGACTGAAATCGATGTGATTGCGGTTCAGGTCGACGTTGTCCTCGTTGGTGCGCTGCAGATGCGAAAAGCCGTAGGGATTGACCGCGTGCACCAGCAGCAGCGCGAGCCCCGCGTTCCCGGCTCGCTCGAGCAGTTCCTGGTCCTGCAGCAGCGCCAGCTGCGCGGCCGATCCGGCGAAGCCCTCCGGGCCGTGGGTTCCGGAACTCACCACCAGCACCTTGCGCGCGTCCCGGGCGCCGAGCCGCGCCGCGTCGATCGCGAGCTCCTCGCCGCGCGCACCGCGCAGGCCCTCGAGCACGAAGGATTCGACGGTCGCACCGCGCGCGGCCGCGGCCTCCAGGAAACGCGCCCGGGCCTGTTCGTAGTCCCGGGAGAAACAGTCGGACGCGGGGGTTCGGGTCGATGTCATTCCCTTAGCTTAAGTCAGTCGCGCCTGCCGGGAACGCGGCTGGAAACCCTGAAGACCATTCGGCAATAATGGATACGAGGAGCCGGGCGGCCAGCCGACCGGAAGACGGGTGCGCCGGCGCAGGCCGGACAAGTCGATGGGGAGCGATGGTGCTGCTGCGATGGTTCGACGCCAGCCAGGCGAGTGCGTTCGGCGAGGAGCTCGCCAGGTATTGCGATTCCGAGCTGCGATCCATCTCGACGGCCAGCCCCGGCAAGCGCGAGGACCGGCGCCGCAAGCTGCTCGCCAGGGTGCTGCAGCGGGCGCGGGATTTCGCGGCCGCGCATCCGCTGAACACCTACAAGAAGGCCAAACTGAGCAATCGCCTGAAGTGGACCCTGAAGGACCTGGGGCATGAGGACGACTTCGTCGACCTGCTGGTCAAGGAAGTCCTGCTGGCCCTGGCCGGCTAGCCCGGGCCTGCGGGAAGACCCATGCTGGATTCGATTCGTCGTTGGTTTGGGGGAGCCTCGCGGAACGATGGCTCCGGTGCGGCCGCTGCAGGCGCCGCGTCCGAGGCGACTGCGCCTGCGGGCCTGCAGGCTGCCGACCCGGCCCGGGACGCGCAAGCCGAGGAACTGGCCGCGCGCGGCAACCGCTGCGTGGCCGAGGGCAGGCTGCAGGAGGCCGTCGCCTGCTACGAGCAGGCGCTGGCGCTGGACCCGCGGCATGTCATCGCCTGCTCCAACCTGGGCTTCGCGCTGCAGCAACTGGGCCGCCTGGACGAGGCGGTCTCCTGGCTGGACCGGGC
>JAKBBP010000054.1 GCA_021808445.1 Pseudomonadota bacterium
GCCTTCAGCCTTCAGAGCAGGTGGATGGCCTGCGCGGGGAACATCCAGTCGATGGCGCTGCCCAGCATCCAGCAGGCGATGCTGGCGAGCAGGAACACCAGCATCTTGCGCACCATGCCGGGCTCGAGCCAGTCCTCCAGGCGCCGGTGCAGCCACCAGGCGACGATGGGGTAGGCGAGCGTGGACAGGATCAGCGAGTACATGGCGGTCCTTCGGGTGGCACCTGGGGCCCTTCGGCGGTGCCGGGATGATTCTCGGGCCCTGCCCGGACCTTCGCGGGCACTGCCTTGATTCTAGGCAAGGGCGGGCGAGCTTTCCGCGGCTTCAGAAGTCGGGCAGCGGAGGATCCTGCATCAACGCCACCTGCTCGCGCAATTCCAGGATGCGGTCCTGCCAGTAGCGGGCGCCGCCGAACCAGGGAAAGGCGGCCGGAAAGGCCGGATCGTGCCAGCGCCGGGCGATCCACGCGCTGTAGTGCAGCAGCCGCAGCGTGCGCAGCGCCTCGACCAGGCGCAATTCCCGGGGATCGAATTCGCGGAACATCTCGTAGCCGCGCAGCAGCGCGGCCAGCTGGCGGCGCATGTCCTGGGGGTCGCCGCCCAGGAGCATCCAGAGGTCCTGCACCGCGGGAGCGCAGCGGCTGTCGTCGAAGTCGACGAAATGCGGGCCCTCGTCGGTCCACAGCAAGTTGCCGGCGTGGCAATCGGCATGCACCCGCAGCATGCGCGGCTCACCGGCCGATTCCCAGGCCTGGCGCACGCCCTGCAGCGCCAGCTCGGCCACGGCGCTCCAGGCCTCGCGCAGTTCGGGAGGGATCCAGTCGCCCTGCAGCAGGAAGTCGCGGGACTCGATGCCGAACACCCGCGGCTCCAGCGGCGGGCGATGCGCGTAGCCGGCCTCGGCCCCCACCGCATGGATGCGTCCCAGAAAACGCCCGATGCGCTCGAGCACCGGCTCCTGCTCGATCTCCGGCGTGCGTCCGCCCTGGCGGGTGAACAGTGCGAATCGGTGCCGGCCGTGGTGATGCAGCGTGGCCCCCCGCAGGAGCAGCGGCGGCACCACGGGAATCTCCCGCCCGGCCAGGTCCAGGCTGAAGGCGTGCTCCTCCAGGATGGCCGCGTCGCTCCAGCGCCCCGGGCGGTAGAACTTGGCGATGCAGCTGCTGCCGTCCTCCAGTCCGAGCTGGAACACCCGGTTCTCGAAACTGTTGAGCTGCAGCAGGCGGCCGTCGCAGCGCGGGCCGACGCTCTCCACGGCGTCGAGCACGGCATCGGGGCCGAGGTCGGCGTAGGGGGTTTCGGAGTCGGTCGCGGTCACGGGGCTGGGCACCGGCGGACCCGCAGGGCGCGGGCCCGGAGCCGGGCGGGCGCAGTGTACCCCGCCGACCCGCAAGCCGCGCCTCAGGGGCGGCGGTGGTTCCAGTGAAGCTGCGGCCGCCCGCGCGGCCGACGTCGCCCGGGGTCGAGCGACTACACTCTGGCCACCATCCCCGCCTTCGCATCGATGAGCCTGAGCCCCCTCGACCCCAAGACCGCACTGATCGTCATTGACCTGCAGCAGGGGATCGCCGCGCTTCCCACCGCCCACCCGGTCCCGGCGGTGGTGGCGCAGGCGGCGCGCCTCGCGAAGGCATTCCGGAGCCGCGGCTGGCCCGTGGTGCTGGTCAACGTGGCCGGCACCGCCCCCGGACGCTGTGAACAGCCGCGCCGGGCAGCGTCCCAGGATCCCAACTGGTCGACCCTGCTGCCCGAACTGGGCGCCCAGGCGGGCGACCACCTGGTGACCAAGCGAACCTGGGGAGCCTTCACCGGCACCGACCTCGAGGACTACCTGCGCCGCTGGGGGGTCACCCAGGTGGTGCTGTGCGGCATCGCCACCAGCATCGGTGTCGAATCCACCGCGCGCCAGGCGCATGAACTGGGCTTCAACGTGGCGCTGGCCGTGGACGCCATGACCGACCTCAGCGGAGAGGCCCACGCGAACAGCGTGCAGCGCATCTTCCCGCGCCTGGGCGAGACCGCCACGACCCACGAATTGCTGGAGCGACTGCGCCCTTCGGCGACGCGCCCGGCCTGACCCGCTGGTTTCCTGTCCCGCGGCGTGCGGGCCGGCCCTCGGGACCGGCCCGGCGAGCATCAGAACTTCACGAAACCATCGCCCGGCTCGGGCGCGGCAGGCGGCAACTCGGCCGCGTGGGTCGGCTCCATGGAACCGCGCGACTCGCCCTGCGACGCGCCCGCGGGCGCACGCGCCGCATCCCGCGCCTCGTCGCCGCGCATGCGGAATTGCGCGGCCGAGTCCTGCAGCGCGGCCGCCTGGCCGTTCATCTGCTCGGCGCTTGCGGCGAGTTCCTCGGAGGCCGAGGCGTTCTGCTGGGTCACGGCCGAGAGCTGGGCCACGGCCTGGTTGATCTGCTGGATGCTCGTGGCCTGCTCCTCGGAGGCGGCGTTGATCTCCTGCACCAGATCGGAGGTCTTGCCGATCGCCGGCAGCACCTCGGCCAGCAGCTTGCCGGCACGGTCGGCCTGCTTCACCGAGGAGGAGGCCAGGTCGCTGATCTCCCGGGCCGCCGCCTGGCTCTTCTCGGCCAGCTTGCGCACTTCGGCCGCCACCACCGCGAAGCCCTTGCCATGCTCGCCGGCGCGGGCGGCCTCGATGGCCGCGTTCAGTGCCAGCATGTTGGTCTGGTAGGCGATGTCGTCGACGATGGAAATGCGCTCGGCGATGGACTGCATCGCGCTGACGGTGCCCTGCACCGCCGCGCCGCCTTCCTGTGCCTGCTTGGCGGCCTGCTGGGCCGTGGTGTCGGTGAGGCGCGCGTTGTCGGCGTTCTGGCGGATGGAGGCGCTTGCCTGTTCCAGGGTGGCCGAGGTCTCCTCGACCGAGGCGGCCTGTTCGGAGGCCGACTGGGACAGGCTCTGCGAGGTGGAGGACACCTGCGCCGACGCGGCCAGCAATTGCGAGGCGGACTGCCGCACCGAGCCGATCACCGTGCCCAGGCGATCGACCATCTCCTGCATGGCCCGCAGCAGCGCGCCGGTCTCGTCGCGTGCGCTCGAATTCACGTGCACCGTCAGGTCCCCGCCGGCCACGGCTTGCGCAACCTTCACCGCCTCGCCCAGCGGGCGCGCGATGGAGCGGGTGATCAGCAGCGCCAGCACCACGGCCACCAGCACGCCGAGCAGCCCGGCGCCGATGCTGAGCTTGACCGTGGCGTGGTAGTTGGCCTGGCTGGCCGCGTACATGGCGTCGATGTCCTTCTTCTGGTCGCTGAGCAGTCGTTCCATCGCGCTCTGCAGCGCGCCGATCCTGGGCAGCGAGCCCTGCAGGTAGGCCTGCGTGGCGCCGGCGAAGTCCCCGGCGTTCATCTTGGCCAGCACGGCCAGCTCGGCCCCGCGGCTCGCACGCAGCGCCGCCTGCAGCGCGTGAACATCGGCCGCGGCCTTCGGATCCAGCACCATGTGCGACAGCTTGGTCACCGCGGCGTTGGTAGACACCTGGTTGGCGTGGATCTGCTTGACATTGTTTTCAGCGCAGTTGTACTGCAACAGGCAGACCAGGGTCACCCGCGTGGTGCCCTGGAAATTGGTGTACGCGGTGTTGGCGGCTCGCTCGGCCGCCACGCGCACGCTGATGATGTCCTGGAGCGTGGCATCGATGCGCGAGAGCTGCATGACGCCGAAGGCACTGGTCGCCAACAAGAGGAGCACGAGGATCCCGAAGGCCAGGGTGAGCCTGGGTCCGATACGGAGTGTTTGGAGCATGGGTCTCGCTTGTGGGAAAAGGTTGGCGCCGACCGACCGCAGCGGCGTGAGCAAGTGGCCTGCGCGGCCATCCCGGCCCGCGAAGACACGCACAAGGTGACCAAGGATACATCCGACGACCCGACCTGCCTTGCGAGAAAGCCCGTAGTCGCGCATCCCGGCGACATTGTTTGCCAAACGTCGCGCAATCCACCCCGTGGATCTGCCGCCGAGCATGCTCGAACCGGCCGCACCCCGCCCGGACGCGCTCCGGCGACGATTCCCGCAATCTGCTGAAATACCGGGGCCAACAACAGGGGGAATCCCACGATGAGCGAATCCAGGAAACTTCATTTCGTCACCATGCTCGGCAGCCTGCGCAAGGGCTCGTTGAATGCGGCGATCGCGCGCGCCCTGCCCGCGCTGGCGCCCGAGGGCGTGTCCATCGCGGCGCTCGGCTCGGTGGCCGAGTTCCCGCATTACGACGCCGACGTGCAGGCCGGCGGCTTTCCTGCCCCGGTGCTGGCGATGGCCGAACAGATCCGGGCCGCGGACGGTGTGATCATCGTCACGCCCGAGTACAACTACTCCGTGCCCGGAGCGCTCAAGAACGCCATCGACTGGCTGTCGCGCCTGACGCCGCAACCCTTCGCGGGCAAGGCGGTGGCCATCCAGACGGCCTCGCCCGGCCTGCTCGGCGGCGCCCGCGCGCAGTACCACCTGCGCCAGAGCCTGGTGTTCCTGGATGCGCATGTGCTCAACAAGCCCGAAGTCATGGTGGGGCAGGCGGCGGCCAAGGTCAGCGCCGACTCGCTGGAGCTCAGCGATCCGGCCACCCGCGACTTCATCTCCACCCAGCTCAAGGCCCTGGCGGCACTGGCCACGAAGGTCGGCTGAGAGGGCCTGGACGCCTGCCCCGGGGCAGGCGTCCCGTCGACGGCCCGTCGGGCCTCAGGCATTCCTGACGCGGGATTCACGCCCGCCGCATGCGCCCTTGCCTGCCCAGGGCCCGCAGACCCGGGGCGTCATCGCACAATGGGGGACCTCCGTTTCGAGCTCGCCCCATGCCCAGGCTTCGCTCCTTCCCGCACGCCCCGCGGCACTGCCTGAGCACGATGCCGCTGGGCATCGTGCTCGTGGTCTGCGCCCTGCTCGCCCCCGCCGCGGCCCGGGCAGGGCCCTACATGGACGAGGTGCGCGTGCAGCAGGCCTGTCGATCCATCGGCGAGCTGGGCGCCAGCGCTTTCCAGGCCCGGCCCTCGACTTCGGGCATCATGAGCCGCTTCGAGCTTCAGCAGGCCGCGCGGGTGTGGCTGCAGCAGATGAACACCCTGCACCCCATTCCCGAGGGACGCGAGGGGCGGATCATCCGCGCCACGGCGATGCACGCGTTCACCGAGGCCATCAGCCCGCGGGACGCCTATGACTACGGCTGGGCCCGGTGCATGGACGCCTACGGTCCCTCACCCTTCGGCCCCGCACCGGATCACGGGCCGCCGTCCACCGGCCGCCTGCGATAGGGGAAGTTCTTGAGGCGCACGTCGCTGCGAGGGATGGTCTGCTGCACCATGCGAGCCGGATCGACCCACTGCGCCCAATCGAAATCGGGAAGGACGCGGGCGCTGTAGCTCTCGGTGAGCGGGTGCTCCAGGATGTCGTTGACCTGCTCCCATTGCTGGTAGCGCATCTGGTCGACCTGGTAGGGCGTGGGCTGGCCGCCAGCCGACTTGACCACGGCCTTCAAGGCTTCGATCTCCCGCATGCTGACCCTGGGCTTCCACTGGATCCGGCCCGGCAGCATCACCGGTTCGCCGGGAATGTTGTTGATGCCTTCCTTCCACGTGGCGAGCACGGCAAGCTTGGTGTCGTCGCGGTACAGGACAATGGCGTGGCTGTAGCGCTTGTCCCGGAAAAAGCCGAGGTTGCCGTACTGGAGCCGCGCTCCCGTGAGAAAGGCCACGCCGTCCGACCAGCAGGGTGAATCCCCGCTGATGCCCCACAGCACGCTGCGATCGATGATGCCGTCGGGGAACAGGATCCTGAAGGCCACCCAGGCGGCGTTGGCCACGTGCACCGTTCCCTCGCAGTCATGGCCGTGGAAGCGGATCAGGTCCTTCAGGGTCACCGGATACGTATACGGGTAGTAGCGTCCCTGCGTGCCCTGGGTGGCCAGCATCTCGAAAGTGGGCGCATACGGCTTGTTCACCATCGAGGCATACCAGGTCGGCGAGCGATCGGGCGCTTCCACCCCGGTCTCGATGAAGATGTCGCGCCCTTGCACGTAGGTCGGCGGCGCCGCCTGCGCCAGCGTGCAAGCCGCCCATGCCACCACCGCCAGCGCTGCCCGGATGCCCTGCATGGCCAGATCTCCCGAATGCGCCCCGCCCATCGCGAGGCCCGGCAGCGGGCATGTCGAGGGCGTGGACCATGGGGCCCACTGTAGGCGCGGGCCGATCCGATCCGGCTTGACCCATCGCAACTACGGCGACGCGTGCCGGCCCGCGGGCTTCCGCTCCGCGGGACAGGACATGAACTTGTTGCGATACGCGCGTTCGTGCCCCGTGAAACTCGGGTGGGCGCACTACTTTTTGGCACCGCCGCTGCATAAAGTGCCAGGCCATACCCAGCGCTCCCGCACACTCCACCGCCCCGCCCGCCCATGTCCCATCGCCCCCGAGTCCCTGCCGTCGCGATCGCCGCGGTCCTGCTGTGGGGCGCCGCGCCCGATGGCCTGGCGAGTGCTTCGTCCTACATGATGTTCAACATCGCGTCCCGCGGAAGCGTCACGTCCAATGGCGTCTCGCTCGGGGCCTATTCGGGTACCTCCAGCTTCTTTTCCTTCCAGGGTGTCCAGACCTCCGGAGACTACAGCTCCGCCGTGGACGGCCAGGACAGTCTGTTCCAGCCCAGGACCGCCGCGGGCAGCGTGAGCCTTTCCTATCCCAACGGAACGGCCAGCCTGGCGCAGCAGCCCCTGACCCTGTCGCTGGCCGCGCCGAATTCGAGCGGCCCCACCCTGTTCACCCTGAGCCCGGACACCAGCCTGACCCTGTCCTTCACCTACAGCGGCTCGAGCCTTCACTACACCCTGCACGGCGAGGCCATCGATTCCAGCACGCAAACGCCGTACACGCTGGCCATGGCCGGAACGATCGTCGCCAACAGCCTGGCTCCCGACACGGTGAGCTACACCGTCGCCCTGCAAAGCGCGACGCAGATCATCGTGGCCAAGGCCAGCGGTCTCGGGCTGGAAGACCAGCAGGCCATTGCCCAGGGCTTCGTGCTGGACGCTGCGGGGGAGCCCATCACCGTGCCCAGCGTGCTCTACGACGCGTCGACCCCCGGCAGCGTGGAAATCCAGGACTCGGTGGGCGGGGGATCGATCGTGTTTGCCAGTGCCCAGCGTTACACGGGATCGACGCTGATCGACGCCCATGCCACGCTGGCCCTGAGCGCAGCCGGTTCCCTGGCCTCGTCGAGCAGCCTGGTGAACAACGGTGCGCTCGAGCTGACCGCGGGCACGCAGCCGCTCAGCGTCGCCAGCTACACCCAGGCCTCGGGCGCGACCCTGGCCGAGGGCAATGCGGCCCGCGGCACGACGCCGCTGAGCGTGGCGGGCCAGGCCAGCCTGGCCGGGGTGCTCACGGTGAGCCCGAGCTCGGGAAGCTACGGCATCGGCCACTACACCCTGCTCAGCGCGGGCTCGCTGAGCGGGAACTTCTCCACGGTGCAACTGGCCGGAAACGCGCCCAGTCCACTGGGCTACGCGCTGTCCTACACGAATCAGCAGGTTCTCCTGAACGTCTCGCCCAATGTGGGCCTGACCCAGTCCTCCATCGACCAGCTCGCCTCGGGAGTCTCCGCGATGGACGCGCTGGCCATGCAGGGCCTTTCCGCCGGACTGGGCTCGGATTGCCGTGCCCTGGGGCCCCATCGCGTCTGCGCCGGCGTGGGTTTCAGCTCCTCGCGGGGCGCGGGAGCCTGGACCCGCGACGCCAGCGTGCAGCTCGGCTACGGCCTGAGCCGCCATTGGCGTGTGGGCTTGTTCGCCGACCGGGCGCTCGGTCATTCCAGCCTCGACGGGGTGAGCCTGGGCGCATCCTTCCCCATGCTCGGCGCCCTGGTCGGATGGGATGCGCATGAAGACGCGAGCGGCCTGGCGCTGAGCGCGTCGATCGCCAGGAACGCATCGACCCTGGACATCGCGCGTTACGGCAGCGCCTACTCCGAAGCCGCCTTCGGACAGACCGATGCGCGGGGCGATGCGCTGCAGCTCATGGGCGCCTACACCCTGCCGGTCTACGAGCGCCTGCGGCTGACCCCCTACGTCGGGCTGCGCCTGGCGCGCATGGGCATCGACGGATATACGGAGACCGGGGCGGCCTATCCGCTGCGTTTCAACGGGCTGCAACAAAGCGCCCTGGACGCCCTGCTGGGCGTCGGGCTGGACGCCCGCATCAGCCCACGCTGGTCCGCGTCCCTGTCCGCCGGGCTCACCCACAATCTGCGCTACCGCTCGGACTCCCTGTCCGGGGGCAGCGACATCCCCGGCCTGAGCAGCTTCCAGGTGGCGCAGCCCGGAGGGCACTACACCTCCGTGGGCCTGGGGGCGGGCCTGGGCCTGCGCCTGGGGCCGGGACGCAGCCTCAGCCTGAACACCTCCTTCGATCGGCCCAGGCTGGGGACCTTCGACATCGCGTCCTTCTCCCTGGGCTACACGGCGGCGATCTGAGCAGGCTCCCGGGTCGGTCCGGGAAGCTTGTGCCAGCCCCGGCAGGGCTCAGGATGCGATGCGAAAGGCCAGGACCGGCAGGTCCCCCAGGTTCAGGATCTCGGCGGTCGCAGGGGTGGGTCCCCGATCGAACAAGCGCTGCAGGTCCTGCGGCACCGCCTGCACGCCGAGCACGATGGCCTGCACGATGGGCCCCTCCTCCAGGCGCAGGTGTCCGTACACGTAGGGCGCGATGGACTCGAAACGCGGATGGCACGCCGGAGTGATGTTGTGGGACGCGTACAGCAGCGTGGCGCGGCCGCTGAGCTTGTGGGTCTCGACCTCCCAGCTGCCACAATGCTCGCAGCAGCCGGTTGGCCCGAAGGTGTAGCGTCCACAGCGCTTGCACGCACTGGCGAGAAGGCTTCCCGCGGCGAGAGCTTCGTAGTAGGCGCGGATGAGGCCGGGTCCTTGGGCTAGGTCTTGCATGTCACATGCTCCCGAGAACGACCACGGTGCCGATCATGGCGTAGCCGTGGGTGTGGATGACACTGGTTGCAGGGGGCTTGGGCATCTGTCGAGCCCCCGCCTGGCCTCGCATCTGCAGCACGGCCTCATAGGTATCCGAGCCGGCGCTCGCGGCCCAGGCATGGCCGAAGGCATGTCGGCCTCCGTGGGTGGACATGGGTCGGTCGCCGTCGAAGCGCAGGCGCCCCTCGCGCGCGGCGTCGAGCCCCTTGCCGGCTTCGAGATAGCCCATCATCTCCGCCGTGCAGATGCTGGAGATGTGCGAGCAGTCGTGGGTATGCAGGTAATCGATGTCCGCGGCGCTGATCCCGGCCATGGCGAAGGCGGCATCCGTGGCTCGCTTGTCGAATTCCCAGTAGGTGGGATCCTCCCCGTACCAGGGAAGATCGCTGTAGCTGATGCCGAAGCCCTTGAGCTCGACCGGGGCGGAACCCGTACCCCGGGCGAGTTCGGCCCGGGTGAGCACCATGGCCGAAGCCCCGTCGGCCGTCGTCACCAGGCTGAGCAGGCGCGAGGGCCAGGCCACGAAGGGGTTGTGGGCCGCCGACTGCCAGTAGGCGTAGGGATCCGAAAAGCCTTCGCGCGCCGCGCGATCCTCGAGGCGCTCCTGGATGTTGGCCTTCGGGTTCATCGAGCCGTGCAGGCGCCGCGTGCGGCAGAGTTCGAACATGCCGCGATCGAAGTCCTCGATGGAAATCCCGTATTTGCGGCAGTAGCCGAGCGCGACCAGTCCGTTGTAGGTCGAGAAAATGTCGTAGCCCTGGGGCACGCCGTAGGCCTGGTTGACCGCCATGTCGGTCCAGAGCCAGGTTTGCTGGTGGGAGATGGGCTCGCGTTCGTAGGGACTGAAGCCGCGGACCTTGGTGCGCGTGGTCTCCAGCCCGTAGACCAGCACGGTGTCGTAGACCCCTGCCGCGATGCTCATCGCCGCCATCGCGGCTCCCACGTTGGTCGTGGAGCATTGCGCCTCGAAATGCACCCCGGCCTTGAACTGGGTGCCGTTCCACTTGGACAGCTGGGTATAGGTCCCCGGCAACTGGGAACTGTGGGTCATGGCGTTGCCGGCGAATACCGCATCCACGTCCTGTCCGCTCAGCCCGGCGTCGTCCAGCGCGTCACGGACCGCGCGCGCGGTCAGCTCCTGGATGCTCATTCCCTGAAGTTCAGGCGTGGCGAGCAAGTCGCCGAATCGCGAGCAGCCGACCCCCGTGATCGCCACCCGTTCCCGCAATTGATTTCGCATGGTCGCATCTCCTTCCCTGAGGGACTGGGTGCCATGCGAACACCAACGGGGCCTGATTTCCTTGATCTTCTGCAGGGTCCCTGCCGACGGGACCGGCTGGCCCGCGCGCGTCTCGGATCCGCCGCATCACACTGCGCTCGGCTCGCTGCGCTCTTTCCAGGTCGCTGGGCCTATGGTACTTTTTCAAGCCATGAAGCGCCCTCAAGAGCTGATACGCCGCGCCATTGCCGGGGGAATACCGTATGCGCAACAACCAGCCTGTCACCCAGGTCGAACGACAGCTACGGGATGGTGAATACATCGTCTCCAAGACCGACCTGAAGGGGCGTATCACCTATGTGAATCGCCCCTTTCTCGACATCAGCGGATTCACCCTGGAAGAGCTGATGGGCTCGGCGCACAACATCGTTCGCCACCCCGACATGCCCGTGCAGGCCTATGAGGACATGTGGCGCCATCTGCAGACGGGCCGCCCCTGGCAGGGCATGGTCAAGAACCGCTGCAAGAACGGAGATCACTACTGGGTGCTGGCCAATGCCAACCCGATCTGGGAGCATGGCAAGGCCGTGGGCTACATGTCCCTGCGCGTGCGTCCGACCCGCGCGCAGATCCAGGAGGCCGAGACCTTTTACGCCGGCCTGCGCTCCGGCACCGCGCGTGGCTGGACCATCCGCCATGGCAAGCCGGCGCGCACCGGATTGCGCGGGCTGGGGGCCCGAGGCCTGCATGCGCTGCGTGCCCGCCGAGTCCAGTCGCTTGGCGGACTGTGTGTCGGCGCGGCGCTCCTGCTCGTGCTCATCGGCGCCGGTTGGGATCGACTCCAAAGCATGGCGGGCGTCGGCCCGGGGATCCTGGTCAGCGGGTTCGCAGCGGCGCAATGTCTGTTCCTGAGTCTTTTGCTGTGGACCGTGCAGCGCGGTCTCGTGCGCCCCATGTCCCAGTTGCACAAGGACATGCAGGCGATTTCCGCGGGTCTGCTGGCCTTCGACGAAGGGCCCGAGAAGACACGGCTTTCCGAGGAATTGCGCCAGGCACTGGACACGATGAGGGGGAATCTGTCGAGCATCGTGCAGGACATCCGGTCCGCGACCCAAAGCATCACCAACGGATCGCGCGAGATCGCCAACGCCTCCCAGAGCCTTTCCCAGTCGACGACCGAACAGGCCGCATCGGTCGAACAGACCACCGCCACGCTGGAGCAGGCCGGCGCATCCATCCAGGAGAGCTCGGCGAACGCGCAGCAGACCAACACCATGGCCCAGTCGGCGGCCAGCCTGGCCGACCAGGGTGGAAAGGTGGTGGCGCAGACGGTGATGGCCATGCAAAGCATCGCGGAGCGCATCGGGGTCATCGACGACATCGCGTACCAGACCAATATGCTGGCCTTGAACGCCGCGATCGAGGCCGCACGCGCAGGCGAGCATGGCAAGGGCTTCGCGGTGGTGGCGGCCGAAGTGCGCAAGCTGGCCGAGAAAAGCCAGAGCGCCGCGCGCGAGATCCGAGAGCTCGCGGGCAACACCTTGCGGCAGGCCCAGGAGGCCGGTACCCTGATCGGAGACATCGTTCCGGCCATCGGCAAGACCTCGCAACTGGTGCAGGAGATCAGCTCCGCGGCCCAGGAGCAGGCTACGGGCGTGCAGCAGATTTCCCAGGCCATGAGCCAACTCAACACCGTGACCCAGCACAATGCATCCGCGTCGGAGCAACTCGCCGCGACCGCGGAGACCCTGCGCGACCAGGCCCTTATCCTCGAGCAGGCGATGGCGGAATTCCGGCTGCATGGGGAAACCGCTCCCGAGTTCCTGTCCCGCGCGCAACGCCAGCGCGCGAAGGCGCTCGTGGAGGCCTAGGCAGCTCTGACAGGCCCATGAACACCCGTTCCGAACACGACACCCAGGCGCCTGGATCGGAGGTGCATTTCTACGATCCGGCCATCGGCCATGGGCTGCCCCATGACCCCTTCAAGGCGATTGTGGCGCCGCGGGTGATCGGCTGGATGTCGACCCGCTCGGAGGATGGACGCCTCAATCTGGCGCCTTACAGCTTTTTCGGGGCCTTCGCCGGCTCACCGCCGGTGATCGGCTTCAGCAGCGAGGGTCGCAAGGACACGCTGCGCAACGTCGAGCAGACCGGCGAATTCGTCTGGAATCTGTGCTCCTGGGACCTCGCGGACAGGATGAACCGCAGCTCGGCGCCCGTCGCGCCCGAGGTCGACGAGTTCGAGCTCACCGGCCTCACGCCCGTGGCGGGTCGCAAGGTGGCGGTGCCCCACGTGGGGGAGTCTCCTGCTGCGCTGGAATGCCGGCTGCTGCAGGTCATCCGCCTGCATGACCTCGACGGGCGTGCCATGGACAACTGGCTGGTGCTGGGTCAGGTCGTGGGCGTGCACATCCGCAAGGCCTTCCTCCATCAGGGACTGTTCGACACCCAGGCCGCCCAGCCCATCCTGCGCGCCGGCTACCAGGGCGACTACGCCCGGCTGGGCGAGATGTTCCGGATGATCCGACCCCGAGCCTGAGGCGCGCCGCGAGAGCCGCACCGAGGCTCTGCCCTTCGCAGGCATGCAGCGGGCCCGACCGCCTGCATCTCAGGATTCCCGCTCCTCCCGTCGTGCGCCGCCGGGCTGGCGGTACAGGGTGCTGCGATGCACGCCGAGCATGCGCGCCGCGCGGCTCACATTGCCCCCGCAGGCCTGCAGGGTGGCCTGGATCGCCGCCGCGGTCACGCTGCGCAGATCGCGGGGGGCGACCGGCTCGACCAGCGTCACGTCCTGTGCGCGCTGCCCCGCGCCAAGGCGCAGCTCGTCCGGCAGGTCGGAGAGCGCGACGCGGCCCTGCGGCCCGGCCAGCGCGGCCAGCGTCTGGCACATCGCGCTCAGCTGGCGCCAGTTTCCCGGCCAGTCGTGCGCCAGCAGCACGTCGCGCGCCTGCGGGCTCAGGCGCACGCCTCGGCGCAGCAGCAGGTTGCGAAGCAGTTCGTCGATGCGCGCAGCGCGATCCGGCAGCGTGCGCAGCGCGGGCAGCTCGACCATGAAATGCTGCAGCCTGTAATACAGGTCGGTGCGGAAACTTCCCTCGGCCGCCATCTCCGAGAGATTGCGGTGGGTGGCGCAGATCAGCGCGAAGTCCACCGTCCGCGCACGCCCTCCCCCCAGCGGCTTGACCTCGCGATCCTGCAGCACGCGCAGCAGGCGGGCCTGAAGTTGCAGTGGCATGTCGCCGATCTCGTCGAGGAACAACACCCCGCCGTCGGCCTCGCGGAACAGACCTGCCTGGCCCCGTCTGCGAGCGCCGGTGAAGGCACCCTCCTCGTAGCCGAACAATTCGGCTTCGATCAGACCCTCGGGCACCGCGGCACAATTCACCGCGACGAAGGGCCCCGTCGAACGCGCGCTGGCTCGATGCGCCTGACGTGCGAACACCTCCTTGCCGACGCCGGACTCCCCCGTGACCAGGATCGGGATGTTCGAGTTGAGCACCCGCACCGCGCGCGCCAGCTGCGCGTCACGCGCCGCATCGCCGATGATCGCGGGGGCGTGGGCGTCACGCGGATCGGCACGGCTCGAGATCGCCTCGGGCTGCTCGGTGTGTGCCGGCTCCGCCACGCCCGGCAGTGCCCCCCCGGTGCCGTTCGCCTGCGATCGCACCCAGCTGGCGTACCAGCTGGTGTAGCGGCCCGGCTGCATCAGGTGCGGGCGCAGCTCCAGGCTGCAGGGTTCGCCGGCGCCCGGCAAGGCGGCGAACAAGTCCTCGATGTAGCGGTCGCGCAGCTGGCTCAAGGTCATGCCGAGCACCCGCATGGCGCTGCGGTTGGCACCGACAACGATGCCGTCGCGCGTCCACAGCAGGGCCTCGCGATGGCTTCCCAGCAGGGCGGGGTCGTGCGCAAAGCGCAGGATCTCGGTGCCGGACGCTCGCGCATCCAGCGCCATGCGGTGTTCGATCATCTGCGCGGCCATGCGCACCAGGCCCACCGTGTGGGCCTGGATGCAGCGCGGATCGCCGGAGACGTCGAGCAGACCCATGACCCGTCCGTCAGGCGCCAGCAGCGGAGCGCCGGTGCAGCCGATGGCCGCGTTCTGCTCGAGGTAATGCTGCGGGCCGACGACGGTCACCGCGCAGCCCTCGGTCAGCGCCGTGCCAATGGCGTTCGTGCCGCGGTTGCGCTCCGACCAATCCACACCGGGCATCAAGGCCACGCGCTGTGCCTTGGTCATGAAGGAGTCCGAGCCGGCGGCATCGAGGATCAGTCCCTCGGGGTCAGCCAGCAGCACGATGACCCGGGACGGAACCAGGGCCTCGGCCAGGGCCTCGAGCTCGGGCAGCGCATGCCGGCGAAGGTGAGCCTGGGCGTCGCGCCGGGAGTACAGCTCCTGGCGGGGCAGTGGCTCGGCCGCATCGCTCCCCGGCAAGGCCTGGATGCACCTCCTCCAGCTGCGGCGAATGGGCTCGGGCAGCAGCGCGCCCGGATCGTCTCCGCGCTCGAAGAACAGACGGCGTGCCTTCTGGAGTTGGTCGGCGGCGCTTGCCGCACCTGCCTCGGCACTGGGCTGATGTTGCACGAATCGTCTCCTGGCGGCTCTGCCGGCCGCATGCTCATGTCCCTGGCTGCGTGAAGTGTCGCACTCGGCACCCGCGGTGTCGACTGTCGCGCACTGCGACAGTCCCCCTGTCGCGCGCCCTGTCGCGCGTTGGCTCCCGCGCGACACGCCACGGGCCCCGAACAAACCCTGATTCTCCGTTCAAGTCCTTGTTTTTGCGGGAAAAATTTTCCCGCGACGGGCCATGCCGGGCGCTGGCACGCAATCTGCAAACCAGGGGATCGAGCCCGCATCTTCGCGGCTTCGACCCGTTTTCCGGACAACAGACCCTGCAAGGAGATCGTGATGGACATGCTCGAACCGGGCAAATTCGGCAGCCCCGTGGCGTTCAAGCGACGTTATGGAAACTTCATTGGCGGCAAGTGGGTCGAGCCCGCCAGCGGCCAATATTTCGAGAACATCACCCCGGTGACGGGCAAGGTCTTCTGCGAGGTGCCCCGCTCCAATGCCGAAGACATCGAGCGAGCCCTCGACGCCGCCCACGCGGCCAGGCAGGCCTGGGGCCGCACCTCGCCAGCCGAACGCGCCGGAATCCTCCACCGGATCGCCGACCGCATGCAGGCGAACCTGGCCACGCTCGCCGCGGCGGAAACCTGGGACAACGGCAAACCCATCCGTGAGACCACCGCGGCCGACATTCCGCTGGCCATCGACCACTTCCGCTACTTCGCCGGATGCATCCGCGCCCAGGAAGGATCGGTGGCAGAGATCGACCATGAGACCTACGCGTACCACTTCCACGAGCCGCTGGGCGTGGTCGGACAGATCATCCCCTGGAACTTTCCCATCCTGATGGCGGCGTGGAAGATCGCGCCGGCACTGGCCGCGGGCAACTGCGTGGTGCTCAAGCCGGCCGAACAGACGCCGGTGAGCATCCTGGTGTGGATGGAGATGATCGAGGACCTGCTGCCGCCAGGCGTGCTCAACGTGGTCAACGGCTTCGGGCTGGAGGCCGGCAAGCCGCTTGCGTCGAACAAGCGCATCGCCAAGATCGCCTTCACCGGCGAGACCAGCACCGGTCGCCTGATCATGCAGTACGCGAGCCAGAACATCATCCCGGTGACCCTGGAGCTGGGGGGCAAGTCGCCCAATGTGTTCTTCGACGACGTGATGGCGCGCGACGACTCCTTCCTCGACAAGGCGGTCGAGGGCTTCGTCATGTTCGCGCTCAACCAGGGCGAGGTCTGCACCTGCCCGTCGCGCGCATTGGTGCAGGAGTCGATCTACGAGCGCTTCATGGAGCGGGTGCTCCGGCGCGTGGCGGCCATCAAGCAGGGCAACCCGATGGACCCGCAGACCATGATCGGCGCGCAGGCCAGCAGCGAGCAGATGGACAAGATCCTGTCCTATCTCGACATCGGCCGCCAGGAAGGCGCGAAGGTTCTCGCCGGGGGTGCGCGCGGCGAGCACACGGGCGAGCTCGCCGGCGGCTACTACGTGCAGCCTACGGTCTTCCTCGGCAACAACAAGATGCGCATCTTCCAGGAGGAGATCTTCGGCCCGGTGGTATCGGTGACGACCTTCAAGGACGAGGCCGAGGCGCTGGAGATCGCCAACGACACGCTGTACGGTCTGGGCGCCGGGGTGTGGACACGCGACATGAACACCGCGTTCCGCATGGGCCGCGCGATCCAGGCAGGGCGCGTGTGGACCAACTGCTACCACGCCTATCCGGCGCACGCAGCCTTCGGCGGCTACAAGCAATCGGGCATCGGCCGCGAGACCCACAAGATGATGCTCGACCACTACCAGCAGACCAAGAATCTGCTGGTCAGCTACAGCGAGACCAAGCTGGGTTTCTTCTGAAGCCGGGAGCCGCAGCACAGCAGACGCCCTCGAGCCATGCCCCGCCCCGCAGGGGGCGGGCATGCCGAAAGGTCATCGTCCTCCGTTCGGCGCAGGCACCTTGAGGGCTCGCATCAGCGCGATCGTGTCGTTGAGCTGCAAGGACTGGTTGCCTTCATGACAGCTCAGATGGGCCAACTCCCGTTGGCCTTTCATGACGGAAATGAACGAAGTATCCCGCAAGGGATCGACCAGGGAATAGGTGGTTCTGCCGATCTTGAACTCGACCTCCGCATCCCCGTTGGCGGAGCACTCATAGGCAAACGCCGACCTTGGCGCGCGCAATGGCTGGGGGTAGCGCAAGACGATTTTTCCGCTTCGATCCCGAACGCGAACCTGGATGGCCACATGATCCATGGGCGCATCACGCTGCGCGCACAAGGAGAAGGTCTTGCGCCGGGCCGTGCAGGTCCACAAGGTCACTTCCTCGGGCCTGCACAGCGGGCTCGAGGGGAAATCCGCGGGATCCTTGACCCAGCTCCCGGCTGCGGACGACCCTGCTGCAGACGACCCCGCTGCATAAGACCCTGGCGCCGCGCAAGCGATCCCAGCCAGGAACACGGCCAGGACACGCCATCGCGCAAGGGGGAGCCGGACTCCGGAGTACGTCATGGCATGGGCCGCCGCTGGTGAAAGGCTGTGAGGACAGATCGGCTTCGAGGGCCCCGGTGCATCGCGCCCCCAGGGGCCTCTTGCGAATCGTCGCACAGACCCGTCCGACATGCCAGCGCGGCCTCGACCGGGGAGCCGCGCGCGCATCCCGGACGCGAAGCTTTCAGCGCAGACTCAGTAGGTCTTGTACGGCAGGAACTTGCCCGACATGAGGATCTGTACCCGGTCGCCCGCGGGATCTGCCTGACGTTGCAGGTCCATGCGGAAATCGATGGCCGACATGATGCCGTCTCCGAACTCCTCGTGGATCAGCTCCTTCAGGGTCGTGCCGTACACCGCGACCAGTTCGTAGAACCGGTAGATCAGCGGATCGGTGGGCACCGCGGTGGGCAGCGAGCCCTTGTAGGGTACGACCTGCAGCAGCGCCACGGCTTCGTCCGGCAGATCGAACAGATCTCCCAGCACCCGGGCCTGCGCCGCGGTGAAGCTCATCTGCCCCAGGCAGCCCGCGGTGACCCATTCCTTGGACGCGCCCACGCGCTCGGCCACCTGCTCCCAGCGAAGACCTTTGCGGATCTTCGCCCCCACGATCATCTCGGTCACGTCGTTGCGATGCATCTCGGGCATTCCTCCTGGTTGCAAAGGACGGCGCCGGCCTCGCGGTGCGAGCTCACGCGCAGCGCACCCGGCCCGGCTTCACCTTCGGGGAAGCAAAGCGCGGACCAAGCCATCGCGCCCGGGCGTGGCCGGCCGGAGATGCCGCACGCGCGGGATGCGCGCCGCACCATCCTCGTGCCCTCGCGCCTGCCGGGGCGCCCCACGACAGGGAACCGTGCGCCAGGGATGTGCATGGGCGCGCTGCAGTAACTTCACGCGTGCCTGGTTCGCGTATCCGGTGCTGACGGCGGCCGACATCCTGCTGTTCGACGCGGACGACGTTCCGGTCGGCAGGGATCAGGTACAGCATGTGGAAATCGCTCGCGACCTCGCGGGTTCCGTGAACGCCCGCTACGGGGTGCACTTGCCAGCCAGAATCGGCAAGCGTTCTTCGGCCGTGGTGAGATCCGCACCGTCTGCTGACGGCCGACCGACGTCATTCGCAAAGCCCGCTTCAAGATGTCAACCACGGCTAACGGCGCGGCAACTGTAAACTATAGTTGACACGCGCTGTGGATCCGCCAGACGACCGAATACTCGGATTGGTTCGAGAACCTGCGTGATCGACAGGCACGGGCCCGCATCGATGTGCGCGTGCGGCGCCTCGGCATGGGCAACCCTGGCCAGCACAGAGTTCT
>JAKBBP010000055.1 GCA_021808445.1 Pseudomonadota bacterium
CATCGAGGTCCAGCAGATCGCCGAGTTCGCGCGCCTGGCTGCCGCCCAGCGCCTCCAGCGTGGCGGCGTTGACGCGGTGGATGTCGGTGAAACGCAAGCCCGCGTCGAGAAAGGCCTGCACCGCCACCTCGTTGGCTGCATTGAGCACCGCACAGGCGCCGCCGCCCATGTCCAGCGCCGAGAAGGCCAGGCCGAGGCCGGGAAAGCGCACCGCGTCAGGATCCTCGAATTCCAGGCGACCGATGCGGGCCAGGTCGAGCCAGGAACTGCCAGAGGCCATGCGCCGCGGCCACGACAGCCCGTAGGCGATGGGCGTACGCATGTCGGGCACACCCAGTTGCGCCACCACCGATCCGTCGTGGTAGGTCACCATCGAATGCACGATGCTCTGCGGATGGATGAGCACCCGGATGCGCGAGGCCGGCATGCCGAACAGGTAATGCGCCTCGATCACTTCCAGCGCCTTGTTCATCATGGTCGCGGAGTCCACCGAGATCTTGCGCCCCATGCTCCAGTTGGGATGGGCGCAGGCCTGTGCCGGGGTCATCGCCTCCAGCGTCGCCGGATCGCTGCGCCGGAAGGGCCCGCCGGAGGCCGTCAGCGTGATCTCGCGCACATCCTGGCTCCATCGCTCCCGCTGCTGCGGGAGGCTTTGCAGGATCGCGCTGTGCTCGCTGTCGATGGGCAGCAGATCGCCACCGCCCTCGCGCATCGCGGCCATGAACAACTCCCCCGCGACCACCAGGGATTCCTTGTTGGCCAGCAGAACGCGCTTGCCTGCGCGCGCCGCGGCCAGCGCCGAAGCCAGCCCCGCGGCCCCCACGATGGCCGCCATCACCATGTCCACGTCGGGATCGGAGGCCACCCGCACCATCGCGTCGGCTCCGTCCAGCACCTCGGTGCGGCTGCCCTGCCCCTTCAGCTCGGCGCGCAGAAGCTGCGCTGCCTGCCTGTCCTCCAGCACCGCGTAGCGCGGCGCGAAACGCAGGCACTGCTCGAGCATCGCCTCGCGGCTCGATCGCGCGGCCAGCGCGAATACCTCGAAATCCTCCGGGTGCAGCCGCAGCACGTCCAGGGTGCTGCGCCCGATGGACCCGGTGCTGCCGAGAATGGCGACACGCTTCATGCGCGCAGCCCCACCAGCAACATGACCACCGGCAGGACCGGCAGCAAGGCATCGATACGATCCAGCACGCCTCCGTGCCCCGGCAGCAGGCCGCTGCTGTCCTTCACCCCGGCACGGCGCTTGAGCAGGGATTCGAAGAGGTCGCCGGCGATGCTGAGCACGGCCAGCAGCGCCGCCACGAGCAGCGCGCCGGGCAGGCCCCAGCGCAGTGCCAGCCTGGCTCCCAGCGTGCCCTGGAACCCCGGAAGCACGGCGCAGGCGGCCGTGTAGGCCAGCACGGCCAGCACCCCGCACACGGCGCCAGACAGGGTCTTGCCCGGGCTCAGGCGCGGTGCCAGCTTGGGCCCGCCGATGGCGCGCCCGCCGAAATAGGCGGCCACGTCGGCCACCCACACCAGCATCAGGACCGACAGCAGGTAGCCGACGCCCAGGCGCCGTGCATGCCACAGCGCCATCCAGCCAGCGAACAGGACCAGGAAGCCCAGCAGGCACAGCACCGCGGGCGCCGCCAGGCTGCGCGGAAGCGCGGCCCGCGGCAGGCTGCCCAGCAACAGAGCCAGCCAGGCCAGGGTCGCCAGGGCGAAGCTGCCGTCGGCGTCCAGCGCCGCCACGGGGCTGAACAGCATCGCCGCGACCAGGGCCAGCCAGACGGCCGCCCAGCCCAGCGCCCGCCAGCCGCGCAAGCCGGCCAGGCGCGCCCATTCCCACATGCCGGCAGCGGCGAAAACCCCCATCGCCACGCCGAAGCTGCGCGGGCCCGCGAACAGCAGCAGCGGCAGCAGCACGGCCAGCAGGACCAGCGCGGTGAGGATTCGGGTACGCAGCATCGCGACGCGGGCGCGGCCGGGCTCAGGCCACGCGCAATCCAGCGGGGTCCGCGGGGTCGGCAGGCTTGCTCGCCACGCGCCCGAAACGTCGCTCGCGCCGTGCGAAGTCGGCGATCGCGTGCGCCAGGGTCTGCTCATCGAAATCCGGCCACAGAGTCTCGCAGAAATAGAACTCGGTGTAGGCCAGTTGCCAGAGCAGGAAGTTGCTCACCCGATGCTCGCCGCCGGTACGGATCAGCAGGTCGGGCTCCGGAATATCGGCCAGGCACATGTAGCGCCCCAGGCTTTGCTCGGTCAATTCCACGCCGGCCGCTTGCGCGGCGCGCGCCGCCTGCACGATGTCCCAGCGTCCGCCGTAGTTCAGCGCCACGTTCAGGCGCAGGCGCGAAGGCTGCACCGCGACCGACTCGGCCTGGGACATGAGCTCGCGCATACGCTCATTGAGGGGTTCGCGGTCGCCGAGAAAGCGCAGGCTCACGCCCTGCGCGGCCAGTTCGGGCGTCTCGCGCTGCAGCGCTTGCACGAAGAGCTCCATCAGCGCCGAGACCTCCTCGGCCGGCCGCTTCCAGTTCTCCGACGAGAACGCGAACACGGTCAGGTACTGCACGCCCTGCTGCACGCATCCGCGCACCAGGCGCTTGAGCGCGTCGGCTCCGAACTTGTGGCCCGCCGTGCGCGGCAGCAGGCGCCGGGTGGCCCAGCGGCCGTTGCCGTCCATGACCACGGCCACGTGGCGCGGCACGAGCGCCGGCTGGGCGTTCTTGCGGGAAGCGTTCTTGCCGGACATCGGAGTTGCCGCGCGCGGCCGTCAGACGGCCATGATCTCCGCCTCCTTCTGCGCGATCATCTTGTCGATGTCGGCGATGAAGCGGTCGGTGGTCTTCTGCACCTCGTCCTGCGCCCGGCGCTCCTCGTCCTCGGAAGCCTCCTTGGCCTTCACCAGATCCTTGAGCTGCTGGTTCGCGTCACGCCGCAGGTTGCGCACGGCCACCTTGGCCGACTCGCCCTCCTGCTTGATCACCTTGACCAGATCGCGCCGGCGCTCCTCGGTCAGCGCGGGCATGGGAACACGGATCAGGTCGCCCTGGGTCATCGGGTTGAGCCCCAGGTCGGAGTCGCGAATGGCCTTCTCGACCGCCTGGACCATCTTCTTCTCCCAGGGCTGCACGCTGATGGTGCGCGCATCCAGCAGGTTCACGTTGGCCACCTGGTTGATGGGCATCGGGCTGCCGTAGTAGTCGACGGTGATGTGATCGAGCAGGCCGGCGTGGGCGCGCCCGGTGCGCACCTTGGCCAGGTCGTTGCGCAGTGCCTCCAGGGACTTGAGCATGCGCTGTTCGCAGTTCTTCCGGATCTCGGCGATGGTCATGTTGGCGGACTCGTTGGGCTCGGGTTCAAAGGTGTACCAGCGTGCCTTCAGGTTCGCCCTGCACGACGCGCAGCAGCGCCCCCGGCTTGAAAATGCTGAATACGCGGATGGGCAGGCCCTGGTCGCGGCACAGCGCGAAGGCCGTGGCGTCCATCACCTGCAGACGCTTGACGATGGCCTCGTCGAAGCTGATGCGGTCGAAGCGCGTGGCCTGGGGATCGCGTGCCGGGTCGGCGGTGTAGATGCCATCCACCTTCGTGGCCTTGAGCATCACCTCGGCGCCGATCTCGGCCGCGCGCAGGGCCGCCGCGGTATCCGTGGTGAAGAACGGGTTGCCGGTGCCGCCGGCAAAGATCACCGACTTGCCTTCCTCCAGGTACTGCAAGGCCTTGGGACGCACGTAGGACTCGACCACCTGGTCGATGCTGATGGCCGACATCACGCGCGCCACCAGCCCGGCGTGGCGCATGGCGTCGGCCAGCGCCAGCGAATTCATCACCGTCGCCAGCATGCCCATGTAGTCGGCCGTGGCCCGGTCCATGCCCACCGCTCCGCCGGCCACGCCTCGAAAGATGTTCCCCCCACCGATGACGATCGCCAGTTGCACTCCGCTGTGCACCACCTGGGCGATGTCCTCGACCATCTTGACGATGGTCGCCCGGTTGATGCCGTAGGGATCCTCGCCCATCAGGGCCTCGCCCGAGAGTTTGAGCAACACGCGCTTGTAACCGCTCATGCCTGGTTCTCCGGGAAAGGGGGATGCATCGATCGGGGCCTGGAACGGATCGCGGCGGAATCAGGCCCCGCGGGCGGCAGCCATCTGCGCGGCGACCTCGTCGGCGAAATTCTCCGACTTTTTCTCGATCCCCTCGCCGACCACGTACAGCGTGAAGCCCAGCACCTTGGTCTTCGCCGCGGCGAGCATCTGCTCGACGGTCTGCTTGTCGTTCTTCACGAAGGCCTGGTTGAACAGCGAGACCTCCTTGAGGTACTTCTGCACCGAACCCTCGACGCGCTTGGCGACGATTTCGGGGGACTGCACCGGGCGGCCCTCCGCGCGGGCCTTCTCCGCATCCTCCGCGGCCTTCTGCGTCGCGATCGATCGCTCGGTCTCGATCAGGGCCGCCGGAACCTCGGCTGCCGAGAGCGCCACCGGCTTCATCGCCGCCACGTGCATGGCGACATCCTTCGCAGCGACCTCGTCGCCGTCGAACTCGACCACCACGCCAATGCGCGTGCCGTGCAGATAGCTGGCCAGCTTCGAGCCACCCGCGAAGCGCTTGAAGCGCCGGATGCTCATGTTCTCGCCGATCTTGCCGATCAGCGTGGTGCGTTGCGCTTCGATGGTGGCCCCATCCACTTCCAGCGCCGACAGCGCGGCCACGTCGGCCGGATTGCGCTCGGCGACCAGGCGCGCCAGCTTCTTGCCGAAGGCCAGGAAATCGTCGTTCTTGGCCACGAAGTCGGTTTCGCAGTTGAGTTCCACGATGGCACCCTGCGCGCCGTCGATGTGCACCGCCACGATCCCTTCGGCCGTGACCCGCGCGGCGGCCTTGCTCGCCTTGCTGCCCAGCTTCACGCGCAGCAGTTCCTCGGCACGGGCCATGTCGCCCTCGGCCTCGGTGAGCGCCTTCTTGCACTCCATCATGGGCGCGTCGGTCTTGCCACGAAGTTCAGCCACCATGGATGCGGTGATTGCCGCCATATTGCACTCCTGATTGAATCCTGGATTGAACAAGGGGGCTGCGAACAGCCCCCCGTAGACCATGCTTCGCGGCGCCGTGCGCCGCGTGCGAGCCGGTTCCCTCGCCGGTCCCGGCTCGACGGCCTCAGTCGGCCGGGGCCTCGTCGGCGACCTCGACGAATTCGGCGCTTTCTCCGCCCTCCGTCTGCACCACTTCGTTCAGCGCGTCGTTGCGACCTTCGAGGATCGCATCGGCGATGCCACGGCAGTACAGCGCCACGGCCTTGCCGGAGTCATCGTTGCCGGGGATCACGTGGTCGATGCCCACCGGCGAGTGGTTGGTATCCACGACGCCGATAATGGGAATACCCAGCATATGCGCCTCTTCCACGGCGATCTTGTGGTAACCGACGTCAATCACGAACATCGCGTCCGGCAGGGCGTTCATGTCCTGGATGCCGCCAATGGACTTTTCCAGCTTGGCCAGCTCGCGCTGGAACATCAGCTGTTCCTTCTTGGTCATGTGCTCCAGCGCGCCTTCGGCGATCTGGGTCTGCATGTCCTTGAGCTTCTTGATCGAACCCTTGACCGTCTTGAAGTTGGTCAGCATGCCGCCGAGCCAGCGCGAGTTGACGTAGGGCATGCCGCAGCGCTGGGCCTCGGTCTGCACGAGCTCGCCGGCCTGGCGCTTGGTGCCCACGAACAGGATGGTGCCGCGACGCGCGGCCATCTGGCGCGCGTACTTGCAGGCATCCTGGAACATCGGCAACGTCTTTTCAAGGTTGACGATGTGGATCTTGTTGCGATGGCCGAAGATGTAGGGAGCCATCTTCGGGTTCCAGAACCGGGTCTGGTGCCCGAAGTGCACACCGGCCTCGAGCATTTCACGCATGGAAACGGACATCATGAGTTCCTAGGTTGGGTCTCGAATCCGGTCCTCAACCCGCGCGGACCGGACCTGCTGCGCAAGCCCGCCCCGCGACAGGCACCTGGAAGGACCGGTCCGCGGATTTCGCCGCCCTGCATGCATGGCCATGGAGTTGCGGCGCCCTTGCGGCACCCGTGCCCATGATCCATAGCGCAGAATCAGCGGTCGGCCGGACGGCAGGCTCAGTCTTCCAACGCGCCACCCGACAAAACTTTCGCATTATAGACCGAATCGGGCATCGCACTGCAGCATTCTGCAGCAGCCTTCGAGCCCAGGCTGCAGCTTCAGGTCATCGGCGAGGCGTTCAGCCTTGCGCCTGGCGCTGGCGTACCGCCTCGAACAGGCACACGCCGGCCGCCACCGACACGTTCAGGCTGTCCACACTGCCCAGCATGGGAATATGCACCAGCTGGTCGCAGCCCTCGCGCACCAGGCGTCGCAGCCCGCTGCCTTCGGCGCCCATGACCAGCGCCGTGGGGCCGCGCAGCTCGGCGCGATAGATGCTGGCCTCGGCGTCGCCGGCCGCGCCGACCACCCACACTGCGCGTTCGCGCAGCCCCGCCAGGGCGCGGGCCATGTTGGTCACCATCAGGTAGGGCACGGTGTCGGCCGCCCCGCTGGCCACCTTGGCCACCGTGGGGGTGAGCCCCACGGCCCGGTCCTTGGGCGCGAACACCGCATGCACTCCGGCAGCGTCGGCGCTGCGCAGCATGGCCCCCAGGTTGTGCGGGTCGGTCACGCCATCCAGGCCCAGCAGCAGCGGGCGATCGCCGGCGGCATCGAGCACCGCGTCCAGGGTCGTGGGCTGCGCCAGCATCTCCACCCGAGCCACCACCCCCTGATGGCGTCGGTCGGCCACCAGCGCGTCCAGGCGCGCGGCGTCCACGGGCTGCGCCTGCACGCCGGACTCCTGCGCCCGATGCAGGAGTTGGCGCATGCGCGCGTCGTGCCGCGTCGGATCGACCAGTAATTCGCGCACACTTTGCGGAGCCACGCGCAAGCGCGCGCCGACCGCATGAAAGCCGTAAAGCAGTTTCAGGCTCATGACGGGCTGGGTTCGATCGTTTCCATCGGATAGGCGGGCGCCGGAGGCTCCATGCTGCGCTGCAACACCCGCCCGGCCTGCAGTTCGAGTACCGCGTCGCAGCGCGCCGCCAGCCGCGCATCATGGGTGACCAGGACCAGGGTACTGCCCTGCTGACGCTGCAAATCGAACAACAGCTCGATGATGCGCTCGCCCGTGGCCGCGTCCAGATTGCCGGTGGGCTCGTCGGCCAGCAGCAGCGCCGGGCGCGTGACGAAGGCGCGCGCCAGCGCCACGCGCTGCTGCTCGCCGCCCGAGAGCACCCCGGGCTTGCGATGCTCGCGCCCTCCCAGCCCCACCCGAGCGAGCATCTCGCGCGCCTCGCGCAGCGGCGACTCCCCATGGCCCGCGATGTCCAGCGCGAGGGCCACGTTGTGCAGCGCATCCAGGTGTCCGATCAACTGGAAATTCTGGAACACGAAGCCCAGACGCGTGGCCCGCAGGCGCGAGCGCGCGTCCTCGTCCAGGGAGAACAGGTCGACGCCCTCCAGCAACACCTTGCCCGAGCTTGGAAGGTCCAGCCCCGCCAGCAGGCCCAGCAAGGTCGACTTGCCGGAACCCGAGGGTCCGACGATGGCCAGGCTGCCGCCGCGCGGCACGCGCAGGCTCAGATCGTCGAGCACGGCCAGCTGCGCGCCGGCATCGCCCACCGTCTTGCACAGATGCTGGGCGACAATGGCGTCTTGATCGGAATTCGAGGACATGAGATGCGGAACAAGTGGACCCTCATTCTAGGAACTCTGCTGCTGGTCCTGGCCGCGTGCTCGCAGGCCTTCGCGGCCGGCACGGGCAAGACCGACGCCAGCCCCGTCGTGCTGGTCATCGGCGACAGCCTGTCGGCCGGCTACGGGCTGGAGACGGGCGCCGGCTGGGTGGCGCTGCTGCAACGTCGCCTGCATGAGCGCCATGCGCCGTGGAAGGTGGTCAACGCCAGCATCAGCGGCGAGACCACCGCCGGCGGCATGAGCGCCCTGCCCGCATTGCTGCAGCGCGACCAGCCCAAGGTGGTGGTGATCGAACTCGGCGGCAACGACGCGCTGCGCGGACTGTCCCTGGCCGCCACCGAGTCCAACCTCCGCTCCATGGTCAGCGCCTGCCAGATGTTCGGTGCGCGCGTGCTGCTCATCGGCATGCGCATCCCGCCGAACTACGGGCCGGCCTACACGCGCGGCTTCGAGGCCATCTTCCCCCGCGTGGCGCGCCTGCAGCACGCCGCCCTGGTGCCCTTCCTGCTGTCTGGAGTCGTCGATCACCCCGACTGGTTCCAGGCAGACAACATCCATCCCACCGCGGCCGCGCAACCGACCATGCTGGATACCGTGTGGCCTGTGCTGGAGCCTCTGCTCCACCTGCGAGCGCGCAAGCCGTGAACCCGCAGCCCATCGAGGCGACGCAGGCCTTGCGGGAACTGGCGAGCTTCGACGCCGTGCTCGACGTGCGAAGCCCCGGGGAGTTCGCGCTGGATCACCTGCCCGGGGCGGCCAACTGGTGGGTCCTGGACGACGCCGAGCGCGCGCGTGTGGGCACGCTGTACAAGCAGCAGGGTTCCTTCCAGGCCAAGCGCGTGGGCGCGGCCCTGGTGGCGCGCAACATCGCGCTGCACATCGAACGCTCTGCAGGCGACTGGCCGCGGCGCCACCGCGTGCTGGCGTACTGCTGGCGCGGAGGCAATCGCTCCGGCGCCATGGCCCACGTGCTCGCGCAGATCGGCTTTCCCGTGGGGGTGGTGCGCGGCGGCTACAAGGCTCTGCGCGCAGCGCTGGTGGAACACCTGGAAGCCCTCGCCCAGGCGCAGCGCCTGATCGTGCTGTGCGGCCCCACCGGCTGCGGCAAGAGCCGCCTGCTGCAGGCGCTTCAGGCGCGGGGCGCGCAAGTGCTGGACCTGGAGCGCCTGGCAGCCCACCGCGGCTCCGTGCTGGGCGGCATGGCGGCCGAGCCCCAGCCTTCGCAAAAGGCCTTCGAGACCCGCATCTGGGAACAGCTGCGCGTCTTCGACCCTGCGCGCCCGGTGTTCGTGGAAAGCGAAAGCCGCAAGATCGGGCGCCTCCAGGTGCCGCCGGCGCTGATCGAGCGCATGCGCGCCGCCGAGTGCCTGCGCCTGCACGCCGCCCTCGACGTACGCGTGCAGGTGCTGCTCGGCGACTACGCCGACATGATCTCCGATCCCGCCGAGCTGCAGCGCCGCCTGCATGCCCTGCGCGAGTTGCGCGGCGCGCAGACGGTGCAGCGCTGGCAGCAACTGAGTGCCCAGGGGGCTTTCGCCGAACTGACGCGCGAACTCCTCGCCCAGCACTACGATCCCAGCTACGAAGCCTCGATGCGCCGCAACTACCAGCGTTTCGCCGAGGGACCGGACCGGGAGATCGCGTCGGCGGCGGACTTCGGTCCGATGGCCCAGGATCTGCGCCGGGAATTCGATCCGGGCTGATTCCTCACCGGCCCGGGGGCGCGCCTCCCCGCCGTCGACCCCGCCGTCGACCCCGCCCTCGACCCCGCCGTCAGCCCCGCCGGCGCACGGCCTCCAGCAGGCCCTGCAGCACTTGCAGCGGGCTGGGCGGACAGCCCGGAATGCGCGCATCCACCGGCAGCACGGCATCCACGCCGCCACACACCGCGTAGCTGCCGGCGAACTCCCCACCGCAATCGGCGCAATCGCCCACCGCCACCACCAGGCGAGGCTCGGGCATGGCCTCGTAGGTGCGAAGCAGCGCATCGCGCATGTGCAGGCTCACCGGCCCGGTGACCAGCAGCAGGTCGGCATGGCGCGGGCTGGCGACGAAATGCACCCCACGCCCCTCGAGGTTGTAATGGGCGTTGCCCAGCGCGTTGAGCTCGAACTCGCAACCGTTGCAGGATCCGGCGTCGACCAGGCGCACGGCCAGCGCGTGCCCCAGCAGGCGCAGCAGCTCGGCATCCAGGTCCTCGCGCACGGCGGGCGCCGGGCCCGGCCCGGGCTCGGGGACCGGCTCGGTCGGGACCAGGCCGACGCGAGCGACCCTGCGAAGAATGTGCCACATGGTGCAAGCTCCCGCAACGCACTGTTCTCAACCGTCGTGCCCCGAATAGGACAGGTTGAAGGACTTGTTGATCAAGGGAAAATCGGCCACGATGTCGCGCGTCGCGGCCCATTCCACCGCGGGCCAGTTCTGCCACGAAGGGTCATGCGCATGCGCCTGCCCGACCCGCCCGTCGCGTTCCACGCGCAGCGCCACCAGCACCGGGCCGCGCCAGCCTTCGACCAGGCCCAGCGACCAGTTACCCGCATCGCTCCCGACCTGCTGCGGCCAGGCTGCGCGCAGGGCTCCCTCCGGCAGGGTGCGCAGCCATTCGCGACACAGGCGCAGGGATTCGAACAGCTCATCGAAGCGCTGGGCCACCCGAGCGGCCACGTCACCGCCCCCGTGCACGGGAATGCAAAGCTCCAGCCGATCGTAGGGCGCCATGCGGGCGCGCAGGTCCAGTGCCTGGCCGCTGGCGCGCCCGGCCAGCCCCAGCATGCCCAGGCTGCGCGCCAGCTCGGGCTCCACCCGCCCGGTGCCACGCAGCCGGTCCTGCAGACCCGCGTGCTGCTCGAAGGCCGCCAGCAGCACCTGCGCATCGGCGCGCAGGCTCAGGCATTGTTCGTCGAGCTCGCGCAGGGCCTGCTCGCCGGGATCGCAGCGCACCCCCCCGGGGCACAAGGCATCCATCGGCCAGCGCGCGCCAAAGGCCCTCAGGTTCGCGCGCAGCACCTGCTCCTTGAGCATGGAAAACTGCGACAGCCCGAAGGCCAGGCCGGTATCCCCCGCGATGGCGCCGATGTCGCCCAGATGATTGGCGATGCGCTCGCGCTCGAGCAGGAGCGCGCGCAGCCACAGCGCGCGGCGCGGAATCTCCACCCCGGCGGCGGCCTCCAGCGCCATGCAGGTGGCCCAGGCCCCTGCCACGGTGCTGTCGCCGCTGAGTCGCGCACCCAGGCGCACCGCGCCCTCTGCGTCGCGCCCCCGCAGCAAACGCGCGACGCCCTTGTGGGTCCAGCCCAGGCGCTGCTCCAGGCGCAGCACCTGCTCCCCCAGCACCGAAAAGCGGAACTGCCCGGGCTCGATGATGCCAGCGTGCACCGGCCCGACTCCGATCTCGTGCACTCCGCGTCCCTGTACCGCCACATAGTCGTAGGCTTCGGGAGCTGGCGCGGGCGGGCGTTCGCCCGCCCCCGCGCGCAGGGGCTGCCAGTCAGCCGGCCAGGCGCCGTGTCGCAGCCAGGGGCGTGGATCCATGCCCTGGGCCTGGGGCCCCAGAAGGTCACGCAAGGCGCGTTGCAGGCGCGCTGCCACGGGGAAGGCCTCGTGCAGGCCCGGATAGAGCAGGCTGGACGCCAGCCGCAGGCCGGCGAGTTGCAGGCCCTGCTCGTGCAGCCAAAGCGCGAGCACGGCGAAGCCGCCGCACGCGCCCTGTCCCGCACGCGCATCGTGCCCGTTCGGCCCCTCGGGTCCGAGCTGCTCACCCCACAGACTGAGCAGTCGTGCGCCGCGCTCGTGCATGCGTCGGGCCAGCTCGGCCCATTGCAGCGCATCCACGTCCACGGCCTCGAACTGCAGGCCCAGGCGCTCCCAGGTACGGGCGCCCGCAACGACTGTGCCGCGCGTCACGCCGTGCTCCCCAGCACCAGGGCCGCCGCGCGCCAGGCCTGCGCCAGCAGGCCCGGGATCCACAGCCCCAGCCACAGCACCAGGCCCAGATGCAGCCAGGCCGGCAACAACCACGGGCGCTGCGGCAGGCGGCGCAGGCCCGGCTCATGCTCCCGCCCGAACACCATGGCCTGCACACGCCACAGCACCGCGGCCAGTGCCACCAGCAGGCCGAGCAGCAGAGGCGCCACGCTCCACGGCGCCGACTGCAAGGCGCTGCCCAGGATCAGGAACTCGCTGGTGAACACCCCGAAGGGCGGCAGGCCGACAATGGCCAGCGCCCCCAGCAGCAACAACCAGCCCAGAGCCGGCGAGCGGGCGCGCAGCCCGCGGATGTCGTCCAGCCGCGGGGATCCGGCCTTTTGCGACGCATGCCCCACGCTGAAAAAGATCGCGCTCTTGGTCAGCGCATGCACGCTCAGGTGCAGCAGGGCCGCGAAACTCGCCAGGGGCGTGCCCAACCCGAATCCGAAGCTGGCCAGGCCCATGTGCTCGATGGACGACCAGGCAAACAGCCGCTTGGCGTCCTTCTGCCGCCACAGCAGCAGGGAAGCGGTCAACACCGACAGCACGCCGAAGCCCTGCAGCAGCAGCCCCGGCCAGGCCGCGTGCACGCTGCCGTCGACCAGTACCCTCATGCGCAGCACCGCGTACAGGGCCACGTTGAGCAACAGCCCGGAAAGCACGGCCGACACCGGTGTCGGCCCCTCGGCGTGGGCGTCGGGCAACCAGCTATGCAGGGGCACCAGCCCCACCTTGGTGCCGTAGCCCACGAGCACGAACACGAAGGCGACGCTCATCGCGGCCGGCGCCAGTGCGCCGCGCGCCGCGGCCAGTCTTGTCCACAGCAGGGCCTGAGCGCCCTGCCCTCCCAGCACGCGCTCGGCTGCCGCATAGACCAGCACGGTTCCGAACAGCGCCAGCGCCAGTCCGACGCCGCACAAAATGAAATACTTCCACGCCGCCTGCAAGCCTGCGGGGCTGCGATACAGCGACACCAGCAACACCGTGGCCAGCGTGGCCGCCTCCATGGCCACCCACAGCAGACCCAGGTTGTTGCTCAACAATGCCAGCAGCATGGTGAACACGAACAGCTGGAACATGCCGTGGTACAGGCGCAGGCGCTGCCCGCCCAGACGCCCGGCTGCCTGCTCCACGCGCATGTAGGGCACCGAGAAGGCCGCGGTGCCGGCCGCCACGAAGGTGGTCAACAGCACCAGGTAGGTATTCAGCGCATCCGCGTACAACTGCTGGCCCAGCGCAAGCAGCGGGCCGCCCAGCACGACCGCCAGGGCCAGCAGGCAGGCCAGCGCGAAGCCCAGCACGCTGAAGGCCAGGTTCAGGTAGTCGGCCCCGCGGCGCAGGCCCAGCCAGCCCAGCGTGGCCGCGCCTGCCAGCGGCAGCGCCAGCACCGCCGCCGGCAGGTAGGCGAACCAGGTGGAGGTCTGCATGCTCAGGGCGCCTCGCGCGAGGCCGGCACGCCGGTGCCGGGCAGCGGGTCCGGCCAGGGTTCCGGCCAGGGTTCCGGCAGGCGGGTCACGAGCTCCGCCTGGGGCTCCTGCGGCAGCTCCAGGCTGTCGAACTGCTCGCGGATGCGCAGCACGAACACCCCCAGGATGAACACCCCCACCAGCAGATCCAGTCCGATGCCCAGTTCCACCACCATGGGCATGCCGCGCGTGGCGGCGGTGGCGGCGAACAGCAGGCCGTTTTCCAGCGACAGAAATCCCAGCACCTGCGCGATCGCGTTGCGCCGGCTGATCATCATGAGCAAGGCCAGGAAGACCACGGCCATCGCGATGCCCAGCAGACCGCGCGTGGCGCCATGCGCCAGGGACTCCAGCGGCTGCGCCAGCGCGAAGGCGAACAGCACCAGCGCCATGCCGATGAGCTGCATTCCCGGAATGTTCAACAGGGGCTCGATGTCCCATTGCGCTCGCAGGCGCCGGGTCAGGCGCAGCAGCACCCAGGGCAGCACCAACACCTTGAGCACCAGGGCCAGCAGCGCCGAGCCGTACAACTCGGATTGCCCGGTGCTCCAGGCCACCAGCACGGAACTGCCCGCGAGCAGCGCTCCCTGCCAGGCAAACAGCCAGATCAGGCCCATCACCCGGCGCTGCGACAACATGGCGAAGGACAGCAGCAGCAACAGCGCCGCAAACAGGTGAATGCCCTGCAGGGCAGCGGGCAGCTGCGCCAGGGCGAGGATCGGAGCCACGGTCTGCACGACTCAGGGCTCCAGCATCAGGCCCACCCACAGACCCAGCACGGCCAGCAGGAAGGCCGTGGCCAGGAACTCGGGGGCGCGGAACACGCGCAGCTTGGCGCTGCTGGTCTCGATGAGAGCCACTCCCGCCCCAGCCAGCGCCAGCTTGGCCAGCAGCGCAGGCAGTGCGGGCAGCAACCAGACCAGCGCCTGGCGTGGCATGGACATGCCCCAGGGCGCGAACATCGCAAAGCCCATGCACATGTAGTTGTACAGCTTGAGCGCCTGCGCCCATTCGATCAGCGCCAGGTGGCGCCCCGAATACTCCAGCACCATGGCCTCGTGGATCATGGTCAGCTCCAGGTGGGTACTCGGGTTGTCCACCGGCAGGCGGGCGTTCTCGGCCAGCAGCACCATGACAAAGGCGACGGCGCCGAAGGCCAGGCCGGGATGAATGCTCGGGCCGTGATCGTGCAGGGCCTGCGCCAGCGCCGGCAGCTGCGTGCTGCCGGCGAACTGCGAGGCGGTGAACAGCACCATCAGCAAGGCAGGCTCCGCCAGGAAGCCCAGCATCATCTCGCGCCGCGCCCCCAGGCTGGCGAAGGCGGTTCCGGTGTCCATCGCGGCCAGGGACTGGAACACCCGCGCCAGCGCGAACAGGCCGACCAGGGCGATCGCGTCGGCCACCGAGGCCAGCGGCAGACCCGCGCCCAGCGAGGGGATGATGGCCGCGGCCGCGCTCATGCAGCCCAGCACTCCGTAGGGGGCCGCTCGGAACAAGGGGCTGGAGCCCTCGGGAAGCACCGGTTGCCGGCGCCAGAGCTTGCGCAGGCGCCAGTAGGGCTGGGTCAGCGGCGGCGCGTGGCGATTCGACAGCCACGCCCTGCACTGCGCCACCCAGCCCAGGAGCAGCGGGGCCAGCGCCAGGGCCGCCGCCACGCTGAGTACCTGCGTGGCGGCTTCGACGGCGAATTCCATGAGATCCATCGCGGCGGGCTCCCGGTCAGCGCAACACCAGCAACAGCAGCAACAACAGGGTGGCAAAGGTATAGAGCAGATAGCCCGCCATGCCCACCTGCTGCAATCGTCCCGCGCGCCTGGCCAGGCCCAGCACCGCGCTGGCCAGGGGCTGGTACAGGCGGGTGCGCAGCGGGTCGCGCACCTGCTCGGTGTAGCGCGGCGCGTCCTCGGCAGGCCCGCTGGCCTGGCTGTGCACATCGAACAGCGGCGCGAACAGGCGCCGCACCGGCTGGCCGAAGCCTTCGGCGCTGTCCTGCATGCGCGCGCTGATCGCCCCTTCCCCGCAGGCCCAGGCGGGCGCACGGCGGGCCGGCGCGGCTCGCCAGGCATGCGCGGCCAGCAAGCCGCAGGCCGTCAGTGCCAGGCCCAGCACCACCAGGGCCAGGGGATCGAAGCTCGCCCGCTCGGGGGACAAGGGCGCCAGGCGCGACACCCCCCCGCCCCAGCTCACCATCTGGCCCAGCAGGGGCTGCTCCGCACGCGCCACCAGGCGCAGCACCACGCCGGGAAACAGACCCGGCAACACACACAGCACGGCCAGGAACACCAGCCCGGCGCGCTGCGCCAGGCCGGCGTCGTGCGCCCCGGAGCGCGCCAGCGCCGGCTCGCGCGGCCGGCCCAGGAACACGACGCCGTAGAACTTGACCATCACGAAGGCCGCCAGCGCGGCCACCAGCACCAGCATGGCGGCCCCCAGGGCGACGAACATGCCCAGCAGAGCCTGCGGCAGGTGCGGCGCCAGGACGAAGGCCTGCAGCAGCAGCCACTCCGCGACAAAGCCGCCCAGCAGCGGCAGGCCGGCCATCGCCAGCGTGCCCACCAGCGCGCTCCAGCCGACCCAGGGCATGCTGTGCAAGAGCCCGCCCAGCATGCCCAGGCTGCGCTGGCTGGTGGCGTGCATCACCGAGCCGGTGGCCAGGAACAAGAGGTTCTTGGCCATGGCATGGTGCAGCAGCTGGAACAGCATGGCCGCCAGCGCCAGCGCGGCCAACGCCGGCATGCCCGAGGCCCGGAACACCAGCGCCAGGCCCAGCGCGGCGAAGGCCAGACCCATGTTCTCCACCGAGGACCATGCCAGCAGGCGCTTCATGTCCTCCTGCACCGCCGCCTGCAACACCCCCATGAGGGCTCCCGCCAAGCCCAGCAGGAGCAGCGCGACGCCCCAGGCCATGCTGTCCAGGTGCAGCAGATCCAGCGACACGCGCAGCAAAGCGTAGAGCGCGGTCTTGAGCATGACCGCGCTCATCAGCGCGGACACCGGAGAGGGAGCGGCGGGGTGTGCCTCCGGCAGCCAGGCGTGCAGGGGCAGAAGGCCCGCCTTGGCGCCGAATCCCACGACGGCCAGCAACATGGCGAGCCCCAGCGTGGCGGCCCCAGGCGCGGCCAGGCGCATGGATGCGAAGGACAGGCCCTGCAGCCAGGCCTGGGGCTGGGCCGCCGCTGCCGCCGAGCCCGGCGACTGGGCCAGCAGCACGAACATCGCCACCAGGCACAGGGCGCCCAGGTGGGCCATGAGCAGGTACAGGAATCCGGCGTCACGCACTTCCTGCAGGTCGTCGCGGGTGAGCACGAGCAGGTAGGAGGCCAGGGCCATGGCCTCCCAGGCGAGCAGGAATCCGAAGGCGTCGGCCGCCAGCAGCACCAGGGTCATGCTGGCCAGGAACAGGTGATAGAGCAGGCCGATCTGCCCTGGCGGCGCACCTTCGCCCGTGCGGAAATAACCGCAGGCGAACACCGTGCTGCCGAATGCCGAACTGCCCAACAGCAGCAGGAAAAACCCCGACAGCGGGTCCAGGCGCCAGTGCAGCACCAGCCCGCTCGCTCCCAGCGCCAGGCTCGCCTCCTGCGGCGTCGCGAACACGCCCAGCAGGCCCAGCAGGGCCATCGCTGCGCAAAGCACGGCCCCCAGCGGGAACACCCGCAGGGCCACCCAGTGCGTGGAATGGGGGCGCAACAGCGCGGCCAGCCCGACCAGCGCCCAGGCAGCGGCGACGCCGAGCGCCAGGCCCAGCAGCGGCACGGAGTTCAGGGGGCCCATCGTGGCGTTGGCTGCATACACAATACACATGCAATGTGCATGTCATGCTAATACAATTGGGCGCATGGAACAACGAACCACCCGCCTGACCGTGCTCATCGACCCTCGCAAGAAGGAGGTGTTCGAACACCTGTGCGCGCGCGAGGACCAGACGCCCTCGCAGGTCGTGCGTCGCCTGATTCGCGAGTACATCGAGCAGCGCCTGGGGCGGCCCTGGCAACCGGGAGAGTCCCTGGAGCACTTGCGGGACGCACTGCCCGGCGTGCAGGCGCAATCCGGGCTCAACGACGGCGATCGCTGATCCACCGCCAGGCAGCGCGGCTGGGCGCGCTTGGACGCGGATAGGCGCGGATAGACGCCGCTCGATCCGGCTTCAGGCCGCGAGTCGGGCCTGCGCGGCGATGCGGAACAATTCGCCGGCGGGCAGGCGCCGGTGCCGCGGCTCGCTCAGCGCCTGCCGCCACATGCGCGCGCCCGACGCGCCTTTCCAGAGCCCCAGCATGTGCCGCACCACCGCGAAGGGGGGCACGCCCTGCCGGGCCATGCGTTCGCAATAGGCGCGCATCACCTCCTCGACCTGCTCCGGGCTCGTGGCCTGCCGACCCGCCCCGCCGAGGTGATCGCGATCCCAGCCGGAAAGCCACCAGGGACGCTGGTAGGCCTCGCGCCCCACCATCACCCCGTCGACCCGCGCGAGGTGCTCGCGCACGGCGGCATCGTCGCGCACGCCCCCGTTGAGCACGATGACGAGGCCCGGGAACTCCCGCTTGAGCCGGTAGACCAGCTCATAGCGCAGCGGCGGCACCTCGCGGTTGTCCTTCGGGCTCAGTCCGTCCAGCCAGGCATTGCGGGCGTGCACGATGAACACGCGGCAGCCGCCCTCGGCCACCGTGCCGACGAAGTCGCGCATGAATGCGTAGTCCTCGATGCGGTCGATGCCGATGCGGTGCTTGACCGTCACCGGCAGGGCATCTCCCACGGCGTCGCGCATCGCGCCCACGCAGTCGCGTACCCGTCCGGCTTCGGCCATCAAGCATGCGCCGAAGGCGCCACGCTGCACGCGCGGGCTCGGGCAGCCGCAGTTCAGATTCACCTCCGCATAGCCCCAACGCAGCGCCAGGCGTGCACAGGCCGCGAGCTCGGCCGGCTCGCTGCCCCCGAGCTGCAGGGCCAGGGGATGCTCGGCGGGATCGAAATCCAGATGCCGTGCCTGATCGCCGTGCAGCAGCGCGCCGGTGGTGACCATTTCCGTGTACAGGCGCGCACCCCGGCTGAGCTGCCGGTGGAAATAGCGGCAATGCCGGTCGGTCCAGTCCAGCATGGGCGCCACGCACAGGCGCCATTCGCTGGCCGGGATTTCGGATGCGGTTTCGGGGGTCACGGGGGACATTTTCGCGCAATGCAGGCGGGCGAACCAGCGCGCGGCATCGGCCGGCGCCCAAAGACAAAAGCCCGGTTACTCGCGTAACCGGGCTTGAATTTCCCATCGGGAAAATGGGGAGCCTGACGATGTCCTACTTTCACACGCGAATGCGCACTATCATCGGCGCTGAGGCGTTTCACGGTCCTGTTCGGGATGGGAAGGAGTGGTTCCACCTCGCTATGGTCATCAGGCGTAACTGG
>JAKBBP010000112.1 GCA_021808445.1 Pseudomonadota bacterium
CCGCGCCGCGATCATGCGCGACGGCAAGCTGGTCGCGGTGACCCCGGTCGCCGAAGTGGATGAGGCCCGGCTGGTGGAGCTCATCGTGGGCCGCCGTGTGCGGCTCGAGCGCGCGCCGGCCGCCGCGGCCGGGGCCTGTCGCCTGCGCGCCCGCGGCGTGCGCGCCGCCTTCGTCGGTCCCATCGACCTGGACGTGGCGGCCGGGGAGATCGTCGGGCTGGTGGGGCTGCGCGGCGGCGGGCATGAGATTCTCAGCCGGGCGCTGTTCGGGGCCTTTCCCCGCAGTGCCGGCAGCATCGAGGTCGACGGTCGGGCCTGCGATCCGGGCTCGCCCGCCCGCGCCATCGCCGGCGGCATCGGCCTGGTCGCCGCGGACCGCATCGAGGAGAACCTCGCCCGCGGCATGTCGGTGCAGGAGAACCTGTTCCTGCACCCCGCGCTGCGGGGCGGAAGCTGGCAGCTGGTGCGGCGCGCGAAGGAGCGCGAAGGCGCCCTGCGGCTGATCCAGCGCTTCGACGTGCGCCCGGCGGCGCCGCACGCGCACATCGAGGATCTCAGCGGGGGCAACCAGCAGAAGGTGGTGCTCGGCCGCTGGATCGCACTAGGCCAGCCGGTGCTCATCCTGGAGGAGCCCACGGCCGGCGTGGACGTGGGCGCGAAGGCCGAGATCTACAAGGTGCTGCGCGAAGTGGCCGCCTCCGGCACGGCCATCGTCGTCGTGTCGACGGACTTCGAGGAAGTGGCGAACCTGTGCACCCGCGCGCTGGTGTTCGCCCGCGGCCGCATCGTGCAGGAATTGCACGCCGAGGCCATCACCGCGCAAAGCCTGCTGCAGCACGCGGCCGGCAGCTCCGTCGAAGCGGCCTGAAGCCGCGAAGCCATCCCTGGGAGGAGACCCCGCATGACCACAAGCATCCGCTCCACCGCCCTGGAGCCAAGCCCCGAGGACCTTCCGGCGGCGGACAGCGTCGGCGGCGTGCTGCGCAGGCTGCTCGCCACCTTGCCCGTGTACGGACTGGTCTGGCTCACCCTGGCGCTGCTGGTGTTCTTCTCCATCCTGCTGCCGCATTCCTTTCCCACCCTGTTCAACCTGCGCTCCGTGCTCGGGGACAAGTCCATCATCGCGCTGCTCGCGCTGGCGGCCATGATCCCCATGGTCGCCGGCAAGATCGACCTGACGGTGGGCTACGGCATCGTGCTCTGGCACATCCTCGCCATTTCCCTGCAGTTGCGCTGGGGCATGCCCTGGCCCCTGGCGGCCGCGCTGGTGGTGGCCTGCGGGGCGGCCTTCGGCCTGCTCAACGCGCTGCTGGTCGAGCGCGCGCAGATCGACGCCTTCATCGCCACGCTGGGCACGGGCACGGTGATCTACGCCGTGGCCCTGTGGTACAGCGGCGGCGAGCAGATCACGGGCAATCTGCCCTCCAGTTTCTACGCCCTGGCCATCGGGCGCCTGGCCGGGATTCCGCTACCCGCGCTGTACATGCTCGGCCTGGCCTTGCTGCTGTGGGTGGTGCTGGACCACACCCCGATGGGGCGCGCGCTCTACGCCATCGGCGCCAACCCGAAGGCCGCCGAACTCAACGGCATCCGCGCGCGCAACTACACCATGTGGGCCTTCATCAGCTCGGGCGCCATCACCGCCTTCGCCGGCGTGGTGCTCGCCGCGCGACTGCGCATCGGCCAGGCCAGCGTGGGTCTGGAGTACCTGCTGCCCGCCCTGGTCGGCGCCTTCCTGGGTTCGACCACCATCAAGCCCGGGCGGGTCAACGTGTGGGGAACCGTGGTCGGCGTGGCCATTCTCGCGGTCGGCATATCGGGCATTCAGCAACTCGGCGGCGCCTTCTGGGTGGAGCCGATGTTCAACGGAGTCACGCTGGTCGCATCCATCGGTGCGGCGGGCTGGGCGCAGAAACGCCGTCTCGAGGCCATCAAGCGTCAAGCGCGCTGAGAGCCTGGATGCGTTCGCCAACGAGCGGGCCGCTGCCCGCAATTCCACCAAGAACGAGGAGAGAAGACATGGCTTTGACCCTGAAGCGCCTGAGCGCCGCGATGTTCATCGGTGCCATCGGAATGGCCACGCCGCCCCTGGCCCTGGCCGCTGGCTCGCAGGCCTCGGACAACCTGGCCGCGGCCACCCGCATCGTCGACGCCGCGCTGGCCCACCAGACCCAATGGACCGGGCCGACCACCGGGCCCAAGGCCCAGTCCGGCAAATTCATCGTCTATGTCGCCTCCGACATGAAGAACGACGGCGTGCTGGGGGTCTACAAGGGCGTCAAGCAGGCGGCCAAGGCCATCGGCTGGAAGCTGCGGGTCATCGACGGCCGCGGCACCGTGTCCGGACGCACCTCGGCCCTCGACCAGGCGCTGGCGCTGAACCCCAACGGCATCATCCTCGGCGGCTTCGACGCCAAGGAACAGGCCGCCGACCTGCAAGTGGCCCACAAGCGCGGCGTGCCGGTCGTGGGCTGGCATGCCGCGCCGGTCGCCGGCCCGGTCAACGGCATGTTCGACAACATCACCACCGATGCCAACAAGGTCGCGGAGGTGGCGGCGCTGTACGCCGTGGTGAAGTCCCACGGCCACGCGGGAGTGGTGATCTTCACCGACTCCGCCTTTTCCATCGCCATCGCCAAGTCCGACGCCATGGCCAAGGTGATCAAGGAATGCAGCGGCTGCAAGCTGCTGGCGGTGGAAGACACTCCGCTGGCCGACACCGCGAACCGCATCCCCACGCTGACCAGCTCGCTGCTGCAGCGCTTTGGCTCCTCCTGGACCTATTCCCTGGGCATCAACGACCTGTACTACGACTTCATGGTGCCCACCCTGGCCTCCACCGGAACCCACCTGGTGAACATCTCGGCGGGGGACGGGTCCGTCTCCGCCTTCGATCGCATCCGCAAGGGCAAGTACCAGGCCGCGACGGTGGCCGAGCCGCTGAACCTGCAAGGCTGGGAGGCCGTGGACGAGCTCAACCGCGCCTTCGCCGGCGACAAGCCCTACGTGTATTCGCCTCCGGTGCACCTGGTCACTCCCCAGAACATCATGTACGACGGAGGCAAGCACAACGTCTTCGACCCGGACAACGGGTACCGCAAGGAATACCGCAAGATCTGGGGCGATTGAGGCGGACCCGAGCATGATCGAAGCCCTGAATCCCGCGCGGCCCGTGGTCGCGCTCACCCTGGGCGATGCCGCCGGCATCGGCCCGGAGCTGATCGCGCGCCTGCTGGCGCTGCCCGAGGCCCGCAGCCTGGCCAGGCTGGTGATCGTGGCCGACCCCTGGGTCTGGCAGCGCGGCCAGGAAGTGGCCGGCGTCGTGGTCCCCACGCGCGAGGTCCGCGGATTCGCGGATTGCCGTGGTCTGCCCGACACGGAGCCGCCCGCGCTCCTGGCGGTGCAGACCCTGGGCGCCGAGCAGGTCGGCGTGGGCGAGGCCCGCGCCGCCTGCGGGGCTTCGAGCCTGCGCATCCTGGACCTGTGCATGGACGC
>JAKBBP010000014.1:0-3377 GCA_021808445.1 Pseudomonadota bacterium
TACGCTGCATGAAGCCGCCGCCGGTGCAGTAGCCGTTCGAGGGCAGGCTGGTCGCCGAGGTGCCATTGGTGAAGTCGCCCGCGCCGCAAAAGCCCGTGGCCAGGTCATAGACCACCGAGCTGCCCCCGCCCAGCGCCTCGCTGCCGCGAAAACCGATCTGGTCGGGAAAGTCGCTGCCCGCGGTCAGCTCGGTGAGCGATCCGCCGGGCGCCCCCGTGGCGTGCGTGACGCCGACATCGAGATTGCCGTACACGGTCGGGCCCGCGGCACGCGCCTGGACGGCGCAGGCGGCGGCCACGGCGATGCCCAGGCCCAGCAGCTTGTGGGGTTTCATCATGAGGTCTCCTCGGGTGGTTCTTGGGGGTTCTTGGGGTTCGTGTGGATTGCGCGGGGTGCACGAGGCCCGGCCCCTCCCGGAACGAGGGTCCGGGGGGCCTGGCGCGGCGGCAGCCGCGTGCTTCAGTGCATCAGGTTGTGCCGGGTGGGAGTGGCCCAGGCCGCCAGCAGGTAGGCCACCGCGAGCACGCCGGTGGCGATGGCCAGCGCCACGCTCAGCCCGCTGGAGGCCTTGGCGATCAACGACACCACCACGGGCATCGAGCCGCCAAGCGCGAAGCCGATGTTCCACGACACGGCCGTTCCGCTGGATCGGATGGAGGTGGGAAAGCGCTCGTTGAGCACGATGAGCAGCGGCGCGTAGCAGAAGGTGCCCACCGCGCTGAGCAGCACCGAGTACATGCCGATTTCACGCAGCGAGCGGGCCTGCGCGAGCCCGTGGTACATCAGCGGGATCGTCACCAGCGAAACCACGCCGTAGACCAGCATGGCGGGCTTGCGCCCGACCATGTCGGTGAGCCAGCCCGAGAACACCGAGGCGGCGATCACGGCCAGCGCCGACAGGCTGAGGATCTGTCCCAGGTCCTTCGGCTTGACGTGGTTCACCAGTTTCATGAAGGTGGGCAGGTAGCCGGATGTCAGGTAGGAGAGCCCGCCACCACAGCTGGTCAGCACGATGCACAGCAACACCACCGGCACGAAGGCGCCCAGGCGCGCGGATGGCGCGGCTGGCGCGGATGGCGACTTGCGCGCGGCCTCGCCGGCCTGGGCGCGCTGCAGGGCTTCCCACAGCGGCGACTCGTGCAGGCGGCTGAACACGAACAGCCCGAGCAGGGAGCTGATCAGCCCGCTGAAGAACATGACACGCCAGCCCCACTGCGCGAAGGCCGGACCGGGGAACAACGAGGTCACGCTCAGGAACACCAGGGAGGCCATGAGCTTGCCCACGCCGGAGCCTCCGCCGGAGATGATGCCCGAGGCCAGTCCACGATGCTTCGGCGCGATGGACTCGGTGCCCAGGGTGTGGGTGGAGGCCACCATGCCCCCCATGAACACACCCTGCACCAGGCGCAGCCCCAGGAACAGCGCGGGCGCAAGCAGACCGATGGTCTGCACGGTGGGCAGCGCACCCATCAGCGCGGTGGACAGGCCCACGCCCACCGCCGCCACGACCATGGCCCGCCGACGCCCGCGAAGGTCGGCGAAACGCCCGAAGATCCAGCCTCCTGCCGGTCGCATGATCAAGGTGGCGGTGAATGCGGCGTAGACCCCCGCCAGCGACAGCATCTGCTGTCCGGAGGGGAAGAACACCTTGGCCAGCACCGGCGCGACGTACAGGAGAATGAAAAGGTCGAACAGGTCGAAGGCCCAGCCCAGCGCGGAAAACGCGATGGCCGCGGTGACCTGGCCCTGGGTGAGCGCATGGCCCGATGCCTCGGCTCGATTGGCTTGCACGGATTTGTCCCCTTCTTGTGGAATCGGATCGGCGAGGCGCGAAACCGCGACTGCCGGCCTTCATGTTCGCGCAGCTTCGCGCGCCGCACCACCTGCGCGCATGGACTAGCTGCTATGCATGATCCATATAAGCAGTTTTACGTATCGAGGGCCCGCTCCCAGGGCCTACGATCCCTGGTGCGAAGCTAGCTTCGCCCGCGACGGGCCTGCCTCGCGAGCAACAGTGCACCCAGGGTCGCGAGCACGCCGCCCATGACCAGGTAGCCGTTGCCCACGCGCCCGGTCAGCGAGGCCACGGCGGCGAAGACCGAGGGCCCCGCGAAGGCGCCGCAGAAGGTGAAGAACAACGTGCCTCCGGTGAGCACCCCCGCCATGCCGGCAGGCGCCAGGCGCGCGACCTCGGCCAGGTACACACCGTTCCATCCCGTGGCCGTGGCGCCGAACACCAGGGCCAGCGCCCACAGCGCGGGCCGCGGCCAGGCCGGAGTCAGCAGCCCGGCCAGCAAGGCGCACAGCCCCATCGCCAGCGCCAGCAGCGCCAGCATGCGCGAAGGGCGCACCCAGTGATCACTGATCCAGCCCCAGGCAATGCGCCCCACCACGCCGGCCGCCTGCGCGGCCGCCAGCAGCAGCCCGGCGCGCACGGCGTCCAGCCCCGCGCCCACATGCGCCTGGGCGACCAGGTAGCTGGCCAGGCTTCCCTGCATGGCGGCAAAGAACAGCGTGGACAGGGCCAGCTCGCGCATGGGTGCATGGGTCCAGACCATTCGAAGCGTACGCAGCGAGCCGCCGGCTCCGACGCGTCGGCCGGGCTCCCGGTAGCGATCGAAGCGAGCGCGCAGCGTCTGCAGCAGCGCGCTGCAGACCACGCAGACCAGGGCCAGCAGGGGCAGGGCCAGGCGCCAGCCCACTCGCTGGTCGGCGGCGGGCAGCAGGGCTCCAGCCAGCATGCCCCCGAGGGGCACGCCGGTCTGCTTGATGGAGAACACCAGTCCGCGCCAGCGCGGCGGCACCTCATAGGCGAACAGATGCGAGCTGGCCGGGGTCGAGCTGCCGTAGCCGCCTCCCACCAGTACCGCGCCCAGCAGCATCAGGGTCGGCACCGCGCTGGCCACGAGGAGCAGGCCGCAGGCGACGATGGCGAGGCAGGACTGGGCCGTGCGCATGGCGCCCAGGCGCACCACGGGGATTCCGGCGTTGATGGCCGAGAGCATGGCCCCCACGTACAGCGCTCCGCTGTACAGCCCCACCGCGCTCAAGGGCAGACGGGTGGTCGCGGACACCGCGGGCGCGATCGCCGGCACTGCCAGCGCCGCCGCCGAGGCCAGGGTCTGCACGGCCAGCATGCTGGACATCGCGAGGCCGGGGAATGCATCTCCGGAAAGCGGTCGAGGCGCGATGGTCATGGCCTGCGAATCGTAGCTTCCCATGCCGTATCCTGCCGGAGCGCGCGTGCGCCCTGCCCCGGGGATCCGGCCGGCCGTGTCCGACTCTTCCACCCTCCCCTGCCTCCAGCCTGCGCCCCTCATGCACGATTCCAGTCATCGGCCCCTCGAGGTCAGCAGCGGCGCCCTTCCCAGCGGCGC